>JBEIDH010000006.1:0-87563 GCA_040383535.1 Chthonomonas sp.
GAACGCGTACCAGCCGACATCCGCCGCGATGGTGGCGTCGCCCGCATGAGCGACCCAGAAATGATCCTTGAGATCAAGCAATGCGTCTCGATCCCGGTGATGGCAAAGTGCCGCATCGGTCACTTCGTCGAGGCTCAAATTCTTGAAGCTCTTGAAGTTGACTTCATTGATGAAAGCGAAGTCTTGACCCCAGCGGACCATGCAAACCACGTGGATAAGCACGCCTTTACTGTGCCGTTTGTTTGCGGTGCGCGGAACCTTGGTGAAGCACTTCGACGTTGCGCCGAAGGGGCAGCAATGATCCGCACCAAGGGCGAAGCTGGTACCGGCGATGTAGTCGAAGCCGTTCGCCATATGCGCACAATCTTCCAAGAAATCCGCATCGTTCAAAACGCCCGAGAAGATGAACTATTTGTCCTTTCCAAGGATCATCAATGTTCTTTGGACCTGTTGCGACAAGTCCGCGAGATCGGAAATCTTCCAGTGCCAAACTTTAGTGCCGGAGGGATTGCAACTCCAGCCGACGCCGCTCTGATGATGCAGCTAGGCGCTCAAACCGTATTTGTTGGCTCCGGGATCTTCAAATCCGGCGACCCAGTCAAGCGAGCCAGCGCAATCGTCCAAAGCGTGCTGTTCTACAAAGACGCTAAGAAGCTTGCCGAGATCAGCAAGAACTTGGGCGAACCGATGGTTGGCATCAATTGCGACAGCCTCAGCCCGAACGAACTCCTCGCAACGCGAGGCTGGTAAGGAATACTATAGGCTCGGAGATCACTCTCCGAGCATGTCTCCATCAACTTTTCTCTCCACGATCCCAAGGGGGTCGAAATTCAGAACATTTTCCGGTTCGGTGCATCGTACGATGCAAACCTGATCAATCCGGAACAAAGGAACCCACTGATCCCCAAGCCCATCGGTCCCCTTTTGGCTGGACCAATACACCACACCGTTGACGCCTTCGGTGTTCTTACGCCATTCCAAAAAGACTACAGAGTGTCCAGGACCACCTTTCCAGGAGATGTTCATAAAGTCTCCCGGCATCGCGTGTTCGGGTTTTACTCGGACACCCGCTTTCATGAGCTGAACCAGGGCGTAGTGCGATCCGAATCCATCGGCATTCCACCAGCCCCAAGCCTTGACCCGGTCCTCTCGTCGACCACCGTCGGGCTCTTGCATACGCAATGCCTCAATCTGTTCCGACATGATCGGGCGGGGCTTCAGGTGCAATTAGAGCCCCATCGCCTCAATGAATGCCGCATAGCTAGCTCCGGAGCAATAGCTTGTCCCGCGCGGGGGATTAAGCAACGGGTTCCCGCCCAGCTCCAACGTATAGCAGATCGGCGACTCGGGAGGATCGGCTTTGACCCCGATAAAGTATCCGCCACCATTAAAGTTCCGACCCTGGACAAGGTCAATGCCGCGCAGAACGAGTCGATTGAAGCCGATCGCTTTGGACTCATAGGTGCGAAAATGCCGAATGTGATGGGCTTCCACTTCGGCGTTTGCGACCCCGAGCATCGCAAAGACAAACCCGGAAATCAACCCAAATCGCATGGATCTATTATAAGCCAGTACCGGTAAGATTGAGTCAAGAGCACCGAAAATGCTACCCTTAACCTTCAACGATGATTCGTCAAGACCAAAACGCACTGGTTCTCGCCCCGATGGAAGGGATTACCGATGCCCCAATGCGGGCATTGCAAGGGGAATGGAGCGCGTTCAGTTTTGCGGTTTCGGAGTATCAGCGGGTCGCTGGGCAACCGATCCCGGAGCACGTCTTTGAGCGCGAAGTTCCAGAACTCCTGACCGATTCTCTGACTCCAAGCGGACTCATGGTTTATGTCCAAATCCTGGGCGGCGATCCAGATCGCATGGCTCAATCTGCGGTCACCGCTTGCGAAACGGGGGCAAAAGCGATTGATATCAACTTTGGATGCCCGGCTCCAATCGTCAATCGCAACGATGGTGGTGCAGCGTTACTTCAGTTCCCGGATCGTATTTTTGAAGTTACCAAGGCCGTACGGGACGCAGTTCCGGCAGACATCCCGGTATCTGCAAAGCTCCGACTCGGTTGGGACAGCACCGATGCGATCTACAAGAACGCGGAGATGGCACAAAAAGCCGGTGCAGATTGGATCACGGTCCATGCGCGTACCAAGATGCAGGGCTACAACCCCCCGGTTTCATGGCCCCACATCGGCGAGGTGCGCCGCAACGCGAGCGTCCCGGTGGTTGCGAATGGCGACATTTGGAACATTGACGACTTTCACCAATGCCAAGAGGAAACGGGCTGTAACCACTTCATGATCGGTCGCGGAGCGATCGCAAATCCGTTACTTCCAGTGCAAATCGCTAAAGAACTAGGGATTTATTACGGCACAACCCTGCCCGACCACGATTGGGATTCCCTGCTTCGCACCCTCATGCACTACACCGTCCACTTCGGTCAAGGAACCAAAAACCGGATGCTTATGAGGATGAAGCAATGGGTGCGAATTGCGGAGCGATTCGGGGACTTCGAGGGCTTTGACGTGGTTAAGCGCACGGAATCGGTCGACGAATTCCTAGCTGCTTTAAGGACAATTTCGCCCGCTTTAGCGCATACGGATCAGGAAGATTCGGTACTCGCGCAAGTCCGTTAACAAAAAAAACGAACCACATCCGGTTCGTTTGAAAAATTTTGGTGGAGGATAGCGGGATCGAACCGCTGACCTCTTGCATGCCATGCAAGCGCTCTCCCAGCTGAGCTAATCCCCCACAGGAAAGCAGAGTATACCCCGAGGCAATTGAGTTTTCAATTCCTATTTTCAGCCGGAAAACCAGTTACCCCTACCAGCAGTTCGCCAGAGTGGCGAACGAGAAGTTCTCCGGCAAAGCAGCCAATCAAAACATGTTCTGCGTTAGCAAAAATCGCACAAAACTACAGTAAGAATACGTATTCTGGGGTAACGTTGTATCGCAATGAAGCACCTTTGCCCCGCCACTTTTTTGCCCTTGTCCCTCGGATTCACGCTCGTCCTGGTTGGGTGCACCCCAAGCCCATCGGTGGCATCCTCCGTCGTTGACCCAGCATTCCTGGATGCTCCAAACCAGGTCCGGGTCTGGCTCAAGAAGCCAATGACCGAAGCGGAGATGCAAGGCAAATTCGCCTTCTCCGTCGCCGGTAAGGATATCAAGATTTCGAACATCAAAGCCGGTGGTGAGCCAGAGCGCGAGCGCATGCTCCCAAGAACCGCAGGCCGCATCATCCTCGCTGGCACCTTGCAATCCGCGCTCGGGGCAAAAGAATGGGACCCAGATGGCGAAGTCACCCAAATGAAGGAGGTCTCGCCCGGGATCCATGAGCTTATTGTCAAGCTCCCGAAGGGCAGATTTGAGTACAAGATCACGCGCAATGGATCGTGGGCGGAAAACTATGGCGCGGGATTCGCGGCCGCGGGATCGAACATGACGATTGTGATCCCAGTTGATGGCACGATTGTCAAATTCATCGTGGATTTCAACGCGAAGACAATCAAAAATTCCCTAGAAAATCCAAGCGAAATCACTGCGCCAAAAACCGCGCCAGAACCAGATCGCAAAGTCCCCACGACTTTCCCTGTCGCGATCCTTACCCTCAGTCAATCCATCACGACCGATCAAGTCGACGACGCCATGTTCGTCACCGATAGCGGAACCCAGCGGCGCGTGTTTGCTCGTGAAGTCCTCTCCGCTCCCGAGTATCGCTACGATGGTCAATTAGGTTCGATCTACACCAAATTCAGCACCACATTCAAAGTCTGGTCCCCGGTCTCCTCCAGCGCGAAGGTCATTCTCTACCCAACCGCAAAAGGCGCGAAATCCAAAGAACTCGCGATGACAAAAGCGGGCAACGGCGTTTGGTCAGTGAGTGTCAACGGTGATCTCCACGGCACGTTTTACAATTACGAATTCGAATCCTACGGCGAAACTCGACTCACCACCGACATCAATTGCTTCTCCGCCAACCGAGATTCCACACGCTCAATGATCGTGGACCTCGACCGAACCGACCCAAAGAACTGGCCAAGCCAGCCAAAGCTCCGCCACAAGTCCCAAACCGACGCGATCCTGTACGAACTCCACGTCCGCGACTTCACCGTGAATCCAAACAGCGGCGTCAAGCCCGAATTTCTAGGAAAGTACGCCGGAATGGGCCAGCGCGGAACCACCTTGCCCGGCACCAAGTTCAAGACTGGACTCGACTATTTGGTTGATCTCGGCGTCACCGACATCCATCTTCTCCCCGTACAAAACTTCCTCCTCAGCCACGAGGGCGATTACACTTGGGGCTACGCGACGAACCTGTTCAACGTCCCCGAAGAATCCTATTCCACCACCCCCGATGATCCCGTTGGCGTGATTCGTGAGTTCAAAGGCATGGTGCAATCCATGCACAACGCCGGTCTCCGCGTGGTTTTGGATGTCGTGTACAACCACACCTGGCCACCCGATGGCAAGGATTCCGCCTTCTGGCAGGTTGCGCCATACTACTACCTCCGCACCAACGATAAGGGTGATGTCTTGAATGAATCCGGCGTCGGAAATGCGCTCCACGATGAACGCCCGATGGTGGGCAAATATGTCCGCGACAGCCTGCTGTACTGGATGGAAGAGTATAAAATTGACGGATTCCGTTTTGATCTCATCGGGATGCATCAGCCCGAGAGCGTGCGCGATTGGGCAAAAGCAATGCGCGCAAAGAGGCCAGACGTGATCCTTTACGGCGAACCTTGGACTGGCGGCGGACCAAATCGGTTCGGCAAAGGAATGCAGCGCGGATCGGGCGTCGCCGTGTTTAATGACCGATTCCGAGGTGCTTTCCGTGGAGAACTGGATGGCTCCGCCCCAGGCTTCGCGATGGGTGGCCCCGCTGACCGGAATGCTCTCGAAAAGGCAATCACCGGATGGATAGACACCCTTGGTCAGCAGGACGGATTTACTGATTCTCCCCAAGAAACCGTCAACTACGTTTCCGCTCACGATAATCTCACCTTCTGGGATCGGGTGGAGAAGTCCATTCCATCAAGAAGCGCCATGCTCCGTAGTAACGCCGCAAACTTCGCCGGTGCGGCGGTGCTGCTTAGCCAAGGAATTCCATTCCTAGAGGGCGGTGTGAACCTCGGCAGAACCAAAGGCGGCAACGGAAACTCCTATGACGCTGGCGACAAAGTCAATGGCTATGATTGGCAGCGCGGCTACGATTTCCGCGAAACCAATGAGTACTACAAGGGTCTGATCGCGATCCGCAAGACGTTTCCATCCTTCCGGCTGAGCACCGCCGAAGATGTACGCAAAGCGGTCAAATTCCTGCCAGGTTCGCTCTCAACGACGCCCAATTCCATCGCTTTCACCATCGACGGAACCGTAGCGAAGGACAAGTACAAAACCTTCCTTGTGGTCATGCACGGTGACATGGATATTGGCACAATCAACCTGCCTGCAGGCAATTGGGATCTATTGGTTAACGCGACCAACGCAGGAGTCAAGCCGATGAACACCGTCAGCGGAACTCACCGCATTGCGCGGCTTGCCGTCAACGTCTACGCACAAAGATAATTCTCACTAGGCCTTGACAGGATCTCGAAAGGCCTAGTGCACAGTTTTCTTAGTTTGACAGCGCTTTCAATCATGCCTCGCGGCTGGGACGCTTCGTCTAGTCGAAATCGCTGTGCAAAATGAGATATTGCCCTCTTTCTTGACCGAAAACACCTCCAAAGCGCGCAATAACTAGTGCTCACCATTCCTCGCATCATTGGAGCGCATGCACCCCGGTCCAAGGGGTGTCCTGAGCCTAAAGTGCTAGTGAGTTTCTCGCCAAGGGACTGAAGTTCCGCGCCAGCGTTTCCCACCTGCGTGCAAGAGATTCAAAAATTTTTGCAAAAAGTTTCAATATTCTTGCAAGATTTTGGGGATTCCTGGCACGGGTATCGGATTTTCTTGTCAGGTTCAACAGGATTCTCGTGAAGTATCTCGAAAAGTCTGCGGAAGCTTTAAAGATTGTTGCGAAAAAACGAGGTCTTGTACGGAAAATCACTCGCCTCGTCTCGCAGATTTGGCTGAGCCGGCGGGGATGGTGGCCAAGTCTGTCGAATCAAGGGTAATGTCATAACATCCCAGTATTTTTACTGAACCCACGCAGGATTAGCGGTGGATTAGCGGTGATTGTTTTAGAATGGCAGGGTAGGTGAAAATGATGAACCGAAATTTAAAATTGTCTTTTGGGCTGGCTCTTCTTGCAGCTCTTTCTACTGGAGCAAGTGCATACTCCTGGAACTTGCTGAATGGAGATACCCGTTCTGGAGTCCTTGATAGTACCGGGATGGATGGTACCGAGTCAAAATTTGGACTTCGATTTGATCGAGCTGCTTCGGACAATGCCTTCTACCTCAATGGGATCAATATCTTGCCCGGTTCCAACTACGACGCGGGTCTGAACTTATTTACCGATTTAGATTATGGCGTAGACAACGTCGGTATAGGATTTTCGCAAGGTACGTATGCATTTGGCACCGCGATGACGGGAGAAGCAAGTTACTTCTTCGATGGCCTTGCGCGACGGAACGGGGTCGTAGATGGCTCCGTCGCCACTGGAATCTATGACTTCGATGTGCAGGTTATCGGAGGAGAAACAAGCACTGCAACGGATGTTGTAGCGACATTTGACTTCACTCTAGAAGTTGTCAACTCAATCACCGCGATGGCTTCTGGGAGTATGAGCAACGGTGTGATTGGTCCAGGGGATTCGTCCACGTTGTCGGCGACCTTGACGAACATGGGAAGTAGGGATATGGTCACGACTACTTGGTGGGTTTCAGCGTTCGCGAAAGATGGTAATTACTCTAACTCCGATAACTTCCTTCAGTTCGACAGCTTTGAAGGTGACTGGTTTAATCAAACGATCGGAGCGAACGGCGGGACCAGAACAGATCTTCACTCTAAGTGGAGCAGGGCCTCAACGAATATGAACGGTCAGTATCTTGGTAGCAATGGCATCTTCGGAGGACTCTACAATGGAGATACTCACTCGTGGAGAATCAGCGGGGACACTGTTGAAGTCGTTCCAGAACCAGCTTCGATGCTTGCTCTATCCGCAGGCGTTGCTCTGCTGTTACGTCGCAAGAAAGCATAAGTCTATCACCGAGAACTTTTTCCTCGCCGCATGCTGTGCGGCGGGGATTTTTCTCCAAAAATTTTTAAAAGGTCCACCAAGATTCGGTAGATTTCTCGAAGTGGTCTTTCCAAATTTCCAATACTCTTTTTGCTACACGCGAGTTTAAATCTAAGTTTGGCTCTTGTCCAAACCACTTTAAACTCACTTGATTGAGATAACCAACGATCTCTACTTCAGAACATCCAGTGCGCGAGAGATGATAAAGTGGGTATGCGTAACTGGAATACTCATCTCTTGGAGCAGAATCGTTTACTCCCAATGGGTCCCATTCGTCATAGAGCAGATCGTCCAGCGCAGAGTAGTAGTTCTTATCTAGTCCAGTGAGACTGTCTCGAAACTTCATCCGATCGTTCTGCCGTTTGCGTGCTGGAATGCTGAGTACACGGAACAAAAAAATTTCCCGAATACGCTCCCAGAAATTCACTCTGGCTTACCCTGAACATCGTTGTCCTTTGGAGGATTCGCCGCCATGTAGTCCACATATCGCTTGACCGTCTCGTGCGCCTTCCAAGCCTTCATCTGTTTTTCGCGAGCCAATGCCTCTTGCTCGGTCGCGAATTTCTGAATGTTTACAACCTTCCAGGGTCCCTTGTCGCGGGTCATCTTTGTTTTTCCTGCGTTATGTTCCCGCACCATCCGGTTCACATCGCGCGTGTATCCGATGTAAAAATAGCCCGTCTTTTCGCTCTCAATGATGTAAACAATCCACATACCGTCTCATGAAGGATAGCACTTTTGATGCTCACGCCTAGGAAAATGAGCCCAAACACCTTCCTTGCAAAGTATGGATATAAGAAAGCTGTGCTAACCTGAGGGTAACTTCGCGCCAAAGCGAAGGATCGGAACGGCTCAATGAAGAAACGCGCCTTTACTCTCATCGAACTCCTTGTGGTCATCGCCATTATTGCGATTCTGGCGGCGATTCTATTCCCAGTCTTCGCCCAGGCTCGGCAAGCTGCGAAGAAGACCAACGATCTCAATCAGTTGAAGCAACTCGGACTCTCAACAATGATGTACGTCGGAGATAACGATGAAACCTATCCCTTTATTCCGGCATTTCAGGGAAACTCCGAGCCGCATTGGGCAGACCGGTTACAACCTTACGTCAAAAATAAGTCCATCATGTGCGACCCCTCGAACACGGTTGGGATATATCGCGACACATCGTATTGGCTTCCGGGCGCGACTTCGATGACCGATACAACTTCGAAAGGAATTTACAGGGTCGGATACACCTACAGCACCTACATCGTTAAGACCGAAGGCGGAGGAGCTGTTACTTCGACTTCGATCCCGGACGTGTCGAATACCGCGCTCATGGGTCCGAGCCAAAATTGGTACAACTGGAATTCCTGCCAAATCTCCAACGGCAGGGCTAATATGCACTGGAATATAAGTACCCGAGCATCTGGTTGGGGCTATGATTTCTGGGGTGGTGATCGCAATCCAAATCCTGGCTACAATGGCGGAGCAAACTTTGCGTTCTCCGATGGCTCGGCTCGTTACTCTAAGCTTGTGAAACGTGGAGACCGTGGAGCGGCATCGAGTGACCTCTATAATGCATTCTTTGTCCGCGCAATGACAAAACCAGAAGCGAGCGCAGACACCACTTGCCCAGACGATTACGGCAGTGTCCTGACCGGATTCTAAGACCATGAGAATCAACATGAAGAAAAAACTGTTCGTCCTTGGATTAATCTCCATCGCCTTAATCGGGATCGTGGGTTGCTCCTCCTCAAATTCGAAGGAAGGTCAAAAGACTTTGCCAGGAGATTACGAAGGTCCTCCCGGTGGAGCAAAAACTCCGCCAGGTGCCCCCAAGTAAGCTCACTTAGCCTGAAAAAGCCGGGTTTGGAACTGAAATATGATAGACTGTTCAGGTTCCTACCATGAGTGAAGCTCCCGCAACTGCGTCCAAAATTGGCACTGAAACGAATCGTCGCCGAACCTTCGCGATCATTTCGCACCCGGACGCTGGAAAAACCACTCTCACTGAAAAGTTACTTCTGTATAGCGGTGCGATTCAGAGTGCTGGATCTGTCAAAGCGCGCACCAATCAAAAGAAAGCGACCTCGGACTGGATGGAGCTCGAAAAGCAACGGGGAATTTCTGTCACTTCAACGGTTCTCCAATTTCCCTACCAGGACTATATTCTCAACCTGCTCGACACACCTGGTCACAATGACTTTAGTGCCGATACCTACCGCACATTGACCGCCGCCGATAGCGCCGTCATGATCGTGGACTATGCCAAAGGCGTTGAGGCGCAAACGCGAAAGCTCTTCGAAGTCTGTAGCCGACGCGGAATTCCAATTTTTACCTTCGTCAATAAGCTTGACCACGACGGACTAGGGCCGCTGAGCGTGATGGAAAACATTGACGCCGCTCTCGGGATGACTTGCGTCCCGATGAACTGGCCGATTGGCGAGGGGATCGAGTTTCGTGGGGTCTATGACCGGGCATCAAAGATCGTTCACCTCTTCCAACGGACCGCACGTGGCGCAGCCAAGGTAACCACAGACTCCATCCATATCGATGATCCGATGGTGCAGGATTTACTTAGTCCTGCCCTCTATGCTCAGCTATTAGAGGACATCGAACTCCTCGACTTTGCTCACGATCAACTTGATTTTGCGCTAGTGAAGAGCGGAAAGCAGTCACCGATGTACTTTGGATCAGCGATCACAAACTTCGGGGTGGAGCCGTTCTTGAACTCATTTTTAGAATTCGCACCTCCGCCCGAATCCCGAGCCGGTCGCGATGGCACTCTCGTGCCGGTCGAAAATGAATTCTCGGCATTCGTTTTCAAAATTCAAGCCAACATGAATCCCGAACACCGGGACCGGATTGCGTTCTTGAGGATTGTCTCTGGCGAGTTCGAAAAGGATATGGAGGTTACCCACGTTCAAAGTGGCAAGACCCTCCGGCTGTCCCGACCTCAGCGCGTTTTTGCGAGTGAACGCGAAACGATTGAGTCAGCTTTTCCAGGAGACATCATCGGAATTCCAAACCCCGGTTATCTACTTCTGGGGGATACTTTGGGGACCAGCCCGAAGGTAGCTTACGACGAAGTACCTGCATTTAGTCCCGAAATCTTTGCGGCGATGAGCAATGCCGATCCATCCCGATTCAAACACTTTGATAAGGGTGTGGAACAACTTGCCGCTGAGGGTCTCATTGACCTGTTTCACGATCCCCGATCCGAAGCTAAGCACTACGTTTTAGGCGCGGTCGGGATGCTCCAGTTTGATGTCGTCAAGTTCCGGATGGAAGGCGAATATGGCGTCCGAACGGAGATGATGCCACTCTCGCAAAGGCTCATTCGTTGGGTGGAAGACAAGGATAATGAACTCGGCAACATCTATATTGCAAACGATGTCCGGCAATTATTGGATGCAAATGGAAACAAAGTATTGCTGTTTAACACAGAGTTTCAGGTGAACTTCCTAGAAGGCAAGCTGAAAACAGCAAAGTTACTCAAAGAACGGATTCGATAAGGGCTCACCTCATGAACATCATTGACCGCGATCCTTGGCTGGAACCGTATCGTTCGGTTTTGGAGCGGCGTGAGCATCACTATGGCGTAAATCAATATGAGATTGATCAACATGGCGGCATCCTAGGTCCTATTAGTCAGGGTCATCACTATTTTGGATTCAATCGAGGGGATGGCGGATTCTGGTACCGGGAGTGGGCACCTGCCGCTACATACCTCTCGCTTATTGGCGACTTCAATCAATGGGATCGTGGCGCGAATCCAATGGCGAAGGACGAATTTGGGGTTTGGAGTATGTTCTTGCCTGATTCGGAATATCAAGATCGCCTCACACATGGCAGCAAGGTGAAAGTCCATGTGGACGGTCAAGATCGCATCCCTGCATATATCCGAAGAGCGGTCCAAGAGGTGGACCACTCATTTGTTGGGCAGTTTTGGAATCCAGAACCGTACAAATTTCTCCACAATAGACCGAGACAACCCGACAACCAAGGTTTAAGAATCTATGAAGCCCATGTCGGAATGGCGACCGAAGAAAGTAAGGTCGGCAGCTACAATGAATTCCGAGAAAATCTCTTACCCAGAATCGCTAACCATGGCTACAACGCGATTCAACTGATGGCCGTTCAAGAGCATCCGTACTATGGTTCTTTTGGTTACCACGTCAGTAGTTTCTTCGCGGTTTCATCGCGTTGTGGCACTCCTGAAGACCTTAAGCAACTGATTGACGAAGCCCATGGCTTGGGTCTCAAAGTCTTTTTAGATATCGTCCATAGTCACAGCGTGAAAAATACACATGAGGGACTAACTGGTTTTGATGGCAGCGATCATCAGTATTTTCATTCTGGTGCAAGGGGCCTACATCCGGTCTGGGATTCTTCACTGTTTGACTACACGAAGTACGAAGTACGACGATTTCTACTCAGTAACGTACGCTTTTGGCTAGAAGAATTTAACTTTGATGGGTTCAGATTTGATGGCATTACGAGCATGCTTTACCACCATCACGGATTTAGCGACACGAAGTACGATACCTACGATCCTTACTTTGACAGCACCGTAGATGAAGACAGCCTTCTGTACCTCAAACTGGCAAATGAAGTCGCTCATGCCACCTATCCTGAAGCTGTGACCATCGCCGAAGAGGTCACCGGAATGCCGGGATTAGCTCGTCCAGTAAGTGAAATGGGGTTGGGTTTTGACTACCGCTTAGCGATGGGTATTCAGTCAACTTGGTTCTCCAACATCTCCAAAAAGCGCGATGAAGCCTGGGTACTTGATGATATCTTCGCTGCTCTGCTTAACCGCAGAAGGGACGAAAAGCATATTGGCTATGTAGAAAGCCACGACGAAGCCCTTGTTGGGGACAAAACTCTTGCATTCTGGCTGATGGATAAGGAGATGTACACCGGAATGGATAATCTCTCCGGAAACCTCATCGTTGATCGCGGAATTGCTTTGCACAAAATGATTAGGCTCATGACCTTCAGTTGCGGTGGCGAGGGCTACCTCAATTTCATGGGAAATGAGTTTGGTCATCCTGAATGGATTGACTTCCCAAATAAGGCAAATGGATATTCCCACGATTTCGCCCGGAGGCAATGGTCGCTCGCGGATAACGGGTTTCTCAGATACCAGGGGCTAGATCAGTTTGACATCGCGATGCAATCCCTGGACATCCACTTTGGGATCATGCTGGAACCTGCCATCGACCAGCTCGCGTTGCACGAGGCTGATCGTTACATTGCCTATCGAAGAGGTCCTCTCGTGTTTGTTTTCAACTACAACGCAACGCGATCGTTTGAGGAGTTTCGACTTCCCTTACCGGAGGCCGAGGACTACATATTGATGCTCAGCACTGACGAGGAGCAATTCAGGGGTCACGCTAGGGTGTCGCCGATGGCTAACTTCCCTTGGCTTATGGAACCGAAAGGGAATTGGCCCCAAAGCACGAACATCTATCTACCGAGTCGGAGCGCACTCGTTTTCGCCCCCAGAAGGCTCCTTGGTCAAGTGACTAAGTATAGAGAGAGTCTAGTTTAACAGTCCCTCAAGCTGATCCTGCATTGATTCCTGCTTCTCAATGTGGATCTTCACGATCCGGCGGCTATCGGTCTCGACGATACTGAACTTGTAGCCCATGTGGACGATGTACTCTCCAACCTCAGGTTGCCGGCCCATTAATCCGAATACATATCCACCTACGGTATCAAATTCCTCACTAAAGAAAGAGCTTCCGATTTCATCGTTGAGGTCATATATATTCGTTCGCCCCTCGATGATCCAGCCATTTTCAACGTGCTGGATTTCCGATTCTTCTTCGTCATATTCATCAATAATGTCCCCGACAAGTTCCTCAACGATATCCTCAATCGTCACCACGCCCGCTGTTCCACCTAGCTCATCACGGACAATCGCGATTTGGGTTCGGTGCAGCTTCATCTCGCGCAGTAGGTCTTGAAGTCCCTTATTTTCCGGAACGCTGAGCGCCGGACGCAAGAGCGGTCGTAGATTCACTGCACCCTTGTGCCTCATTGCGGAGAGTAAGTCCTTTGCGTGAATGATTCCGATGATTTGGTCGTCGGTTTCCTCGTAGATCGGGATTCGTGAGTGACCTGTTTCGACGATCAAATCGAGCAAAGCTTCTTGCGTAATTGAGATGGGTGCGGAGTCCAAATCAATCCGGGGCGTCATGACTTCGCGCGCAACCGTGTCGGTAAACTCAAAGACGGAGTGAAGCAGTTCCTTTTCGACCTCATCGATCTCGCCGGACTCACCCGCTGTCTCCACGATATTCTTGATCTCGTCTTCAGCTTGATTTGGATTCACGAAGCTCGCAGCCGCCCCAAACTTTTTGGTGAACAAACTCGCGATCGTCGTTAGAATCCGACCGGGAAAGCCCATCAGGATCGCAGAAAATCGTATCAATCCGCACAATTTGGTCGCAACCACCACCGGATACCGGATGGCATAGGTCCGAGAAACCAGCTCGCCAAAGATCACATTGAGCCCTGCGACAGGCAAAGTCAACAACACTCCAATCGTAAAGATCATCCACCATGAATCTGGCGTTCCCGTGAGGAGCGAGTATTGATGCGCCAGATATGGAGCCGGAATGAAGCAAAGCAGGATCATCCAAGCCCGCATCGTTTGGCTTCCGAGAGTACAGGTCGCGATGTAGCGATCCTTTTGCTCCATCAGAGCTTGAATCTTAATCGCCTGACCATTCGTGAGCGTCTTGACGTGATTTCCACGGAGCAAATTTAGACTGACATCTGAGGCGACAAAGAGGCCATTGAGCAGGATGACCAACAGAATGAACAGAAAAGTCGGAAGTAGATAACCAGGGATTTCCGTTGAAAGACTTGTGGTGGTTCCGGGTGCTGCAAAGGCTAATCCGCATAATCCAAACAGGATTCCGGAGAGGAGAGATCGTGAAAGCCGCGTCCGCGGCGTACGTTGAGGAGGTTCCGTTTTCATAGGTTAGCGAGGCATTATGCCGAAGATCAAAAGAGACAAAACGAGCCCAACCGTTGCCCCTAAAACAAGTTCACCGAGGGAGTGGATTTTTGCTTCCCACCGACTTTGTGCGATGATTCCTGCGAGCAACATTGCAAATGCCGTGACGAGCGGCTGGTCGGTCATAAACATCACCGCTCCAGCAAAGAAAAACCCAAAGGCAGCGTGTCCCGAAACAAGCCCACCGCGCAAAACCGTCCCGCGCTTGCCCAGACCCTTCCCAATGATCACGAGGATAAAGAGTAGGAAGCTCCCAAGCACAACCCTCCAAAGCATCGGGGTGCCCGGCTGATCGGCGGTCAGCGCAACCCTTATCCGTTCCCAAGCATCATCTCCGATCGCAATGAGAACCCCTACCATCACCGCCATAATCGTGGTGACAAGTACAGCCCCGGCCGCAATATCCTTTGCGTACTTTGCTAACGGGTGATAATTGGGTGAGACAAGGTCAACCGTTGCT
Source organism: Chthonomonas sp. (assembly GCA_040383535.1). GTDB lineage: Bacteria > Armatimonadota > Fimbriimonadia > Fimbriimonadales > Fimbriimonadaceae > JAFLBD01. The sequence continues at coordinate 14,668 of JBEIDH010000006.1, forward strand.
TCAATTGCAGAATTAAACATTTCTGCAACAAGGACAAAGTTGATCATGAACAGAAGAACTAAGACTTCTCGGGTTCGGAGTTGGAGCAATAGTGCCCCAATGATGACCACGAGAGTCACATAGAGGTGGACCCGCATGTGCCGCTGAGTCCGAAAAGTGTGAACCACACCCGACATCGCAACCCGAAACGGAGCCAATGCGTCGCGACGCTCTGCCATTAAGAGGACTCCCCTTCGTGCGGTAGCGACTGCCAAGTCTCGTCCATAGGCAACCCGATTTGTACTGCAATCCTTTGCATTCGCGCGATCATGTCCGCCTGATCTTCGTGGGTTTCATCGTCGTACCCCAGCAAGTGCAGACCACCATGAACCGCCAGCAATGTCACTTCTTCGTCAAGCGGTGCTTGACGGGTATCCGCCTGCTTCTGGGCGGTTGGAACCGAGATCGCAATATCACCCAGCCCCATGCCAGGCAATTCTGGGGCAGGCCAAGACAGCACGTCGGTGGCGGTATCTATTCCACGCCATTGCTGATTGAGGTCACGAATTTCCTCGTCCGTCGTCAGCAGGACTGAGACTTCGCCGAACCGGGCGTCATATTCCGAGAAAAGAGTTTTAAGCGCCATGCGGAGGGTGCTCGTCCGGATACGCCGCCCGGAGTTGTTCAAGATCGTAATGCGATGGCTTCTCGGTGGCATGGGTCATTTCCTCTGGATAGGCGATTCGCTCGTGGCGCAATGCCCCAAGAGAACGCAAGAATGATTGCTCGATCTTCCGGAGATCGGCAAAGGTTAAATCGCACTCATCAAGCTGACCGTCGGCACGACGCTCTTCGATGACCCGGCGAACGGCAATTTCAATCTCTTCTGTCGAACTGGAATTCAGCGACCGGCTCAGGGCCTCGATGGAGTCACTCAAGTGGAGGATTGCGAGTTCTTTACTCTGTGGCTTTGGACCATCATAGCGGAACGAATCTTCGGTGATCGGGGCAGTGGATTCCGCTTCATGAGCACGGTTCCAGAAGTATGCGATCAGGCTCGTACCGTGGTGCTGAGAAATCCCATCCTGGATGACTCGCGGCAAGCGGTGCTTTCGAGCGAGTTCAACTCCATCCTTGACGTGCTCAATCAGAATCCTTGCACTCAGCTGAGGCGGGATTTGATCGTGAGGATTAAATCCGCGCTGGTTTTCGATGAAGTAAGAAGGTCGAACCAGCTTCCCAACATCATGGAAGTAGGCAAGCGCTCGGCAAAGAACCGCATTTGCGCCAACTTCCCGTGCTGCGTTCTCGGCGAGATTCCCGACCATGACGCTATGGGCATAGGTCCCGGGAGCCTTCAATGTCAGTTCCCGTAGCAACGGATGCTCGGGAGAGCAAAGTTCAAGCAAGCTCCAGTCCGAAACGAGACCAAAAAGACGCTCCAATAGTGCCACGCCAAGCCAGAAAATGCTCGTCCCAATGACCGCCGCAAGAGCCGCCCAGGCCGCCGATTCCACAACCGGACGCACCGTGCTCATTGTCATTGCAGTTGTCGCTGTAGCAATCACCGCCTGAGCAAGGGCAACAATCGTCATGGATCGCAAAAGATCAGAGCGCTGTTTGAGCGGGTTCACCGAGTGCGACCCAATCGCGCCGGAAAGCCAAGAGGCAACTAAGGTTTCAATCGGCACCGAACCACTGATTCCGAGGAGGAAGCAGACAACGGTCAGAGTAAAAACGGAAATCGCTGGCCCGATCAATGCCGAAAGTAACATTGCGCTCGCGAGCAGTGGGGCCGTAATCAAGAATCCTGCACCCACAAGGTCGCGTGGGCCCATGGATTGATTGATCACCTGAACACCGAGGATCGCTGCTAAGGCACCAACCCACAAAATGCGCTCGGCAATCACCACGGAAATCCCGCCGAGCGGCGAATGACGCACGTGGAACCGCGTGAGCACAATCGCACTAAGGCTTAAAATGAACATCGCTCCTGCACCGATCCATTGGATCGGCCAGGAGCGATGTAGAATGAGGGCTCCGGCTAGTGCAAGCGCACACGCAATGACCCAAAGCGACTCTCCAGCGAAGCGTAAAATCTTCGACCGGATCGCGTTGACTTGGAAAATAGGGTGACTGGAGCCGTCTTTCATCGTCGGGGGCGGCGTTGGATCTTAATAATTTTTGGGGAATCCCCAAAAAAGATCCCGCCGCTTCCGGCAAGGTGCTTAGTATGCCTTTCGTCGTCGCTTGGCGCGGCGTCGCTTTTCGCTCGGCTTTTCGTAGTGTGCATGCTCCTTAAGATCACGCAGCACTCCACTTTGCTGGACTTTCTGATTGAATCGCTTCAAAGCGGAGTCAATCGATTCACTTGGTTGAACAACAACATTAATCAAATGGTAATACCTCTGGAGGGCTTATTATACATGATCGGAAAGGAATTTGAAAACCCCCAGTACTTTTGCGGTTAGGGCCTGATTTCCCGTGATCTTTGCCTAGGCAAAGGTTTTCTGGTAGCCCAGGTGCGAGAGGCGAAAAGATCAGTCAGATGGTCCGCAACCTTGTTTCTTTGTTAAACTTTGGTTAATAGTCACCCATGCGCTTAAAAAGTATGATATGGTGCGCTTATGAAAAGCACGAAGCTGTCAGCCTTTGTCCTATTGATCTCAAGCACCGTCAACGCAGTAGCGCAGTCGGGCGGGGTCGACGCAGATCCGTACAATCCGAACAACTGGGTAGTTACTCGAGAGGCCCAAGGTACTGGGACTGGTGAATCATACTGGATTGATGAGTTTGGGGCCGAGCGTCACGACCTTACGTCGGAAACTTTTTCTGGGGACAGTCCTATTGGTTGGGGCTCGGCAGTCAGTGGTTTGTACCGAGAACAAACTGTAACAGCTTCAGTTACAGGGACTTACAGGCACACGATTACGTGGAGAGGCTTGGGACCCGGCCCGAACACCGTTCTGATTCATGTTACATCAAGGGCTTTTGGCCATCCGAGTTCTTCCCTCTCTTGTGGGCTTGGAAATCTTTCTTTTACGAGCGATCAGGAGAGTGGAAATATTGAAAGCGGGTACGCCTATCGAAGCTTATCGGTAGATGGTGGGGTGGCTTCAACTTCAGTTACTGGATCAGCCAGTTCGACGGTGGGTTACGTTCCTAACCACCCGCATTACTATGGAGGAACAAGTGTTGGGTTCGATTCTGGCGCTTCTTTTACACAAAAGGCACTTGCAATCACCAGAGCTGGCGATCAAACTTTTCGCCGAGAGGCTGGCATGTCCTCAACTTTTCCCCCCGTTAGAACTGTTAACCAGAGAACCGATCTCGGCGAAGGCTTCGGAGACGTTGGAATCCCTGTTCTGTCCAATGGAACCATCACCAGCAATTTTTTTGGTCAGACTAGTCAAGTCTTTAGGGGGGAACCCCTTGGCCAGTGGACTCTACCAGGGACGAGTTTTACATGGAACGGACCTAACGGAATGATCCAAAATCCGTTAGATTATTTTTCAACCCCAAATTGGCCCTACGAGCTTTACACGTTGGCCTACGTTTCCGTAACAAAACTTGGGTTCGTGGACTACGCCCATTATAAGGCTGACGGTTACGCTAAAGACTTCTATGCGAGAACCGTCAAGAGCAAGCAATTTGGACTCGCCTGGGTCAATTCCGGACAAGTGATCATGCGATGAAAAGACAGCTTAAACTGACAATTGTTTTACTCAGTGCCGGAATAAATTCTGGACCTGCATTTGGCTACGATATCGAGTCGCGTCCTGGTTACTCAACTTTAAGCACTCTTCATAAGTTGACGGATGATCCTTCATTTACGCCACTCCATGAAGAATGTCTCAAGGTAATTGTAAAACCAAAAGTCACCGAGCAAGAACTGCTGAGTGTTGCGAAAAAGCTGGTCCAAAAGGAAGGGGAAATTTCGGGAAGACTGTTCTCCGACATCTTGATAAAGTCTAAGTCTCCAGAGAAAATTTTGAGAATTTGGAATAAATGGCGAAACCCAAATAACCAGACGTACTGGCTGAGCTTTGTTTACTTCCGTGAAGTCATCCTTTACGCAAATATTGGAATGGTAATGGATGATTCGAAAACGAAACCTCTTGAAAATTTATATCGTTCACTCCAAGAAATGACGATGACCAATCCATGGAAACCAAAAACCATTACTGGAAAGTTGATGTATTTGGAACTATTGCATTGGAAAAATAGCCGCCTCGGCTCTGACAAGATGGCCCTGCAGATCACTGAGCAATTTGTTCGAGAAAAGTCAAATTTCGTTCCCTACCGATGGTTCAGACATCTCTTCGAAAGAAAAGTAAACGGAATTTCAGAACGGTCGGATGATGATATGTTATTCTGTTTGAAGTTCGCGCCCAGCAACCCTGCGATACTGTTTAGCGCCGTTTCTCACTTCAACAAGAGAAGGCTAGATATCTCTCGCTCAGCCCTAAGAAAATTTGTTGAAATTGGGGACTACCAATTTGCTGAAGAGGATGTAGCAAAAGCGTACGGTAAGGCACTCGGAGTTAAGGAGTAATCTGTTGCCTGATCCTTGCTGGTGATCAAGACTTTTGATCACCAGTACATCCTGGCTCTCTAGACACCTTTTCCAGCATACCGGTCAAGCCTATCGCTCAAGATGAAGAACGTCGGCGCCCATAGCCCGATGAAGATGCCAAATCTTTCACCGTGCGCCAGGTTGGGCTCTTTTGCGATTGCCCAAACGGCAATGGAGACGATGATTGAGCCAAATCCGAGCACGAAGCACAGGTTGCTCATCAATCGAAGGTTCGTGAGGGTCTTTGTTTGGGTACCCATTGGGTTTGCAGATTCGGTTACATTTGCCATATTTAGTCCTGTCCTTGAGGCATCCCGATGAGATTAGAGCAGCGGCAAGTAGGCTAAGGTACTCCGAGTCGGAAGGAATCGTCTTCAATATTCCTCAGACCCAGCCATTTGGCTTGGTTTCTTGGCAATTTTTTCCAAACAGGCTGGTACGCAAATTCCTCCACCAGCCCAGCGCCGAGCCTAGCATCCTCAACAGGTAAACTGTGGGCATGGCAGTGAAAGTTGGTATTAACGGTTTCGGGCGCATTGGTCGCCTTTCTTTACGCACGCTCCTTGCGAAGTACAAAGGTCAATTTGACGTCGTCGCGATCAATGACTTGACCGACACGAAGACGAACGCACACCTCTTTAAGTACGACACGACCTACGGTCCATTCCAAGGCACCGTAACCCACGACGATGACTCAATTACAGTCAACGGAGACCGCATTCAAGTCTTCGCCCAAACTGACCCAGCGCAAATCCCTTGGGGAAGCATGGGTTGCGACATTGTGATCGAAGCCACCGGTCGATTCACCGATGCAAATCTCGCCAAGGCTCACCTTGCTGGTGGCGCGAAGAAGGTCATTATTTCCGCTCCGGCGAAGAACGAAGACGTCACAATCGTCCTAGGCGTCAACGACGGAATGTATGATCCGAGCAAGCACAATATCATCTCGAACGCAAGCTGTACAACCAACGGTCTCGCCCCAGTTGCCAAGGTCCTGCACGAAAAGTTCGGGATCGAAAAGGGTCTCCTTACGACCGTCCATGCTTATACAAACAGCCAATCTGTTGTTGATACAGCTAAGAAGGATCTGCGTGATGCTCGCGCTGCTGCGGAAAACATCGTCCCATCCAGCACTGGTGCCGCGAAGGCAGTCGGTCTTGTGATTCCAGAGCTTGCCGGAAAGTTCACTGGAATGGCATTCCGAATTCCAACCCGAACAGTGAGCGTCGTGGACTTTACTGCGATCCTCTCCAAGGATGCTAGTGTTGCCGAAATCAACGCCGCAATGAAGGAATATGCCGATGGCGCCATGAAGGGAATTCTTCAGTACAGCGACGAAGAACTCGTCAGTAGTGACCTCGTTGGTAACCAGTACAGCTCGATATTCAGCTCGGTTGATACGATCAGCATGGGCAACTTCATCAAGGTCGTCGCTTGGTACGACAACGAATGGGGCTATTCCTGCCGAATCGCCGACATCGTCAAGTTCATCGCTGACAAGGGCGTCTGATTCCCTCGGCTTGAAGATTGTCGCCCTCGGAAACGAGGGCGACTTTTTTGTACCTAGCTGCTGACCTTACCGATGGATATGCCACCATCTAGTCCATGGAGACGCGAACCCCAGAGGCATTGATCGGAGCCGCTTTTGCGCGCCTCCAGGAGATGTCTGGGTTCGTTCTTCGTAGCGACCAGCAGCAGCTCGCTTACTTCCTCGGTGACCTCATCGAGGGTCAAAAATCTGGGATCATTGAGGCCCCGACCGGTCTAGGGAAGAGCCTAGCCAGCCTGATTCCAGCGATCGCCCACGGCCTTGCAAGCGGAAAGAAAACCGTCATTGCGACATACACCAACGTCCTTGCCGAGCAATATTGGCGCAAAGATCTCCCCCTCGCACTCAGCCTGTTTGGTTTCACAATGAACGATGATGGCGATGTCATTGATCCCGAGACGGGCGAAATGATCCCGCTGAAAGTCCGGTTCCTGATCGGTCGTCAACGCTATGCTTGCCTCATCGCGATGGACGACGTGATTCCACGCGACGTGGATCGCTTCCGTGCGGAGGCAAAACTGGGGATTGAGTCCGAATTTAGAGCAATCATCCGGAAGGCTCCCCGTGAACTGAACCAACTTTGGAGTGCCAGCGCCGTCCCCTCAGTTTGCCCCGGGCGCGGATGCCCGATGTACGACGAGTGCTTTTATTATTCGGCACGTCGCAAGGCCGAAAGTGCGAATCTCATTATCACCAATCACAGCGTAGTGATCCAGGATGCGCTCATGTCGAATGTCAACGAAGAGTCCAAAGGCTTGCTTGGATCGTACGACTTTCTAATCCTAGACGAAGCCCACGACTTCCAATCCGCCGCCGCAAGCGGCCTCGAATTTGAAATCAACGTCAATAAAATCAGCGCGATGATCGGTGTTTCAACACGGTTAGAAAAAGAAATCATGCCGATCGCGACGAAGCATGGCGACGAATTCCGTTGGAAGCAAATCGTCGAAGACTTCCGCGAGCAACTCGAGGCCGCCCAGGGCAAGCTGGTGGACTATGGCAATGAGGTTTCGCAAAAAGGCATCCTCGCGTGCGCCCCTACCGATATTCAGGGTCACCCAGGAATCAAGCAGCTGTCGACCCCTCCTGAAAAATCGGATGTTATCGCTACGATGGTCGGAACCGCATGCGAAAAACTCGCAACCATCACCCCAATGCTTCTCGCCGAATGGGAGACTCCCCGCATCGTAGGAGAAATCGCCCGGAACTACCTCACCTATATCCGAGAATATGGCTTAGGATCGCAACATCTAATGTCGCCGCCTGGAGTAAGTGTGAGCCATGTAAGTAAAGGCTATCAAGATCTCAATCTGCGGCTGGATACAGTCGGAATTGATGAGCCACTTCGAGAACTCATTTGGGACAAACGAGCCTATGCGTGCATTTCTGCGACTGTCGCCATAGACGGAAGCTTTGACTTTTTCAGGCGAACACTTGGATGTAAGCCCGACTTCGAAGAGATTCTGCCTTCACCGTTCGATTACTCCTCCCAAGCCGCGCTCTATATTCCTGCAAAAGGGCGAATTCCTGATCCGACCTTAGCACGCCGAGAGGGGCGCGAAGAAGAATACTTTTCTGCACTTGCACGAGAGTTGATGGAAATCATCAACACGTGTGACGGCAGGACGCTAGCTCTTTTCCACTCGCGAAAGGAGATGGAAGCCGTCTATGAGCGAATGCATTTACCCGAAGAACTTCCCCTCTATATTCAACCTAAATCAGGAACCAGCACCGTCGGGGAGCTTTTCAAGAAGAACATTTCAGCAAGCCTTTTCGCCCTGCGGTCATTCTGGACTGGCTTTGATGCACCGGGCGAAACACTGAGTTGCGTTGCGCTGGTGCGTGTGCCGTTTGAAGTTCCATTTGATCCGCCGGCAATCGTTCGTATGGCCCACATGCAAAGCCAAGGACTCGATCCGTTTCGCGAGCACACACTTCCAAACGCAAAGATGATGGTGCGCCAAGGAGCCGGAAGGCTCATCCGCAAGGCCGAAGACCTAGGAATCATTGCTTTACTCGATGCCCGACTTGTCACAAAACCTTACGGCGAAGAAATTATTGACAATCTTCCGAGCGATCTCCGTAGGTTCAGCTCGATCTCCGACGCAGCAGGTTGGATAGGTTTACCCCCGCTGAGATTTGATCCCTAATCATCCCCTTGAGGTTTTGCAGGAAAAAACTTAACAAAAAGATGTAGGTTTGCCCTAAAGATTGCGGGGGATGATCCGAAAAAAGACTAAGGGGGAAGATCGTCGTTTGGCAGGAGAGTTACCAAAGTTAGTTGGCGGCATGATGGCCATAGCTGCATTAGGCGCGAGCCTATTGCAAAGCGTAGATCCAGCCCAATGTTTGATCCGCGGAGGAACTGCGTACGTTATTGGTGCTTTTGCTGGGTCAATATGGAATCTACTCTTTACAGCTGCACCTCCGAAGGAAGATGAACCCGAAGAGGAACAGCCAAATGATGCGAAAGACGAACCTGCGGAATCTAACGAAGCCGCATAACCGTCTACACAAAAGGTTAAGAACCCATGCCACTATCACCCGAACAGCTCCAACGCACGTGGATTGACTACAAGGTCTACAGCGAACCTCAAGCGCGCATTGATCTCATCAGCCATTACAGCTATCTCGTGAAGATCACAGCGGGGCGACTCGTCACCAGTATTCCGGGAGGAATGGAGCGCGAAGATCTCGTTGGCTCCGGTGTCATTGGATTGATCAAGAGCGTCGATCAGTTCGACCCGACCCGAGATGTTAAATTTGAAACCTATGCGATTGCACTGATTCGAGGCGCAATTTTGGAAATGCTTCGCGACGAGGACTGGGTGCCTCGATCCATCCGCGAAAAACTACGGGCCTTAGACAAAGCGCAGCTTGCCCTTGAAACCCAATTTGGTCGCCCTCCAAGCGATCGTGAGCTCTCAGAAAATCTGAATATGAGCGAGATGGAAGTCAGTGAGCTCAAAGTCCGCATGGGTCGGACAAATGTTTATTCGCTTGACGACATCGTCGGTGGCGGGGATTCCGACGACCATACACACTTCGTCGAAATGCTGGTTGATGAATCCGCATCCCCATCCGGTGAGGTCGAAGGTCGGGAAATCCGGCGCCTGCTCGCCTCTGGAATTGATAAGTTGCCAGAGCGCGAACGCATGGTGGTCTCCCTCTACTACTTCGAAGGACTCACATTCAAAGAAATTGGCAAGGTACTCGGAGTCAGTGAATCTCGCGTCTATCAACTCCACACTCAGGCAATGGGTCGGATGCGGAATTACATGCGCGACCAGAGCTCTGTCAATGTTGCCTAAAAATCTAATTCAAATGTGCCGATATACTTTTCATCGGCACTTTTTTACGCCCTGATGTGTTAAAGAGTTCGGTTGATCCAACGTGATCTCCTGGTACTCTAGCAACATTCAGTTGCGAAGTTGAAGACTATGAAGCCTCTATTACGATTAAGTTGGATTGGTGTAGTGAGCGTTGCGGCGCTTGCTCTGACCGGGTGCAAAAGCGGTGGTGAGAACCTCGCCGTCGTGAATAACGAACCCATTACGATGCAAGAATTCTACGACTACCTGGAAGTCAAGCCAGAAGTCCAAGTCGTTCTTGAAAATGGGCAAATTGCAACAGTGCGTGTGGCTGATACCCTTGCCTTCCAAGCATTGCAAGACCTCGTTCGACAACGAACCATCCTTCAGCTTTCGAAGGACATGAGGTTAGAACCAACGGCCACAGAAGTCAATCAAGAAGTTGTTTTCCAACGCGAACGAGATCCGCAATTTATTAAGAATTTGCTTGACCGTGGTTTGACCAAGGATCAAATCGAAGCATCCCTCAAGGTTGACCTCGCCCGTGAAAAGTTGCTGACCAAAGACATCAAGGTTACGGACGAAGATGTCACCAAGTTCATCAAGGAAAATCCTGTTCAGTTCACCGAGCCAAAGCAGATTGAAGCTCTCTGGATTTTTGTTAAGGAAGAAGTCAAGCAACGAGACGTAGACCGCGCTCTCAATGCGGGTGGAAGCTTTGCAACCGTTGCTACGAAGTACAGTGACGCTCCAAACGCTCAAGAAAATGGTGGTAGCTTCCCTCAAACGGTCGTGGATAGACTTCCGCCCGAGTTACAAAGACTTTTTGATGCCACTGCCGAGGGCAAGGAAACTGGCTGGCAACGATTAACAGACGGCTGGGCGAAGTTCTACGTCGTCAAAAAAACCGCTGCGAAAAAGGTTGAAGTTAACGCAACCGAGCGGAAGTGGCTCAAGCGACAAATTGCTGTGCAACGCGGACTTCAAGGCAGCGACCTTGACAAGCGATTGCTCGACAAGCTGAAGGATGCTGACATTACGATCACCTTCCGCGAACTTCAAGGACCTTGGAAAGCCGCGATGGAGCGATTGGAGACTGCAAGCGAAGAAGAGAAGAAGAAGGCAACCAAGGTTACTGGGCAAACTTCTTCTGCAAGCCCAACCACTGGCGACGAGAAGAAGTAATTCTCCTTTCCTGATCGACAACAAGACAGGGATCTCTCCTCCGGAGAGATCCCTGTTTTCTTCTGCCGGGGTCCCAGCACATCCCTCGCACCAAAATCTGATTTCAGTTAAACTAGCATCATGCCCTTAATCGGTCGTGTTGGTCGGAAGCGGTTTCGCGCTCGGTTTGCGATGTCGGTACTGTATCTGGTGCTGTCGCTCGGTGCGGTAACCACACTGTATCCGTTCCTACTCATGGCTGGAACCGGTCTCACTGGAATCACGGATCAAAACGACAATAAGATCATCCCCGATTTCATCCAGCAAGACGAGAAACTGCTGGTCAAATTCACAACCGATAAGTTCAGCGGAAACGAATCTCTAATTCAGTCGGTTCACGCCCTCGAGGGTCAAGGACCATCTGTATCACTTGCAGACTACGAAGCGTTCTTGATAGAGCTTCCGGTGGAGTACTGGACCGCAGGATTCCGTACTGCACCGACCCAAGTCACGAGCAAGCTTTCTATTCGCTATCAGTCATGGTTACGCGAAAAGTACGGCACGATTGAGGCTGTCAACAAAGCATACATAGACGAAAATGTCGCTTTCCAGACCATCCAGCCTCCCATCGAGCAACTCGATCGAGTCGGCTGGCTTCCGGTCAAGGGTCAAAAGTGGGTGGACTGGCTAGATTTTAAGAAAGCGTTACCAGCTGAATACAGGGTCCCGATGACTCGTACCCGGATTTGGCAAGAATTTCTGCGAGGTAAAAACCAGAACCAGTTCGGCAACCTCTCAGTAGAACTCAAAGGAAGCGCGACCAAATTCGAGGAGCTCAAGATCAACCCTTCTGCCCCCGAATATCCAGAGTTTGTGAAGACGAAGGTTCCGGTTCGATACCAAGAAAAGTCCTTCGAGGACGTTTGGGTAGCAAAGTTTGCCGCTATGCGGCCGCCAACAAAGGCCTTCGACGCTGCATTTGTTACTGCGAACAAAGACGCCATACGCGGGGAATTTGCCAGCCGAAACTATCGCTATATCATTGACTACATCGCGCTCAACGGTCGCGCTCTTTGGAATACGTTTTTCTTATGCGGACTGACGATCCTCGCCCAGCTTATCGTCAACCCAATCGCGGCTTACGCGATCAGCCGATATCCGATCAAATCTACTGGGAAAATCCTGATCTTTCTTCTTGCAACCATGGCATTCCCGGCCGAGGTCGCCATGATCCCCAGCTTCCTCATGCTGAAAGATCTGGGGCTCCTCAATACCTTTTGGGCCCTCGTCCTTCCCGGAATGGCGAGCGGTTACATGATCTTCCTCCTCAAGGGATTTTTTGACTCCCTTCCTCAGGAACTGTTCGAATCCGGGCAGATAGACGGTGCGAAGGAATCCACGATGATGATGAAAATCGCTTTTCCATTATCGCGACCTGTTTTGGGATACCTGGCCCTACTGGCGTTTATGGGCTCGTATGGAGCGTTCATGTATGCATTCCTCGTCACGCAAGATCGCAAGATGTGGACTTTGATGGTGTTCATCTACCAGCTTCAGAATTCCGCTCCGAAAGCTGTGATGATGGCGGCCCTCACAGTTGCCGCAATCCCGACGCTCCTCGTGTTTCTCGCCGCTCAACGGGTGATTCTCAAGGGTATCGTCCTTCCAGGAGAACGGTAAATTGAACCCCGTTCGAGTGATCGAGCATAAGCGGGATGGTTTAAAGCACACCCGTGGAGAAATCCAGTTTGTGGTTGATTCCGCGACGGGAATCAACCACGGCATGAAACCCGAACAACTTGCGGCATGGCTCATGGCCGTCGTTTGGCGTGGTTTGGATTTAGAAGAAACCGCTTGGCTCACCGAAGCAATGGCGAAGAGCGGCGATACCCTTGACCTCACCGGATTGCCCAAACCTTGGGTGGATAAGCACAGCACTGGCGGGGTTGGTGATAAAACCACGATTACCCTTCTCCCCATGCTGGCGGCTTGCGGATTGACGGTCGTCAAAATGAGTGGTCGCGGGCTAGGCAAAACCGGCGGAACGATTGACAAGCTCGCAAGCATCCCGGGCTTTCAAACAAGCCTTACCCCGGATCAACTCAAGGCCCAAGCGCTAGAGATCGGGCTTGCCCTGACCGGACAAAGCTATTCCCTAACTCCGGCTGACGGCACTCTCTACGCCCTGCGCGATGTGACCGGAACGGTTCCAAGCATTCCGCTCATCTGCGCCAGTGTCCTCAGCAAGAAAATCGCTGGCGGAGCAGAAGTGATCTCGATCGACCTCAAGTGCGGATCAGGGGCATTCATGGAGACCCTGGCAGATGCCAGGGAACTCGCACGCCGAATGAAGGGAGTCGGCGAAATCTTGGGCGTCAAAGTCGGGGTTGAGATTACCGATATGGATCAGCCCCTGGGCCGCTACGCCGGAAATCTGCTTGAAGTGATTGAGGCTGTGGATACGATCCATGGGAACGGCGAGGCCAGGTTTACGGAGCTCTGCTTCACACTCTGTGCGTCCATGCTCGTCGAAGCAGGAGTTTGTGCTACGCCAACTGAAGCCCGAGTCCGAGCCGAACTTTGCCGGGATGATGGTTCTGCCCAGTTAAAATTGGATCAATGGTTCGCCGCTCAAGGGGCCACGGTTAAGCCAAGCGAGCTCCGGTCCTTGATGACTCCCCTCTCTACTTCGGAAGTGAAATCCCCCTCCGACGGCTGGGTAAAGAGGATTGATGCTGGACTCGTTGGCGAAGCGGCGGTAGATATTGGAGCCGGGCGGCGCACGAAGGAAGACGAAGTTGATCCCCAAGTTGGTATCGAAACGTGCGCCATCGTGGGTCAAGAAGTCAAAGCTGGGGATGTCATCTTACGGGTCTTTGCGCGTTCGGATGAAGTGGCAAACCAAGCTGCCGACAGATTGCAAAGTGCGCTCGAAATCACTCCACAAGTTGTCAATCCCCGCGAACTCATTCTGGAATAAGCCACGTTGCCGAAGGATTTTTGTGCATCGGGGTACCCTTTAGCCTTAATCCACCATGACTACCCGCGAGCTTCGTCGAAAATATATCCAATTCTTTGAATCAAAAGGTCATCTTGCATACCCAAGCGGCTCGTTGATTCCGTACGATGTCACGGGTCGCTTGGACGAATCATTGCTCTTCAACGGGGCCGGAATGATTCAATTCAAGCCTTACTTCCGGGGCGTCGCCGAACCACCAAAATCGCGCCTCACAACGGCTCAGAAGTGCGTCCGAACCGGCGACATTGAAGAAGTTGGCGACAGTTCACACCTCACATTCTTTGAAATGCTCGGGAATTTCAGCTTCGGGGACTACTTCAAGGCCGATGCAATCGCCTACTCGTGGGAGTTTTTGACATCAAAAGAGTGGCTTGGACTAGATCCAAATCGCCTGGCTTTCACGGTATACAGCGAAGACGATGAAGCGTTCGGCATGTGGTCTGAGCACTTGAAAAAAGCCGGAATCAATCCAGACGAACGCATCTTCAGACTCGGAGAGGACACAAACTACTGGCCAGCCGGAGCATTCAGCAAAGGTCCTCCCGGTCCTTGCGGTCCAAACTCGGAAATGTTCTATTGGACCAGCAACACCGAACCCGTTCCATCAGGTCCATACACGGTCGAGGATTACACCCGAGATGACAAGGCTGGCAAGTGGCTGGAAATTTGGAACGATGTCTTCATCCAATATGAGTGGCAAGGCCAGCTTAAAGATGCCGAGCGACCAAACTTGGGTTATGAAAAAACCGGCATGCCCGAGCTTCCATTTCGCTCGATTGACACCGGGATGGGACTTGAACGCACTTCTGCGGTCCTTTCAGGTCTCAGCTCAGTCTACGACACCGACGCATTCCAAACCATTATTCGCACCATCGAAGAAGTCGCCGGAACGGAGATCAAATACGGCGAAGATAGCGACAAGGATCGAGCGATTCGGATCATCAGTGATCACATCCGGACCGCATGTTTTTGCATTGCCGATGGCATTCTGCCCGGCAACTCCGGCCGTGGATATGTCTTGCGTCGACTGATTCGACGGGCCGTCCTTCAAGGCGTCCGGGCACTCGATTTCACCGACCCGTTCTTCCATCTGGTGTACGAAGGGGTCGCAAGCACCATGGGCGATGCCTATCCGGAGCTCAACGAGCGCCGCGAAGTCATCATTCGGACCCTGGAGAATGAAGAAGCTCTTTTCCGTCGTACTATTGCCGCGGGCTCGGATCTCCTTAATAACTGGATTGAAAATCTGAAGGCAAAGAACGAAAACACCCTTGATGGCGAAGCAGCGTTCAAGCTCTACGACACCTTCGGTTTCCCGCTCGAGGTCACCCAAGAACTTTGCGATGAGGCTGAGATCACGGTTGACTCCGAAGGTTACGAGGTCGCGATGAAACGAGCCCAAGAACTTTCTCGTGGTGCATCGGCAATGGATTCCGTTTACGGGGGCGTTGAAGGTGGATTCCTGATGCTTCTCACCCAAGATGGTCCGACACCGACCGAATTCGTCGGCTACGAGCAATTCAAATGCGAAGCCAGAATTACCGCCGCCCTCGCCGAAGCCGACGAAAATGGCGCTGCAACTGGGCGCATCGCAATCGCGCTGGATCGCACCCCTTTTTACGCAGAATCGGGTGGACAAGTCAGCGACACTGGACTCATTGAAGGCCCGGGATTCACTCTGCGGGTGGATGAAATGATCAAGCAGGAGGGCGTCTATGTCCACGCTTGCGAAATCCTCAAAACCGCCCATCCTGAACCCATCGAGGGAATGCCGAGTAGCTTGGCCAACGAGGTCGTCTACCAGCAACTTTTCGATAAGGATGTGACATGCACGATTGACCTGGAACGCCGCAAGGCGATCATGCGGCACCACACCGTTACCCACCTTCTTCACGCCGCCTTGCGAGAAGTTCTGGGTAAACACGTCACCCAAGCAGGATCTTTAGTTGAACCTGGGCACCTTCGATTTGACTTCACCCATGGTAAGGCGATGACGCCAGACGAGATCAAACAGGTAGAAGAAATCGTTAATCGCAACACCCTTGCGGGGCATGGCGTCAACATCCTGATCGACGTCCCCATTGATGTTGCTAAAGCACGCGGAGCGATGGCGCTCTTCGGTGAAAAGTACGGCAACTCCGTTCGCGTTGTCGAAATCCGCGACTTCAACGAAGCTCCCGTGAGCATCGAACTCTGCGGTGGCTGCCACGTCCCAAACACTGGTCAAATTGGGCTGTTTAAGATCAAGCATGAGGCGAGTGCCGCGTCGGGAATTCGGCGCATAGAAGCGGTTTCTGGTGAGGCCGCTATTGCATACGTCAACGATCAGATCGCCACGCTTCGGCAGGCTTCTACTCTGCTGAAATCCAATCCCCACGACCTCGTTGCTGCTGTCGAACGAACTCTTGACCATCTCAAGGAAGAAAAGAAGAAGCGCGAAAAGCTCGCACAATCTACCGGTGGTTCGGGCGATGTTCAGAGTCAGATGTTCGGCGAAATCGAGCTCGTGATTCAGCAAGTCACTGATCTTGATCCCAAAGAAGCCCAGATGGTCGCCGACCGCCTGACAGAAAATCACCTCAAGCGCATTTCCCTGGTCGTCGCCAAAGGAGAGGGCAAGGTCACGTTCATTTGCAAAATCGGCCGCGATGCAGTTTCAGCGGGAGCCCACGCCGGGAATATTGTGAAGCACCTTGCAAGTCAGACCGGCGGTGGCGGTGGCGGACGCCCGGACTTTGCAACCGCAGGTGGGCGACAACTTGACCAAGTCCCAGCGGCGATTGCCGGACTGACCGAAGTCGTTGGCGCGATGATTAAGAACTAAGCTTAGGGAATCGCCGAATCAAGTAACCGTCGAGTACGAACAAGATCGCACCCTGGACAATGACCGCCCAGCCGGCGCCGTGGGCCCAGGGATCGCCCAGCATCGCCATCGCGGTCCCCACGCCGATGTAACCGCAATTGAGGCCCATATTGAGCCATAAGAATTCTCGCGTCTTCTGGATCAGCATGGGCTTATTTCTTCCAAGCGCGCTTGCAATGCAAATGATTAAATTGATGATCGCCCAACCCGTCGTCAACGTGCTGAAGCCCTGGTTGAACGGCGAATCAATCGTCACGAAGATCCCTCCGAAGAGGCTAACAATGCTCGCGAACCCTAGCCGCTTGAGGTGGGCGGTGAGTTCCTCTTTTCCAATATCTTCGGCAGTCATCGCTGGTTCTACGCTCGTGGTCATCGGGTTCGCTCACAAAAATTTCCTGAAATCTACCCTGCAAATTAGGTTTTTTCAGCCGAAAACCTAAAGTAGATCGTCATGGTTGAACTTGCAATTCGTTTTTCGCTACTTGCCATCGGCATGTTTGGGCTTTGGTATTATCGCCAGCCAAACCTGATGTCACACTTGGAAGCAGGCGCATTCGTCGCGGCATATAGCGGCTTTCTGTATCTGCTTGAGCGCAGGGGCATGAGAAGCCCCCTTGTAAGCTCGGTCGTCAGCGCTCTTGACGCAGCAGCCATTGCCGCCCTGTTGGTCACCACCGGCACCTCTGGCACCTTGGGAATTTTTGCCGCCGTACCGCTTGCTTACGCAGTCCGCTACCATGGCGTAAGCGGAACCTTCGTCGCGCCACTTGCCGGTGCCTTGATCCTCAGTGCGCACAACCTTCTCGCTCAATCCCCGATCACGGAGAGCCTCATATTGCAAGCCATTGCCGGATTCTGCATGTGTATTTTTTCAGATCGCCCAGCTGAATCCAAAGTCATTGCTCCAAAATCCGAGTCGCTCCAAATCGAAGGTCTCACTTTAGAAAATTTCCGATCCGCTGTCATCGAAACAGACAACGAAGAATTCGACCAACTCAAGGAGAGCTACCGAAAACTCCGCGAGCATTCGCAAAACCTTGAGTCACGGTCAAAAAAGAATCACTGGATCGTCGAGCTGACCGAGGCGGTTCATCAAGAATCAGGACAGCCTCTCCAGAATCTAGCAAGCCGTTTGCGCGGAATTTGCCAAGCCAAAGGTTTAACCCTCTATTCAAGCGGGACAAGTGCCGGATCGCTGGTCGTTCAAGCCTTTTCGGGCGACGTACCTGCCCAAGTACAGACTCGGAGAATCTCTGTTGGACGAGACCAAAGCGAATCTGTCATGCGTGAATGCGCCACCAGAGCTTTGCGCGACACCAAAGAAGACTCTCACACCACGACCGTCGTGCTGCGTGCCAGGCAAAGGATGATCGGCATGATCTGGATTCAATGCGACGACGAGGACGACCTTGCCAGGGCTAGAGAAACTATTGAATTCCTCGGCGACACGTTGGGGCAGCTTGTTCAGGATGTGTTGCAGGTACAAGTCATGAAGGCTCGCGAGCGCGAACTCGAAGTGCTTTACCAAGTCAGCAGCGTGAGCCTCGGTTCAGAAACTCCCGGGACATTGCTCGCCCGTGTCATTCGCGAACTCAAAGATTCAATCACGTCCGACACCATCGCGGCTTATGTTCTGGATGGCGAGGAGCTTATCTCCGTTGCGAGCGAGGGTACTCCGATGCGGCTCGTCGAAGCGATGAGCTTTGCACGAGGACCGGGAATCCCAGGGTGGCTCAAGCTAGGTGCACCAGATCTCTTGATCGCCGACACTCACGACGATCCCCGAGTAAACAAAGATTTTCTTATGAAGTCCCGGATCGGTAGCTACGGCTTGGTCCCCATCCGAGTCGGCGAAACGATCTACGGAGCATTATCGGCGGCTTCTATCCGAGCGGGAGGACTAAGTGACCGCGACCTTCAATCCCTCCAGTTGATCGCTCGGGAACTGGGTCAGGCAATCTCGCGCCTGGACGGTTCAATGAAGTCGGGTGGAGGGCTTGTTACACCGCAAGAACTTCAAGAAATCTTGAGCACAAAGTCGGGAAGTTTGATCATCCTTGATCCACTTCGAAAAGAAGAACTCAAAACCGAGTTCGGAAACCATGCTCTAGACCACTGCATCAAGAAGTTTTCCGCATCGCTGCGATCAATGCTACCAAACGGAGGGGTGGTCTGTCGCCGAGATGAAGACATTGTGGTATTTGTCCCGGATCTGGATGAGCTCGCGGCTAGGCAGTGGGCAAATGAAGCGGCAGCTTCGGCAAGCATGATGTCTTTCCACGCACCCGATACCGGCAGATTAACACCATTCGCAGTCCGCGCCAAGGTTTCTAATTTCCAACCAATGGCGCAACAACCAATAAACCCAGTAGAAATTACTAGTTCTTTGTAAGTTCTCGCATGAATACGGTCAACTGAAAGGGGAATTCGCGATATGCTAACGAAAAGTTTGATGGATGACCCTTTTTGGCGTGATTGGGAGTCCTTCATACTGTAGTCGGAGATTTAGTTGGAATTGAAATTGGTCAAACGTCAAGAATCACGCATAAATGTCCGCTGGTCGGGTGCGCGTCTTCTGGCGACCGGAGATTGGGCAGAAGCCAGGCGCTCCGCTCAGCGTGTTCTCCGCATCGAACCACAACACCTTGGCGCCCTTGAAGTCCTTTCTCAATCGACCCTCGCTCTTGGGCGATATGATGAAGTCTTGGGTTTAGTCCGACAGCTCGTCCGCCTCAACCCAAACGAACCCGCCTACGAAGTCATTCGAGCGACTGCCTTGCAAGGTCTGTCAAGGTTGCCCGAAGCTCTCGAATCGCTCGTCCGCGCGCATCAGCTTTCCAAAGATAACGCTCAGAAGAAGCGGATTATGGACGAAATTGAATTCATACATGCCTGCCTTAGGATGCAGTCTCCTTCCCAAGGTATCGCACCTACCGCGAACAGCTTGGTCAACCAAAGACAATCCCGATTGGCAACGCCGATCCTGAGTTAACAGGTTTTTTAAAAAGGTTCCCACTCGTCGTTTTCTTAACGAAACCTTAACCTTTCGGCGCAATAATCTTCATCAAGTAGTCGCTTTGGACTGCTTTCGAAGGGAGATCATTATGAAATCAATCACAATCGCTGGCCTTCTGGCCGTCGCAGCGTTTTCTAACGCACAAGTCTTCACTCAGTGGAACTTTAACTCCGCAACTCCGGATGGCAACACTGCAACCGGCACCTTGACTCCTAGCATTGGACTCGGTTCTGCCGCACTTGCTGGATCAACTGGTTCGTTTGCAAGCGGTTCCGCGAGTGGCGGTTCCTCCGACCCGGCTGGGACCGTTGACAACTCTGGTTGGGGTACGACAACTTATTCCATCACCGCTGCTGATTCCGGTAAGCGAGGAGTGCAATTCAACGTTTCCACAGCGCAAGGCGCAATGGGCTACCGAAATATTGAAGTTAAGTTTGACGTCCGACGGAGCAATACCTCCAGCCGATTTATCCAGTTCCAATACACTTTGGATGGAACAAACTACTCTGCGGCCGGACTAGCTGGCGACGGAATCTTCTCCGGGACTGTTGGAGACACATGGACAAACGGCAACACCGTTAACCTTTCCTCAATCGCTGGTGTAGAGAACAATGCAAACTTCGGTTTCCGAATCGTTGCTGTTGTTAGCCCAACCACTGGCGCTTTCGTAGGAACCGCCGCGAATATGGCAACTACAGGAACTCTTCGCTATGACATGGTCACCGTTTCCGGTGAGCCTGTTCCAGAGCCAGCTTCCTTGATCGCCCTCGGTCTTGGTGCTTCCGCTCTTATCCGACGACGCGCACAAAAGGCATAAGCCTTTCTACTGTTGTTCATAAAAATTGAGGCTGGCCCGCAAGGTTCAGCCTCTTTTTTTAAGAACATTGGTCAAGCGGCAATTTGAGAAACGGTGGACTTGTTTTCGGCTCTAACCATTTGGCGAGATTTTTCCGGAAAACACCAGGAAGGGTCAACCTTCAGAAAAACCGCACCAAATGTTGCGGCAATAATTTTTATATCCAGGGTGAACGATCGTTGCTCGGAATAAAAAAGGCCTAATGCGACCTTTGTCGGGGCAACAAACCGTATGTAGTCACCCTCTGGATCGGATGATCCCGTCAATTGCTTCTCCTGAACACGGAACCACAGACTCGCGAGATCTGTAATCCCCTGCGGCACCGTAAGAAGTTGAAGTTCTTCCTCCGTGTAAGCATCCACAAACTGACGTACATTGGGTCTTGGACCTACGACGCTCATATCCCCGATCAGCACGTTCCAAAACTGTGGGATCTCGTCAAGCTTGGATAGTCGCAAATAATGCCCTAATGGAGTGATGCGCGCATCGTCACTCGCGGTGATACTCGGGCCAGTTCGATCCGAACCATCTAACATCGTCCGAAACTTGAGCATCTTAAAATCGCGGTTGAGTTCTCCGACCCGGCTTGCTTTGTAGAAAACGGGACCTCTTGAGGTGGTCTTGACCAAAATCGCGACGATCAACAAAACTGGCATCGTCAGGACAAGCACAAAGAGGGAAAATGCGATGTCAAGAACTCTCTTAGCGGACGGGTAAAACACAAGTATTATTATTGGCAACCAGCCCAGAATTCGGTACTCTAGGTGACATGGAAAGCAAGAAAATTTGGCTTCTGCAAACCTGGGAGCCAAACCCGCTCGATGATCCAAATGCCAGACCCTGGCGAACCGGGATGCTTGCTAACCATTTGGTCAAATCCGGCTGCGAAGTTACCTGGTGGGCGAGCTCCTTCGCCCACAATTTGAAATCATTCCGAGGTTCGGGAAAGTTCGAACACCAAGTTGCTAAAAATTTCACCATAAGGTTGATCCCTGCACTGGGTTACAAACGCCATGTCTCGATGGAAAGGCTCAGAGATCACCGCTTCGTTGCGCAGTCATGGCTCAGTCTCGTCCAGGGCGAGGAAAAACCTGATCTCATCATCGCGAGCTACCCGACGATTGAGCTGTGCGAGGTTGCTGTAGCATGGGCAAATGATCACAATGTTCCCATTATTGTGGACATCCGCGATCAGTATCCAGACCTCTATTGGGAGAATGCGCCATTGATCTCCAAGAGCGTCGTCAAACTACTTTGCCGAGGGATGCAGAAAAAAGCTCGCAAGATATTTGCTCATGCCAGTGCCATCACCGCGAACGGTCCAGATGTCGTAAATTGGGGCTTAACATATGGTGGTCGGGCAAAGACTGAAAACGACCGAGACTTTCCAATGAGCTATACGCCTCCTGAGTTAAGTCCAATGGAAGAGCAGGAGGCCGAACAATTCTTGGCTAACCAAATGGTTAACTTCCCAAGCGATACCGTCATCATTGCGTACACCGGGATGATTGGCCAAACGATTGATCTAGAACCGATCTGGAGAGCCGCGAGCGAATTAGCAGATTTACCCCGAGTGCAATTTGTTTTCGCCGGCGGCGGTGACGCCCTTGAGGAATCCAAAATTCGTGCTGCTCAGTATGGCAATGTTCATTTCACCGGATGGTTAGATTCTGCGAAAATCCATGTCCTCCTTAAGAAATCGCATATGGGCCTCGTTCCGTATCGTTCCCGTGCTAACTTCGAAACGGGCATCACAAATAAGCCGGTCGAGTACCTAGCTCACGGATTGCCAATCCTCACTTCCTTACAGAGAGGTCCCATCGTTGACATGATCCGGGAAAATGGGTGCGGTTGGACGTACAAGAACGACGTGCCGAATGACCTCTCTAATCAGATCAAGTGCATCGTCGAAACCGATGAGTTTAACCAAATGGTTAATCCTGCGAAGTCTCTGTTTGAATCAACATTCCACCCAGATTCGGTCTACGCAAAGTGGATGGATCTGATTGAGAAGGTTATTTACGATTCGAAGTCCTAACTGCTAACAGCGACCCCACGAACAACCCGAGTCCAAGACCGAGCGCTCCGTTGAGACCGAAGTCCTTATTGATCGGGTCGGGCCAAACTGTTGGCGGTTGGAGAAAACTCCACCGTATCCCTTCGACTTCCGACTCTTGCAAAGCCATGCTGTACTTCTTTTCGAGCAACTTCAAGGCACCGGCTAGGCTCTCGACCTCAAAGGAGAGACGCATGAGATTGATGGCTTCATCCGGGGCTTTTTGCGTGAGATTCCGCCAGAAATCGGCTTGAATCCCCAGCATGAGCCGTTCGGCCTCCATCGCCGCGATGTCGCTCGATAAACCCTCTTGTGCACTTAGGATCTGGCTTCGAACCTCAGATTGGAAAGCCACTTGCGCCGCATCGAGAGCCGCCTTTGCTTTGATACGCTCAGGATTGTCCTCACCAAGTTTTCGGTTGGCGATCTCGAAAGCAATCTGCGCGTCCAATAGTTTTTCCCGAGCCCCGACGGTTCCGGACAAGTCACTCGGTAATGATGAATTTTGCCCAGCCGCTTTCGCACGACCCTTTGCTTCTCGGAGTTTGATCTCGACTCCGCCTTGTGCGAGTTCGATTTGTCTGAGTTGCTGGCGATATTCGACGATCCCAGCAGGGTCTTCAGGGTTAGTCTGAGTTGCGGCTTTGCTGGAAAAATCCGCTAGCTTTGCTTCAGCTTCTTTGAGTTCTTCCTTTCGACTATCAACCGTCTCTTTAAGCTCAGCGGCCCGGCGACCAGCGGGAGTTAGAGACGCAGAGCTTGAAATCGGTTCGATCCACTTTGACATTGAAGAAACGATGTCGAGAGACTCTTCTTTCGTCGCGGTCTGGGCAGCCAAAACCAATTGACTCTTTGCGCCCTCAGCTTTTACGTCCAGCTTATCTTCCACTTTCTCCGGGGTTGACCGAACATCCTTCGCGATATTTTCAAGCATCGGCCGGCTTAACGCTAACCCCCGCAAAATATTCACCTGAGTCGGACCACCTGGTAATGCTGGCGATGTGCTCGGAGGGATCAGCAAGACGCTTTCCGCCCGGTAGACCGGCGGGATCAGGAATGTGTAGCCGAGAGTCAGCCCAGAGCCAAGCAACCCAGCTCCCAAAACGACCCTCCAATTACGCCGAAGGGCGATAGCAAAGTCGTCTACAGATTCCTCGCGAGGCTCGGTCACCTGTGCCCCCAAACAGGACTGGCGCCCCGGAGAGGATTCGAACCTCCGACCAACAGCTTAGAAGGCTGCTGCTCTATCCACTGAGCTACCGGGGCTAGCAAGTCAAAATTGTACCGTGCGATCACCATAGCGTGAGTACAGCAACCTCCGGTGGGCAGAATAATCGTGAGGGAGGACCAGTGGTCCCAACTCCACTTGTCACAAATATTGGCGTTGTCGCGTCTGGATAGTAACCCTTCCGGTACCGACGACCGTTTTCAGAAGTCATGAACGGCGTACCCCAAGGCATCAAGAATTGTCCGCCGTGGGAGTGCCCGCTGACCATCAAATCAACACCCTCTGGAAGCCAATCCACCATGTCTGGCTCGTGCCAGAGGGCGATTACAGGCTCGTCAAAATCTACATGCTCAATCGCCTGGATAGGATCGGCTTGCCCTGCATTCGCAGAGTCAATTCCCACCCATTGGATTCCATGATGCACCCATGACTCGTTTCGAAGGAGCTTGATGTTAAGCTCATTACAAATGATCGCGAGGGCGGAAACGTCGCCACCGATGTACTCGTGATTGCCTGGAATCGCAACGACATTGCCCTGCATGAGCAACAACGGCTCAAGGATTTCGCCGATCATCGCGACAGAATCTGGCTTCCAGCGACCCACAAAGTCGCCAACCAGCACGACCATATCTGGATTCGAGTCAAGAGCCGCATCCACTGCGCGCTTAGCGACGTCCATGGACCAAACATCACGAAGGTGAAAGTCTCCAAGAACCGCAATCTTATACCCCGAGAGGCGTTCTGGCCACTCGTCAAGAATCAAATCCTTCTCTAAAACGACCAGGCGATTGGATTCGACCAAAGCTCCATAGGTTAGAGCTCCGGCAGAAACGCCAACGGCTGTCCAGAAAAGGGTTTTAAGATTCACGGCAATTCTATTTTAGGTGATTTTACTAGGATGCAGTAGAGTCTCTGAGAGTCAAAAGACTCACTTCGGCAGGACAGAAACTTCGGAGCCGGGGGCCGGTTGTCCCAATTCCACGGCTCACATAGAGCGGTACCTTCGCTTCCGGATAGAATCCTTCAATGTACTTACGGGCTCCGTGAGGGGTGTGGACATGATAACCACCGGGTAAGCAAATCTGACCACCGTGGCTATGACCGGACAGAACGAGGCTCATTTTTGGATCGACCCGGGTCACAAAATCAGGCTCATGGAAGATCGCGAGCACATTTTTATCTTGCCTAGGAGTCAAAAAGTCATGGCGATCTCGCTGATATGCGCCATCATCAATCCCCGCGATGATGACACCGCCGACTTCGCGTGTTTCGTTTTGCAAAATATGCATCCCACGCTCACGGCATCGCTGGGTCATTCCCAAAACATCATCCAAAATAATATCGTGATTCCCTAAGACAGCAAATGTTGGTATTCCACTATCACCTAATCTCGAAGCAATCGTGTCCACATGCCGATGGCCGGAATCCCAGTCTGCGTTGAGGTAATCACCACCGCACAAGATTACATCGGGCTTCCACTCGACGGCGATTTCAACAGCATGCAAAACCCGATCCCGTTCGTGCCGCATATTCACGTGGAAGTCGGTTAAGAATGCGACCCTGAATCCATCTGCGCTCCATCGCGGCAAGTGCAAATCCCGCTTTTCGACTTTGATCCGGTCTACCTCATTCCACTGGTAGATTCCGGTGCCAACGAGCGAGGCGGCCGTCGCCATGCCTAAAAATTTTCTTCTGGATATCTGATCCTTAGAGGACGGCATCCATCACCTGCTCGGCGATTGCCGCGCTTCCGAACGGCGGCATTAGATATAGCCCCCTAGCTTTCTGCTTCACCAGGCAAGCGAGCTCTTGCGCGGATTCGATGCCAATCTTGAGGGCGTCCTCGTCGCTTGTCGCCGCCGCCATTTTCTTGCGAAGCGACTCTGGAATTTCAACTCCTGGAACTTCGTTGTGCATGAATTCCGCGTGACGCGAGTTTTTCACCGGAAGGACGCCGGCAAAGAGCGGCAAGCCAGAGGCACTCAGATGCCGCAAAGTCTCGTCAATGTAGCGCTCCTCGAAGAGGGGCTGTGTGTAGACGAGATGCGCCCCAGCATCCACCTTCCGCTTTAGACGATCCACTTCCAGCTCCATATCTTGCGCCAATGGGTTAAAGGCGACGGCGATTGTAAATGCACATTTCTTACCAACGCTATAACCCGCCAAATCGATCCCTTCATTAAAGCGATTCAAAATTCGGACGAGACCGATCGCATCCACATCGAAAACACTCGTTGCGCTAGGGTAGTCACCGATGTTGGCAGGATCGCCAGTCACGGCGAGAATATTTCTTACCCCCAGAGCATGAGCCCCCAAGAGATCAGCCTGAACTGCAAGCAAATTCCGATCGCGACAGGCGAAGTGCATGACCACCTCGATGCCCACTTGATCTTGAATGATCGAGCTAATCGAAAGCGGATTCATGCGTAGCCGCGCACGTGCACCGTCGGAAATATCTACCACATCGGCACCATGAATTTTGAGTTGCCGAGCTGCTTTGATGACCTTCTCGACGTTCAGGCCACGGGGCATGTCAAGTTCAACACTGATCAGGAATTTCTCAGTTTTAAGTTTTTCCGCGAGCTCTGTGGGTTCTGTTTCCGCGAGAGGTTTCTTTTCGGCGGCGACGGCTCCAGCACGGTGAGCCGGTTTAGCTTTGTAGTTGCCGGTGTCCAGGAGCTCACGCATTTTCTGAATGTGGTCTGGAGTTGTCCCGCAACATCCACCCAGCACGCGGACACCCTCCTCAACAAGCCGCATAGAGGCTTTGGCAAAATACTCGGGTGCAACGTCATAAACGACTTTCCCCTTTACGAGTTGCGGCAATCCAGGGGTTGGGAATGCGATGATCGGAAATTCTGGGCTGGCTTCGCAGAGCTGACGAACGATGTCGAGCATTCGTTGAGGCCCGACGATGCAGTTCGCACCAACCGCGATCACGCCGTCCGCTTGCATTTCTTGGGCAATCCGACCAGGAAGACCCTCTGCAAGAGCTTCTCCATCCTCGATAAACGCCTTGCTCACCATGATCGGGAGTTTTGAGACCGAACGCACGGCTTTGATCGCGATCAAAATTTCTTCGAGCTCGATAAATGACTCAAGAAAAAAGCCATCCACCCCGCCTTCGTCGAGTGCAGCGGCTTGCTCGGCGAAGGCCGCAAATGCCTCCTCAGACGTAACCGTACCGATTGGTTCAAGGTGCTTCCCGCAAGGTCCCATCGCGCCAAGCACGAAATGGTCGCCCACCGCAACTTCTCGGGCAAGTTGTGCTCCTCGAAGATTGAGTTCTCGGATGTCAAAATTGAGATGCCCCATCCGAATACGATTGCTCGAAAATGTGTTCGTCTCTACAAAATCCGAGCCCGCATTAAAATATTGGTGATGCACATCGCGGACAAGTTCAGGCTTAAGCAAGTTTGCGAGATCATAAGGTTGCCGGTCAAATCCAAGCTTTGCCAGCATGGTTCCATTGGCTCCATCACCCAACAAAACTCCATTTTTAATCGCTTCTTCTAATCTTGAAATCATGTTTTAACCTAAAGTCGCCGATAATGAACGAAAGACCTGTTATATTTATCGGGTCGAAAACGCTCATGTTGCATTCTCCAAAGCTTATTGTGTTTGATCTGGGAGGGGTTATGGTACGCATTGCCCGCACTTGGCGCGATGCCGCACAAAACGCCGGCATCGATTTGGGCGAGTTCCCTGAATCATTGTTAGGGCTCAACGCCTTTCCAGCCTTCGAACCATTCCAGGCCGGTCAGATTGGGCTTAACGAATTTTTAACGGACTTACGACTCTTTTTACAGCTTGATTCAAACGAATCTGCCCTTGGGGTCCATCTAGGGATTCTACAGGAGCCCTATCCTGGGACCTCAGATCTTGTTGAGGAGCTTCACCGTGGTGGAATCCGAACGGCTTGTCTCAGTAACACGAATGCACCCCACTGGGACAGAATGCGGGAATATTCGCTCTTCCCGGCAATCGCAAGTCTAGAATTTCCGTTCGTATCTCACGAACTTGGGATGGACAAACCAGGCCGCGAAATTTACGACTACGTGAACACTTCGACTGGATTCTCCGGCTCTGAACTCGTTTTCTTCGACGATACTCCGGTCAATGTCTCTGCAGCCATTGAGCTTGGATGGCAGGCATTTGTGATTGACCCATTTGGAGATCCGGTTCAGCAAATGCGAGAGTTACTTTCTAACTCCGCCGTAGCCTAAAATTCGGATTTAACCAAGGGGGTTTTGAACCTGGCGTTTGCGCCAATAGATTCAAACGCCGTACCGGGTAAAATATGGGGACTCTATTTTAGGGCAGACGAGTAATTTGGCTCGTCTTTGCTTTATTGCAGTGCGGCGATTGACCTGATTACGGTCGTATCGTCTTGCGGACAGGATTATGAGCTCTCAAGATAACGAAAAAGACCTTCGGCCGGAAGAACAAGCAGCCAATGATGCAGCCATGCTCGAGCCGGAAAAGCTCACCGGGGTTTCTTCTGACGAAGGCGATAGTATCGCCAGCAAAGTCACCAACGAATACACCTCCGATTCGATTCAGGTTCTCAAAGGCTTAGAGGCGGTTCGGCATCGACCAGGAATGTACGTCGGCGACAACGGAAAGCGCGGACTCCACCAGCTTTATCGTGAAGTCATTGACAACTCCGTGGACGAGGCCCTCGCCGGATATTGCGACCGAATTAATGTCGTGATGTACGCCGACAACTCCATTAGCGTCGAAGATAACGGACGCGGAATTCCAGTTAGTATCCATAAAGAAGAAGGCATCAGTACCCTCCAAGTCGTTTTGACGATGCTCCACGCAGGTGGGAAATTTGGCGGCGAAGATGGCGGATACAAGGTTTCCGGTGGATTGCACGGGGTGGGAGTCTCATGTACAAACGCGCTCTCAGCATGGCTCGTCGCCACGGTCAAGCGTGAAGGCAAGCTATGGCAACAACGCTACGAGCAAGGCGTTCCAACCACCGATATTCAGGTCATTGGAGACGCAGAGGGCACCGGAACGATGATCCGTTGGCATGGCGACCCCGAAGTTCTATCTGAAATCGTCTACGATTCGCACATCGTCAAGAACCGCCTCAAGGAACTAGCATATCTCAACCCGAAAGTTGTTTTCGACTTCAAGAATGAGATGAACCCGGATGAGGACGAAACTTTCCACTACGAACGCGGGATCATTCAGCTTGTCGAGCATTTGAACTCGACAAAAGACGAGATCACGAAGAAGGTTGTTTACTTCAAGAGGCTAAAGGAAGGATACGAACTCGAGGTTGCGTTGCAATATCACTCGGGCTACAACCAAACGATCTTGGCATTCTCGAACAATATCCACCAGCCAGACGGCGGAACTCACGTTTCCGGATTCAGCATGGCGGTGACCCGGGTTCTGAATCAATATGCCCGAAAGATGAATTTCTTGAAGGAGAAAGACAAGAATTTCACCTCAGACGATGTTGGTGATGGTCTGACCGCGGTCATCGCGCTAAAGCTCCAAAATCCGAGCTACAACTCCCAAGACAAGGTCAAGCTTGTGAACCCAGAAGTCCAGGGTTTGGCAAACTCTCTGGTCGGAGACGGACTCAACACCTTCCTTGAAGAAAATCCTCAAGAAGCCAAACGGCTGATTGACAAAGCACTCATCGCACAACGCGCCCGGGAAGCTGCTCGCAAGGCCGCTGAAACCGTCAAGCGACAAAGCACGATGGATTCGTTCGGTCTACCAGGAAAGCTCAGCGACTGCATGAGCAAGGAAGTTGACAAGTGCGAAATCTTTATCGTGGAAGGAGATTCCGCGGGCGGTAGTGCCAAGGGTGGTCGGGATCGCATGACTCAAGCCATCTTGCCCCTGCGCGGAAAAATTCTGAACGTTGAACGGGCCCGAATTGACAAGGCACTTGACAACGAAGAAATTAAGAGCCTCATCGCAGCGCTCGGGATCGGGATTGACATCAGCACCGGCCGAATGAAGGACGAAGATGGCGAGGTCGTGAAAGACACGAGCTTCGACCTTGGCAAGCTCCGCTACGGCAAGATCATTATCATGACCGACGCGGACGTGGACGGAGAGCACATCCGGACGCTCCTGCTCACATTCTTCTACCGATACATGCGCCCGTTGATCGAGGAAGGTCACATCTACCTCGCCCAACCACCACTCTTCGTCGTGAAGGTGGGGACGGATGAGCGTCACTATTGCCAGGATCAGGCAGACCTTGATCGCGTGATTAAGACGCTGGGCAAGAAGAAAAATTGGACAGTCGGTCGCTTTAAGGGTCTCGGTGAAATGAACGCCGAGGAACTCGAAGAAACCACGATGAACCCCGCCAACCGTCGGATTGTTCAAGTTCAGCTTGATCCTGAATTCGCGATGGAAGTCGAGACGATGTTCAGCACCTTAATGGGTGACAAAGTTGAACCACGAAGAGAGTTCATCCAGGCTCACGCCCGTGATGCTCTCAACCTTGACTGGCACTACTAACCACTCGGTTAGGCTAAATAGATGCGCTCGCTCCATTTTTGGGCGAGCCCATCTTTTTAGGAGCCTACGATCGCCTGAAGCAGTTTCTGTGGCACGGTTCGCACCGGATCGCAGACGGGTAATCCTGTTTCTGATTCCATTACTGCCATAACTGCCTTTGCTTCATCCTCAGAGAGTGATGCGGTGTTTAGTGCGATTCCGCACGTGACTGGTCGCGGGAAATTGCCCCACGAACCCGCGAGGTCTTCGTACATTTTGCAAAATTCTCGGAGCGGCGGAATTGCGATGTGATCGTATCGATCAACATGGGTCATCCCTGCCTTGTGGCAAAGGATCAGGTGGGTTGGCATAGATCCGCGCAAGAGAGGCAGAGTCGCGGTCGAACCTGGATGCAGGAGTGAGCCCTGACCTTCCACGATGATCAGCTCAGCCTCCGGATAGCGAAGCATTTCTCGCTCAATCGCTCCGCCTGCGTAATCCACGCGAACCGCATCAAGCGGTACGCCCGAACCTAAAATCGTGATCCCAATCTGGCCGGTCGCGACGAATTCGGACTTCACACCTTGGTCTTTGGCGTGTTTCCACAACTCCAATCCAGCAGTCATCTTTCCGATCGCCATGTCGGTGCCGATCATGAGAACGCGCTTGGCTTTCAAGTCCGCCGCGCGGCCATGGTTCGTGCCAAGTCCAGCAGGTTCCTGGCGAATATCCCAAACCCAATGGCTCGGATCGGTCGGCTTGTAGCGGAGATTGAGTTGCTCGTGAAGGCCGTTGGCAATGCTCAAACCGAGTCCCCAAGCCTCGTCAATCACGGGATACCATTCTGCCGGAATGTTTCCACCCTGAGGAGCGATGCCTAAAAGGAAAACTTCCGCACCAAGCGCCTTGGCTTCGGCTACGGTTGCGACAACTGGAGCAGAACGAGGAATACCCGTGACATCCTTCGCATCCTGCCCGGCAAAGTCTGGATCAATCACGCATGCGATAGGATTTGGTGAGTAGCGCAGTACTCCAAAGCCCATCTTTCCGGAGCGATCTTGCATCGCGCCAGGCATGAAAATCGCAATCGGGCGGTCAGTTCGCATTCGCAAAGTCCTCAGCGGGAACGGCGTACCAGGCACCGTGTCCGGGAATCTCCGGAGGAGTGACTACGCCATCAATCGTCAATGCTCCTGTGCAAGGATCCGGTTTCAGATTCAACTGCGAGTCCAAATCAATGTGATCAAAAAGCTCACCGATAGAGGCCCCTGCCGAAATTGCACAGCTTGATTCACCCATACAGCCGATCATGGTTTGCATGCCATGAGCCCGAGCTGCAGCCACAATCCGCAGTGCCTCCGTAAGACCACCGCATTTCATAAGCTTGAGATTTACCCCGTCAACCTTGCCGGCGAGTTTGGGAATATCCGTCGCGAAGTGGCAAGACTCATCCGCAAAAAGCGGCAACGGTCGGTCTTTGTACAAGGCGGGTAATCCGTCTTCCTCCCCCTTTGCCAACGGCTGTTCTACGTAGCCGCAGCCACGCTCAGCGAGCCACTTCATCATGGTGAGAGCATCGTTCACGTTCCAGCCCCCGTTGGCGTCCACGCGGTAGGTTACGCCGAATTCTTTTGAGGCAAGAACCGCGGTTTCAAAAATCTGCTTATCGTGTTCAATCCCATTTTGGGAGCCGAGTTTGATCTTAAGAGACTTTCCGCCCGTGCGCGTTAGAATTTCGGGAACTCGTTCCAAAACGACTTCGGCAGGGTTGATCCCAATCGTCACACTGGTCGCGGGTTGCTGATTGGCAAGCCCGAAGATTCGGTACAGCGGCATGCGGCTCTTTTTTCCAAGCAAGTCCCAAAGCGCGGTATCAAGTGCGGCAATCGCACTTGGATTGACATTCATCTCCCGGGCTCGAGCGTAGATTTGCTGAATGCTGAGCGCTTCAATATCGCTGGCGATCAGAGCTTCGAGTTCAGCCCGAGCGATTTCGGCGAGGGTGTCATCAAATCCGGTTCCGGGAGCGCACTCGCCAAGGCCAACATGACCGCTTCGGTCTTCGACTTCCACGAACAAATTATTTGACCCGGTACTCACGCCCCTGCTGATGGCGAGGGGGTAGAGCTTGGTCAGGCGAACAGTGCGAAATCGAATCGTCATACTTAATCCTAGGTTCAGGTTTACCCGATTTGAACCCCACCAGGCGGGAATATCCAGGAAATAGCCCAAAGCCCAAACTGCCTCATGATTCCTCAAGCCCACGCCTGAAAGTACTTTCCGGATTGAACCAAATCAAACTGCAATTTGAAAGTCGGGTATAACCCCGCTTTGATGGGGAAGTCGCTTGCAGATTTTGTAAACGAAGCGTTAGCGCATGTGCAAGAAGTGACTCCGTCCTTCGTCGCCGAACGAGCGGGTCCCCAAGGATTCCGAATCATTGATGTCCGCGAGCAAGACGAATTCGATGTCGGTCACATCCCCGGAGCGGAGTTTTTCCCAAGAGGATTTCTCGAAGTCCGAGCCGACTTAGTGCACCCAAAGCGCGACCCTTCCCTAGCCGACCGCTCTCAGAAGATTATTTGCTATTGCGGCGGTGGTCACCGGAGCGCGCTAGCCGCGAAAGTGCTGTTGGACATGGGATTTGAGGACGTTCGTAGCATGTCTGGAGGCTGGACAGGCTGGACAATGGAAGATTATCCCATAGAAAAGTAAACCAATTTATTCCCGTCAAAACAAGAGAATAGGACAATGTCGTACCTGAAAGAAGCCAAAAATATCGGTCATATGCTCCAACTAAGCTGTAATCAGTGGAAATCAAAAACCAGTCACCTCGTCCCTAACAAAGGGAATTTTGAACCCGTTTCCTTCGAACAACTCTGGAAAATCGTTGAGCAATATGCCGCCGCAATCCATGCAATGGGGATTCAGCGCGGTGACTTCATTTGTATATACAGTGAGAATTCCTTCCAGTGGGGACTGATTGACTGGGCTTGCCAGACCATGGGGGTTGTGGTTGTGCCAATCTATCCAACTTTGCCCGGAGATCAAGCCGAGTTCATTATCAAAAATTGCGGAGCGAAGCACGTCTTTTGCGGGAAGGACGAGCTGATCCAGCGCATCGCCCATGTCGGGACGGCAAAATCATTGATCAGTACCCTCGATGAGGCCTCCAAATCTGCACCCTTACGGACCGCAGAATGGGAAGCCCAAATCACCGCGACTGAGACCGATTCATTGGCAACTCTGATCTATACGAGCGGAACCACTGGCAACCCGAAAGGCGTGATGCTTACTCACCGAACTATTGTGGACATGATGAATATCATCCGTGCCGGAGTTCCACTGGACGAAAAGGACACCTTCCTCAGTTTCTTGCCAATGAGCCACGTGTTTGAACGCGTGAACGGTCACATGCTCCCAACCGCAATTGGAGCGACAATTGCGTACGCACAAAGCCTTGCCACGATCGCCAGCGATATGGTCAAAGTCCGACCAACAATCATGGCAACCGTGCCACGGTTCCTTGATGCGATGCGAGGGCGGATCATGGACAGCACCGAAAAGATGAAGCCAATCCAAAAGAAGCTCTTCCTCGCTGCGCTGAACCAAGGAATTGCGGCTCAAAATGGCAAAGCTACTCCGCTTCGCTTGATCTTGGACAAGCTTGTCGGCGATAAGGTTCGAGCGCGCTTGGGCGGTCGGTTCCGTTACTTTTTCTCCGGAGGAGCGGCTTTGCCACTCCAGACTGCAGAGTTCTTTGGTGCGTTCAACATCATGATTTTGCAGGGGTTTGGTCTCACGGAAACCGCCTCGGGAATGTGTCTGAACCGTCCCGATGACAACGATTACCGCACGATCGGCACCCCACTCGCGCCAAATCAAATGCGTCTAGCTGAGGACGGCGAAATTCTGATCAAGGGTCCCTGCGTAATGAAGGGCTACTACAATCTGCCCGAAGACACCGCCAAGGCAATTGACTCCGACGGCTGGTTCTACACCGGTGACATCGGCGTGCAGATGCCAGATGGTAAATATAAAATCACCGACCGGAAGAAGGACCTGATCATCCTTGGGAATGGCAAGAATGTTGCGCCTCAGTTGATCGAGGAAAAGCTCAAAGAATCCTCACTGATCGCCGAGGCCGTGCTGTTTGGCGATGGAATGGAGTACGTCTGCGGATTGATCGTGCCGGACTTCGAAAAGGTCAAAGCCGAGGCAGTAAAGGCGGGAATCGCGACATCCGACCCAGCAGACCTGATCCAACTTGATCCGGTAAAAAAGATGATCAAAGCCGAGATAGATAGGATCAACAAGACCCTCGCGCCTTTCGAAATGGTGAAAAAGCACGTGCTGCTTTCCACTCAGTTCACCATTGACGGCGGCCATCTCACCCCAAGCATGAAGGTCAAGCGCCGAGTGATCAAGGAAGAATTTGCTTCCGAGATTGCCTCTATGATGCGAGGTTGAAGAGTTTTCCTTACCTCGGGCATTGACCGAGGTAAGGAAAAATTGTTACGCCGTAGTCAAGGTGCCAAGGTACTCAGCGTAAGCCTTTGCAATCCCTTCTTCTAGGCTAGTAGAAGGTTTCCATCCAAGCGCAAAGAGCTTGGAAACGTCGTTTGTTTTCTCAGGGAAACCGTCGGGCTTGCTTGTATCCCAGACGATGTCACCCTGGTGACCAATGACCTTCTGAACGGTCTCGGAAAGCTCCTTGATTGAGATTGACTTACCTGTGCCGACGTTCACCATATCCGGCACATCGTCGCGACCCATGAGGTACACAATCGCTCCGGCTACGTCGTCCGAATAGAGGAATTCTCGTCGCGGCAAACCAGTTCCCCAGCAAGTAACTGGTGTATTCCCATTCTCTTTTGCCTCGTGGAACTTGCGGATTAAGGCCGGCAAAACGTGGCTGGTTTCCAAGTTGTAGTTGTCCCCAGGCCCGTAGATGTTCGGCGGCATGATCGTGTAGTAGTTTCGACCGTGTTGCTTGCGAATCGCCTCACAAAGGGCAAGACCAGCGATCTTCGCAATCGCATAAGGCGCATTGGTCGGTTCTGGTTTTCCGGTGAGAATCGCCTCTTCTGGAATCGGTTGCGGAGTCTCGCGAGGGTAAATACACGATGATCCTAGGAAGCAAAAGTTCGGTACCCCAGCAAGGTGCGCGCCCCAGATGAGGTTACATTCCATCACAAGGTTCAGCCCAATAAAGTCAGCCGGATACTTCGAATTCGCCCCGATCCCGCCAACTTTCGCAGCCGCCATAACCACCCAATCCAGCTTTTCGGCTACATAAAAAGCCTGAACCGCCGCCTGGTTTTCGAGGTCAAGCTCAGCTCGTGTGCGAGTGATGATGTTCTCATAACCCGCCGCCCGTAGCTGCCGAATGATTGCCGAACCCACCAAACCTCGGTGGCCGGCGACAAAAATTTTAGCGTCCTTCTTCTGCACTTTGATACACCGAAAATCCTTCGCGTTTGACCAGTGCGTCTTTGCGGGCCGTTTCGTGGTCAGCTTCGACCATCTCTTTGATCAACTCATAGAATGTGGTCTTTGGTTCCCAACCGAGCTTTGCCTTTGCCTTGCTCGGGTCTCCAAGAAGAGTTTCAACTTCGGCTGGTCGGTAATAGCGTGGATCAACCCCAATCACCTCGCGACCAGTCTTGGCATCAATCCCAACCTCGTTGACATCGCTTCCCTTCCATTCGATCGGCATTCCAAGATGACCAAAAGCCTCTTCGCAAAGTTGACGAATGGAGTATTGCTTCCCAGTCGCAAGAACGAAGTCTTCTGGCTTGTCTTGCTGGAGCATCAAGTACATGCCCTCAACATAGTCACGGGCATGACCCCAGTCTCGCAAAGAGTCCATGTTTCCTAAAAAAAGCTTCTGCTGCAATCCAACCGAAATTCGAGCAGCTGCGCGAGTGACCTTTCGGGTGACAAAAGTTTCGCCTCGAAGCGGGCTTTCGTGGTTAAACAAGATGCCATTACAGGCGTACATCCCGTAAGATTCGCGGTAGTTCACCGTGATCCAGTAGCCATACATTTTTGCCACTGCATACGGCGAGCGAGGATAGAATGGCGTCGTCTCCTTTTGCGGAATTTCTTGAACTAGACCATAAAGCTCGGAGGTGGATGCCTGATAAATTCGAACAGTGTCGGTCATGCCCAGAATGCGAATTGCCTCTAAGAGGCGCAAAGTTCCAAGCGCGTCGGTATTGGCGGTGAACTCTGGTTCGTCAAAGGAAACTTTGACGTGGCTCTGCGCACCAAGGTTGTAAATTTCGTCGGGCTGGACTTCCTGAATGACACGGATTAAAGAGGTCGAATCAGTGAGGTCGCCATAGTGGAGGTGAAAAGGAAGCCCATCATCGGCGGCGGCGTGGAAAAGGTGGTCAATCCGCTGTGTATTGAAGAGGGATGTTCGTCGTTTGATCCCGTGAACCGCGTACCCTTTCTTGAGCAAAAATTCGGCGAGGTACGCACCATCTTGTCCGGTGATTCCAGTGATAAGAGCTTTCTTCATAAAAAGTTTCCAGGTTAATTTTAGCAGGTCGGGCACCACAAATCCTCCTGAAAGGATCAACAGGGTGTTAAGAGTAGTTATTGGCATATCAAGCTAGGTTCGCCAGTGCTAAAATTGCTGTATGACTTCGTACATCGTGATGGTTGACCTTGCACCCGGAGTGAAGGATCTCGAATTCACCGACGCGGTGGACGTTTACCTCGGAAAGTTAGTCTCGGAAGGCAAGATGGTGGAATATTCGATCCAACGCCGAGCCTTTGGCTTTAGCCCATCCGACATGCGCGAGTTCCTGATCACGATGCGCTTTCACGACCTCACCCAAATGGATGCGGCATTCAATATGGTCGCCACCCGAAGCGAGCCCATCGAAGGAATCCATGCCGCCGTCTATAGTAAGGTCGTCAATTTTAAGTCTGCCCTCTACCGTGATTTTCCTGACGCCGTCCGGGTGCGTTGAGCTCAAACTAGGACTTCAAGGTTAAGAATTCTGGGACCCTACCCCCCTCTCGGGTATCATAGGGGTCTACAGAAATGGCAGATTTGAAGATTTTCACCTCGGAAAGTGTGAGCGAAGGCCACCCAGATAAGTTAGCTGACCAAATTTCCGACGCATTGCTGGACGAATTCCTGTCCCAAGATCCCAACGCCCGCGTTGCAATCGAAACCCTCCTCACCCGAGGACTCGCGGTTGTTGCTGGTGAAGTCAGCACCACTGCCTATGTGGACGTTGCTTCCACGGTCCGAAAAACAATTACCGACGTCGGTTACTATGACACCGAACTTGGATTCGACGGTAACACCTGCGGCGTCATGGTTGCGATCCAAGAGCAATCTCCTGACATCGCCGCTGGTGTAGACACCGGTGGAGCCGGAGACCAAGGCATGATGTTTGGAATGGCGACCAACGAAACCGACGACTTCATGCCGCTCCCAATCAGCATCGCCCACGCCCTCACCCGAAAAGCCGCAGAAGTGCGGAAGGATCCAAGCAAGAAGGATTTGGGACTACGCCCTGACGCGAAGAGCCAAGTCTCCGTTTGGTACGAAGGCGGAGTGCCGAAGAAGATTGACACCATCGTTTTGAGCCATCAGCACCACATCAAGGTGAAGGACTCAATTGAAGAAATCGTTCAAAAGGAAATCATTGATCCTGTTTTGGCGCAATATGCAAAGTTCGTTGACGGACCGATCACCTATCACATCAACCCAACCGGGATTTTTGAAATTGGCGGACCGCAAGGCGATACTGGCGTAACCGGTCGCAAGATTATTGTAGATACTTACGGCGGAATGTGCCCTCATGGCGGCGGTGCGTTCTCCGGTAAAGACCCGACAAAGGTTGACCGAAGCGCGGCCTATGTCGCACGGTACATTTCCAAGCTCATCGTGGCCGCAGGGATTGCGGATAAGGCGCAAGTTGCATTGGCTTATGCCATCGGCGTGGCTCAGCCAGTTTCCATCAATATCGAAACCTTCGGAACCGAGAAGATCGGACCTGATGAAATCGAGAAGCGCATTCGGGCGAACTTTGATCTCTCACCCGCTGGTATTGCAAAAACCTTGAACTTAAAGCAACAGAAGTATCTTCCAACCGCAAAAAACGGACATTTTGGAAATTCTTCTTTCAATTGGGAACTCATTTCGGCCGCTGATGTATTAAAATAAAAGGAGACTTGGTTTTTAACCAATAATCGTTTTCGGAAGGATATTAAAAACATGAAAGCATTGATCGTAGGTGTGTTGGCCCTCGTGGGCAGCGTTTCAGCATTCGCTGGCGCGGAAGGCGGTTGTACAGCAGGAGCTTGTCCGAAGCCAGTCGTTAAGGTAGAGGCGAAGAAGGAAGATGGCGGTTGCTGCAAGGCCAAGGCTGCTAAGGTTCAAGTCAAGGCTGAAGGCGGCGAGTGCTGCAAGTCCAAGGTTGCTAAGGTTCAAGTCAAAGCCGAAGGTGGCGAGTGCTGCAAGTCCAAGGCTGCCAAGGTTCAAGTCAAGGCTGAAGCCGGCGAGTGCTGTAAGGCAAAAGCCGGAAAGGTTCAAGTGAAGATGGAAGGCAAGGAAGCTTGCTGCAAGTCCACTGCCGCTAAGCCAATGGCAAAGGGCGGAAAAGGATGTTGCAACGAAACCGGCGCTCTTGCTAAGTTCAAGATTTTCGTAGACGGTCAGTACATGTACTACGGTTGCGAAGGCTCCGCTAACAAGGCTCGAAAGGAAATGATGCCAGTCGCATTCCGCGTTGGTGCAGTTCAAAAGGTTTCCGGCAAGGTCATGATTCCAAAGAATCAATCCCTCGTCGCGCTGGTTAAGTAATCTCTCCCAGTTAGAAAAGAAGTTGCCGCCCAGTTTTGGGCGGCAACCTTTTTGTTACCCTAAGCTAGACCCCAGATCCACTGGACATCTGACCCTCCGGTCTGGGTGCTCATCTGAGATAATTAAATATTCGTGTTTGGCGCTCGCATCTCCCATCGCAACAAGCATCCATTGAGAGGCTTGCACTGAAGCAACAAATTAAATGGGCCGAAGTGCAAGATTGCCCTCGCAAAATTAAATGCTCTTTTAATTTAATAATGCATAAAGCTCTGGAGTAAGATGGTCATGTACCCAACTCAGTTCGAATGAGGTGGTTAAGAGCAATTGAGGCGAAATGAATCGTAAAAAGAATTTTCCATTGTTTCCGATCTTGATGGTGGTTCCAGGAATCGCTTCTGCTTTGGACACGCTCTCTATAACCGACTACCAAATCACTCCTCAGAGTTTCGCAAACTCCGGGTATTCGACCTCTACTGTGATTGGTACCTCGACACATACCTTTGTAATGGCAAATACCATTACCATTAACTCTGGTGCATTCACAATGATTGATCCCGGGGACTTTGGCACGAATCAGTGGTTTCGGCTTTTCAACTCTGGGTATCCAGGTCTGGACACCTCTGCAATCAGATTTTTTGGTGGAATGATCACTTCTGGGTCTGGCACAATTACGACTCCTCAGGCTTGGTCAGCAATGAGCGGTTCTCTCCCGGGGTCCGAAATTAGGCCCGGTTCAATCTGGCGAATTAATCACTACAACGATGGACTTGGAAATGGACTTAAAGCAATCATTTCCGTAAACTTTACTTTGAGAGCAGAAGCACCAAATATGGAGACTCTGACCCTAAGTGGAGCTTCCTATGATCTTGAAGGCGATCCTGACAACACCGTCTTACACTTTCCTGTGCTAGTTCCGGACT
The DNA here is from genome assembly GCA_040383535.1 of Chthonomonas sp. GTDB lineage: Bacteria > Armatimonadota > Fimbriimonadia > Fimbriimonadales > Fimbriimonadaceae > JAFLBD01. The sequence continues at coordinate 54,518 of JBEIDH010000006.1, forward strand.
ACGATTTTGGTCCGACGATTCGTACCATGGCTGAAGGAACAGCGACTCGAATAGCCCACCCAACATTTCGAAACGACTTTTGCTTCGTGATTCGCAACAGCGGCCATCCAAATGTCCGTTTAAGGATCATTCCGCTCGGTGTTAATACCAGCTTGGTGACTGGTGTGCCCGTTCCCATCACGAGAACAAACAATCGCTTGAGCCTATTGCGACAATCTACGTTAGGAAGTGACCCTGAGGGCAGATCATGGAACCTATTGGGAGCGCGGATCAAGCAAGGAACCACTTGGACAGTCGAAATGGCGGAGGTAAAGGACGACGGATTCGATCAACCTGAGATGCGCGTTGACAACCTCGTCATGAAGTTTTCCGGTGCTGACAGTCCAAATGCAACAGGAACAATCCCATCTCTAGTCGAAGACTTGGGAGTGATTTCAAATTCTACGGCAGGAATCGCAACTTTTGAGCGAAGCTATCTCCCAATTCAAGGCACTGTTCAATGGTTCAAGTTTAGAGTGGGCGAGATGACACCGTTCTCCGGTGAATACTTTGATATTCTGTCCGAGGCAATTCAACCTGAGACCACCGTGGGCGCAGTGAACACAGAGTTCGCACTGTATTCCCCGAACGGATCGCTTCTGATCCGAGACTATAAAGATGGACAAGGGGACAATGCCGCGATCACTATCGGTCAGACGGCAAATCCGAGACCTTCATCTCCAGGCATGGGCGTACTCGGTCCCGGAGGGATAATGAACGGGCGGGATATGGTCGCACTTGGTGCAGGAACCTATTATCTTGCGGTCTTTGGCTGGGGCAGTTCCACCTCTGCCTACGACGGTGTTGACCACGGGTTCCTCATTCCGCAGGAGAAGAGAGGAACATTCTCCTCTCCATGGAATCTCGTCTTCCGGACAAATGCTCCCGAGCCGACGTGTAAAATTTCAGGAAGAATAAACTTGTTAGATACAGTAAGTCCTTCGAACGCCGAAAACTTAACGGTATTCGTGCAATCTGGAACAACCGTGGTTGAAAGGACAGTGCAAATCAGTCCTACACAAGAGGAGTTTTCGGTTGAGATTCCAGAATTTGGGCAAGTTGACCATCTGACTTTGAAAGTTAAGGGCGGTACTTTTTTGGCAAAATCGTTGAATATTCCGTTCACCGGCACGCCAATTCAGGGACTGGAAATTTCCCTTCGCAACGGAGATGTTGATCAAGATGGAGAAGTTGGCCCGAGCGATTTTGAAGCCGTTGTTTCTCAGTTTGGCGGGGCTGGCACCGCGGATTTGGACAATGATGGAGAAGTAGGCCCTAGTGACTTCGAAATCATCATTGAGAACTTTGGTCTTGCGGACGAGTAATCTACCTTTCTACGGTAACATCCCCCTTATTCCAGTATCCTTCCGTCTAGTATAATCACGAGACAAGGGCATGAGCAAGGATCGGATTTTAGTTGTCGGAGCGCGGGAGAATAACCTTAAAAACATCACGGTAGAAATCCCGCGAGATAAGCTGGTCGTGATTACCGGGCTCTCGGGATCCGGAAAATCCAGCCTGGCCTTCGACACAATCTACGCCGAAGGTCAGCGGCGTTATGTCGAGTCCCTCAGCGCGTATGCTCGGCAGTTTTTGGGTCAGATGGACAAGCCCGATGTGGATCACATTGACGGACTTTCTCCCGCCGTTTCGATTGACCAAAAGTCCACCAGCAAGAACCCGCGCTCGACCGTCGGCACCGTCACCGAAATTTACGACTACCTTCGGATTTTGTTTGCCCGTGCGGGGACGCCATACTGCCCAAACGGGCACGGCGCGATTCAGCGGCAGTCTACGGACCAGGTCGTTGACAAGGTTCTCCAGCTCCCCGACGGTGCAAAGATCCAAGTTCTCGCTCCGGTCGTGCAAGGTCGGAAAGGCGAGTACAAGAAAGAAATCTTAGACATCAAAAAAGCCGGATACACCCGCGTTCGGGTGGATGGCGAGATGTACGAAGTGGACGACGACATCCCGATGGATCGCTACAAAATGCACACCATCGAAGTCGTCGTGGACCGGTTGGTGAAGAAAGAAGGCCTGGATCGCCGGCTTGCGGACTCGGTGGAAGCGGCTCTAAAAATGGGTAAGGGCACGGTTTGTATTAGCTCGCAGTTGCCCGGCGCTGGAGCCGAAGACCCTTGGGCTGACGAGCTTTTCTCAGAGTCCTACTCTTGCCCCGTTTGCGGATTTTCAATGCCCGAGCCTGAACCGAGACTGTTCTCCTTTAACTCCCCGTACGGCGCTTGTCCGGATTGCAATGGCCTGGGAACAAAGACCGAATTCGACCCCGAGCTTCTGATTCCAAACACGAATCTGCCCCTCAAGCACGGGGCGATCGCGCCTTTCGTTTACAAGTCCGGCGAAACCAAAGACTGGTGGCCAGAGGTCTTGCAAGGCGTCGGGGAGCATGTCGGGTTTGACGCGAACACCCCGGTCAAGGACATTAGCGACGAGCACATGCACTTCGTGTGGCAGGGGATCGAAGGCCAAATCACGGTCACGATGCGCTACACCAAGAGCGAGCGCAAGTTCAAAACCAGCTGGGACGGCGTGTTTGGCACCCTTCGCAAAAAGTACGAGCAGACCGAAAGCGAATGGGTGAAAAAGGATCTTGAACAATACATGAGCACCAAGCCTTGCCCGACCTGCGCGGGTCAAAGGCTGAAGCCCGAGGCTCTCTGCGTCAAGCTCCCCGGCGAAGGTTTTCCTGATGGCGTTTCGATCGCCGATCTCACCGAGATGTCGGTGATCACCTCTCTTGGTTTCTTCGACACCCTGAACAAGCACCTCAGCCCGCGCCAGCTTGCCATCGCCGAGCGCGCGGTGAAAGAGGTCGCCGAGCGGCTTCGGTTCCTGAATGATGTGGGTTTAAGCTATCTCACCATGAATCGCACCGCCAGAACCTTGGCGGGTGGCGAAGCCCAGCGGATTCGCCTTGCAACCCAGATCGGGTCAGGGTTGATGGGTTGTTTGTACGTGCTTGACGAGCCGAGTATCGGGCTTCATCAGCGCGACAACCGCAAGCTGATCCAGACCCTCCAGCGGCTTCGCGATCTTGGCAACACCGTGATCGTGGTCGAGCACGACGAGGAAACCATGCTCGCCGCCGACTGGCTGATTGACCTAGGGCCAGGAGCCGGTGAGCTTGGTGGCGAGATTATCAACGAAGGCACAGTGGAGAAATTCTTGGAGAAAGACTCCGGGACCGCGGCATGGCTCAAGGGAATCGCCGAGATTCCGATTCCAAAATCCCGCCGTCAGCCTGGAACCCCAGACCCAATCAAGAACCCCGAAGTAGCAACCCGCCAAGCCCAAGCCGTCCTCGATGCCGAAGCCAAACCGAAGGTGAAAGCCAAAAAGGTCAAAGCCAAAGAAGCCGAAGGTAAGGAAGAGCGACCGAAGAAGGTCGCGGCAAAGAAGAAGTCGTAACGCAATCTCTCCGACCGCTTCAAAAAGTCCCCCTCTCTTTCGCGTAATTGATCGCACCATTCGCCAGACTTTGTCGCGAAGGAGAGGGGTTAGGGGTGAGGTCGCGGGAGGTCCGGCCTGGAAGTTCGGGTAACCAGCGATTGAGAACGCGATTTTAAAATGGCGGCGCGTGACCGCCCCCTAAATCCCCCTCCTTGCCCACAAAATTTCCCAGACACGCACAAGTGAGCGGGTCAAAGAGGGGGACTTCCCCAATATCTCAGGCGGGAGGATGGCACTGCCTCCCCAGCCCCCACTGAACAATCCACTCAAAACCCCGTCTTTACCGGCATGACGCTCGCACTCTATCTTCTCCTCGCCCAAGCCCAGTACGATCCCCTCAAGGTCCCGACCAGTTTCAAGCCGACCCACACCGACATCACGCTCAAAGACACAGAGCGCAAACGAGACCTGCCGATCCGCGTTTACCTCCCGGAAAGCAAAAAGCCCCAACCCGTCGTGATCTTTAGCCACGGGCTCGGAGGCGCGAGGACCAATAACGCTTATCTCGGCAACCATTTTGCCGCCCGCGGATACGTGGTGGTGTTCACGCAACACATCGGAAGCGACGAATCGGTCTGGCAAGGCGTCCCGATGCGCGAGCGAATGTCCGCGATGAAACGCGCTGCAAGCGCACAAAACCTGCAGCTCCGCGTGCAAGACATCCACTTCCTGCTTACCCAGCTCAATAGCCTCAATGCCAAAAATCCCACGTTCAAAGGCCGCTTTGACCTGGACCAGATCGGCATGTCCGGGCACAGCTTTGGGGCGGGAACGACCCAAGCGGTTAGCGGGCAAACCTATTCGGCCCTCAAGGAACAATGGACAGACCAGCGCATCGACGCCGCGATCATGTACAGCCCCAGCTATCCCGCACGGGGCAGCGATAAGGCGTTTGCGTCGGTCGCGATTCCCTGGTTGCTGATGACCGGTACCGAGGACGGCAGCCCGATCAGCGACACAAGTCCCGCCTCACGCGCCAAGGTTTTTCCGGCCCTCAAGCCCGGAAACAAGTTCGAAGTGATCCTCTTTGGTGCCGAGCACAGCGCGTTTGGCGAACGCGCCCTCCCGGGCGAAACAGGCAACCGCAATCCCAATCACCACAAGGTGATTCTCGGAGTCTCCACCGCCTTTTGGGATGCGTTCCTGAAGCAAGATTCGGCAGCCAAAGCCTGGCTAAACGGCAAAGGCCCACGATCCATCATGGAGCCCAAGGACACCTGGAAGAAGAAGTAACTCCCGAAACATCACGGTCCTGAGTGGCATCGACGATCTGTCGGGGTCCATGCCACCCTCCAACTCTTTACCCAGCCACGATCGCCGCGATCTTGGCGTAGAATGAGACATTATGCTCACCCCTTACGACTGGCAGGAAGGAATCAGCCATCGCGCTTCTTATGTGGAGGGCCGGCTGCAGTCTGGCACTCCGGTCATTGTGGTCAGCGTCAAAGAAGGCATTCTTGCCTACACGATGATGCGGCACATGCGCAAGGTTTATGAGATTTATGACCGGCTGATGTTTGCCGCGATTGGGCAGCAGTCGGACGTGGAAGTCATCCGCACTTCCGCGCTCGACTTTAGCCATCAGGAAGGATTTCAGCGTAGCGAAGAGGACGTGACCATCCAACGCGTCGTCGCCGCCCTGAGCCAGCCGCTGAAAAGGGCGTTCTCCGATTTTAATTCCAGCCCGTTCGTGATGCAAGCCATTTTTGCCGAGGTTGGCGACACGATCGACGAGGATTCGATCTATCTGCTGGATTACGACGGAGATTACAGCCGCCGACCGAAGTTTGCGTTTCTGAGCGGGACTCAGGAGATGAGCGACCGACTCTACCAAGCTCTGACTGATCTCACTTCGAAGGAGATCACCCTCGCTCAAGCCATGAAGGAACTCCCCGAGATCTGGGCAAAAGCCTTGGATCCCGAGGCTAAACCAGCCGACTTGGAAGAAGACAAGACCCACGCCTTGACCGCGGACATTGCGATTTTGGAGCGAAATCCAAAAGGCGAAGCGCGATTCCGTAGCATCACGGCGTAACTTTTGGGGTTTTTCCGCCGATAATTGCTAGGAAGAGCCGCGTTCGCACGGCACAAAAGAGATTCTATGATGCGATTTGGGCAGGTGGCAGGATGGCTCTGCTTGACACTTTTGGTGTCTGGCTGCATGCCAACAGCCGCTCAACGCCGCAGTGTGGCCACGTGGGACATGAATTGGAACTCTAGCACGCGGCTTCCAGTGGATCCCGAGCCGATTAGCCCCGTTTATAAGACCGAACCGGTTTCGGTACGCGTTGGTGAAGTCGCGGTTTGGGTCCATCCGACCGTGAAAGCGAAGAGTTTGGTGTTTGGATTGCATGAAACTCGGGGCGGCGGAATCAATGTGTACGACCTGAAGGGCGCATTGATCCAGCAAATTACGGGAATGCGATTGCCTTATGGGCTGGATACTCGGGGCGGATTCAACATTGGCACGCGCGAGATTGATATCTTGGTGACCGTCGAGAGGGACACCAGCAAGCTGAGGCTTTTTGGGATTAATCCGGGGAAGCAGAAGATTTGGGAGATCGGCGGCGATCTTGATCTTTTTAAGCGAGAAAAGGGCGTTAATGCTTCGGCGATGGGAGTCGCCTTGCATCGTAGCGCGGACGGGAAAATGTATGTGTTCGTCAGCCGTAAACGCAACGACGACGACGCCGGGATTTTGTATCAGTACGAACTCACCGCGAAAGAAGGCCGGGCGAGCCTGAAGTATCTCCGCAATCTGGGCGCATTTAGCCGTGGGGATAATGTGCGAACCTTGGTCGCAGATGATACGCTGGCGTTCATTTACTATGTGGACCGTGGGTTTGGGATTCGGAAATATGGCACCGATCCCAAGTCGAACGGCAAAGAGCTTGCTCTCTTTGCAAAAGACGCTTGGGAGAACTATCCATCTGGGCTCGCAATTCTGCCTAGCGAGGATGTCAAGCGGGGTTATCTGCTTGCCATGGGGCGCAGGAAAACCACCACGCCGATTCGAATTTTTAAGCGAGAAGGGGAGATTGGTCGCCCGCATGATCATGGGAGCGAGATCGGGTTTTATACTCTGGTGTCACCAATCAGTGTTGCGATCGAAGTTGTAAGTGTACCGATCTTGCCGGATTATCCGGAAGGGATTTTGGTCATTGCCAACGCTGAGGACAAGACGTTTGACTTCTTTAGCTGGCGCGATGTGCGGACGCAAGAGATCACCACCGAGCAAAGAGCCAAGATTCAGGAATCACTGGATTCAGCAAATTCCGCCGAAGGGGCGGAAATTGACTCATTCGGATCGGACTAAGATCGGCTTCGGCGCGAGCTTTTGCGCCGAAGAGATGATCTGCTTCAAAACGATCAGGGCGACGCCAAGATCATCAATCCACCCGAGGACGGGAAGCAGATCTGGCACGATGTCCACCGGAGACAAAACGTAAACCACTCCCAAAACCGCGACGGCCTTCACCCAATTCGGCAAGGAGTTGTCCTTGAGGGCTTTGGTCACTAACATCAAGTTTTGAACTGATTTCATCTTTTCACCTTGTTAGATGCATTACGCAAGGGGATTGAGTGGGTTGCAGGACTATAGGACCATTGCCGGCGGGAGGATGACTCCGGTTTCAGTCATCCTCCCAGCGACCAGAGATTACTTGATCCGCTTCATCAGTTCTCGGATCGCGGCTTCGAGCTGGTTGTCCCGACCTTCGTTCCAAGCATTCGGATCGAACCGGACGTCAATATCCACTCGTCGACCTTTGCCTTCGAGGTACTCGCCTTCTGGCGTCACAACACCGATGAACGGAATCTGGATCCCCCCACCGTCCCAGAGGCTGATAAATCCGGAAACAGTGAGAACATTGCCGCCCGTCGCCTCACCGACTATTGGGCCGATCTTCATGCGGCGATAGCCTTCACTGAAGATTTCCGCGTTGGACGCAGAATATTGGTTCGTCATGAGGACGCTTGGTAACTCAACAGCCTCGCCTCGGAATTGTTCTTCGGTCATCGCGAGGTTCGGCGCGCTTCGGAACTTGCGGTAGAGCCAGGGTTGTGTTCTGAGGCCGTTGAGCATCCGGATTGCGGTGTTTCCGCCACCGTTCCAGCGTACGTCAACGACGGCGCCCTTCTTGCCTTCGCCATAGACTCGGGTTTCCCGGAAGAACCGATCTGTGCTTGGGGTGTTCATTCCAGCAACGTGGAAGTAGGTGATTTTGCCGCCGCTGATGCGCTCGGCTTCGGCTCGGCGAGTGCGCAGGAAGTCCTCGTAGCGCAAGCCAGAGGATTGCGCCGGGCTACCGGCCTTGATCATCATGTCCATCCTCTTTCCGCCGCGCTCAATGGTGAACTTCACCTTCTTACCGATCTTGCCCTTCATCAGGCTGGCATAGGAGGCCACACCACCGAGATTAGTACCATCTACTGCAATCACGCGATCACCCGCGAGGAGCAAACTCTGGGAATGATCCGCCGAGGAGCCTTCCAAAACCTTCTTGACCACATAGTTCCCGGTTGAAGCGAGCAGAGCAGAATCCCAGTCCACCCCGATCCAACCGACGAGATCACTACCGGCTCCGGGCGTTGTGGAAAGAGGGGTTTGGATGCCGAGGTGGCTGCTGTCTAGCTCCTCGATCATCTCCGTCATCAAAGCGTAAAAGTCGGCTCGGTCGTAGCAGAACGGAACGATTTTGGCGTACCGCTCTTTCAGCTGTTGCCAGCCCCGGCCGTGGTGATTTGGATCGTAATACAGCCGATCCATAAGCCACCAGATTTCCTTGAACAGGGCGAGTTCTTCAGCGGCACGGTCAATCGTGATTGAGATATTGAAAGCCGCCGGAGCAATTCCGGCTGGACCAAGCGCACCAAATCGGCCAGCGGCGATGCCGTAAACCTTTGCACCCACCAAGGAAAGCGAGCTCACGCTCCCTGTAACACCTGGAACTGGGGTCGTGGTTCCAGTAGCGACATTCAGGGCTACAAGCTGACCAGCGACATTCGCCCAAATCGCTTTCCCGTCAGGACTGCTGAGGAGCGCAACCGACTCACCATTGGTCAATTTTCGAAGGCGAAGCTCGATTCCTCTTGGATCAATCTTGACTTCCACTGGGCCTGGCTTTGGCTTCTCTTCATCGATCTTGTCCAGATCGTCTTCGGCAAAAGTCAGCTCCTGGGGTACCAAGTCCACAACCATAATATCGCCGTCTTGATACTCGAAGCTATTGAAGAAGACTCCCTTTCCATTGGCGAGGAAAGCTGGGTTGGTCGCTCCTCGTCCCACTCGAGCAATTTTGTACTTGGTCGCGCCTTCGAGTTGCTGAACGTAGACATCGGTACCTCGCTCGGTGTCGTCTACATAGGTGATCCACTTGCTATCCGGCGACCATCCAAACGACGATGTACCGCGATATGCGTCCGGGAACGATGCTGTTGCTAGGACACGCTTTGCCCCGCCGCCCACTGGCATTACGACAACTTCTCGGTCACCCCGGTGGAATGCAACCCACTTTCCGTCTGGAGAAAGCGCAGGGAGAGCGATATCTTTTTCGTCGGTTGCAAATGAAGAAATCTTGCCGTCCAAATCAACCGTATAAAGCTGGCGAAGTCCGGTTTTGGCAGAAGCAAACAGAATCTTATTGTTCGCGAGCCAAACCGGATTCATGTCCATCTCTAGATCGCTAGTGAGTCGCCGGTGAGTGCCTCCCTTTTCGGGAATCAAATAAAGATCACCGCGAACAACGATCACTGCCCGCTTCCCATCTGGAGAAACAGCGGCTTCAGTCACGCCGCTCGTTAGGTTCAAATCCAAGGTCGGATTAACCGGAGCGTCTTGTGGGACTTCGATTTCGAGCGGAGCGGTGGACTTTGTTTTTGCGTTGTATAGCCAAAGCTCGCTGGAGTATTCGTACACCGTGAAATCACCATTTGGGGATGAGGTTGGCCATCGGAGAGTCCCTCCGTCATGGTTCGTCAGTTGCTTCGGGCTACCACCTTGGAGGTTCATCGTCCAGAGATTTGGCTTTCCGGATCGATTGCTGAAAAATCGCAGCTCGCCACCAGCGATCATAGGGAACATGTCGGAGTTATCGTTTTTGGTCAGCTGCTTGTAGTTCGTCAGCTTGCCTGGGGCATAATCCGCGATCCAGATTTCACCCGTATCCGTGCCACTTTCAACCGGGTTTCGCCAAGATCCTGGAGAGCCTCCGCCATTGTAAGCGAGCTTCGTTCCGTCCGCACTTGGGGATGGGAAGTACTGAAGTTCGAGGGGGTGATTCGTGAGAGGCACGATGTCGCCGCCACTCGCTTTGACCTGGAACAGATTGATTCTGCCCCAGCCGTTTGTGTATCCAAAGAGTGTCTTGCCGTCGGCGCTGATTCCCGTGAGGCTTTCGCTTGAACTGTCAAACGTCACGCGTTGGAGGTCGGTACCATTCGGCTTGATGCTAAATATGTCTTGATTCCCGTATCGGCTAGAAACAAATGCGATCCTGGATCCATCCGGGAACCACCTCGGCATCATGTCCGGGGACGCATGTACCGTAAGCCTGGTCGCTCTTTCGTCCGGGAGCGACGAACTCCAAAGGTCGCCCTGCCACGAGAAAACGAGAGTCTTGCCATCGGGGGAAATTGCAGGGTGCATTGCGCGCTTGATCGGCACGGCTTGTGAGGCTCCAGCGACCATCAAAGCCGCGAGCACACCAGTAAGTCTTTGCATGACTTACTTTACTGCGAAATCAGGTGTTTTTGTTTCGATCTTAGGTTTCGATGGCCTAAAAAAAACCGACTTTTCTAGTCACCAGAGAGACCAAAGTTTGCAACCACGATCTCAAAATCTCCAGGGCCAACTTCTCCATCGCCATCCATATCGCCGTCCGCCTGGGTGGCTGGCGAGTTTCCAAAATTCGAAACAACGAGTTCGAAATCTCCCGGTCCGACCTCGCCATCCTGATCCACATCGCCATTGATCAAAATCACCGTTCCCAGTTGCGTTGAGGATGAAGTCACCGAGATCGCGCTGATCTTCTTTCGCAGGAAGTATGGGGAGCTAACGAAAACATCATAGATTCCAGAGGTGCTGAGATTCCCAACCAACTCCGTCAAATCGGCTTGAGTCGCGCCAAAAGACTTTACCAATGCGCTTGTGGAGGGGTCGCGGAGCTCAACTGTAACAGGCAGATTTCCGCCCTGCCAAGCATCAAAGTCAGGGGTGACCAGAACCTCTCGGAACAATTCCCCGTGCTGAAGCAAGGCAGAGAAGTTTGTCCAAGTTCCAGTCGAGACTGCGAAAACGTCACGCACGTTGAGCGTCCAGGTTCCAGCAGGATTCTCGCCCCAAAAAGCATGACTGGTAAAGGTATAAGCAATATTCGCAGCGGCGTCGGCACCGTTGCTCAGAATCAATCGGCTTCGCGTCCCACTTGGAGCAGTGAGATAAGCTTCAATGTCACCGGCAAATGTGTGGGTCAAGTTCAGCGTGACTTGGACCGACTCCAGTCGGCGCGTTTGACTGACGATAAACGTGCGGTTCAGCCCGGTCGTGTTGTTATCTGGAATCGCCGTGCCAACCGCTGTTGTTGCAACAGTCGTATTGGCGATCGGTTCCACGCCCTTCCACTTGGCAAGTTCGGTCAGAAACGCGCCAGCATCAATCAAGCCGAATCCGTAATTTTGATTGGTCTTGAATCCAGCAGCGTTGGTTTTCCAGCCTCCGTCACTCGTCACCGAGACGTCACCCGTGTCAATTTGCCTCGCGGTTCTCGCAATCATGTGACGAGCAAGATCAAGGTTCAGGTCAGGACGGGCATCCTTTCCGAGGGCCATCACACCCGCCACCAATCCCGTTGCCGCCGAAGTTCCACCGTCGAAATCTGTTCCGAAAATGGACGTGTATCCAGCATCCGGGAAGGTATCGCCATCAGTGAGGCTTGCTGCATTGAATCCATCGGCTCCGGTCCGGTCGGTTGTGATAATCGATCTGGTTCCGGTGCCGAATTCTGCACTCGGAGCACTGACAAACACGCAAGATCCAAAGTTTCCGTATTGTGTGAACTTCAGAAGACTATTCACCGCTGTGACCAAAATCGCGTCTGGAGTGTTGCGGATGCTCGACTTGTTTGCGTCCTCAGCAGTCGTGTTGCGCAAATTTCCAGCAGAACGCACGGCAATCACTCCCGCCGCATTCACGGCAACATTTTGGGTGACTTCGGCGCTACCGTTGTCCCAAGGAGCGACTGGTCCGTAAGCGTGAACTTTGACGTCAAACAGTCGGTTCGCGATCAAAGACCGGTGCTGCATCGCGCTCAGAACTTGAGCGGCGGTCGTTGGAAAATCAATGCGAATCCCAGACCAGGATGCCTGTGGAGCAACTCCGGTGATGCCAACCCCGTTTCCGCCCCGACCACAAATCAACCCGGTGATAGCGGTTCCGTGGGTATCAATCGCCGTGACCGGTGAGGGGTTCGATGTGTTGATTCCTCCGGTACCAAGGTTGGTGCTTCCCGAGGGGAAGTAATTCGCCGAAAGGTCTGGATGAGTGAGTTCAAAACCGTCGTCCGCAATGCCGACAAACACGCCGGATCCGGTCAGAAGTGTGCTCCAAGCGGCGGGAGCATTGATGTCGGCGTTCGTGGCGGTCGTGTCGTTCAGATACCACTGGCCTGGCCATCCTGATGCAGGATTGTTCAGGTTGTAAAAGGGATCGTTGGGGACAAAATCCTTTGCGTAATTGAGAATCGAATTGTTCCACACACCCGCTACACCGGGAATCTTTGCGATTTGCTTTTCCGCGCGTTCGGCGGCCTTGATACTCGCTGCGCGGAGGACCCAAATGCTACCTTTGCTGGAGACTGGCGTAAGGGCGTATCGCGCGATGATGGGTTCGAAGACTAAGGGATCAGAGCAATCGATCACAATTTCCCGAGTCGCAACTCGTGCAACCGGTGCCGCAACGCCAAAGACCTTGACCGAGCGATCAACCCGCGTAAGAGCTTGACTTGGGCTGACAAACGCAAAGCCCGCCAAAAGCGGAGCGCAAACGACCAAGGAACGAACAAATGTGGAACGCATAACGATTGATCACCGAGCGCTCATCGCCCGGCTACCAAAACAGTATACAAATTTCGCGCCAGATTCCAAGGGTTTTTGATACTAGTTTCCAGAATATCCATGCTTCGGTGGTTTGATTTCCGTAGACCCATGTGATGACACGCGCTGGGTATCAAAAGTGGTTCATGGCGGCCGCGATTTACAACGTCGTTTGGGGCACGGCAACAATCCTCTTTCCGAACGCTTATTTTCAGGCAGTAGGGATGGAAAGTCCTAACTATCCGAGCTTGTTTCAGGCCATCGGGATGATCGTGATGGTTTATGGACTGGGCTATTACCTGATCGCCAAGCAGCCAGAACGCTACGCTGCCTTTGTATGGGTTGGGCTTTTAGGGAAAATTTTTGGTCCGATTGGATTTGTTATAGGTGCAATCAAAGGCGAGCTCCCATGGTTATTCGGAATCGTCAATATCACGAACGATTTAATATGGTTACCCGTTTTCATCCTCTTTGCTAAGCAGTACGCGATGCAGCCTTTTGGACCCATCCCTCATGAATCCGAGGTCGCCGGTAGGTAGACTGTCGGCGTGAGTCAACGTCAATTTAAGCTGTACGACACGCTCAGTCGCACTGTAAAAGCCATTGAGCCTCAGGAAAAAGACCATCTGAAATTCTATTCCTGTGGCCCTACGGTTTACAATTTTGCTCACATTGGTAACTTCCGCACCTTCCTCAGCGCAGATTTAGTCGTTCGCACAAGTGAGGCCCTGGGTTGGCAAGTCACTTACGTCTCCAATATCACCGATGTTGGGCATATGACCCAAGATGACGTCGCCGATGCTACCGGTGAGGACAAGATGGAGAAGGCACTCAAGAGCAAGGACGGAGCGAACTTCGCGAACGTCTGGGATCTAGCCCGCTACTACGGAGATGCGTTTATCGAAGATTGGCAGAAGCTCAACCTTCGCGAACCCGCCGTTCGACCGAGAGCGACGGAACACATGCGTGAGCAAATCCAAGCCGTCGAGACCTTGATCGAAAAAGGCAATGCGTACGCAACCAAAATGGGCGTTTACTTCCGAATTTCAAGCTTCCCCGATCACGGTAAGTTGAGCGGAAACACGAACAAGGATCAGCTCCAGGTCGCGGTTCGCGACGTCGTCGTGGACGAAGAAAAAGAGCAACCCGGCGACTTCGCGCTTTGGAAGTCCGACGACAAGCACCTGATGCAATGGTTCTCACCATGGGGATGGGGATTCCCTGGATGGCATATCGAATGCTCGGCGATGGCGATGAAGTATCTCGGAACTACGCTGGACCTCCACGCCGGAGGCGAGGATTTGGTGTTTCCGCACCACGAAAGCGAAATCGCCCAGAGTGAATGCTTGACCGGAGAGGTGTTCTGCAACCACTGGATGCACTCTCGATTCCTCCTCGTCGACGGCGAAAAGATGAGCAAGTCAAAGGGCACGTTTTATACCGTTCGCGACTTGGTGGATGAGAAAGGCGCGGACCCAATTGCGTTGCGCTACTCGTTGATGGCAGTGCCATACAGCAAGTCGCTGAACTTCACCCTCCAGGGTCTCGCGGATGCGACCAAGAATGTCGAGCGTTACAAAGAGTGCCGCCGCATCGTCGGCCTTGCGCTTGAAAATCCAGCAGGAGAAGACACCGTCGGCCCCGAGCTAGAGCGACTTTACGAAGAAACGCTAGACGCAATGTGCGAGGACCTCAATACGAGTGTGGCATTGGCAAAGGCTCTGGAAGGAACCGGGGTCATTTTCCGGGCTGCTGACGGCATGTCGGGCACGGCGGCAAAATCTGCTCTCAGCTTCCTCGAAAAGCTTGATGCCCTGCTCGGCATTTGCCCCGCAGAAGTTCAAGCGGTGGCGAACCCATTCGAAGCAGAACTCGAGGCAGATATTGCGGCGCGGATTCAGTTCAAAAAGGATAAGAACTTCGCCGCTTCCGACGCCATTCGGGACAAATGGCTGGGGAAAGGGATCGAGCTTCGCGACACTCCAGATGGCACGGTTTGGAAGAAAGTTTAAACCAGCGAGCGTAAATCAGAGAGAAACGAGCGATTCACCACTGAGTGATTTCAGTGTGTTCGGGAACGTATCCATGACCCATTTCGCGGCATCAGCGAGGCTCATTGCATGATCCTCGTCGTGATAGGTTGAGTACTTTCGGATCAGATCGCCGGCTTGTTCCGATTGATTTCGGATGGAGTCGTAGAATGAGAGTGCATCCTTGTCGGTGAGCTTCCAATGGTAGCCATTGACGGCTAAAAAGCACAGCAACCCTACGAATCCGGTCGCTTCATTTCCACCCGAGAACGCACTGCTCTTACCAAAACCTGCTCCATATCGCGCGGCTTGGGTGATCAAATCTTTGGACTTACCATAGGAGTACTGGAGGTAAACCGCTTGCTCTAACTTCGCGAAATTCCATCTGTTCTTGGTTTTGGTGACCTGGAAGTTAATCCAAAGATGGTCTTGCACCGTGAGGTATTCAAAATCGCGTGGCATAGCTTTTAGAGTGTACCAAGCCCACGTTCAAACTTGCAAAAAGTCTAACCCCGAAGGGGCAAATTGGAACAAACGGCGAACCAACGGAAAGTGGATTGCGTAGACGCGAGAGGAGAGTGCTAATATCACTCTAATAGAAATGGACGAAGAGATGGGATTCGATGTACCTGAAACAGCCGCCGTCGTGCTTCCTGATATGCAGGGCACCAGAGATGAGCGCAATATCGCGATAGACCGGGTCGGGGTCAAAAAGGTCAGCTATCCGATCCGCGTCCTTGACCGCGCCAACCTGATTCAACATTCGATCGGTAGCTTTACTTTGACCGTTGATTTGCCTCGCCACTTTAAAGGCACGCATATGAGCAGGTTCCTTGAAGTTCTGAACGAGCATCAAGGCGAGGTCAGCGTGAATTCGATTCCGGGAATTCTGGACGAACTCAGGATAAAGCTTCACGCCGAAACGAGCCACCTTGATGTGGATTTCACCTATTTCATCAGCAAGCCAGCCCCCGTTACCGGGAAGGTCGGAATGATGGGCTTCGATTGCAGATTTGAGGCCGCCGGCGGGTCGAAGAACGATTTCGTCATCCAAATCGTGATCCCGGTCGCTACGCTTTGCCCCTGCAGTAAAGAGATCAGCAAGTACGGAGCTCACAATCAGCGTGGGTATGTCACGGTTCGGCTGCGGGCAAACGGTCATCTTTGGCTTGAAGAGATCATTGATATGGTTGAGAAGTCCTCGTCTTCACCACTGTATCCCGTCCTCAAGCGACCGGATGAGAAGTTTGTGACGGAGCACGCCTATGAAAATCCTCGATTCGTGGAGGACATGATCCGAGAAGTCGCCCTCGCTTTTGATGCCGAGGATCGCATTGATTGGTACTCGGTCGAAGTCGAAAACCACGAGTCAATCCACGCCCATAATGCCTGGGCGTTCATTGAGCGCGACAAGAAAGCTTGAGCGAGAGAGTAAGACAAAGATGGGGTCCCTTTTAAAGGTAGCCCATCTCATCAATCGTTTTCAGGAGGTCGTCAATCTTTCCAGTCAGCGGTAAAGATGTTTGTTTCTCCGCGAACCTTGCCGAATCGGTTTGAGGCGAACACGAGTTTCTTGCCCGTTTTGTCAAACATCGGGAAGCCGTCGAATTCTGGGGTGAAGGTGATCTGCCGGAAATTTGAGCCATCAAGATTGATCGCGAACAAATCAAATTCTCGACCTTTCGGATCGCCGTAGTTGCTGCAGAAGATCACGGTCTCACCATCAGGATGCAAAAACGGGGCAAAACTCGCGGCCTTTAAGTTTGTGATTTGCTTCTTGTTTTTCCCGTCGGCATCCATGACCCAAATCTCCAGATTTCCAGGTCGGACCATGTTGTTTGTGAGTAGTGATCGGAAGTCTTTTAGCTCAGCTTCGGACTCAACCGGGTCGCGGCGGTAAAGAATCTTCTTGCTATCCCAGCTGACAAAAGGTCCTCCATCGTAACCGACCTCTGTGGTTAATCGCTCAACATTTCCCCCCATCAGATCCGCGCGGTAGATTTCCAAATCTCCATCAAATGCTCCTGTGAAAGTCATGAATTTCCCGTCCGGGGAGATCGTGGTCTCGGCAACATATCCAAATCGGCGGAAGATCTGCTCTGGCTTTCCATTCGGCTGGTCAGCGGCGACTCGGTAAAGTGCAAACCAAGGGTTGACGACCCAAACATAGCCTTTCGACATGTCGGGGGGAGCCTGAGCGCCTCGTTGATACTCGTGAGTACTGCTAAAGTAAATCCACTTTCCGTCGGGAGAATAGAAACTGCATGTGCATCGCCCGAGACCGGTACTCACAAGTTCCTTTCCAGAACCGTCGGCGTACATTTGGAAGATCTGTTCGTCTGGATAGCCAGGAATTCGCGCTTGGTAAACCAACTTGTCACCAGCGACATTCCAATATGCTTCAGCATTTTGCCCGCCAAAGGTCAGCTGTTGCAGGTTGCCCAGACTCTTCTCACGCGGATCGACATCCCTAGGCGCACTTTGTGGTTCGTCCAAACCATTACTTAGGTGAATCCCTAGCGTCTCTTCATAAACCGGCATATGCGCGTGGCAACCACAGACGGGATCGTGCATGGGCAAAGAAGAAGTCAAAACGAGTGCGGCAACCAGCGAAACCATGTTCAGATTATGAGTTGAAATGCAACCGTCGAACCTGCCCATTCTATTGGAAAGTAGCCCGATTTGATGTTGGACGCATCATGTCTCGCCAAGCAACACCGGATCGGACCCACTTTCAAAACGAAATTAGGGCAGGTCCCTGAGAGACCTGCCCCGAATTTATGCTTCTGAAAATTTAAGCCGACATTGCTTGTTCGAAGTAAGTTTCGCTCACTGCCGATCGATGCAGACAATTTTTCAATTTCGCACCAAACTCTTTGAGCTCATCGTTGGTGGCTTGTGTTTCCTGGAAGGCAAGATAGGCAGCCATGTTATCGAACTCCAGAGTTTCCAGAAAGGAATTCGCGTGGAACTTATCCGGCTCAATGGTCGCGAAGACACCTGGCTCCTTCCGATACAGTGCCTCTAACTTTTTGGTCAAAAAATCCGCTGACTCAGCGTGATCTGATGAGAACTCATAAAAACTGACAACCCAAACTTTATTCATGATGCTTCCTTACTTGCGTGGCTATAACCCTGTTTATTCCTGCCGCAATTCCGCGTCGATGAATCCACGCGACCTTACGGTGTTTTTTGTGCGATTTTAACCTGGTTTATTCATTACGGCAAATTTTTTCAAACCCTACATGACAGGAATGCGAGGATTGAGCGATGTAAAATCAATCCTCGTACAGCAATGTTTTCAGAGCGACGCGCTTCGAAATTGGTAAACTATTTTGGACCCATAAGGAGAAGGCGACGATGCCCAGATATCACCGATTAGGACAACTTCCACCGCAGCGACACACACAGTACCGAAAGCCCAATGGCGAGCTTTTTACCGAACAACTCTTTTCGACCTTCGGCTTCAGCGGCCCAATGGCGCTGATGTACCACCACAATCTTCCGACCGAAGTGATGGGTTGGGAAGATTTAGGAGAAGTCAAAGTTGACCTTCTGAAGGAAGAGTCACTTCGACACCGCCATCTTCGCACGGATAAAATCCAACCCAGAGGGGATGCCATCAGCGGCCGGATTCCGCTCATGGGTAATCAGGACTGTACTTGGAACCAAGTTTTGGTTGCCGAGCAGATGGAAAACTTCTTCAAGAACACCGAGTGCGATGAGATCCTCTTTGTCCACGACGGAACGGGAACACTGGAAACAATGTTTGGCGATATCCCGTTCTTCCCCGGCGACTACCTAGTAATCCCTCGAGGCACCATTTGGAAAATCCACTTTGAATCTTTCCCGGTTCGGATGCTTGCCATCGAAAGCCGTGGAGAAGTGCATATCCCTCGCCGATACCGCAACGATCTCGGACAGTTAAGAGAAGAAGCCCCATACCACGAGCGAGATTTTCGACCGCCCTCCACGCTTGAAACCAAGGACATCAAGGGTGAGTACCATGTCGTCGTCAAGGCACGCGGTCGTTACACCAAATACACCTATGCCTACCATCCTTGCGATGTCGTCGGCTGGGATGGGTATGTGTACCCGTATGCATTCAGTATTCACGCGTTCTGCCCGATCGTTGGCAAGCTCCACATGCCGCCGCCGATCCACCAAACCTTTAATGCTGCCGGATTTGTGATCTGCTCGTTCTGCCCAAGGATGCTTGACTTCCACCCGAACGCTATCGTGGTGCCTTACGTTCACTCGAACGTGGATAGCGACGAAGTCCTGTATTACTGCAACGACAAGTTCGGTTCTCGCAAGGGGATTTTTGAAGGCTCGATCACGTTGCACCCGCTCGGAATTCCCCATGGCCCTCAGCCAGGTGCCGTGGAAGCCGCGATTGGCGCGACTCGTACCGAAGAGCTTGCGGTGATGCTTGACACCCACCGTCCGCTTTTCATGACACAGCAGGCACTGGATATTGAAGATCCGGACTACTGGAAGTCTTGGCAGCCTAAGGTCTAATATTGCGTGAAAAGAATTCCTTGAGGTGGGCTGTTCCCCTCAAGGAATTTTTACACAGCGACTTCTTTCAATCTGTCTGAGGCTGTGAATTTCGCTTCGGTCTTGGCTTCGATTTCCTGCAAAGTCACCCCTGGCGCAAGTTCGGTCAGGACCAGACCGCTTTCTCCAACTTCGAAAACGCAAAGATCTGTGATGATCATGTGGACGCACTTCTTGCCTGTGAGAGGGAGCTTGCACTCGCGCAAAACTTTTGACTCGCCTGCCTTGTTGGTGTGTTCCATAACGACGACGACGCGCTTGGTACCCGCAACGAGGTCCATCGCTCCACCCATTCCCTTGACCATTTTGCCCGGGATCATCCAGTTCGCCAAGTCACCGGCTTCGCTGACTTCCATCGCGCCAAGAACGGTGAGGTCAATGTGACCACCACGGATCATTGCAAAGGAATCTGCGCTGGAGAAGTAGCTCGATCCAGGAATCTCGGTGATGGTCTGCTTCCCGGCATTAATCAGATCAGGGTCTTCTTCACCTTCGAAAGGGAAGGGCCCCATGCCAAGCATTCCATTTTCGCTTTGAAGAGAAACGTCCATCCCCTCAGGAATGAAGTTTGCAACCAAGGTCGGAATCCCGATCCCCAAATTCACGGTGAACCCATCTCGGAGTTCCTGAGCTGCCCGCATCGCCAGCTGATCTCGGCTAAGTGCCATGGACTTATTTTACCGCGGTAAGTATGGCGAAACCACTTTGTACTCAAAAGGCTTCATGTCCTTCCACCTTCCACGGGTGAAGTCCGGCACGTCAATGGACTGACTTCGGTTGGCGACTGACCACTCGCTGAGCGCAGAAATACACGACCACGACGCTGCATCATACACATCTTGATCGAGCGGCAAACCATTGCGAAGGCAATAGACAATCCGCCAGACCATTACAAAGTCCATACCGCCGTGACCACCGTGCTTCTTTGCTTCGGCTTCCAGTTGCAACCAAAGAGGATGATCAAACTTCTTGCGATACTCGGCAAGATTTGCACCCTGAGTCCAGCTTTCGAACTCAGGTGTAAGTCCCTCAACCGCCAGCCGCGCCGGGAACCCCGCCCAGGCACCTTTGGTTCCTTGAATGTAGTTGTGCCTGGTGTAAGGACGGGGAAGTTGCTCATCCCACTGGATCATGATCGTGCGACCCAGAACCGTCTTCACGATCGTCGTGTTGATGTCGCCACAAACAAACTTGAGATCCCGCCGGGCGTGACCCTTTGGGAATTCTTTTTGAGCGTAGATCTCGCGACACCGAGCCGGGGAGCTCATGCTCGAAAGGTAATCCATCCGATCCCCGCGATTAATATTCATGTAATGCGCGACCGGACCAAGCCCGTGAGTTGGATAGAGATTGCCGTTTCGCCTGGTGTATTCCAGAGTTCGCCACGAGCCCGTACCGTGTTCGATCTCCTTCATTTGCCAACGAAGGTCATGGATATAAGCCGCCTCGCCGTGCAAAAGTTCGCCAAAAACCCCTTGCCGCGCCATGTTCAGAACCATCAATTCTTCCTGACCATAGTTCACGTTCTCCAGCATCATGCAGTGCTTGCCGGTCTGCTCGGAAACCTCGACGAGCTTCCAGCAATCGTCAATCGTGGTCGCGGCAGGCACCTCAACGAGAGCATGGGCTCCGGCGCGCATCGCATCCACCGCCATCGGCACGTGAGTATCCCAGGGCGTGCTGATGAACACCGCGTCGAGCTTGCATTCGGCAAGCATTTTCTGATAATCCTTGGGTCCGTTGGTGTAAAGTTTGGCGGGTTTGCGCCCTGCTTTTGTGACCATCGCCTGCCCTTTCTCGGCACTTGGAAGGTGGTTATCGCAAATAGCCACAATCTCAACTCCTTCGCAATTCAGAGCCGAATCTAGGTGGCTTGGCCCGCGTGCACCCATCCCGATAAACCCTAGTCTGACGACTTTCAGAGGTTCGGTGGAACGGTCGTAGGACGCACCGGGTTGAGTTTTGAGCGTGCGCTGGATACGTGGTTTCTTATCAACAGCGTTCACACCAACGCTGAGGGCAACCGCGCCAAGGGTCGCAGCAGCCAAAATTTCGCGACGAGAAAGGGAATCCATGATCCCAAATGACGAAACAGATCGTGCGCCTGGTTCGGATAATTACTTCGCCACGGGTTGAAAAGCCTTGACTGCCTTGTCGAGCTTTGCCAAGCCTGCCGCATCGGTTTTGAGGTTCACGAAATTGGACAACACCTTTCGTGCTTTGTAAGTAAAGATCGTGCTCTTCGCGGCTTTCGTCAGATTGATCTTGTTGATGCCGGCTGCCCCGCTCTTTCCGGCTTTAACGTACATGACCGAAACCTGATTGATGCCAAATTTCCTTGCGAACGCCTTAAGTTCCGAGGTCATCTGGGCGTCCGTTTTGGAATCCGGCTTTTGGAAAACCACAAAGGCACGGAGCTTGAACTTGCCGACTCTTTTCATTTCGGCTTCCAGCTTCTGGGCAATTTTGCCCACATTTTCCATGCTTTCGCCATGAATCCAAGCCTGAACCGAGTTAATCCGACCGTAGTGGCAAACCGGACACCAGTCCTTCCCAGCAGCATCACCAGTCACATGCCGGCCAATAAACTCACTCACCATCGTCCCAACCTGGGGTCCGGAAGTAACGGCGGCGGATAGGGACGAAAGGGCAAAGAGAGCTAGGCAAGGTAGGGCGAGCGATTTGATTGGATTCATTTGGAATTTTCCGAAACCTGAATAAAAGTAAATGTTGAAGGGGATGCGAAAGTTCCTACAGCATTGACTGCGGGTCAACGTCTAATGTGATCACTACGTTGCCGTGGTCGAGAGCATCTAAGGTGTTTTGGATTGGCGCGAGGCTCTCCATTGGGAGGACTTTGACCAGCACGTGGACCCGCCACTGGTTGTTGATCCGCTCCATCGGGCAGTCTACGGGGCCGAGGATGTTGGCTCCAGGCATGGATTCGGCGAGTTTTGCGCCGTAAGCTTTGGCAAGATTCTTCACGTCCATCCGCCCCGGACCAGAGAAAACGATGTTCACCAAGCGCACGAACGGCGGGTAAGCCGCGAGTTCGCGTTCTTCCAGGGTGAGTTCGTAAAACTCCTCATAGGCATGAGCCTGGGCTTTCACAATCGCGGGGTGATCGGTGCTGAAAGTCTGAATCACAACCTCGCCCGGAGATTTGCCCCGGCCCGCCCGACCTGCAACTTGCGAGAGTAACTGGAAAGTCCTTTCCCCAGCGCGAAAATCTGGAAGGTGCAAACCCGTGTCGGCATTGATCGTACCGACCAAAGTGACGCCAGGGAAATCCAGCCCCTTTGCTACCATCTGCGTACCGACCAGGAAGTCAATTTCCCCTGCCCGCATCAACGCAAAAACTTCTTCGAGAGCGCCTTTCTTCTTAATCACATCGCGGTCAAGCCGAGCCACGCGAGCCTCGGGAAACTCCATTTTCAGGAACTCCTCAACCTTCTCTGTCCCCGTGCCCATCGGTGCGATCTTGGAACTCCCGCACGAATCGCAGACATCAGGAGCCGAGCGTTGAAATCCGCAATAATGGCAAACCAACATCGCCAACTGCTTGCGATAGCTCAGAGAAACGCTGCAAGCTTCGCACTCATAAACGTGCCCACATTCGCGGCAACTCAAATAAGGCGAAAATGCCCGTCGATTGAGGAACAGGATCGCCTGCTTTTTCTTTTCAAGGCATTCCACCATCCGGTCGTGCAAAGCCGGGGTTAACATGCTTGGGCGTCCGGGTTGGCGGTACTGGGCGCTTAAGTCCTCGATAAAGACCTCCGGAAGCTTAGCGTCAGCAGCTCGGTCTGGCATCTCAAGCCGCTCAAGCTGCCCAATCGTAGACTCCCAATAGGACTCGATACTCGGGGTCGCGGATCCCAAAACGAGCGTCGCTCCATGGAGTTCGGAAAGTTTCAGAGCAAGGGCTTTCGTGTGATAGCGCGGGGCGGATTCTTGCTTGTATGAACCTTCATGCTCCTCATCCATGATGATCAGACCCAAGTTCCGCGCCGGGGCAAAGATCGCTGATCGCGCTCCCAGAATCACCGGAGCCTTGCCGTCGTTAATCTTCATCCAGTTCTCCAGCCGCTCTTGAGGTCCAAGATTTGAATGCAAAACCGCAACCGCTTGCCCAAATCGAGCTCGAAGTTGGCCGATCACTTGTGCAGTCAAAGCAATTTCAGGCACCAAGAAAAGCACTTGCCGTCCGGCTTTGAGGGTAGCTTCCGCCGCCCGGAGATAAACTTCCGTCTTGCCCGAACCGGTGACGCCAAAAAGCAAAAACGCCCGTGAGTCTTGATCGGCAATGCATTTTGTGATCCGTTCCAATGCGTTTGCCTGCTGAGGAGAAGGCTTTGGCGGAACGCTTAATTGTTCCGGGCTTTGGGTTGCATCGAGCAAGAATTTGCTGGTCAAAAGCGCGCGCAAAGTCTGGTCGGTACAGCCGGAGAGCGCTTTAATTTCGCTCGGAGCGAAGGTTGCCCCCGACGACCCTTGAAGCCGAATCAGCGTCAATGCCTGGGCAGGTTTCTTGCGACCTTCTTTCAGCAAGAATTTCTCAATCGCATCGTCATCATTGGTGATCCGCAAGGACTGAGGAATGCTTGCTCGTTCTTGTTTCGGCGCGATGGTCAAGACTTCCCGAACAAAACCCTTCCCGCGAAGCAAACGCAACGAACGCAACATCGCCGCCGATATAGGCTTCGATTTTGTCGCGATCAGGGTCCCGCCGACATCTTTCAGCACCCGCAGAATCTCCTGCTGACCAGCGGTCAAATCAAAATCATGAAGCTCATTACTCAAGCTCCAAGTCGAAGTCAACCGATCTCGTACCCCAGGTGGAATCGCGCCCGATAGCACCAATCCGAGGGAGGTCAAATACTCCTCCGAGCAATAACGACTCAGCTCAATCAGCGGTACAGGGATATCGAGGCCCTTGATCGGCGCACCTAGGCTCCGCATTTTGCCTAACAAAACGGGAAGGTCATCTTCCGAAACCGTCCGAGCAGCTAAAACCACGCCAAAAACAGTTCGAGCACCCAGAGGCGCGAGACAAACCTGACCCACCTCGGCTCCGTGAGGGTTGAGGTAGGTCAGCGTGCCGATTGAGCCGGTGACCCGGCCGTCGAGAGCGACTTCGGCGATTGCGTGCATTGATTAGCCGTTCTTCGCGGCAAAGGCAGTCATGAAGTCCGCCAACGCCTTTGCCCCTTCCGTCGGGAAGGCATTGTAAATACTCGCGCGGCAACCACCAACCAATCGGTGACCTTGCAACTCAACCATCCCTTCTGCTTTTGCTTCGGTAAGGAACATCTTCAAGAGTTCGTCACTCGGTAGGTTAAACGCAATGTTCATCAAACTTCGGCTATCAAGCTGAGCGTGACCTCGATAGAAATCAGTCGCATCAATCGCATCATAGATCAGCTTTGCTTTGGCTTCGTTGGTCTTCGCCATCGCCTCGAGCCCACCATTTCGCTTCAGCCACTTGTAAACCAAGCCACAAATGTAGATGCTCCAGCACGGCGGGGTGTTGTACATTCCGTCGTTGTCCACTTGGAGCTTAAGATCCATTGCTGGCGGCAGTCCAGTTGGGCAATCCGCGATCACATCATCGCGAACGATGAGCAAAGTCGCTCCCGCTGGGCCCATATTCTTCTGCGCACCGGCATAGATGTAGGCATACTTGCTAACGTCTATTGGGCGGGACATGATGTTGCTGCTCATATCGCAAACCCACCTCACATCTCCTGCTTCAGGATCTTGTTGGAAGTCCACGCCCTGAATCGTCTCGTTCGACGTGAAGTGCACAAACTTTGCATCGGGGCTTGCATTGAGTTCGCTCATTCGAGGAGCGTGATCCCAGTTTGAACTTTTGGCGTCGAAGATCACATTCGCCTCACCGCCACCAAGCTTTGCAGCATCGAGAGCCTTCTTGCCCCAAGTCCCGGTGACAACAAAATCACCCGAACCGCTTGGTCGCATCACCATCGGGAACATCGTGAATTGCATCGTCGCCCCGCCCTGTAGGAACACTACTTTATAGTTGTCAGGAATCGCGAGAAGATCGCGAGCGTCTTGCATTGCTTCAGCAAGAATTCCTTCAAAAGCCTTGCTTCGATGGCTGAGTTCCATCACGCTAGCGCCAGAACCATTCCAGTTCATGATGCCATCGCGGGCTTCTTCCAGAACTTCGACTGGCAAAGTGCATGGACCGGCGGAGAAGTTAAAATTTCGGTTGTAAGGCTGGGAAAGGACTGACGCGCTCATGCTTACAGTTTATCTTGCCGGGGCATTTCATCGCATTCTTTCCAGGGGTCAAACGTCTAAAATAGTAATATGCTCCACGCAACCCTCGCCATTTTGGCTCTGCAGACGTCAAATCTCACCTTGTCTCGCGGAGGATCTGGCGACGCATCGTTCCGATACTGGAACATCGAAGACACATTTATCGAACAAAATCGCCCGGATTCTAACTTCGGCCGAGACTTGCTTTTGTCCGGAGGACCCCAAAAGACAATCCTTATTCGCTTTGGCGATCTTGCCCGGATGGTCGGTCCGAACAAGAGAATTGAGCGCGCTCGGCTGATTCTTAACCAGGAAATCGGAGCCGTGCCTAACGTGGTGCAAGTGTCTCGATTAACCGCGCCATGGGGCGAAGGTTCCGGACGACGGGGGGTTGGCTTGTTCGAAGTCCCGCTGGAACCTGGCGCGAAGAGTCCAGCATTGGCGGCAACTTGGAAGTCGCGTCTTGGTGGGCTTGGTGCCCAAAATTGGGATGCCGACGGCGCACTTGGGCTCAAGGATCGCGAAGCCTTGCAAGGAGTTTCCATTATCGGCGAAGACGGGTCGGTGATCCTGGATGGACTTGGACCGGCGATTCAGCGCATGTTGCAAGACCCGAAGAACAACTTTGGACTTGCGCTCAACTTTGAATCTGGTTGCGACTTCACTTCGAGTGATTCACCGTATGGCCGACCCCGGTTGCAATTAGAACTTGCCGACGCGGTTGTCGCTCGGCATGACATCTCTGTCGTCGCTTTGGAGCGAACATCGGGCGACTTCCGTGATGGGGCAAGGCAAGAAATGGTTGCTTTAATCGGCTACCAGGGAGACGAAGCATCGGGACCGTTCCGTGGTCAAATCTTGGTGGATGGTCGCACGGTGACCTTCCAGGGCGAAAACCTTAAGCCAGGTGAACTTTTCCGGGCTCCGTTCCAAATGTCATGGCGAACCTCTGGTGATCTGCGGCGCCATACGGTAGAAGTCAGTGTCGAATCCAATAAGACCGACTCTAACCCCGCAAACAACGCGATCAATATTCCAACCGCATCCGTTCCGGTTAAGCTCAAGCTGAACCCCGAGGATGTCAATGAGGCGATGCCCGCAATGATCAAAGCCGGATTTTCCAACCCAATCTTCTGGGGGTCTTCGGTAGCAGCGACATTTAATGAAGTTTTGCTGAGGAATTCTAGGTTCAGTTTTGCTACCCAAGGCGCAAAGGCTCGGCTGCGATTCGAAGGCGTGGCGATCGACCCATCGGCACCAAGGATTGGGCTTAAGGCAATTCTCGAAAGTCCTGACTGGCTTCGCAAGTCTGCCCGAGCTCTTGGGCTTCAGGCTGGGCTCCTCGACCTTAGCGCATCGCAAGTCAAACCAAGCGAATTGACCGGACAACGCAGTCACAATGATCCGTATCCAGGGTTAATGGGAGGCGGAGATTCACGCGATGACCTCGGGTTCCCTGGGGTAATGGGCTTCCCCGTTGAGCCATGGCTCGATGCGGCGGTTCAGCAATTGCAGACCGTTCCAAGCGACCTCCTTTCTGCGACCGATGTAGCAATCCTAAACTTCAAAGCCGAAAAGCCGGATGGCTCCGTTTCTGAGATGATTCCAGATGCGATCAACGTGCGTGTTTTAGACGGCGTGAATCAATTGGTCAAGGGCGCGAAGCTTGAGATGAAAGCTCTTCCATCCGGGGAATTGATTCAATCCGTCGAGGCTCTCGGTGGCGTTGCCCCGATTCTGAACTTTGCCAAAGGCTCAACGACCAGCACCGCAACCGTCGTCAAAATCACCCGAGCCAAGGACGTTGAATATGCCTTCATCAAAACCTGGCAACTCATCGACGCCTTCGCTCGTGGGAATTTTGATTCCTGCATCATCCCTATCCGCGCCGCGATGCCGTACGGTCCGCTTGATTGGAGTTCCAATCTCGCCGAAGGTCGCCTCGTCACCGATGATCTGGGCTCACTTCCAACTTCCCTCGCCGCCCTGACCGATGGTAATTCGAAGACCACATTCACCTGGAACCAAAAAGCAAAGGGAGTGATCGAAATTGATCTCCAAAAGGACCGATTGATCGGGGAACTCTCGGTCGAAGTCCCGAACGACGGCGCGATTTGGCCGAAATTTAGGGTGCTTTCGTATCAGACCGGAAGCCCGAGCAACCGCGCGACCCCATGGCTTGCCGAAGTGGACGGAACCTGGATGCTCGCAAATCGAGGCGACGCCACCGAAAACGGGCGCATTATCCGCTACCGAGGCCCGATCATTCAGGCACGCTACATCAAGCTCGAAATTCCAGCAACGGCGACCGAGTGCAAGATCTCTGAGATCAGGGTCCACCCGGTGATCGTAAACGGGCAGACACCATAATGCGCCGAGTTTGACTTGTGCGCATCAGTCCGCTACGTGATGGAGACGATTCGAATCCTCGTGGTCGCCACCAATGATCCTGACAACGAACAAGATCGGCGGCAAAGAGTCTCCACAGCGGAACGAGCGGAGACAAAAAAACGCATCCTGGTCTCGGAAAACGAGAACAGGATGACGCAGGTAAAAATGGAGCCCACAAGCAGAGTCGAACTGCCGACCTCCTCTTTACCAAAGAGGTGCTCTACCACTGAGCTATGTGGGCACGGATGAGAATTGTACCCAATTCCGCCTCCCGATGCGCTACGGGCGTTCCAAAGTGAGGTCGGGAGCGACGTTGGAATCGTCCGTCATTCCGCCATCGTCCACTCCGTTTACGCCGACGCTATATAACTTATAGGCAGGCCCATCGGCATCGTAACTGAAATTTTTACCAGAGTACGGATCGAGCCGCAGGCTTTCAGGATGCACGGTTAGATCCGCCGGTGCAACCCCGGAAACCTGCACCACCGCCCGAATCCGTAAATCCAAAATCAGCATCTTCGTACGTGTCTCGGTCCGATCCGCCTTCAGCAGAAGAGGCCGCATTGTGCGTACCAGGTGCTTCGAGAACCGTCTCCAAGGTCGGGCTCCTTCCATGTCCTCGTAGTCGGGACGTTGGTTCACCGGCAGTGCCATGCGGGATCGGATGAGTGCAAGTTCGATGTCAACCTCTTTCGCGAACCCGGTGAAGTATTGCACCTGATCGGTTCCGGATTTTCCGCGAAGCCGCTTAAAGTACTCAATCGCCTCTCGAACTTCGGGACCGAGCAGCTCACGAAGCTGCTTGTCGTCTTGCTTCTCGTAAGCATCCTGCACGGCCTGCACGCTCGCCATCATGCGCATGCGCTCCTGATCCAGGGTTGGCTCTAACCAAGGTCCGTCCGGGATCTTCTTGGTCAATAGATTTGCCAACGATGCTTGAAGGCTTGGCTCAAGGCGGTCAATTCTCCCAAGGATCACTTTGCGCATATCGTCCAGCAAAGTCAAGCCAAGATCCGCATCCATCGCGCTCCCGCCCATGAGGTCGAATGAAAACTGAGAGATCAACTGCACCGTTCGCTCGGCATCTCCGCTGCGCTTTTCCTCTAGGGCGCTATCTAGCCTCCATAGAAACGCGCGACCCAGGTGTCGCCACTCGCTTTGGTACGGCATTGCTTGGAACGGCGAAAAAGCCCGAGAAGGCAAACGCGCGCCTTGCCCAAGTGCACCGACCATAATTTTCATGGAAGGTTCCAAAAGCTGAAGGGATTTCGCCTTCTGTCCAGGGGTGAAACTGACCCGGCTAATGCCCACGGGATCGGCACTCTTTGCAGCCCCGGCGGCACGGGCATAGGCGTCAAAGGCATTTGAAGATTGCTCTGCGGGCACGTACTCTGCCGGAGGCGTAAACCAGGTCGGGAAAACGGGGGGCGCAGAGGGGCGACATCCCGAGAGAACGACGATCCCGAAAAGTCCACAAAGTCGAAGCACCATCCGTTGCGCCATGACAGATCCTATGCTACCGCATGGTACGATGAAAAGCGCACCGAAAAGAGGATTCAACGATGAAAGGCGTCATTCTTGCGGCCGGAAAAGGAACCCGGCTCTATCCAATCACCCGGCATATTGCCAAACCCCTCCTCCCCATCGCAGGTCGGATGACCCTCGATTATGCTTTTGAGCAACTCAAGGGCATGGGAATTTCCGAAATCTGCATTGTTGTAGGGGAAAACGAGGGCGCGATGCGGGAAGCTCTCGGAGATGGATCCGCGTTTGGAATTTCTCTCAGCTATGCCAAGCAGGTCGAACCTAAAGGTCTGGCACACGCTGTTGGATTTGCGAAGGAGTTTGTCGGAGGAGACTCCTTCGTGCTCTATCTTGGGGACGCGATTTATGATTCTTCGCTTGCTGAATTCGCCGAGTCGTTTGTAGAATCTGGTTGCGCGAATCTGAACCTGGTTAAATGGGTCGAAGATCCACGCAGGTTTGGAGTAGCTAATCTTGATGGCGACCATATTGTGAAGCTGGTTGAAAAACCGCAGAACCCAGAATCCAATTTTGCGATGGCGGGTATGTATATCTTTGGCCCCCAAATTTGGGACGTTTTGCCAGACCTTCAGCCCAGCGGGCGTGGAGAGTACGAGATCACCGACGCGATCCAGATGATGATTGATAAGGGCGAATATGTCCGCGCTGGGGAATATCTCGGAAGCTGGTTCGACACCGGAACTCTGGATTCGTACTTGGAAACAACCCACTTCCTTCTCGGCGGAGAGTCATTCCTTGGCGAAGGAGCCTCTGTGGATGGCACGGTCGGGAAGTCAGCCGTCATCGGCGACGGTGCGAATGTTCAGTGCCAGATGATTGAGGACAGCGTCATTTTCCCTGGGGCAAAAGTAAAGTGCTCCGGAGTCATTCGCCACGCGATATTGGCGGGTGAGATGGACGTGGATGGGAATCTCGATTCCGTCATCCGATGGAACGACGAAACCGAGTAAAGCATCCTGCCATACCGTCAGAAGAGCTTAGAATCGAACGCTAACTTGGGCAGCGACGATGTTCCCTCGGTAGCTTGGTGACGCGAAGAACGTGGGTACCTTTCCCGACATACGCTGGTAAACCAGGTGCACTAGCGTGTTCGAGCCAGCCTTCGTGCGGATTCCAAGGCTTATCCATTGGTATCGTTCCTTCTCGTTGTCGGAGCGGAAGTCCTTCTCGTACTGCTCAAAACCAAGATAGGTCATCCATGAATCGCTAATCTCAAATCCAAGCTTGCTATCCACGTTTGTGTACCGAGGCATTTCGCCGTTGAATGAGATCAGGTCATATCCTTGGCGGCCCTTGAATTGCAGGCTCAGTTTATCCGTGAAGGCGTACTGCCCTCGGAGCTCGAGGTCTGTGATGGCGCGTTCGTTGTAGGCGATCCCTTGACGACCCCAGTCCCCTAGGGAGTTGAATTCTTGATCAATCCGGCGGAAACCAAGTCCAAGGCTCCACTTCTCTTGCGAGTAATCAAGGTCAAGGAAGTAGGCTTTGTTTCGCTTTCGCGATCCACTTGTGCCCAAATCCTTACCGCCCTTGCGTGGCGTGCTGACGGCAACTCCACTATTGAACTTCAGATTATCAGAGAAAGAATAACTGAGACCGCCACCTAGAACTTCAAGGCGATCGGCGGATCCGCTTGGAACAAAGTCCGAGTTCTCGCGATCGACAAAGTGTTGCAAGAATCCAAGATTCACATTGCCATTTGGTCCAATTGGAATCACGGCGTCCACACCAAAGGTGCTGCCAACCATTTCCGAGGTTTCTGAAGCGATTGGTCCCGGACCCCGCTTAGTGTCTCCAAGCAAGGTCGGCACAACCACTCGTCTCGGCTGAATATCTAAGCCATTATTGGTCTTGAGTGCGGAGTGGCGTCCACCAAAGAGCCGAACTTCTCCGGTTCCGATACCCACGCGGACAATAGCACCATCCATAAGCCAGTCGCCGTTATCCCACCGTGCGTTTTCGAAGGTTGGAGTTACGTCAGAGCGTCGGTACAAGTAAGGATTGACTGTCTGCAATCCAATTCTGCCTACGCTTGGGCTGAACGGAAGCACTCCGGACAAATCGATTGCAAGGCGTTGAATGTAGGTGTCACTCGCGTTTTCAAAGTACGGTTGGAAGGTGAAAGGATCAGACTGATTCCCGCTGACTCGCACGACCATTTCCTCGCCCGCGAACATGTTGGTATTGACAATCGTGCCATCCCACTTGAATCCGCCGTCTTGACCTCCTTTTAGGCTCAACGCGATTTCGTGATAAGTGTTGAGATCACTCAAAATAGACGAGCGTGGTGTGCCCTGGTCATCAATACCCAATTGACGTCCAGCCTGATCAAAAACCAGCTTGTTCGCGTCATCAGCGGCACCAGCGATGGTCCAAATGTTGGCATCTCCTCCGATGGTTACCGATTGCTTCTGCGTCATCATCGCACGCATTTCTGCCATGTCCTTTTGCATTTGCTCAACGTCCACACCAAGCGCGGCAAGTTCGCTTTGGAACTCCGTGGTCATCTTCTTCATGGCGTCCATATCGTCCTTCAGACCAGACATGCCCTTGAGCTGGGCTTCGATGTCCATGAGTCGCCTGGAAAGCGCTGCGTCTGGACCCATCTTGCTCAGTTCGTTTCTTACTTCGGTGATTTGATTTGCAAGTCCATCGGTCAGGTTCTTGAGTCTTTGGTAAGCCGCATTGAGTGCCACAGCTAGCTCGTATCGGCTGGTAGCCCGTGCGCCCTTGTAGGTTCCGGCCGGGTACCCGACCAGGATTCCTTCTCGCTTGAGATTTTCAATCGCCTCATATGCCCAGTGATTTTCTGGGGTGTCGGGGAAATTGTCTTGAGCCAGAGTTGGAACGACAATGCTCATCGCAGCGACCAATGCAAACAGTTTGAGTCTCATACTGCCATTGGTTTTACCTGGAAATTCCTCGCAGTGGCACGGTACTGTCAGCACGCCCATCGGGGATCCGAAAGATATGCCCTTATTCGTGGGTGGGTACGAGTCATTCACTACACGGTCACGAGCGGACGACAGGAGATGAAATCGTTCTAACACACCTGGACGCTTAATTTTCTCGGCTTCGTTCGAAATGACGATTACTTTTGGTGCGCCTTACCCACTAATCGTCATCTCGACCGGAGCGAAGTGGAGTGGAGAGATACGACCGTAATCGCGTGTGGGTACGAGTTACCCGCAACACGATCAAGAGCGAAGTGCAGGCCAATACTTCGTTCCCACACGCCTGGACAGTCATATTTCTCGGCTTCGCTCGAAATGACGGTTACTTGGTCCGCGCCTTTCCCACTAATCGTCATCTCGACCGGATAGAAGCGGAGTGGAGAGATATGACCGAAAGGGAGTTTGGGTATCAGTTACCCGCACGACGATCACGACGGAAAGGCTTGCGAGGACATCGTTCCCGCACGCCCGGACGCTCATATTTCTCGGCTTTGCTCGAAATGACAATTTATAGAGTCCAGACGGAAGGCAATTCAGCGCACAAAAAAGTGGCCGCTTCTTTCGAAGCGGCCACTCTCAATTCAAGGTGAAGTTCTAGATTAGAACTTGACGCTGACTTGAGTGGAGATCAGGTGACCTCGGTAGTCGCCTTGTCCGTTCGAGCTAAAGAAACCATCTCGA
>JBEIDH010000007.1:0-79545 GCA_040383535.1 Chthonomonas sp.
AAACCTGCCGTAGATTGCGGGTGGATCTTCGTCCCAAACTTGTTTGATGACGGCGGCGACTTCTGGCCTGATCCCCATTTTGGAGAACCAATCTTTGGCGATGATCACGTCAATCGCCTCTAGGCACATCTCGTGTAGGTCCTTGGACGCCTTTTCGATCTCTAGGATTTCAGCGGAAGTGAAAGCGTAGTAGGCGGATTCGTTCCAATACGGAACGCCGTTGTGGGTGTGATACAGGAACCCGAGCTTTTCTACCTTTTCGACCCAATCAAGCCTTGGGGGAAGGGAATATCTGAGCATTAGCCGCCGAAGGAACCACCGCTCCGCCCGCTTCCAAAGCCACCAAAGCTGCTGGAGGACTTGCTTGGTGGGGAGTAAACCGTTCTTCCGCTGGTGTTACGAATGGTTGTGTCGGTCGGGCGAGTTCTGGAAAATCCTGAACCAATCAACATTCCGCCCATGCCCCGAGTTGTGCTGCCGCCATAACCCCAGAAGTATCCGGGAGTGTTGGACGAGCAATAAGAGTCGCTAACAATGCGCCGGGTGGATGTTTCCATGCAACGCTGAACCACGGATCGATTGGAACACCCCGTGCCAACCAAGGTCGCAGAAAGAGCAATGAGCAGGGAAGCCGGAACAGACTGGGATTTTCTCATGAACGTACTTTATATTTTACTTGTTGGAGGCTGTTTTGGGTTGCAATTCGGCGGTGAAATCTGGGGGGAATTCTGTAAATCCTCGCGGCATTCCGGGTGCTGATTCCGTCACAATATATTGCCCACCAACCTTATGTGTAAGTCGTTTGTCCACGTCCATAACCACACCGAGTACTCCCTTTTGGACGGAGCCAACCGCATTCCAGAGATGGTCGCGCGCGCGAAAGAATTTGGAATGCCCGCGCTTGCCATAACCGACCACGGGGTGATGTTTGGCGCGATGGAGTTTTACTTCGAATGCGTCAAGAAAGGCGTGAAGCCTATCATTGGGATGGAAGCATACATGGCTCAGGGCAGCCGAACAAATAAGGCTGGCCGAGAAGAAAACCAGACCTACCACTTGTTGCTCCTTGCCAAAAATGACGAAGGCTACAGGAACCTTTGCAAACTCCATACAACCGCCGCGCTCGAAGGTTTTTACTATAAGCCTCGGATTGACCACGAGATTCTCCGAAGCCATGCCAGGGGATTGATCGGGACGAGCGCCTGCCTAGGTTCTGAGATCTGCCAATCGCTTTTGAACGGAGATTACGCCGCCGCCCAACGCACGGCCGGGATGTATAAGGAAATGTTCGATGAGGATTCGTTCTTTATCGAGTTGCAGGATCATCGGATTCCGGAGCAAGCAGAGATCAAAGACAATCTGCTGAAAATCGCCCGGGAATGCAATCTTCCGCTTATTGCGACGAACGACGCGCATTACCTCTGCAAAGAATCCTCGCAGACGCACGATGTGCTTCTTTGCATCGGCACCGGAACTTTGGTCGCCGATGAGAAAAGAATGCGGTTCCCGACCGACGAATTCTATCTAAAGACCCCGGACGAGATGCTTGAATTGTTCAAGGATACTCCGGAGGCGGTCGAGAACAGCCTGCGGATCGCCGATATGTGCAATCTGGAACTCGGAAAGAACCGCGCTCCAATGCCCGAGCCGGAAATGCCAGAGGGTTCTAATAGCCAGTCTTACCTGCGGGAGCTGGCTGAGAATGGTCTTCGTGATCGGATTGAAAAGCTGGATGATACGGCCTGGGAGAGGTTGAATTACGAACTCGGGATCATCGAGAAGACGAAGTTCGAAGACTACTTCTTACTCGTGCGTGAATTCGCCAACTTCGCACGAGAGCAAGGGATTGCCTATGGCGTCAGAGGTTCTGCCGCTGGTTCTCTCGTTTCCTACACGATCGGGATTACCGATGTAGACCCGCTTGAATATGATCTTACGTTTGAGCGCTTCTTGAATCCAGAGCGGATTTCCATGCCTGATATTGATATGGACTTCGAAGACGAACGCCGGGAAGAGGTCATCAAGTATGTTGGCGAGCGCTTTGGAAGCGATAAGGTCGCCCAGATCATTACCTTTGGAACCCTTGGCGCGAAGGCGGCGATTAAGGACGCTGGTCGTGTGCTTGGTTACCAACCTTTTGAGACGGATAAGATCTGCAAAACCATCCCTAATGTGCCCGGCACAACCTTGCAAAAGGCCTATGAGGGCACCGCTGAAATGCGGCAAGTCATTGCAAGCGATCCGAGATTCACGAAACTCGTGGAAGTCGCCAAGGAGATTGAAGGGATGTCCCGCCATGCCGGTGTTCACGCCGCCGGGATCGTGATCTCAAAGGATCCGCTCACGGATTACATCCCTCTTTATAAAGGCACGGACGGGCAAACCGTGACTGCCTTCGAAATGGGGATTCTCGAGAAGATCGGCTTGCTCAAAATGGACTTTTTGGGTCTAAGCAACCTCACCGTCCTGAGCCGGGCTGTTGATAACATTCAAAAAACCAACCCAAAAAAGCCTCGTTTGGACTGGTGGACATTCCCACTCGATGATCAGGCGACATATGACATGCTCGGTCGTGGGGATACGGTCGGAGTTTTCCAGCTTGAATCCGGTGGAATGCGCCGGAACATCATTGAAGTCAAGCCGCAGAACGTCCGGGAGATTGCGGCGATGGTTGCGCTCTACCGTCCAGGACCAATGGAGCACATTCCGACGTTTGTTGATTGTAAATTTAAGCGAAAGCCAATCGTTTATCCCCATCACCTGATGGAGCCAATCCTAAGCGAGACTTACGGAGTCATCGTTTATCAGGACCAGGTTCTCAAACTTGTCCAGGCACTCGCTGGCTTCTCGCTTGGAAAGGCAGACATTCTTCGCCGCGCCATGGGGAAGAAGGACAAAGAAGCAATGGATTCGATGAAAGTCGAATTCCTTGCTGGAGCAAAGGAAAGAGAAGTTCCGGTTGAAGCCGCTGAGAAAGTGTGGGAATTGCTGCTTCCTTTTGCCGGTTATGCGTTCAACAAGGCCCACGCGGTTTGCTATGCGTTGATCGCTTACCAAACGGCTTATCTCAAAGCGAATTATCCGGTCGAGTACATGGCGGCATTGCTCGAGGTCTACCGGGAGAAAGAGGACCGAACGACAGCGTTTATTGACGAATGCCGTAAGAACAAAATCGCGGTCTTGCCACCTGATGTCAATGTCTCAGGGCTGAGTTTCAGCATTGATCCGAAGGTGCCAAAGGGTTGGGTCGGGGCGATCCGATTTGGTTTGGCGGCAATAAAGGGCGTCGGCGATAAGCTCGTTGAAGGAATTATCAAGTCCCGAGATGAAGAAGGTCCTTTTACGCACTTCTTCGAATTCTGCGAGCGTTCAAAACCACACGGATTAAATCGAGGCGCTCTGGAAGCGTTGGTGAAATCTGGGGCGTTTGACACGATGGGTTGTAATCGCCGGACCCTTTTGGATCAAGTTGAAAGCGCGCTTTCGTACGCAGAGCAAGCCGTTCGACAGAAGGAAGCCGGTCAGGACTCCTTATTTGGAGAGGGTTCTGGCGTCGCCGAATTGACATTACCTGCGCTTGTTGACGGGGCTGCGCCCGGACGTGCTGAGATTCTCGCGTGGGAAAGCGAGACGATGGGAATTTACGTGAGTGACCACCCTCTTCGGGGGATGGAACGTGCGATGCGACAGGTCACCAAACAATCTTGCGCCGCAACCAAGGAAATGGAAGATGGCCAACCCATCGTGATCGCGGGGGTTGTAGCGAGCGTTAGAACGATCATCACAAAGGCTCGTGGGGAGAAAATGGCAACCTTTGTCCTTGAAGATTTCTCCGGCCAAGCGGCCTGCACGGTATTCGCTAAAACCTATGCGGCGTTCCAAGATTTGATCCAGAAGGACAAGATTCTCGTGATCAAAGGCACCGCCACTCAACGCGCAGGATTTAAGGGCGGAGAAGCTCAGATTGAAGTCAAAGTGGATGACATCAGCGAGTTTAAGCCGCCGGCGATTCTTGATGTGAGTGACGATGATTCCAGCGAAGGCACTGTCATCATCAAGATTGGCAATGCCAAGCGAGATCAGTTGGTGACATTCCGGAATGAACTGGAGACGATTCCGGGCAACTTCCGAGTAATACTTGAATTTGATACGCCAGAGGGGATTACCACGATGGAACTTATGCGTAGGATCGCCTATGACGCCGCGGTTCGCGAGAAGATTCAGCGAATCCTGGGTAGTAGCTCCATTGAGCTCATGGAACGATGGGACATCTCGGGTGATTCGGTTGAACGTCCCACTGAACTTTCTGAAGCGTCATAATCTGAGTATTGTATGAAAAATTCGTTGAGCCTGCTCTTGGCGCTTTCGCTTCCTGGGATCGCATATGCCCAAGCCAATTTTGACCGTGATATTGCGAATGTCACACTGCTTCAGTACAAGGAAGTCAAGGACGATCTGAAGATCACGCAAA
Source organism: Chthonomonas sp. (assembly GCA_040383535.1). Lineage (GTDB taxonomy): Bacteria > Armatimonadota > Fimbriimonadia > Fimbriimonadales > Fimbriimonadaceae > JAFLBD01. The sequence goes on from JBEIDH010000007.1 coordinate 4,472, forward strand.
AGCAACGCGATGCCATGAACAAGGCGGCGAGTAAGTACAACGTCTTGGCTCAGAAAATCGAGCAAAAACTGCAAGATCGAAAAGAGCCCACAGAGAGTGAAAAGAAGGCTCTTGACGCTGAATTTGTGGTCATGCGGAAGGGGGTGTTAGCCTCGCTGACGCCAGCACAGCTCAAGAGACTACGTGAAGTCTCGCTTCAAGATGCTGGCCTGTTCGCCCTGACCGACAAGATTGTGGCGAAGAAAGTCGGCATGACGGAGGCGCAACGCAATCAAGTCATCAACGCGCTAAAGGGCGCAAACGAAAAGGCAAACAAAGCCGAAAACGCAGTGATTGAGAAGGTTCGCAACGAATTCAAAAATCGAAAGCCAAAGAATAAAGCTGAAGAAGACAAGATCAAGGGCGAGATCCAGAAACGCATGGAGGCGGAAATGAAAAAATTAGAACCCAAGATTATTCAAATCCACACTGACGGTCGCAATAATGTATTCAAGGCACTCAGCACCAAGCAACGCGATGCGTGGAACGCTCTTTTGGGTAAGCCCCTCGCGCGGTAAGCAGGATCATCTCCGTTCGAGAAGAGCAGAATTCGTCTGCTGGATACTCTCATAAGACTGTGCATGGACATGGCCAAACTCTAGCGCGACGTCCTCTGCTCTTGCTTTCAGCTCGTTTCTGAGGCTGGGTGTCTTGAGCGCTTGCGTCCAGGCTTGGGACACTTGTTGAGCATTTCGGCAAACGACCCCGAACCCACAATGGGTGACGATCTCAACTGCGGCTTCTTGTTGGCTAAAATTTGGCCCGAGGGTAAACGGCACTCCCCATGCAAGTGCCTCAAGGGGAGTGTGACCACCGACTCCGGGGACGAGAGTCCCGCCAATGTGTGCGACCGTAGCGAGGCTATACATCTCACGAAGTTCGCCCATCGAATCGATGAGGATTACGTCCGCCGCTCGTTCATGGCGGTCGAGCATGCTTCGCAGTTCAAAGTCAATGCCTCGCTCAGTAAGAGACCAATCTTTAGGATGATCTTTCCGGTCCAGAAACCTGGGGGCGAGGATCAGGACTGCCTTGGGGAACTCTCTTTTGACCGTGAGGTAGGCATCGGCAAGGATTGACTCCTCTTCAGGATAAGTACTACCGAGGAGGATGACAGGCGCGTCATCGGGGATTTGGAGAATTTTTCGCCATTTGCTTGCGGTGAGGTCCGCCCCAGCGGCAGGAAGCTGCATCGTGCTCATGCTGACGCCAGAGACGGTAATGCGACCCGGATCCACTCCGAGGGCTGCCAATCGAATCAAGTGAGCTGGGGCTTGGACGCTAAATGCGTCGACAAAGCTAAATTGCCATCGCCCAAGTGGCTTTCGCATTAACTTTCTCATCCGGCCTTCGGGAAGATTGACATTGATGAGGGCGGTCGGAATTCCGAGCAACTTCGCCAGAAACGCCATGTGGTAGTTGCCGCTGAACTCCACGAACAAGAGCTGCTTTGGTCTCCACCGAAGCAACGTGATCAATGAAGAAAAGGGGCTGTTGAACGGCGCGAATCCGATAGGGAAGTCACTGCCTTCCACAGCCATTGCCTTCGGAAGGACTGCTAGTTGGGTCAGCACGGCGATCGGAACTTTACACTCTCGTCCAATTTCCTCTGCGGCCTGAATTCCCGTGCGTGTTTCGCCCTGTCCAGAAGCGACGACTAGGACCCATTCATCTTTGCAAGGGGGCTTTGCGCCTCCAAACAGCCGGATGTGAAGAGAATTATGAAATCCGTACCGGCGTACTCTGCGCAACAAGCGTACGAAGCTTGCTGGACTTACGACAATGTGATACAAAAGGTAAACGCAATAGCCGCCGATCCACTTCAGCCACGTTCCTACCCCGGCTTTGCCAGATAGCTCGGTCTTTGTGCCGACTTCCGGTCGTAATGGCACTTTTCCGGGCTGAGGTTTGAAAATATCTTGTTTGAGTTGCGCCATTCCTAATCCCGGATTGTTAACTGTAGCCCTATGGTATCTCTTCTGGACTTGCTGAATCAAGTTGGATGACCAAGCAATATGCCTTCCAAGGAAGGGACGGGCACAGTTGAACAGATGGCACCTAAAAAACGCGAATCAGATCCAGGGCTCTTACTTGCGGTTGAAAATAAGGTAAACCTAAGGTCCTATGCGGCAAAATCCAGACCCTGAATACTTGCAACTCGTGATGATCAGGATCTTGGACATTTGATGCGAAAAATTCTCTCGTATCCGCAGCTAGCGCCCTTTGGAGTTCGAGACTTCCGGATTCTCTGGTTGGGTGCGTTTCTCTCGTTCACGGGGACCTGGGTTCAAAATGTTGCTCAGGGTTGGTATGTCCAATCCCTCACCAACGATGCGTCAAAGACCGCCATGGTATCGGTGGCAATGTCGCTCCCGGTGGCATTCTTTGGTCCCATCATGGGCGCAGTTGCAGATAAGTATGATAAGCGGATTGCGCTGATTGTCAGTCAAGTCGTGTACGCTTTAGGGGCGCTTACGTTGGCCGGACTGGTGCATTTTGGGCTCGCTCAGTTTTGGCACTTTATCACGGTGGCTTTTATTCTAGGCTGTGCCTCGACCGTAGAAATGCCGATTCGACAATCCATGGTGGGTCGCGTTGTTCCCAGAGAAATGATTGGGAGCGCAGTGCCGATCAACGCGATTACCTTTAACGGAGCCCGAATTCTTGGACCGATTATTGGTGGTCAACTTTTAGTGCACTTTGGTGCAAAGACCTGTTACCTCGTCAATTCGTTTAGCTACTTTGCGATTATCCTTTCAGTTCTTGCGGTGAAAGCAGATCTCAGCGCATCGGACGGAGGTCAGCCCGTTACGAAGGACCTGATCATGGAGGGGATGCTCTTCACTCTGAGAGACGAGGTGCTGAAGCGACTGTTCTTCTTAGAAATCATCTTAAGCTCCTTCGGTTTAGCGTACATTCCCTTGATTCCGGCTTACGCCCAGCGCGTCATGAAGCTACAGGAAGCTCAGTACTCGGCGATCCATACCTCGGTAGGGATTGGGGCGATTTTGGGGTTGGCGACCACCATTTGGTTATCTGGAAAGCCATATAAGGGTCGCATTGTTTTAACGGCAATGACGATTGCTGGACTGGCCCTCTTTTGCTTGAGCTTGGTTCGGTATCTGCCGTTGTGCTATCTCTGCTTTGGGTTTATCGGCTTCGCGATGATCATGCAGTTGAATACTACAAATACACTCTTTCAGCTTTTGTCTCCTGACAGACTGCGCGGGCGGGTGCTTGCCATGCACTTTTGGGCTCTCAGCGGGATTTCGCCGATCGGGATATTCATCTTTGGGAAGATCGGAGAGAACGTCAGCATTCCGGCTGCATTCATGACCGGAGGCATCGCAGTGATGATCGGAGCTGGCTGGGGTTGGATGGGGAGATCCAAACTTCTCAACGTTGGGTAATGTTGAAGAAAAAATTGGAGCCGAAAACAGGATTCGAACCCGCGACCCGCTGTTTACAAAACAGCCGCTCTACCACTGAGCTATTTCGGCTTTCCGGAAAAGAATGTACCACAAATAAAATCGGGCTGGAGTAACGAATTCTCCAGCCCAGTTCAAAAATTTTGAAAAAACTCTTACTTCTTGCGAGTTCGAGCCTTGACGACCTTCGGTGCGCCGTCTGGTCCGTAGGCGATCTTGAACCCAACTGGAATCTTCTTCAAGAGTTCGGCGACTTCTGCTGGAATTTCGGCAGCGGCCTTGCCCTTTCCGCCCTTTCGCTTGCGTGGTTTTCGGAACGATGCTTGTGCAGCAACTGCGTCGCCATCCTTTTCGACTACAGTGAGTGAACCATTTTCAATCTTCATGATCGAAGCGGCTGGCGGAACATGAATGAACAAGAATTCTTCGCTGTTCAATGTTCGCACTTCGAACGGAAGTGCGTACTTCTTTGTTCCTACGCGAAGGGTTAAAGCGTTTGCCTTTGGTTCAGCCTTCAGTTTGAGGGCTTTTGTAATTTCGTCAACGTTCTTTGGCATTTAAATTTTCCTTAGTCTAGAGTGTGGCCGAGGCTTTTCACGGCCCTTTGGTCACGCTGTACAGATTATACACGAAATCTTAACGCGTAATGCAAGCCCTGTTTATCAAGTTTTACACCAACCGTTGGATTACCGCATAGCGGGCACAAGATTTGTGCTTAACTTTCAGAGACTTCTGTGAAGTTCGGACACTATTTCAAGTACGAAGATAGGATGTAGACATTTGATTCAAATTTCCTGAAAGCCATATCTGCTAGTCTTCATATTGGTTCAAAAAATCGTACCTTCAACTCACTCAGGCTTCAATAATCTAGTAACCTTGCGCTCGCATGACAAAAAGAGCCGCTCCGAGAGAGGCGGCTCATCTATGAATATAAGGTATTTTCATTCAAATCGAGGCAAGAACTTCTGCTGCGTGATCTTTTGGCTTCACCTTCTCCCAAACCCGGATAATCGCCCCGTTTTCGTCAAGCAAGAAGGTAGTTCTCTCGACGCCCATGTACTTTTTGCCGTACATTGACTTTTCTTTCCAAACACCAACGGCGTTCGAGAGTGTTTGATCCGTGTCAGCAAGAAGAGTAAACGTTAGACTGTACTTATTGGCAAACTTTTTATGACTTGCCGCTGAGTCCGGTGAAACTCCGACAACTTTTGCTCCCTCAAATTTTGGCATCAGTTCATTGAACTCGCACGCTTCTGCCGTGCAGCCCGAGGTGTCGTCCTTCGGATAGAAGTAAATGATTGATTTTGAGCCTAAAAGATCGTCCAGTTTAACGATATTGTTGTCTTGATTAAGTAGTTCAAATTTCGGGAAAGGGTCTCCAGCGTTTAACATAAACAAGATTACGATCCTTGATTTGATTCTGTTCTCATCTGCGGAGAAGATTGATCCATGAGCATCGCTTGCATCAAGTCGACTCTGAGGACCATTCCGACTAAGCGTTCTTCTTGAACCACCGGAAGAATCGTCGTTCCGTTCGCCAGCATTTGGTGGAGTGCATCACTCACCTCTACGTCGACACCGCAACAGGTTGGATTTGGAGTTGCGAAATCCAATGCGGGTTGATCTGAGAGTTTCATTAATCCAGAATTCAGATCCACCGCCCGGCACAGGTCCCCTTCAGTGACTACTGCGATCGGCTTTTGGTCAATGTCCACAATCACTAATCCGGGGAACTGGTAGATGTCCATTTTATCCACGGCATCGCGAAACGTGCTGTTTGCAGTCAGTACCGGAATATGGGCATGGAGAATTTCCCGAAGAGTCATCGCGCTGGTGATTGTACCAATGTTCTGGCTTATTTCAGTTCTAGGGAGATTGCGAGTAGGGAAGTTGTGTGCATAGCCCGACATTAACTGTGGTGAATCCAGAACAACTTTCCCATCCGAAGATTGCAAAGCGCATGAAGGCATGTCCTCTTTGTCGATGTGCAAATGTCCGTTCGACAGAAACTTGTTATGTGTGCGGTTGGGCGGGTTCGTTTGATTTTTCACCTCGAGCGATCCAGGCAGGTTTGGATGACTTGGCGTACCGAAATCCGGAATTGATGGAAGTCCTGGTGACCACCGCGAGTCGAGATCGAACAAGACCGAACCTAGTCGGTATCTTGCGGACCCTTTTTCGACGGCTTGATGAGACCGTCTGACTTACTCTGCTTGTAGTGGAAAAGTGCTGGACAAGTTAGCTACACTTCATCGCTCAAATGAGTCTATAGTAACTGCATCAGGTTATGAGCGCAGTAATTGACTCCTTCATCCCTCCACATAGTCAGGAAGCCGAAATGTGCGTCCTCGGAAGCATGATGCTGAGCGAGAAAGCAATTGAGCAAGTGTTTGAGGTGCTTAATGTCGAGGACTTTTATCGTCCAGGGCACCGGATCATATATCAGGCGATGCAGACTCTGGCAAACCAGAGCCGAGCGGTTGATCTCGTTACTGTTCGAAATGAACTCCAAGAAAAGGGCCAACTCGAAATGGTTGGTGGAGTTCCGTACCTAGTTTCCATCGCGGAGAGCGTCCCATCGCCTGGTAATGCGCTTGATTATTCTGAGATTGTTCTTGATAAGGCGACTCTTCGCAGGCTCGAGTCTGCAGGTCAAGAGATCATCCGTACCGTTCACGACCCAGATTCCGAAGTGGAGCAAAAGGTAGATGATGCCGAGCGCGTCGTTTTTGATGTTGGCAAACGTCGGCTCCGAAAATCCTTTGAACACGTTCGCGATGTTGCTCGTGCGTTCTTTAAAGACGTTGATAACCTCTATGAATCGGGACAGCCAGTGCTTGGAGTTCCGAGCGGGTTTTACGATCTAGATAAGCTTACTGGCGGGTTGTACGGCGGGGATCTGAATATCCTCGCAGCAAGGCCAGCGATGGGTAAGACATCTTTCGTCCTGAGTCTTGCTCTCAATGTTGCAAGGCAGCAGAAAGGAAACGTCGCGGTCTTCAGCCTTGAAATGGGTAGTCAGCAACTCGTCAGGCGGATGCTATCCATGCTCAGCGGAGTGAGCATGAGCGTGCTCAAGAACCCGCACCTCAGCGATGACGACTATCACGCGATGGCGGATGCTTGTGAAAGTTTGTATAGCCTCCCCCTATTTCTTGATGATAACTCGGACGTCTCCCCGTTCGAACTTCGGGCAAAGTGTCGTCGGCTTAAGGCCGATGGCGGACTTTCCTTAGTCCTGATTGACTACCTCCAGTTGATGCGGGGTAACCGGAAGACCGATAACCGAACCCAAGAGGTATCAGAGATCGCCCGAGCGCTAAAGAGCCTCGCAAAGGAGCTTGATGTTCCTGTCATTGCTCTCGCGCAGCTTAGCCGGGGCGTGGAATCTAGACCCGACAAGCGCCCAATGCTGAGCGACATCCGAGAGTCAGGTTCAATCGAAGCGGAAGCCGACATTGTGATGTTTATCTACAGAGACGCTTATTACGCTGCTAAGGAAGAAGGGGCTGCGAATGAGAGCTATCAGAATATGGATCACGTTGATGAATCTGAAATCATCATCGCGAAGCACCGAAATGGTCCGACCGGAAAGGTGATTCTCGGCTTCCAGCCGAACTATGCTCGCTTCGTTAACCTCAAGAAGTAGCATTTGCAGATCAGACTCAAATTTGCCATAATGAAATTGATCGCCACGCGGTGCGACGAGTAAGCCGATGTAGCTCAGGGGTAGAGCAGCTGTTTCGTAAACAGCAGGTCGCGGGTTCGAATCCCTTCATCGGCTCCACAGAATCCGGCAAAATGTTTCAATGTCGGTAATATTGCGGAAAAGACCACAAGATTTCGGTATAAAATTCATTATAACGTTCCAATAAAGATAATGTGCGCTCAGCACAATCGTTATGGCACGTCGAATTTTCATCATTTCCTGTCTCGTTCTACTGATCAGTCCACTGGCTGGGCAGGAACAACCAGCGACAGACCTCCCGATTGAATCGGAAGGATCGGAATCCACAAATCCGGTAAGTCAGAGTGAACCTGATGACTTTGGCGACCTGAACCTTGAAGATCTCATGAACGTCAAGGTTGGCACTGCGGCAATGCCTCTGCGTGCGTTAAAAGACGTTACCGCTGCCGTTTTTGTTCTTTCCTCTGAAGACATCCGGCGCTCCGGTGCTAAGACCGTGCCAGACATGCTACGGATGGTCCCCGGCTTGACCGTGAATCAGGTTGATGGAAACAAGTATATGATCTCCATCCGGGGATTCTCCAGCCGATTCGCAAACAAGCTCCAGGTGCTCATCGACGGCCGAAGCATCTATTCACCAACATTTTCCGGTGTATATTGGGATCAGTTGGGACTAACGGCCGACGAAATTGACCGGATCGAGGTGATCCGAGGATCGGATGGTTCTCTTTGGGGAGCAAATGCCGTAAACGGGATCATTAACATCATTACTAAGAGCAGTGCTGACACCCAAGGCGGTTATGCATCCCAAGGATTTTCGACAACCGATGCAAGTGACTCCTTTGTTCGTTTCGGCGGCGAAAACGGAAAAAACACCAGCTTCAGATTATCCGCAAGAGCAAAGCGGACCTTGAAAACCGAAAACCGGATTGTCACACCATTTGATCAGTCGGAGCTTTCCTGGATTGGATTCAGGTCGGACACGAGGCTAAACACGAAGGACACCCTTACCCTAGGTGGTTCTCTTTACTCGGCTCAGTTACAAACTGCAACTATCTTTCCCGTCCCGACTGGGTTCTTTCAACAAGTTCGAGAGGATACTTATCCAACGTCTGACTTTAGCCTGACAGGAAGTTTAGTCAGTCAGCAGAGCAAGAAAGACATCTCTGAGTATCGGATGAGTTTCAGCCGGAACATTAGGCTTGCGCCAGAAATTGAAGGAGATGTGTCAACTTTTGACATTGGCTACAATCGATCTAAAGAGCTCACATCTACGAAAGTTCTCTCATTCGGCGGATCTTTCCGCCATGTCGAAAGTAAGTTTAAGGACTCCCAGATCATCCAGGCATCGGATCAGAATCCGTCGCGCTCAACTCTTTCTACCTATGGACAGCTTGAGCAAGACTTGAACTCAAAAGTTCGTTTGACGCTTGGCACCACCTTTGAAGTAAACCCAGATACGGGTATCGAAATTCAGCCAAGTGCGCGCCTGCTGATCCGAAAAGACCCGACAGAATCTATTTGGTTTTCTGCCTCCAGAGCAGTTCGAACTCCATCTCTAGCGGAAACTGAGGCCAACTACTTGTTTGCCAACTCAATCGACACTCAGTCCGGTCTTCCGGTTTATGTTCTTGGGCTTCCGAACAAGGACTTTGGATCGGAATCTGTCATAAGCCTACAGGCTGGATGGAGAAAGCAAGCTACGCCGAATCTGCACCTTGACATTGCCGCTTTTTACAATATGTATGATAACCTCCGAACTTTGGACCTCGTTGAAAACGAGGTTGTTATGGTGCCAAGTCCAAGAATCGATTCAAAGTACAAGGTTGGTAACTCTAGATCCGCGACAACGTACGGAGTAGAGCTCGCGGCAAACTTGAGACTAACCGAGTCCTGGAGATTTTCTGGACACGTAGCATATTTTGAAGACAAATTCACGCAGAATATAGCAACAAGTCTGTTCCCAAACACCTGGACAGACGGAGATGGAAGCGGACCCAAGTGGCAAGGGAGTCTGCGATCGTCATGGGAGATTGGCGAAGCCTGGCAATTTGATGTCAGCGGTTACTTTATGAGCGGTATGCGCGGCTTGGGCACGAGTCCTTCGACACGACTGGATGCTCGTCTTCAATTCCGACCGACCGACGCTCTCCAGATTTCAATCTTTGGCCAAAATCTTTTCCGGAAAGACTTTGTGGATGGCACGTCTACGCTTGCTGAAGTTCCAACGAAGATGCGAAGCACAATCGGCTTTGAATTAGGTTACCGCTTTTAAATTGCTATGAGGGAAAAGCTAAGGAGAGAAATGAAACAGTCTCATAATCGCTCACTACGTAGTCCGATTGCGGATTCGAAGTCCTTATACAATGGAACGTCCAAAGCTCTAAAGGTACTCATTTGCGCATTGATCACTATGAGTAGTTCCATTTCAGGAACCGCCCAGCAGACGGAATATTCTGTCAAAGCCGCATTTATTCTAAACTTTTTGAAGTTCATCGAATGGCCAACCGAGAGCGGACCTTTTAAGGTCACCGTCCTCGGTAAGAACCCATTCGGATCGTCCCTGGATGATGTTTTTAAGGGAAAGACGGTAAGAGGTCGAAAAATTCAGGTCAAATACGGGACTTGGGGTCAGCAGATTGATGCCGACTTAGTTTTCGTTCCGGCATCCGAGAGGGAAAGGTTTGGTGAGCTAGCAAGCTTGGCCAACAAGCCAATCGTCGTCGTTGGCGAGAGCCCCGGCTTTGCAAAAAAACATGGAATGATAAACTTCACTCTTGTACAGGATCGAGTTGCATTTGAAATAAATCCTAAAATGTCAACGTCATCCAAAGTGAAAGTAAGTTCAAAGCTCTTGCGACTCGCAAAAATCGTGGACGGAGGGCGTTGAATTTGAAGCGAACATCCTTACGCATCCAGTTGATTCTCATTATTGCGTTTGCTTCCGCGCTCGCACTCATCTCCTCCCTTATACTGTTTATTAACTATGATCTGTCGCAGTATAAGGATAAGCTCGTTACTGATGGTCGAATTGAAGCAGCAATTCTTGCGAAAAACTGTTCGGCTTCGATGGCCTTCGGAGATCCAATTGCTGCGCATGATGTTCTAAGTTCCCTCAGGGAAAAGTCTGAGATTGAGTCTGCAACGCTGTATCATCCTGATGGAAAGCTGCTTGCGTCTTATAAAAAACCAAGAAGTAAAGTTCAAAGGATGGGCGGTTACTTGAAATCAGATTCATGTGAGATATCGGGCAACTACCTTATTGCCAGTGCTGTGGTTAAGGAAGGCCGAGAAGCACTAGGCACCCTCGTAGTGAACTCCAATCTAAAAGCATTAGATTTACGAAAAGATCACTATCTCCAGGTCGGAGCAATCCTCACTTCGATTAGTTTAATGTTTTCTTTCCTCGTTGGTACTTACTTGCAGTCCATCATTTCAAGTCCAATCGCCGCACTCTCAAAAACAATGAGAAATGTTGCTGCAAGCGGCGATTACGGGGCGAAAGTTCAATGCAATTTGGAAAATGAAATCGGAGTCCTGGTAACAAGTTTCAACAGGATGTTATTCGAGGTTCATCAGCGCGATATTTCTCTTCAGGAGACAAATCGGACGCTTGATAAAAGTCAGGCCCAACTTGCGGAATTTTTTGAAAATGCACCCCTGGGACTGACTCTAATATCTGCTGACGGGAATGTTATAGAGGCGAATCGTGCATGTCTCGAAATTTTTGAAATTACAGAAGCGGAAGCTAAAGGCAGGATATTTAGTGACCAATTTGAGCATCCAGTTGAGGTAGCTAGAGCTCTGCATCAGCTTGAAGAAGGAAAGTCAATCGTAAACATGGATGTTCTTCTCAAGGAAATCAACGGGAGCAGGAAAACGGTTCGCATCAATGCAAATGGATTCTGGGAAGACGGTGAGCTACTTTACATTCGATGCTTTTCACAGGATGTGTCGCTACTGATCCTCGCGGATAAGGCCCGAGAGGAGAAAGAGAGAGCAGAAAGAGCTAACCTTGCGAAGAGTGAGTTTTTATCTAGAATGAGCCATGAGCTCCGGACTCCTATGAACGCAATTTTAGGCTTTGGCCAACTTTTGGAAATGCAGGAGCTTCCAAAAAAACAGATGGAATGCGTTGCACAGATCCTGCGCGGAGGACGTCATCTTCTGAACTTGATTAACGATGTCCTTAATATCTCAAAGATCGAATCTAAGTCACTTTCGATTTCAGTCGAGGCAATTCGGATATTGCCGGTTATCGAGGAGTCCATTGAAATGGTGCGTGCTCTTGCCGAGCAACGAAACATCTCTTTTGTTTTCGAAAGGTCTGAGTTCGAAAACGTAAAGGTCATCGCCGACCTTCAGAGGTTTTCTCAAGTCATTATCAACTTGCTTTCGAATGCGGTGAAATACAACCGAGAAGCTGGACATGTAACGGTAGACCTTTCGCGGACAACCGAAAACCGGGTTAAAATTCGGGTAACCGACACCGGAATTGGAATTCCTCCAGAATTGAGAGACCGTCTCTTTATCCCATTCGATCGTCTAGGAAGGGATTCAACTAGCATTGAAGGCACCGGGCTTGGGTTATCGCACTCCCAGAGCTTAGTCGACGCAATGGACGGAAGCCTGTATCTTTGCGACCAGTACCAAGGTGAGGGATCAAGGTTCATTTTGGAAATTGGTGAAGACATGAGCAAATCAGCACCAGTAAAGGCAATAACTAGTGAATTTGATCAAGGGCCCTCTCCGATCAATAACCAAGAGACGCTTGTACTCTTAATCGATGACAATCCTGAAAATACGAAGATTGTAGAGAGCTTCTTTAAGAAGCTCGGAAATATTGATCTGATCGTTGCCTCACAGGGATCTCTTGGACTGGAAGTTGCGGCGCTCCAGCAACCAGACATTTTGCTTCTTGACGTGAACCTACCGGACATGAACGGGCTAGAAGTTGCTCGTCGCATACGAAGCAACGAGGCAATCGCGGACATGCCGATTGTAGTCCTTACAGCCGATGACAGCGAGCTTACTCGCAAACTCTTTGAACAAGTCGGTGTTCAACATTACATGACAAAGCCAATTGAACTGAAAGCACTCGCAGCGATCGTTCACAAGTTAAAACTTTTAAAAGGAAAAAATGTTGCTTAGCGATATTCAATTATTAGAATCAAGAATCTTAGTCGTTGACGATAACATTGCCAATGTATTGTTTATCGAACAGCTTCTAGAACTTGCCGGTTACACTGATGTAAGGTCCACTACCTCAAGTGAGGAAAGCCTTACAATCTTTTACGAGTGGCAACCACAGCTTGTAATTCTTGACCTTCACATGCCTGGTCTCACCGGTTATGATGTGTTGCAGCAAATCCGAGCCGTTGACGAGGAAATTTACACTCCGGTTTTGGTTTTCACAGCAGACGTTACGTCAGACACGCGTCGCAGGGCTCTAGAAATCGGTGCCTCCGACTTTTTAACGAAGCCAGGGGACGCGACCGAAATCTTGCTTCGAGTAAGAAACTTCTTGAGACTTCGGCATATGATTGAGCGCGCGCACGATCAGAATCTGGCACTTGAATCCCGAGTAAAGGAACGGACTTACGAGCTTCAAACGGCCTATGAAGAGGTTTATCACCACTTAGCAAAAGCGGGTGAATATCGGGATGACGACACAGGAGAACATGCGGGACGTGTTAGCAAACTTTCGGGTCAGATCGCAAGAGAATATGGTCTCAGCGAAGAATTAGCCAGCAATATTGAACTGGCTTCAGCCCTTCATGACCTGGGCAAGATCGGGATTCCTGATTCCATTTTGCTCAAGCCTGGGAAGCTGACTGAGGAAGAGTACGATGTTATGAAAACTCATACGACCATCGGAGCAAACGTACTTCATGGTACTAGCTCAGCCATCCTTCGCCTCGCACAGAAGATTGCGATCTCGCACCACGAGCGGTGGGACGGTAGAGGGTATCCAAACGGAACTTCAGGCGAACACATTCCAATTGGTGGGCGAATCGTAGCGGTGGCCGATACATTTGATGCAATCGTCAGTAAGCGACCATACAAAGAGTCAAAGTTGCCGGATGAGGCTCTCCAGGAAATCCTTAAGTGCTCTGGACATCAGTTTGACCCAAGCGTAGTTGCGGCGTTTGAACGCGTCTATAACAAGCTACAATCCGAAGAGATAAAAGATGCTGCCTGAACTCGTCTGAACAACGTACTCGATGGATCCATCGAGGAATGTTTCTCATATATTGACCATCGCATCCCCATTTCTGATACCGGAAATGGGGAAATCAGTTTGAAACCTTTGAATGAATCCAAAAATAAGAAAGGGCCGTCCATCTGGACGACCCCAATCTGCAAATCCCAGAAAACCCCTTATTTTTCGGCGACGAGTTTCTTCACCATTGACTTGATTTCAGCCTCATTGAACCCAATCCAAGACTTGCGAACGACACCCTTCTTATCAACGAGGAGGAAACTCGGAAATCCGGGGATGCCCAACTTATCGGCGAGTGCGTCATTGTTAAATGTAATCGGGTAGCTATGCTTACTGGACTTGGCGTAATCCTTGGCCGCCTTTCCAGAACCTCCATCATCTTCTGAGGAGCTCAATCCAACAACCAAGAATCCCTTCGCTTTGGACTCCTTAAACATTGCGTCAAGCTTAGGAGCGGCTTGCTTGCATGGACCGCACCACGTAGCAAAGAAATCGAGAAGAACAACCTTGCCTTTAAAGTCGGCATTGGTCATTTTCTTACCTGCTGTTGTCATCAGGTTCATTTTCGGCAGTGCCTTGCCTTCATGCTTTTTGAGGGGGTTGGCGTTTTGCGCTACGGCAGGCATGAGCAACATGGCGCCCAGTGCAAGAGAGACAAGGAAAGGAGCTTTTTTCATGATGATTTTTCGCTTTGGAAAATTTTACCCAGCCAAGTGCGGGCAACATCGTTACAAGGATGTTAAGGAAAAAAGAAAGGGAAAAGTTCCTGAAAAAGGAGGAGAATGGTCGAGGTAGTAGGATTCGAACCTACGATCTTCTGGTCCCAAACCAGACGCGATACCAAGCTTCGCTATACCTCGACGCTGGGATACCATTATACCGCAGGATTTGCGCATCTGCAAAAGGGTCCCATAAATTTTTTGAATTCTCGCCTACCGAGGAGTTAGCACCGTGTGGAAGGTCGTGTGACTTTTAGTAAAATAGCGTAAATGAAGTACGAAACCGTCGTGGAGCGGATATCGGCGCTAGCTCCTCGTGGTTGGCGGCTAGGGCTAGACCGAATGCAGAAGCTGGTTGAGCTAGCGGGACTCTCGGAGTCAGTTGCTGGACGGAAGCCGAAGTACATTCAAGTTGCCGGAACCAACGGGAAGGGAAGTACAACCGCCTTTCTGCAATCCATATTTCTGGGCCAAGGACACCGGACAGGGGGGTTCTTTAGTCCGTTTGTATACGATTTGCGCGAGCGAGTGCAGCTTGGTGGGGAGCTGATTTCAAAGGATGTATTCACCAAACTAGGTGAATGTCTCATTTTGGTCGCGGAGCAGATGGAGGGAACGGAGTTTGAGGGGGTTACAGAATTTGAAATTAAGACCGCTCTCGGATTCGCAGCATATCAGGAATTCAATTGCGATTGGGTTGCGCTAGAAGTTGGACTAGGCGGACGGCTTGACGCTACGACGGTCGTGACTCCGGCGGCCGGAATCATTACAAGCATCGGTTGGGATCACATGGCAATTCTTGGGGACACTCTCGAAAAAATTGCCTTTGAAAAAGCCGGAATCATTAAACCATCGATGCCGACATTCGTTGGGATGATGGATACAGGACCTTTGAACGTCATTTCCCAATTTGCCAAGGAGCAAAACGCTCCATTGTTTCGTTTGGGTTTCGAAATCGCTGATGATCACAGAGACGGGCAACGGGTCCTGGTATGGGAAGGAAAAGAAGTCATTGACGACCGAAGGACCTCCAAGTACGGATCAAAAGCTTTTGAAAACTTCGCTCTGGCAACTTTCGCAAGCATGGCTGCCGGTGCAATCCGAGATGAGGTCTTGCTACTTCACTCCCTTGATCGAGTCAATTTACCAGGCAGATTTGAGCATAGAACCTTCGGCTCGAAAACCCTTGTTCTCGATGGTGCACATAACGAAGATGCCACAAGGGTTCTAGTAGAGTCACTTAACCGAGCCTATCCGGGTCAAAAATTTCGGTTTCTGTTCTCAATGGTCCAGGGTCATGATCCGGCCAAGACCTTATCCCATCTAGCCCCACTCGCACGGTCTTTTGATATCTGTCCGATTGACTTCCATCGAGCCCAACCAGTTGGGGAAATCGATAAGGCGATCACAGCGTTAACATCGGTTCCCGTCAGAAAGCATCTCTCGGCACCCTCGGCAATGGAGGAAATCTTAAAGGACCCGAACGAAGAAATCATTGTCATCACTGGCTCCTTTTACTTGATCGGAGAGTGTGGAAGAGCATTTAACCAAATGGTTAATTTAGATCAAATTTCGCCATCTTAACTTCAATTCAGCGGAATCTTCACATTCTTGGTCAGAAACCGGGAACGGTTTCGTCTTTGTTTCGGGTATCTTAACCTAGCCTGACCGTACGTCGGGAGGGCGATGTTATGACTTTAAGGGGTTCCTACCAGGAATGAACAGGATTAAACAAATTTGTCAAGCCACGCGGCACGGAAGCGGGCGAATGGCGGCTTTTGCAATCGCATCAGCGGCCATCGCTACGCCAAGTACCGTACTGGCAGCAGGCGGCGAAAACGTCGCTTTAGAATTCACTCAGGGAGACTATATCTACCTGATCATCTCTGCGGTCCTCGCACTCGTCGCCATTGCGTATGGTTTGATGTTGCGAAGCAAGCTCTCCGCGCTTAGCCCGGGTGATGAAAAGATGCAAGAAGTTGGCGCCGCCATTTATGACGGCGCCATCGCTTATTTGAAGCAACAAGGTAGCCTCATCGCTAAGTTTGTTGCGATCTTGGGCGTTGGTCTTTTTGCGCTTTACTACAGCACGTACGGGACGATGACTTCGGCGCTAATCACGCTCTGTTTCGTTCTTGGTGTGGCTGCATCTTACTTTGCCGGCTGGCTCGGAATGGACATGGCGGTTAAGGCTAACATGCGAACTGCAAATGCAGCGCTGACGAGCTATAAAAAGTCGCTTGAAATCGCCTTCCAATCTGGCGCTGTTGCAGGGATGATCACCGTCGGTCTTGGACTTCTCGGTGCAACAATCATCTTCTTGGTCGCCGGAAAGGACGCCATGAAGCTTCTGATCGGCTTCGGATTTGGTGGTTCGCTTGCCGCGCTCTTTATGCGTGTCGGTGGTGGAATTTACACCAAGGCCGCTGACGTTGGGGCCGACTTGGTTGGAAAGGTCGAAGCAGGAATTCCTGAAGATGATCCTCGAAATCCAGCCGTTATTGCCGACAACGTCGGTGACAACGTTGGCGACTGCGCTGGTATGGCTGCAGACGTTTTCGAGTCCTATGAAGTCACTTTGGTTGCCGCCATTATTCTTGGTGCCGCAACTGCAGCAATCTTCCCAACCGAAATATGGATGAAGCTCATCCTGTTCGCCTTGATGGCACGTGGTGTTGGAATTATTGCTTCGATCTATGGAATCGCCACCGTTAAGGGTAGCGACGACCTGAACAGCGACCCGCTTAAGCCGATCTCCGGTGGTTTCCGCCGATCTGCGGCTGTGGCAATGGTTCTCACTGCAATCCTCGCTTATGTGATGATGGGTGGAGTTCCTTCCGTAACACCGGAAATCTCTGCGACCCAGCTTAACAGCACCGAAAAGTATCAGCGTGTTGAAGATGCAAAGATCCGAAAAGTTCAGCTTGATTTGATGAAGACGAATGCCGAAAAGGTTATTCCAACCATCAATAAGGCAATCGCCGCTGCTGCAGCGAAGCTTCCTGATAAGGATGTTGCAAAGGTCACTGCCGATGAGCTGATGAAGGATGCTTCCGTCAAGGGGCTCATTTCGGCATACGGCTTCCCTCTGGTCCCAGCCGCTGAAGCTGGAAAGACTCTTAGCGAGGCAGATAAGAAAAAGCAAACTGAATCCTTCTTCACTGAAGAAGAATTCAAGAACTTCGTCGTTACTCCTCTTGTTGGAAAGATCGTTGATCCAAAGACAACGATTCTTCCAGATTTCAAGACAGTGTCTGCTGATCTACTAATGGAAGATCCAGACGTCCGCGCGTTGGCGAAGAAGTCTGGTCAGCAAGAAGTTGCCTACAAGGGTGCAGTTGTGCAGCGAATTGCCGGTGCGGATCCAGTTTTGGATTTGCCACCGCTCAAGAAGTCTGAAGGATTCTCCAAGCTCAACTTCGCTGATACGCGAGTAAAGGACTACACGATCGCCGCTGCTGGAAGCGAGCCAATGGCTCCGCCTACTTACGCCTCGTTCATCGAGAACCAGAAGCCAAAGGAGAAGTTCGCCAACCTTGACGATCTTTATGTCGTTTACCGACTTAAGATCACGACTTCCGCCCCTGGCGCTGCCGGAACCGAGCAACAAGTCCAAGAGGTCTACTACGGTCCAGTCATCAAGAAGGCAGCTGACAATCAAATCAAGCAAGCCGTCGAACAGCCAAACTCCAACCTCAAGGTTGAGCGAATGGCGATCTTCCCAACTGAATGGTTGATCAATGCAAAGGGCGATCTCGCTCTTGGCGTAGTTCGAGAATCCATCAACGTCAAGGAAATCACAGACGCAAACAAGCTCACTGCGGCGAAGTCCTTTATGGACCAACCTCAGCGAGTGGCTGGATTTGGTGGATTCCAAGTCTATAAAGAAGCTAAGGCAATCGTTGAAAAGAACGCTCAAAATCCTGCATCCGGAATCACTCCGATCACTGCAGATTGGGGCTTTGCCGATCACGCAGTTGCTCACTGGTGGCAATTTGCCCTTTGTATCCTCTTCGGTATCTTGATGGCATTCGCCTTCGAAATGATGACCGACTACTACGTCAGCACCCACCGCAAGCCAACTCAAGAAGTTGCCGGCGTATCCAGTGCTGGCCCAGCTCCGATGATCATCCAAGGTTTCGCCCTTGGTCTAGAGTCAAGCGTCTTCAGCGTGTTTGCAATTTGTATCTCGCTGGTGATGCCACTGCTCATCTTCCCACCAGAGTTCTATGGCGGCTATGTACTTAGCTTCTATGGTATCGCTCTTGTAGGACTTGGACTCCTCACGACCACAGGCTACATCCTCGCGATGGACACCTTTGGACCGATCAGCGACAACGCTCAAGGCGTTTTCGAAATGTCTGGCGCGGGTCACTCCCATCCAGAAGCAGCCATGGCTGTGCAACGACTTGATGCCGCTGGTAACACCACCAAGGCGCTCACAAAGGGCTTCGCGATTGCGACTGCCGTTGTTGCTGCCGTGGCATTATTCCACAGCTACATTGAAGGTGCAAAGCTTGGTCAGGTTGACATGCCTCTCGGTTCGCCGGAAGTGTTTGTTGGTCTTTTGATCGGTGGTGCTGCTCCGTTCCTATTCAGCGCGTTCTTGATCAATGCGGTTGGACGAGCTTCGTTCAACCTCATCGGGGAAGTTCGACGCCAGTTCCGCAATGATCCAGGCATCATGGAAGGCACAAGCAAGCCAGACTATGCTGAGTGCGTCCGAATCGTGACCGAAGCCGCTCAACGCGAGCTTCTAGCACCGGGCATCCTGGCTCTGGCGCTCCCGATCTTCGTAGCCTTCGGCTTGGCGATTGGGAAGGAAAGCACGATCGTCAACGGAGTTGCTTATAACCTCGTTGGTGCACAAGCACTCGGTGGATTCCTAGCTGGATCCATTCTTTCCGGTCAGCTCTTGGCGGTTCTTCTAGCCAACTCTGGTGGAATTTGGGATAACGCGAAGAAGATCATCGAAGATGGACTTCACGGTGGAAAGGGAACCGATGCTCACAAGGCTGGGGTTGTCTGTGACACCGTTGGAGACCCGTTCAAGGATACTGCTGGTCCTGCGCTTAACCCACTGATCAAGGTTATGAACCTCATCGCGCTTCTCATAGCTCCGAAGATCATCTTCGACGGAGACGACGGAACTCGAATCGCTGTGACTCTGGTCTGCGTTGCGCTGGTCGTATTCGCGGTCTGGAAGACGAAGCAAGGTTCCATGACATCCATGATGGATCAAATGGTTGCCGATGTCAAAGAAGGGAAGTAATTCTCTCCGGAGATGAAAGCAAAGGGCGTTTCACCAAATGGTGAAACGCCTTTTTTTTAGAGGCTCGCGGACTACGAAATGACTTTTTTCAGGGCTGAAGCTAGCAATCTTATGTCCTCAGCAGAAGTCAAAACATCAGGACCAAAACGGACACACCCGGATCGAGAATCAGTGTTGACACCTTCATCCTTGAGCAAGTTTGATACCCGTGTTGCACTTTCAGTGGAACCCATTGGCAAGAGGGCGTACCCACCCCAGGCGTTTGGATCAGAAGGGGTATAGCCTCCGTGAGGCTTTAGAATCTGCCGAATCTCCGCAAGGATTTCAAGGGTATAACTGCGCGTGCGATCCACTCCGATTTCGAGGGTGAATTCCATTCCCGATCTAGCCTGATACGGTTGCAAAACAGTTGGCGTGGATTCCGCCCAACTTTGGATCCCTTCACCACGCGGGTTGTGATCAGGTCGGGCGTAGGAGAACGGCTCTTGCTTCGCGAACCAACCAGTGTCGAGGGTCCTGAACTCAGGATTATCTAGCCACTTTGGATGCACAGCAAGGAAGCACGCTCCTGGACCACCTCGAAGATACTTGTAACACCCACCCATCGCAAAGTCAGCCTCCGGAGCGTCCCAATTCAAAACTCCTGCTCCGTGATAGGTGTCCAGCATCACTTTGGCGTCCTGGTCGTGCGCCTTCGCAATAATCTCATCAAGGCCACCAAGAACCTGACCGGTAGCAAAATGGACGACCGACGCTATCACCAAGTCACAATGTGAATCAAGTGCATCTAGGTACGAGATCGGATCGTAGATCGCAATGTTATGCTCACTGCGTGAAGGCTCGATCCAGTGGACTTCAACCAGTCCGCGATCAGCATAAGTTTTCAATATGAAGTCAATCGAGTCGAATTCACCCCGCGTGGCAATGACCTTGATCGGATGATTCTGAAAAGAGTTAAGAACTGCGCGAAGAGACTGCCCGCATGACGCCTTGCCAGTGACCCCTCCCTCACTCGGCCACTGGATGAGAGCTTTTACTCGTTCACCAAATGCATGCGCTTCGTCCATCCAAGGCCCCCAAGCTGCGTCCATATCGTTGAACCAGTATTCGGCGCCTTCAGTAATATCTTGCGCTGTGCGGTCCAGAGGGCGACCTAAAGAGTGATTGGCAAAATACGTATCTGAACGGGTCAGGATTCGGGAGAAGAGCGGATTGACGTGCTGTTGTACCCACTCCGGTGATAATCTCTCAGGTACGTTTGAGAAAAAGCTCACCGTCCAATCTCCGTGCGGACGTCCCAAAGCTCTGGGAAGAGCCGGATGCTGAGAGCCGCTTTGAGGAAGTTCACACCGCTGGAACCACCAGTTCCAACTTTGAAACCGATGATGCGCTCAACTGTTTTCATATGACGGAATCGCCACAACAAAAACTGTTCTTCGACGTCCACAAGCTTCTCTGCCATTTCATAGGCGTCCCAGTTGCCTTCGGGGTGCTCATAGATCCCCTTCATGACTTGTATGATCTCCGGATGCGACTCATAGGGGGTACCAAAATCTCGATTGAGCACCTCGTCGGGAACGGCAAATCCACGCCGGGCGAGGTGGGCAAGGAATTCGTCATATAAAGATCTGGAATCCAGGGCGTGTTTTAACTCGGCCTGGATTTCAGGCACGTGGGCAAAGACCTCAATTGCCTGGGCATCTTTGTTTCCGAGGAGAAATTCGATCATACGGTATCCGCTACTCTGGAAGCCACTTGCACGGCCTAAGGCACCCCGAAACTGGGCATACTCGGTTGGCGTGAGCGTTTCCAATACGGCCCATTGCTCGAATAGCATGCGCTGAATGTGCTTGACCCTTGCGAGGATCTTGAAACAAGGCTCCAGATGGTCCTTGGCGACGAACTGCATCGCTTCTCGGAGTTCGTGGACAATCAACTTCATCCAAAGCTCGCTAGTTTGATGCTGGATGATGAAGAGCATCTCGTCGTGATGCTCAGGGTCACTCTTTGGCTGTTGCGCGTTCAGAATGATTTCGAGCTTCAAATAAGAACTATAGTCAAACTTATCGTTGAACGAAGTGTGGATCGTAGACTCATAGGGCCGGGATGTCATGTTTCATTTTGCTTTTTTTACCCCGAAAATTTCTTGACTTGACAAATCCAACATAAGACTCTAAGCTAAACGTATGGCGATAGAAATTCATCCTGTAAGCAGTTATAAGACCGGGTCGAAGTGGATCAAGAACTCTGCTCGTACGGCAGCTCCTGACCTGATCGTTCTCCACGAAACCGCCGGTGCATCGGGTTGGTCGAGTTACGAATGGGGCATCAAACAGGCAACCGGGTACCACTTCATTATTGATCGTCCATGGCCAAAGCCATCCGAGTTCAAAAAGTTCAAATATGACGGTTACGTCTGGCAAGCTGCCCCGGTAGAGCGCCGAACGAACCACGTCGGCTCAACAGTAAAAGTTGGAAACAACCGTTCCATCAATGACCGCTCTATTGGAATCAGCTTCGCGAACATGAGCGATGGCTCCGAAGCGCGAACTCAGAAGCAGCGTCAGGCTTGTCTTGACTTGATTAACCATTTGGTTAAAGAGTATCCGTCAATCAAATACATCACGACGCACTATGATCTACAAATCTGGAATCGCCATGATCCGCTTGGATTTGAACCATTCTATGTTTTGCAGGAGGTCGGCCTTGCGTATCTGCGTCCATCAGAGCAGGAACTCATCGACGCCGCCGAAGCTTGGGCCGGAAGTAGCACCAGTCGAAAATTCGCGGTTCCCGCGACGCGGAATTGGATTTTGGGAGGAAGGAAAGCTCCTCGTTAGGATCATTGTGGGCGAGCACTGAACATCGCGGCGAAAAATCCTGCAAAAAGGAGCATCGCTACGATAATGACAATCATTGTCAAGACAACGTTAATGATTGACATCCACTTTGCTACATTTGCGATCGAATGACTCTCTTTCGGCTCGGTACCAGCCTTTATGTCGCCAAGACACTGTTGAGCTAAGATCCACCCAGGCACGGCGCAGATGATCGTTCCACCGAGCCAGCTAAAAATCGCCAGAGCGAGGGCGATCCAAAGTTTCGTAGATGGTCCTTGTTGAGTGCTCATCGCCTTTAGTTACGGAGGTTGGTAGATGCCGGGTTTCAAACGCCTAAGGCACCTTCCAGGTACCGACCCACCCATTTTCAGTGAGCGTCCATTCTGCCCGCCGATATCCGGTAAAAATTGTGTGTAGCATCTCAATGCGTTGAATTTTCGTTCGGACAACGCAAAAGTTTGCAAATCCTGGGATCGCTTCTTCAAAGGTGGGTTCGCGATCCTCTAACTCTGGCGGAAGCCCGCTAGTTGCGACATCGGAGAGCGTTCCTGGGGCGAGAGGGGCAAGGTAGCATCGTTTGGACAGAAGTAGCGCTTGATCCCACTTTTCTTTTGCCAGATCGTCCATGTGGTGGATTACCGCGAGACCGAACATTTGAACCTGCATCATCAGCCTAGGACAATAGAAGACCCAGCACACCTGTGGATTGGTTTGCATCGCCGAGACTTTGCCCACCCGGAAATCCGTGTGAAATCCAAGCTCCGTCGTGACTGGATCGGCGTGACGGAGGACAACAATTCTTGCTTCAGGGAAATCATCCACGGAGGTCGCAATCGTCCCCAAGTGGAACCCATGCTTACGTTGTCGCACCCCCGTTTCAATCTGAGACCAGACTTGGTCGAAATACTGTTCCAGAGTGGTCTCAGGCATATTTCATCGCCTTTAAGCTAAAAATACGTCTTCTGGATGTTCGATCTCATCATCGCTGACAGTCGAGGCATCATGCTCAGCGTCAATCACGGCTTTTAGAGAAGCCATTGCAACTTGGACGTGCTTTGTATCCGGCTCCTTTGTCGTGATGAGTTGAGTCCACATTCCAGGCTTAAATGCAATATTGACCCACTTTTCATTTCGCATCTTCCCGGCGAGTCTCAGAAGTTCGTATGCGACACCGGCAATGAGCGGCAAAATGCACAGCTCAAGTAAGACTCGAACCGGTACGTCGAAGTACCATTTCCCAGCTTCGCCCGTGATTGGATAGCGCGGTACGAGAGGAAGGAACAGGAAGCCCAAAAGCATCACGATGACCGCGAAAGAAGTTCCACATCGTGGGTGGATTCTGGTCTGAGCAAGGCAATGCTCAACGTTCAGATCCTGCTCAGCTTCCATGACGTTGATCGCCTTGTGCTCGGCGCCGTGGTAGCGGAAAAGTTCACGAATATCTGGCAAGAGTGAGATCAACCAAAGGTAACCGATGAAGAAGATCATCTTGATGATCTCTGCGATGTAGTTAATCACGGTGCCATTCTTTATCCCAAAACTTCGCGCAATTTCTGCAAGCGCATTCGGCATAAAGTTGAAAATAAAGAACCCGAAGGCAATCCCAAAGACCATCGCACCCAGGATCGCGGCGTTTTGCAGGGACTCCGAAGGCTTTTTCTCGACGATCACTTCCACGCCCTCTTCCATCGGTTTGGCATATTGCTCTTCAGTCTGAACCTTGCTGGCGAACCGCATCGCCTTGATGCCTAGAGCCATGGAATCTAAAAGCGCGAAAGTCCCACGTAAAAATGGTTTCATGAGCCACTTTTGGCGACCAATCCAAGTCTTCTCAATCGCCTCGGTTTTCACGATGATCTTGCCATTGGGCGCACGGCAGGCCACCGAGAAAAATTTGGGGGAGCGCATCATAACGCCTTCGATGATCGCTTGACCACCAAACTGAAGATATTCACCTTTGGGCACGTTTTTCATTCTACCTGTAGTCAATATCGGCGAAATCCCTAGTGATCTGATGGGTATTCCGACCCAATGTGGAACGAATTAGGGGTAAATCCCTGTTTACACAGAACAGATTGGAACGTTTTTCGTCCAATACTATGTACTTATAGGTATTCATTCAAAAGGAGGTCAATAATGGTAAAGAAATTAACAGCACACACACTGGAACTTACGGAAGAGGAAGCGTTTGCGCTGTTGGGTCTGTGTATGAGCAGCCCCGATAAGTTAGACAGTCATGCCGAAGAAGCGATGCATAAGCTCGCTGATTTCTGCAAAGGTAAGTCACCACGAGGCGGAGAGCAATCTTCCCAATCATTCGGCACTGCGATTTGATCGTAGGCCATTTTATATAACCGACTCGAACTCGGTGACGCAAAAGAAGAGGATTAGGCAGGAAGCCTAGTCCTCTTTTTTGTTTTCCTGCTCGCTTTCTTCCGATTTCGCTAATTTACGGGAGAATATAGGGACGACTATTACTAGGCTCGTGACGAGAAAAGCCAAGATAGGAAACACTTCACGGTTAGGGAGAGGGCCACTCGTAGGCAATGTCACCTCACCCCGAAGTAAAACGGTCTTACCTATTGGAGCTTGACTGCGAATGTTTCCTCTGGCATCAATCCAACAGGTCGGACCCATGCTTGAGGACCTCACTACGGGCAGACCGTTCTCGATCGCGCGATAAACGCTTCCAGCAAGCAAGTGATCTATCATCGGGGTCCCGATAAACCAGTCATCAATACTCATGACCGCCAAAAGATTTGCACCGAGCCGCGAGTGTTGCATTGCGATGTCTGGAAAAAGTGCCTCAAAGCAGATACTCGGGCCGATTTTGATCTCGCCGGATTCGATGAGTTGAACCTTCTCTCCTGGCCGGAGGTCCCCGCTTGGAAGATTAAATGAACTCAGGAAACTGAGTTGGTCACGGAAGGGAACGTATTCACCAAAAACCACAAGCCGTGTTTTATCAACGTACGTTGATTCAGAGTTTGTGACTAAAAATGCAGACTGATAGACTGGGCCTGAACCCCTTTGGAGTCCAAAGAGTGTCGGAGTGCTGGAGAGTGGGAAAGGGACGGTCGGAGGATCCGTTTGAATGGTTTTACCTAAGCCTTCTGGCAGTACGATAAGATCTGGTTGCTGCAGAATTGCACTTGCTGAGATTTCCTCCATGGAAGACGCGATTCTTGCTGGCTCAGTTCGCGGATCGCCAAATGCCAAATCCGTGCCTAGTTGGGCGACGCTGATGACCTTCTTTGTACCAACAATGGGTTCTGCGAAACGATTTAACCCGGCTGACATCACCAGGATAAATCCGGCAAGAGCGATCATTGTGCTTCGTATCGGGGCTTTCTCCGAGGCTTCCACGATGAGGCAATTTGCTAAAGCAATCCAGGCACTTACCAAGAACACTGTTCCAAAAGCGGCGGATTGCGCAAGTTGAGGATACGGGGCGAAGGGAGTTGCAAGCATCGCGTGAGGAAATGCCAATCCGGGCAAAAACGATCGAATCATCTCTACGCTCGCCCAAATGAAGGGGATCGCGTATGGAACTCCAAGCCGATATGCCCGATTGAAGAACCATCCCAGAAACGCAAAGTAGGGCATCAAAAGCACAGAGGCCACGATCCAGGGAACAGTTCCCATGAAGTAAGAACCGGTCCACCTGCCTACAAATAAAACGAGCCAAAACATCTGAGCTCCGAAGAATATGAAGCCCAAGGTCAGACCAGACTTCACTGGATTTATGCTCTGCTTTCGAATCCCCAACAACCAAGGAACCAAGGCGACGAAAAGCAAAAGATGGATTCTAAAGGGAGGGAAGGCCAGAATCAGTAAAATCGCAGTCGCCAAGACCGGGTGTGAAAAAAATGCCTTTAACTTATCCAACAACGCCAAAAGCTCCTGCATTCTCAATATTCACCAAATGGTGAGTATCGTTATATCGAACCAGATTCCACTCTCCAGGGGCTCTTTCGCTGAGTTCGCAAAGACCGGTGTTGCCGAATCGAAATCCTCTACTCACAGCAGGATGGCCTCCGAGCATCATTGCAAGTAAAAGTGAACAGGATCCACCATGACTCACGATCGCAAAATCACCTCCCTCGCCCGGAAGCTGATCCAGGAATCGCTCAAGCCTAGCCCGGACCATCATCATGGATTCACCATTTGGTGGAATGTACTCTTCGAGCAATAAACCAGAAGCATGGCTAGCTTCTCTAATCTCGCGATAGGGTCTTCCTTCCAAATCGCCAAACCCTCTTTCTCTAAGATCGGGTGTTGTGATAAGCGCCGCTTGAGTTTCATTTGCGAGAGGCTTTGCGGTACCAACGCAGCGCAAGAGATCACTCGAAAAAATGTTCTCCAAATGCCGTCCTTCGAATGCTTGGGCTAAAGCGTCGGCTTGGGCAAGGCCAAGTTCATCAAGCGGAATATCCGTATGCCCTTGGGCCTTTTGAGCCTTGTTCCATTCTGTTTGCCCATGCCGAATCAGATAAGCGCGCCTCATTTCCATCAAGTATGGCGCGTCTATCAGGGTAAGAATTTACAAAAATAATTTTATTGCCACGCAAATGGAGGGCAAAACCGTACTACACTGAAAGAACTATGCTAGGTCCCTCTGCAGAAGTGCGTTACGCTGAACTTGAACACGAAACCATTGATGGTCGTGTTGGGATCGTTCTTGACCTAGACGGCGGCACGAGGCGCGATATCTCAACTGGAAACACCACGCTCGATCATATGTTGCGTCTCCTTGCGTTCTATGCCAATTTCGATCTTGGCGTTTCAGTGGAGGGCTCGGTTTTATTAGACGATCATAGGACGGCAGAGCATATTGGCGGCGTCTTTGGTCAAGCCTTGGTTCTCGCTTTGCCCGATTCTCGTGGAGTCGAAAGATTGGGGAGCGCGCATGGTGCAGCGGAAGATGCCCTTGCTTTAGTTGCCGTCGAACTCAGCCAGTCCGGTACTCTGACTTTTAATGCTCCTTGGAAAAGGGAACAAATCAGCGGGGTCGCAACGGAAAGTATTGCGGAATTCTTCCGTCATTTTTGTTCCCGATCTGGCGTCACGCTCCACATCCATAAAATAGCCGGCGAAAACGACTATCATCTTTGCGAAGCGATCTTTAAAGGCGCAGGTTTAGCCCTATCCCAAGCGGTCAAGAGGAACGATCATCACCGCGAGCCAAAGCAGAATACCGGCCGATTGAGATAAAAAGGAAGTTAACACATGGAAATTTTTGAAATTTTTATCCCCATTTCATTTTTTGCGATGATCGCGGCGATTGTGATCTCAAACAACCGGTTTAAGTTAGCAAAACTTCAAATCACTCAAGGCGGAAATAATCAAGCCGAAATTGACCGGCTCGAAAGGGAAGTCAAGGAACTAAAAAATAGGTTCAATGAGCAAGCCATTGAGCTTGATGGCGTCAATAAACTGATTCGCGGGATGAACCAAAGTCCAAGTTACGCGCCTAATGAATCAGCAGTCCTGAAGGAAACCCTATAAATTATGGATGCAGGTGTAATTGTTCCGGTCGTCATGTTTGTGACCATCTTTTCCGTGCCATTGATGATCTTTTCCGTGCCATTGATGGCGATTTGGACCAAACATAAGCGCGAAATGGCCATGTTGGGCGGGGAAGAAAAGGGCGGAATCTCGGAGAAAGAAGCCGAAAAGCTCCGGTCCGAAGTCAGGGATCTGCGCGACAAAGTCAACGCCCTCACATTAGAAATGGATGGCGTGAATGCTTTACTCAGAGGCATGCACAAATCAGAAGTAAAAGAGACCGAGCAACTGAAAAACCTGCTGTAGGCGCTTCAGTTGCTCAGTCTCTTAAACACCGAAGAGGCTTGGTTGAACCGGAGTCCAAAGATCGCACAAAAGAACGCCTTCTTCTGTGACGCGATAGCTAAGCTTAATCCCCGCAGGAACGTCGTCAGCGGCAAGAATCTCGACGACCTGAATGTTGGTAGCCTCCTTGCTGTAATTCCCTCGCAAAACGTGGATCAAAGCGGTGTCCAAAGCGCGAGGGAAAGCGCCGTAAAGAATCTCAAGGTCGCGGATCTTTGCTTCTGCGCGTTCGCTAATCAAAACCGCCGGCCAAAGCGTGCGATATTGTTGGCTACGAAACTCCGTTTTCTGTGCCGATTGTTGCATCATGACATCCATATTGTAGCGCAAATCTAACCAAAAATTGGCAACAACACAATCAAAAAAAAGTCGGGGGCACAAAGTACCCCCAGACCGTCGCTAACGGAGAGAACAGATTATTCGTCGCCAAGGCCGAAATTCGCCACAACGGTTTCGAAGTCAGAAGGTCCAACTTCGCCATCGTTATCAACGTCGGCATCGCCAGAATTACCAAATTGGGCAACAACGGCTTCAAAGTCGCCAGGTCCAACTTCGGTATCTTGATCAATGTCTCCATTCTTCAAGGTCGCATCTTGCCCAGTCAAGCTGGAACCAGTCAACAAAACGCTGATGGTTTTGCTAAGGAAAGTTCCGCCCTTAAACTTTAGCGTATAAGACCCATTGGCGGCACCGGAAGGAAGGTTAAACGAATACGCGTTACCCGGGGCAGTGTCTGTAATGTTCAAGGTGCCCGTAAACGATGATCCACCAGCGGTTGGGGTCAGAGTCCACGCAATGGATTCTGCAGCGTTAGCCCCCGACGTGTTTTCCAATGTCAATGATCCTGAGATCGTGGTAGCGGTCACAAAATCCATAATGACTGGGTCACCGTAGGTGTTTGGAGCAGCGGCAAAGGTTGCTGTTGTTGTGCTTATGATACAGTCAGCACTATTTGTGGCATATAGACCTGCAGATAATAAGGCTTGAGGAATGGTAGTGTTTCCGTGCCCTGTGAGTTCAATTGCAATGATCATAGGTGCAGTTCCGTTCCAGGTCCAGCTAGTCGAAAATGGAATCACAGGACCCCAGCCACCGCCCGCAGGTAAAGCATTCGCATCCATTGTCAAAGCGCCGGAACGTGTCACAACCGAATCGCCAGTATCAAAGTAGCTATTAATAGTTGGAGTCAACGTAAGGAACTCTCCGTCAGTGGCGAGTTTATTTGAAGTTCCCATCTTGATCGTATAAGACGGCCAAGTGACTGCTTCGGCCGGCCAAGCAGCCGTAGAAGGAAGGTCCTGCTTATATCTTATGCCAACGATTGTTTGTGGTCCAGTAACACTGAAAACAGAAGGGAAGTAAGCGCAAGCTAAAGCGCGGTTTAATCCGCGAATGGGAGTATTAAGTCCGCCAACTTCCGGATTTGTAGGGGCGAATGCGAACGACGTTGACGCCGCAACTGCAATTATGGACACAAGTAAGATCTTCTTCATATAGTTTCCTGACTAGATCGTTAACGCTTCATTACGAAAAATGGCACGTTAAACACTACAGCTTAACAAATTTTATATCAAACAAAAGTAAAATCCCAGACATCTAGTAAAAATACCTGGAATTTGATCATAGCTCATGATCGCCTGAGTGCTCGAATTAGTCCAATATTACTCCTGGGTGAACATGCAAGAACTAACTTGCGTTCTGAGGCAAACTTACTAGAGAGTAAGCGTCACTTTGCTAAGAAAACGGGGGTCGTCAGGGTTTAATCCTCTGGCTCTTGCCGCCATCAGCGCGACCCATTGGCCGAAGATGATCTCGCTGATCGGCGTGGACGCGCCGCCATCGAACACGGGCGCTTGCACGACCAGGCAGCCTTGTTCCTCTAATCCTTGCGGCAATTCGCCAAAGACCATCGCCATGGAACCATGACCGGCGAGGGCTTTTGGTCCGTGCTGAAAATCGGCGGTGGAATAGCTCTTACAGCTGAGAAGAGCGCATTCCATAAGCTTGAGCGCGGTTTCTTGCGCACTGCAGAAGCCGTATCCTCTAGCCAAGGCGAACAATGTGGACGAACGCAAGATCGGGCCGAGGGCTTGAATGGCGGCTTCATGGGTTTCTTCGAGCCAAAGGCCGTTCGGGAGCGTCGGTTCGGGCAAATTGCCGCCCAATGCGCGCACTAATTGGTACATCGCGAGGAGGCTGGCGGTGTAAGTTTTGGTGGCGGCGACGGCTTGCTCGGCACCGGTGTCCAGCAAAAGGGAGATATCGGCTTCTTTGGTCAATCGCGATCCGGCGGTGTTGGTGATCGCGAGGGTTTTATGCCCCTGCGCGCGGAGTCGAGCCAAAACTTCGGCGACATCAGGGGCGGCGCCGCTTTGAGAAACACCAATCGCGAGGCATTTTGGATATTTGATCTCGGATCCGTACCTGGTGAGCACGCTCGGAGCAGCCAAACTGACCGGAATTCCTAAGTGAATCTCGATCAGATACCTGGCATAAAGGGCGGCATTGTCGGAAGATCCTCGGGCGGCAAGCAAAACCATCTCGAATTTCTCGCCTTCCAGAGCTTCTTTGAGCTGAGAAAGATATCGAGGGGCGGCGGCGCGCAGAATTTCCGGCTGGGACCGGATTTCGGATTCCATTAATTGACCGAGTACCATGAACCCAGAGATTACCCATTTTGATGATGCTTGGATATTCTCAATTGTTAAATCTCAGCATCAAAAACGCGCATCCTGGTACTTTAGAAGGGCGCGATGTGACGACGAAATCTGGGTCCTGCGATACGGATCGGCGGGTTTGATCGTCCAAATTGGAAAAGCAATGTTGCCCATTCTCCTTTCTGGCCTCCTGATCCTGCAGCCTGCAGCGACAAAGACATACCAAAGCAAACCGCACAATTTGCAGCTGGACATTCCGGCGGCTTGGAAGGTTCAGCCGACTCGAAATGGCACCAATTTGATCGTTTCTGGAACGAAATTCCCGGCCCGTGTGGAGCTTTATGTGACCAATTATCAGGGGACGTCGGATGATTGGCAGAATTTGCGGAAGCAGGTAAATTCCGACATGAATCGGAAGATTGATCGGCAATGGGAAGAGATTTTGCTGGGCGTTCCGCTGTTGATTATCCGCGTGAATTACAACGATCCGAAGGAAGGCGGAGATATTTCGATGCTGGATGGACTGCTTTTTGCGAATACGTCGCGGAAATTCCAGTTTCGATTATTTGCCAAGCCGGACGAGATTGCGGGAGTGGAAGAACAATGGCGAAATTCCATGACGACTTTGCGAACGATGGAAGGGAATTTGCCAGAAAAAGAAGACGGACTTTCGAATGCGCCGGCTTCTGAACCGATTGCGCGGCCTGGTGAATCCATTCGCCTGCAACCTCGAAGGAATTCCGACGTGAAACTTGGCCCGGTCTCGGCTGCTTTCACGGTGAGCGGACGATCTGGCGAAATGCGGCTTCCGCAAGGATGGAGTGTCGCCGGGGAAGCCGAGAGGCGCACGCTTTCTCACAAAGATTTTCCTGGCGAGATTAAAGTTTTGATCTCCAGCATCTTGGATAGCCCGGTTCCTTCGGCGGCGATTCTGGACGAAGCTCGACGCGGCGCGGATCGCTTCAAAACTGTTGCTTCTCGAGAGAATTTTGGGCCGATTGTGAACAAGGCGAAAACTCCTTATTGGTTGACGGTCCGAAAAGGCCGAACCGAAACCGATGATCTGGTTCAGATGATCGCGGTCGTGGATATTAAGGATTTTTATTGGACATTGACCTTTGAATCCACGGATTTGAAATCGAGCAAAGCGACACAGAAAAAGTTTGAGGCTTTGTTGAACGCGATGGGAGCTCCACAGCCGAAGTGATTTTGGTTGTGACGACTTCGAGCCCAAACTTGGGTTGCGCGGTATTTTCACCAAATGGTGAAATGCTGCGTCACGCGGAAGTCGTCGCGCCTCAACAAGCCGCCGAACTCCTGATGAGCCTTGTGACTCAGGTTGTGAGCCCTGAGGAATTGGTGCAAGTGACTGGTTTTGTCGCCGATAAGGGCCCGGGCGGTTTTTCTGGAATTCGGATCGGACTCACCATGGTCAAGACTTGGGGTTGGATGTTTGGCAAATCTGTTGCAGGAATCTCAGCTTTTGACCTTTTTGAGGCGGACTCTGGGGTTTGTATCCCGGTTCGGAAGGGCGAATGGGTGCGGAATGATGCTGAGGGCCGAGTTGTGACGCATGAATTTTCTGGGACCGGTTATGGGACTGGGATTTCTGATCCTACTTATCCATCGGTGAAGCATTTGCGGCTGGATTTTGATGCTCTAAAATGGCAAAATGCAGCCGAACTTGTGCCCGAATATCTCGCCGAACCTAGCATTTCGAATCCAAAAAAGGCTTTCGCCGTTTGGGACGGTCGCTCGTCGTGATTTCTCCGGTTCAGAATCAACCCCTAGCGCTCTTTACGACCTTAAAAGCGGGCGGGAATGCTGATTTTTTCGTCCAGGTAAGGTCCAGCGACGAACTTCACGAAGGCGCATCTTGGGCAAAAGAGAGGGAACTCAACTTCTTTGTTTTAGGCTGGGGAAGTAATGTTTTGCCCGCCGATGAAGGCGTTCCTGGGCTCGTGATTCAGAACAGCGCGACGGAAATCCGCGTTTTTCCGGATGGTTTGGTGGAATGCGAATCCGGTGCGGGATTTCAAGAACTGTTTTTGAAGACTGCTCAAGCGAGTTTGGGAGGATTGGAATTCGCGGTTGGGATACCCGGAACGGTCGGAGGAGCTTTGGTTAGCAATGCCGGAGCTTATCGGAGCAATATCAGCGAATTTTTGACCGAGATTGAGATCAGCCAGGACGGTGAAAGAAAGTGGGTGTCTGCGGATTGGATGGAATTTAGTTACCGAGATAGCTTGTTGCGCCGTCCGAATCCTCCGCAAGCGGCGATTCTTACTGTTCGAATGCGTCTGCCTTTAGCTGAGCCAAAGGCGATCTACGACGAAGCCCGGGAATATCAACGCCAACGGATCGGGAAACAACCTCCTCCGGCCAGCGCGGGTTCATTTTTCAAGAATGTCTATGACAAAGCTCTCGCCGATTCCTTGGAATCGCTCCCTGCGAAGATGAAAGAAGCTGGGGTCGTTCCAGCGGGGTATTTACTCGAAGCTTGCGGTCTTAAAGGATTTCAAGTGGGCCGTTGCCGCTTTGCCCCACGCCATGCGAACTTTGTGATTAACACTGAGGGAGCAAGCGCGAGAGAAATCCGAAACCTAGTAGACCATGCCAGGGAGATTGTTTCCAGGGAATATGGCGTAGAGCTTGAGGAAGAAGTGCTTTATTTGGGTCGGTGGTCCTCATAAACTCGGCGAATTCATGAAACTTGTATCCGATTTTTCGGCAGACGAACTTTATGCCGTCTTGACCCGGCTTGTTCAACCACGCCCCGTCGCGATTGTCACGACATTCAATCCTGAAGGTCTGCCGCACGCGGCTCCTTACTCCTTCTGCAACCTAATGGGGGTGAATCCTCCGGTACTTGCCCTTGGGCCATCTGCAAATTCGTTGGGCGAAGACAAAGAAACACTCAAAAACCTCGAAGCAAGGAAGAAGTTTGGGGTTTTCTTCTTTGACCGCGCCCATATGGATACCATGGCAATTCTTGCTAGTCCCAGTTTAACCAGATGGTTCGATGCTGGTTTGGAACCTTGTGATGCAGAAAGCTACTGCGTTCCTCTGATTCCTAGCGCTGCCTCAGGATTTGTTTGCGAATGGAATTCGACGCATCGCATTGGTCAAGGACCAGGGGCGACAATTGTTGTGCTCGGGGAAATCACCGACATTCAGATGCCTGGAGACCCGACGGATTATCATCCGATCGCCAGAATGGGCGGAAATCAGTACCTAGATACTAGGATTCCAGAAATTTTCGAACCGTAAGGCTCTTTTCTTTAGGTTCAAGTCGTCCCTTTTCATGCTGACCCTCGCATGAAACTGAAGCGCGTTCGAATATTTGGATTTAAAACCTTTGCCGATAAAGTCGAGTTTGACCTTGATGGGGACTTGATTGCGATTGTCGGGCCCAATGGTTGCGGAAAATCAAACATCGTTGATGCGATTCTCTGGGGTTTAGGCGAACCTAACGCGCGTAATTTACGAGCGGGAAGCGCAACTGACGTGATCTTCAACGGCTCAGAAAATCGCAAGCCGGTTGGCTTTGCTGAGGTCACATTACTTTTTGATAACGACGATCGCGCCCTTCCGCTCGATGCCGCAGAGGTAAGCGTAGCGCGACGGATTACTCGTGCTGGGGATTCCTCGTTCAGCATCAACAAAAAGGCATGTCGGCTTAAGGATATATACGATCTCCTCGCGGACTCTGGGTTAGGTCGGGCTGGATATGCCATTGTCGGTCAGCGCGAGATTGACCAAGCTCTTAGTGCTTCGGCCGAAGAGCGTAGAGCATGGATTGATGAGGCCGCCGGAGTTCAAAGATTTCGGGCAAAACGAGTTGATGCGATCCGAAGGTTAGAAACCGCAGAAGATCACCTCAAGCGGATTGACCAGATTGTTTCTGACCTCGAATTCCAAAGAGAACCCTTACGCGAGGAAGCCGAAATCGCGCGGCGGTTCCAGAGCCTACAAGCAAACTTAACCGAACTCGAGACAAACCTACTTACTCGGGAGGTCCTCAGCGCCGCTTCCACTGCCGCTGAAATCGAAGCCAGCATCAACGATGCACTCAAGCAAGCGACCCAAGAGGCTGACCGCGCAAGCGAGATCCAAGCCAAGGTTGGGTATGTCGGCGAAAACATCGCTGAGCTCGAACGAGAGCTTGACGCTACCCGAGAATTGCGCCAAAGCGTGCTTTCGATGGTTGATCGTTGCCAGGGTCAAGTTGATTTATTCAAACAGAAATTGACGGGTCTTGACGAACTCGAAGCTAGCTTAACCGACGAGGCAACCCACCAAGACATTCGGATTGCTGAAGCGCTCCAGGCGGTGGAAAAAACTGCACAGCTATTGGCGGACGCAAAGGCTCACTACGACACGATTCAAAGCTCGACGAATCTCTCTACTGCAGAACAGGATGGATTGAACCGAGCCTTGAGAGAGATTGATGCCCAGATCGAAGCCTCTCGAAAACTGGAAGCCGAAGATCTGAAGCAAAAAGCTGAAGCAGAATCCGCCCTGATCAGACTCCGAATTCTTAAGGAAGAGCTGACCGGTGTCAAAGCATCGCGTCCAGATTTAGAGGCAGGAATCCTTGAAGCGGATGGGGTTGTCGAAGTTGCAAAAGAGCAGTTAGAAAATGCTGAATCCGGATTGAAAAGAGTTGAGCAACTCAGTACAGACTCACGTAAGCAGGAGGATAGCGACGCAAAGGAGATACGCAGATGGATGGCAGAATTAGCTTCGCTGGAAGGAAGAAAACGTGGAATCGAGTCCACACTTGAAGCGCACGAGGGGCTTAGCCAAGGTTCGGCGGCTGTGATGGCCTTGGTCAAGCAAGGTCAACTTCCAGATCAATATGAGCCTGTCGCCGAGTCTTTAGAAATCCGCCCAGAGCACACAACCGCAATCGAAACAGCACTCGGGGGCGCAGCTCATGACTTGATTGTGCCCCATGACGGTCTTGCAAAACAAGCCATTCAGTTCCTGAAGGACCGTCACCTAGGTCGAGCTACTTTTCAACCGCTCAACCTCATTCGCCAAGGTCACCAAAATCAAGAAATCCGTCGAGTCGCTCAGAGTCGTGGCATCATTGGGATCGCGGCGGATCTCGTCGATTGCAAGCCGGAACACGCTCCGGTTGTGCAATCCTTACTCGGTCGAATCCTAGTTGCGGAAACGCTTGACGACGCACTTGCCGTAGCCGGTACAAGCGGTTGGACGCGTGTTGTTACGCTTGATGGAGAAGTTGTTCATAGTGCAGGTGCGGTATCTGGAGGCAAGACAAGTCGCCAAACTTCGGGGATCCTTCATCGAAAAGCCGAACTCACAATCGTTGAAGAGCAAATCGAACACCTCCAAACCGAATTATTCAAGGCACAAAAAGCGCGTCAAGAAAGGGAAGTTCAAGTTGCAAGCGTTGTCGGAGGAGTTGAGGCGATCAAGTCTCAGGTTGAAACCGCACGGCAAGGCTTCAACGATGCGGTCCGTTGGCGGGACAAGCTCCAAAATGAACTCGTTTCGATGAACCGTGAGCAGGCAAGGATTGAGCGAGATCTCGCAACTGTCAATGCAAAAGCTGTCTACCAACCTATTGAAATTCCAAACATTGAGTTACTCTTCCGAGATCGTGATGAGTTATTTTCTAAGATTGCAAAAATCTCCAGCGATCGCGAGGCGGTCGTGGAGCGGCTAAAGGACGCTGAATTGCGTCTCAGGGAAGCAAAGGATCATCACAAGCGCGCCGAGGACGTTCTCGCAAGGGCGGAAATGTCTATGGACGGTCGAGCGAGAAGGCTAAGCATAATCGGATCCGAACGGGAGGAGATCCACCAAAAGGTTAAGAAAGCTCAAGGCGAAAAAGTGGAGGCAGAATCTCAGGTTGAGGCTATTGAAAAGAAGCTCATCCACTTACAACATTCCAAAGCCAAGTTGCTCGAAGAATCCTACTCGCTTGCGGATGCAGTCAAACAAGCAGAATCTGCTTCAAAGGGATTCAGCGACCGAATGCATCGCCTCGAAGTTGAGCGCGCCCGGGCAGAATCCAAGCGAGCGACGGCTCTTGAACGACTGGCGGAAGAATATTGCCTTTTGGAAGAGGAGCTTGACCAAACGGTTTTTGAACGCGAGCTTCCTGACGATGTTCAAGCGATCGTTTCAAGATTGAAACGCGAAATTCGTGCGATGGGGCCAGTCAATGTGGGCGCAATCGAAGCTTTCGAGAGACTCACCATTCGGTTCAATGAACTGGATCTCCAGCGGGGTGACGTTCGGAGCAGTATTGCCGAAATCCAACAAGCCGCAGATGAACTAGACCGACTTACCCGTGACAAGTTCTTGGAGACCTTCGAGCTTGTTCGGGAAGAGTTTAAGGTCTCGTTCCAAAGCCTCTTTGGGGGCGGTGAAGCAGATCTTAGCCTTTCGGATTCTAATTCGATTCTGACCGCAGGAGTATCTGTCAACGTACAAGTCCCAGGCAAGCGCACTCAGAGACTCGAGCTTCTTTCTGGTGGGGAGCGATCCATGAGCGCAATTGCCTTTTTATTCGCTCTCCTTCGAGTAAAACCTAGCCCGTTGGTCGTGCTTGATGAAGTTGATGCACCGCTGGATGGCCGAAACGTTGAGCGCTATGTCGACATCCTCAGGTCGTTTAAGGGAACGACACAATTCTTGGTGATCACGCACAACCCAGTTACGATTGAGGCTGCCCCAATTTGGTTCGGTGTCACCATGCGTGACCCTGGAATCACGACCGTGCTTCAGTGCAAGGCACCCGATCAAGAATCGGTTCTCATGGCTGTCGTGCCGGAAGCCCAATACTTACCGGAAACAAATGATCTGGTCACTCCGTAGGTTCAATCAATGCCGGAGTTGCCAGAAGTTGAAACTGTTCGTCGAGTGATCGAGCGTGCGTTGCTCGGACAAGTGCTTACAGAGGTTGAACTACCAGAAGATCCGATCTTGCTCCAAAAGCGTCCAGCCGAGCCAATAAGGGAGCTTTTGCTAGGGGCAACTGTCACGGGAGTTGGGCGAAGAGGGAAGTTTTGGTGGATTGAGCTCGATCGCAAACCCTGGGTTTTTGGGCACCTTGGTATGTCAGGTTGGATCCGTGAAATTGGGGAATTCACCATACGGTTAAAAGAACACGGAACCGCACCCTTGGATGATGAAACCGGACGTCCACGGTTCTTGAGGTTAATGCTAACAGGAGCAAATGGTCGAAGGATCGCCTTTACTGATGGGCGGCGTCTCGGAAGACTATGGCTTGCCGATTCTCCCGACGATTGCCCCCGAACAAGTCGGCTTGGCCCTGATATCTGGCAATTTCCACCAGATAGTGAAGAGATTCAAAAGCGATTGAAAGGTCGGAAGGCACCGATCAAAGCGATGCTTTTGGACCAGGAACTTTTCTGTGGAGTCGGAAATTGGATCGCGGATGAAGTGCTCTACCATTCAGGAATCGCTCCAGCCAGAGCTGGTGGCTCGTTAACCGAAACAGAGGCAGACCTCCTCGCAAAGAATCTCTTTTCGATCACTGAACTCAGCGTAAGCGTCGGGGCGAACAGTGAAGACTTCCCAAAGGACTGGCTTTTCCATTATCGTTGGGGCGGCGACAAGGGCCATGATTCCATTGATGGTCACCTGATTACTCGCGAACAAATCGGAGGAAGGACAACAGCATGGTGTCCAGATATCCAGAAATAGGCGCATAATCTTAGTTATGAAGAACCTGCTTTTCCTTTCGCTTTTTGCACTCGTTCTCGGTGGTTGTTCCGCACCAGAAACCAAACCGGAAATGACCGAGACCAGTAGTCAGGCAACCGACGGAACCGAAGTCGCACCTGTCGGCGGAGTGGGAGCGGCGATGGGCGGTGCAGCCCCGGTGCAAGGTGGAGACAATCTCGGGAGCGGTAGTGGCGGCGGAGTTGGTCAAGCCGCGACATCCAAAGCTAGAAGTACCGCCGCTGCACAATCGCAACGAGTGAACGAAAACGAAGCCACGACAGAATAGGCTAACAGCTCAAAAAGAAGCAGGGGGTTCGGATTGACACCCCTGCCTTTTTATTTCCACCAAATGGTTAAACGTTTGCGGTCTTCTTCTCAAACGGCCAAGACGGAAGTGTCTTTGCTAGAGGTCGATCCACCCGGTAACCCAGTTCATACTCTGCTTGCATGAGAGTGTGAATTTCGTGAGTTCCTTCGTAAATCATGCCTCCGCGTGAGTTACGGAAGTGGCGTTCCACCGGGAATTCGTCGCAGAAGCCATATGCACCGTGAACTTCGATCGCCTTGTTCGCGGCATCGAAGGCAGCGGCACAGTTCGTCCACTTCGCCATCGAGCACTCTTTGGTGTGGCGAAGACCCTTGTTCTTCATGAATCCGACCTTGTAATAGAGTAATCGTCCGATTTCTCGACCTTGGACCATGCTTGCAATCATTTGTTGAACTAGTTGCTTCGTTCCGATTGCTTCACCCTGAACGGTGCGCTCGTTGGCGTACTTGACGCTGGCATCAAGGCAAGCAGTGATGACGCCCACAGCGCCAGCGGCTACGGTGTAACGACCGTGGTCAAGAGCGGACATCGCGACTTTGAATCCATCGCCTTCCTCACCGAGCATGCAATCGGCCGGGACGCGCATATTGTCGAAGTAGATTTCACCTGTATTGCCGGCGCGAACGCCGAGCTTGCCTTTAATCGCCCGGCTACTGAATCCTGGTGTGTTGCGGTCAACAATAAATGCGGCGTATGGTGCCTTAGCATCTGTCTTTGAGAGCTTCGTGATAATCAAAAATTGATCGGCATAGTCTGCGAGGCTGATCCAGATTTTGGAACCAGTGATTACGTACTCATTGCCATCCTTGGTTGCCGTTGTTGAAAGGTTGCTCGCATCAGAGCCAGCATTCGGCTCGGTAAGTCCGAATCCAGCAATACGCTCACCGGTCGCGAGCTTTGGAAGCCAGCGTTGCTTTTGCTCTTCCGTACCCCATTGCATGATTGTCATTGCGTGGAGACCAACGTGGACACTCATCGCAACACGTGCGGTGGAGTCGGCTCGCTCGAGTTCTTCACAAACGATTCCTAAGGAAATGTAATCTGCACCCATACCGCCGTATTCTTCTGGAATGCAGACGCCAAGAAAGCCCGCCTCTCCCATTTTCTTGAGCGTTGCTGGATCGCTGGTGTGCTCGCGATCTAACTTCGCGATTCCGGGGAGAACTTCGGTCTGGCCGAATTTGTAGGCCGATTCTCGGATGAGTTCATGTTCCTGTGTTGGCGTGAAATCCATACTGTAATTGTACCAAAAACCAAGCCAATCTTTACAATTTTCAATATTCCTTGAAATTTGACTCAGGTTCGAATGTAAAGAGTTGGTAAACAATCCACAAACGGGGTTAATACTTAAGATTTACCAGCTAAAATATGGAGCATGAGTCAATCAAATTTGTCCCGGAGATCACTCCTCGGCCTTGGTGCCGCCGCCGCTGGTGCGGCACTGGTTCCTGTCCAGGCACTTGGTCAGCAAAAGCGACGCAAAGGTCAACCTAAGAACATTATTCTTTTGGTCAGCGACGGAATGAGTGCAGGCGTGCCGGCGATGGCAAATGCTCTCAAGATGCACGAGCAAGGGAAGGAGACCCACTGGGAGATGCTCATGAAGGCCGAAGGCTCCGTGCACGGCTATATGGATACACGGTCGTTGAGCTCCCTCGTCACGGACTCCGCCGCCGCGAGTAGCGCCTGGAGCTCGGGAGTTTATCACTGGAACAAGATGCTCAACACATTCCCTGATGGAACGGAGACGACGCCTATCCTGCCACTGCTGAAGCAAATGGCAAAGATGAAGACAGGAATTATTTCGACCGCTTCAATCACCCACGCAACTCCCGCCGGATTTTGCATCGCCGATCCAGATCGGAACGCAGAAGCAAGGATCGCAGGGAAGTATTTGAATGCAGATTTAGACGTGATTCTTGGTGGTGGTTCGAGCTATTTCTCGGAAGGGTTAAGGCAGAAGTTTGTGGACAAGGGTTACGCCAAAACTCTTACTGCGGACGAACTTAGCAAGGTTGATAAGGGAAGAGTGCTTGGTCTCTTTGCCACTGGTCAAGTTCCGTATGAAATTGACCGCGTGAACAGCTTCTCGCTCCGGCGAGAAGTACCTAGCTTGGCGGCAATGGCGAAAAAGGGCCTGGAGCTCCTCAACCAGGATAATTCAAACGGTTTCTTTGTCCAGATCGAAGGGGCTCGGATTGACCACGCTGCTCACTGGAATGATGTCGGCGGGACCCTTTACGATCAACTTGCGTTTGACGAGGCTGTCGCGGTTGCCTTGGAGTTTGCGCGCAAGGATGGCAACACGCTCGTTGTAGTCACAAGCGATCACGCGAACAGCAATCCAGGAATCATCGGCGCGGGCAAGGAATACTTTGATTCAACCGCAGGGCTTTACTCGGTTTCTAAGATGAAGAAGAGCTACGAAATGCTACTGCCAATGCTCACTGGTAAGTCAAATTCGGAAATTGCTTCACTAATTGAAGAATATCTAGGTTGCAAGCTGACCGCGTCTGAACTAGGTTTGATCGCCGACGCCGTTAACGGCAAGTCTGCGCTCAAAGAGATCGATCAGTACCAGATCACCGGGTCTATGCTCGGAATTGTTACTTCCAATCACACTCACGTGTGCTGGAGCGGTCGTCAGCACGCCAATGATCACACGATCATCACGAGCACAGGACCCGGCGCAGAGCTGTTTGGCGGATTGATCACAAACGTAAGTTTCAAAGAAAGATTCCTCAGCCTCCGAGGACTGAAACACGAGAATCCGAAAATGAGTTACGAAGACGCAGTGAAGTTTAAGGATAAAGTTGCAACTGTTGACCAAGACATCCACTGGATGTAATAAAGGGTCGGATTTGAGCAGAATGGGAGCCAAGTGTTCCCATTCAATTGATCTCGATCATAAAATTAACATAATATTTATTATCGGAAAAATATTCCTCGCGCCGTCAGGGTTGTAACCACTTCTCTCTGAGGTGCCCCATCTCCTCCGAGGTTTGGTCGAAAAGATCCAGAATGGGATGCGTAATAGTCAACCCCTTCTCGGCGAAGTTTCCTGTACACGTAAGGGAGCCGTGTCGATTTGGGATCAAAATTGGGCTGATTCAAATCTCGGCGATTAAGGCCGGATAGATACTCCAAGGTTGGTGCTTTACCGAACGCTCGCAGTTAGTGTCAACTTGCGATTTGGCCGCGATTGATCTGGGTTTCCAGCATTTCGCAGTCCTTCTCGCAGACATTAAAGAGCTCTTCTAGTTTGGTAATAGGGGACTTCCCTTCCTTTTGTGACTGTTTTGCAGCGAAAGCGACTCCAACGCCAACTAAGATACCTAGAGCGGTCCAACCGAGAGCTTCAACGACTTTGTTTTGAGCAGATTTGCGACTTTGCATAAGAAATTTCCTATATAACGTGATAATCGGTGGTTTGGTTTAGACGGTATAGGGCTATTTTTAAGGAATTTGCCCGGTAAACTCTAAAATTCATGCTGGATAATTTGACGCGACGGATCGGAGGGGTGTTCTCCCGCCTTCGAGGCAAGGGCAAACTCTCTGAAGAGGATGTCAGCGAAATGTTAAGGGAAGTCAGGACTGCGCTTCTTGAAGCCGACGTTAATTTTCAGGTGGCAAAGCAATTCGTCGCCTCGGTGAAAGAGAAGGCGGTTGGCGAGGATGTATACGGTAGCCTCTCAGCGGATCAAACCATCATCAAAATCGTTCGCGACGAACTTGTTGAATTGCTTGGTGGCGAAGAAACAAAATTCAATTGGAACCCTGCCCCACCGACGGTGATCCTAATGGTCGGTTTGCAGGGTTCAGGTAAGACCACCACCACTGCTAAGCTCGCGAAGTGGCTCCAGAGACAAGGCAAGAAGCCGATGCTCGCCGCTTGCGACATTCAGCGGCCGGCGGCAGTGAAACAGCTTGAAGTTCTGGGCGAGCAGATCGGAGTTCCCGTCTTCGCAGAACTTGATGGCTCTTCCCCGCCGGAAATTGCAAAAAAAGCCCTTGAGCGCTGTAAGTACATGATGAACGATGTTCTGATCGTGGATACGGCTGGCCGGCTCTCAATTGATATTGATCTGATGGACGAACTCCAGAAGATTCACCAAATGGTTAAGCCTGACGAAGTGTTTCTCGTCTTGGACTCCACGACGGGACAGGAAGCCGTCAATGTCGCAAATGCGTTTCATGAGCGATTTTCTCTCACCGGAACAATTTTCACGAAATTAGATGGCGATACCCGGGGTGGTGCGATTCTCAGCGTTCGCCAGGTGACCGGAGTTCCTGTTCGCTTCACAGGGGTCGGGGAGATGGTCGATGCGCTGGACATGTTCTATCCATCTCGGATGGCCGAGCGAATTTTAGGGTTCGGAGACGTGCTTGGACTGATCGAACAGGTTCAAATGAACGTCGAGCAAGAGGACGCCGAGAAAATGCAGGAGGCCTTTAGCAAAGGTCAAATGGATTTCAATATGATGCTGAATCAGTTCAAGATGATGAAGAAAATGGGGCCAATTCAGGGCATCCTCAAGAAGCTCCCAGGTATCGGGACAATGATTCCCGAAGAGGCCTTAAATGCCATTAATGATAAGAGTTTCACCAGAATTGAAGCGATTATTTTGTCAATGACGCCAAAAGAGCGTGCAAATCCGGATATAATAAACGGTTCGCGACGAAAGAGGATTGCAAACGGCTCCGGCACTGCGGTTGAAGAAGTCAACCAACTGCTCAAGCAACTGGACGGGATGAAGTCACAGATGAAGCAATTTTCCAAGATGGAAAAGCGGATGAAGAAAAATCCGCGATTTAGGAGATAAAAAAGATTGGTTAAGATTCGACTACAACGAATGGGAACAAAGGCACGGCCGTTTTACCGCGTCGTAATTTCAAAGGCAATGGCTAGCCGCAGCAGCGCAGCCGTTGAAATCATTGGCACTTACAACCCTGTTGCCTCTGATAAGAAGCTGGACATCAAGTCCGATCGTGCAATGCACTGGCTCATGGAAGGCGCAGTGCCAACAGAAACCGTCGCCGTGCTTTTGAAGCGCGATGGCGTTCTAGAAGAATTTTTCACAGCTCGACCAAATCACCGAGCAAAGTACAAATTCCTCGATAAGCGAGTTGCCGTAACAACTGCTCCAACCGCAATTGAAGCACCTGTCGCAGAAGCTCCAGTTGCCGTGGCTCAAGAAATTGAGTCTGCACCTGAAGAAGTTGCCGCTCCGGTTGCCGAAGAAGCAACAGAAACCCCTGTTGAAACTACTACAGAAGCGTAATCATGCAAACTGAAAATCTTGTTGATCACCTCGTAAAGTCCATGGTTAGCGAGCCCGATGCGGTTCGCGTTGAAGCTAAGGCCGAGCGAGATGGAACCGTTTATTTGGTCACTGTCGCTGCTGGCGACGTTGGCAAGATGATCGGAAAGAATGGTCGAGTAATCTCGGCGTTGCGAAATGTCGTCGGAGCGGTTGCTGCCAAAGGTAAGAAGCGCGCCTTCGTTAAAGTCGTAACTGACTAACTTTTTTGTGAATTCCTCGCGAACGTCCAACACCCCGAAAATGACTCCCATTGGGAAGATTGTCGGGGTGTTTGGTCTTGATGGAAGGTTCAAAGTCACCGCCGAAACCGCTTTCCCGGAGCGATTTGCTGTTGGAGAGACTGTTTACATCAAGCATTTCCCGCACAAAATTCGCTGGACAGCTTGGCATAAAGGTCAAGTCCGACTGAAAGTGAGCGGAGTGACTACAATTGAGGCAGCGACAGAGCTGATCGGCACAACAATTTTCGTGCCAGCGGAACAGCGTCCAGAGATGGACGAAGACGAGTTTTATGCTGGCGATTTGATCGGCATGGATGTCGTGACAACCGAAGGCAAAGCCGTTGGCAAGGTCACTTCCGTCCTCAGCTACCCAGCCCAAGATATGCTGGAAATTGGCGAAACCCTCATCCCGGTCGTCAAAGAATTTATCGAACGCATTGATCTTGATGCCAAAACCATTACGGTTAAGCCCATTAAAGGCATGATCGAACCCTTGGAGGGAGAATGAGTACATTTATTGATGAAGCGGTGGTAGATTTCCAAAGCGGAACCGGAGGAT
Source organism: Chthonomonas sp. (assembly GCA_040383535.1). Classification (GTDB taxonomy): domain Bacteria; phylum Armatimonadota; class Fimbriimonadia; order Fimbriimonadales; family Fimbriimonadaceae; genus JAFLBD01. The sequence continues at coordinate 49,351 of JBEIDH010000007.1, forward strand.
CGGGTGCCGTTGGGTTTCACCGTGAAAAACACGTGCCCCGAGGAGGCCCAAATGGCTCCGACGGCGGCAAAGGAGGAGATATCATCCTCATCGCTGATTCTCACAAAAGAACGCTGTACGACTTCTCTCTTATCAATCACTACCGAGCCGACAATGGTGTTCATGCGATTGGTAACAAGAAAGGCAAAGATGGTCGCTATATTGAGCTTAAAGTTCCTGTAGGCACTGTCATCACGGATGTCGAAACTGGCGCACTCATAGCCGACCTTAATATTCACGGAATGAAATACGTGATTTGCAAGGGCGGTCGTGGTGGTCACGGCAACATGCACTATGTTTCCAGCGTACGCCAGGCACCAAACTTTGCCGAGAAGGGCGAACCAGGAGAAAAGAAGCACGTTCGGATGGAATTGAAACTCCTTGCCGACGTTGGCCTAGTTGGGCTTCCTAACGCCGGAAAAAGCACATTGCTGAGCATGATCAGCGCAGCCAGACCAAAAATTGCCGATTACCCATTTACGACAATCGTTCCAAATCTTGGAGTTGTAACAGTAGCGGACCAGACATTTGTCGTCGCTGACCTTCCAGGTTTGATTGAAGGGGCCCACGAAGGGATCGGCCTTGGTCACCAGTTTTTGAAGCACGCGGAAAGAACGAAAGTACTCATCCATGTTGTGGACGTTTACCCAATTGACGAGAGCGATCCATACGAGAATTACCTTCTCATTGAAAACGAACTCCGCCAGTACCAGTCTGAACTTGCTGACCGTCCAAGAGTAATCGCGCTCAATAAGATTGACCTGCTTCCGTTTGGTGGTTTCAACGAAGTCAAGCAGAAGTTCGAGCATCTTCCCTATCCGATTTTCACCATCTCGGCGGCAACCAACGAAGGGATGCAACCACTTCTCTTTGAGACATTAGCGACTCTAGAGAAAGAAGAAGCCCAGATGCCGGCGGAAGTTCAGCTCACATTTACTAACGCTCCAGAAGAAGACATTATGTCCATCATCAAGCTAGAAGATGGTTGGGAAGTTGTCAGCAAGAAGATCCACCGTATGGTTAGCATGACTGACTTAACCAGCGGCGATGCGGTTCGGTATTTGCACAAGCGGCTTAATCGCACGGGACTATACGACAAGTTACGCGAGGCTGGCGCAGAAGAGGGGGACACGGTGTTTGTGGGTCAAAACGTGTTCCAGTACACTGAACATCAATGAAACTTGGCATTCTCGGCGGTACGTTCGATCCTCCTCATCTCGGGCATTTGGCAATCGCCAAGGCCGCGATGGAAACTTTGGAGCTAGATTCCGTACTTTTTGTGCCAAACAACCGGAATCCGCACAAGGAAGAAAAGGCGGTCGTCTCTGCTCGCAAGCGTCTAAGGCTTGTAGAGAGCATGATCGCTGACGATGATGGGTTCATGGCGAGCGATATTGAAATCACCCGAGGTGGTCCCAGCTACATGTACGACACCTTGAACGAGCTTCAAGGTGCCCAGCCAGGCATGGAATTCTGGCTGATCATGGGCGCGGATGCACTTGGAGGATTCATGAACTGGCATTATTCGGACAAGATTCTGAAAATGGCCCGGCTGGCAGTGGCGATCCGGCCAGGAATTGATCTAGAACGCCTCACTGAGCTCCAAGCCGAACCTGTACAAAGAAAAATTGACTTTATTGAGATGGAACCGATGAGCATTTCTGCCACGCAAATCCGTCAAAACATTGCAGAGGGCGTGGATTGTTCGTCCATGCTCCACCCCGACGTTTACGCATACATTCAAGAAAATGGACTCTATCAATCCTAAATCAACGATGACCTCCGCTGAAAAAGCCGAGCGCATCATGGCCATCGCCGACGATATCAAAGCCGATCGCATCGAAAAGCTTGACATCGGGAAAAAAACTTCGGTCTGTGATTATTTTGTGATTTGCACCGGGACGAGCGATACCCACGTCAATGCGATTTTGGAGCGAGTCATTGAGAAGCTGAAGGAAGACGGCATACGCCACCTTCGAAAGAATATCGGTGGAACCGGATGGGAACTCGTGGATTATGGCGACGTCGTACTGCACGTAATGCGCGAAGAAACGCGGCAATTTTATGATCTGGAGACCTTGTGGACCAACATGCAGACAAATCCGGACCTGATCTGACCTTCACGTTCGAGAAGCCAGAACCAGTCGCGATGGAGCAAGCCGAGAAGCTGCTCCGGGAATATGTGTTGTTTGAACGTCGCGGCGATTCCACAAACGCAAAGCGGATTTTTGATCAACTCATGGAAATCGCCCCAGGGCACCCTGAGGTGATCTTCGTTAGTGCTCAGGCTCTGTTGAAGTCGCGTAAGCGGAAGGAAGTCCTCGCGATGCTAAAGGCTGGATTAGAGATCCACCCTAAGCACCCAAAACTTGAAGAAATGTACGCCGAGCAGGTTTTAATCGCTTCGGGAAAGGACTTTGCGACGCTTAAGCAGACGGATCTGGAAGTCATGGCTTCGGCGAAGACAGCCACGATCTTTTCCTCCATCGTTCCTGGCTTGGGGCAAATTGTGCTCGGTGAGATTACTTTGGGTGCGAGTATCTTGCTTACCTGGTTGACCGCTATGATCTGGATGTTCTCGATTCCAAATGGATTGAGCGGCATTCCCTCATTGATCGGGCTTGGTAAATCGAGCGCGACGAACTTTAACGGGTCTGTGTTCGTTCCAGTTTTTATCGGAATCTGTGCCTGGCTTTACGCGACGACCGACGCGAGCTCTAGAGCAAAACGGGCAACACCGAAGACCATCGAGAGACCAAAGCCCCCGGTAGATAAAGAATTTTGAACCTACAAGTCAGCCGATCTCTCTCGGTAAAAACGGAAGAAGTACCCAACGCATCCCAATCCGCTATTGATCCAGAAAAGGAAGAATGGGGTCAGGACATTGTCCAACAGCGTGCGCTTTTCATTCGCGAGAACGAACCCGAAAACAAGAGCCGCAACGAGGCTGAAGACGATGATCCCGGCAAAGTGTCCATAGGCAATTCTGGTCTGCCCTTTTCTCATGCAAGCTCCGGCAAATTCCCATGCCAGCCAAAACACCACGAAAGAGTAGGACATCATGATCGCAAGCACTCCTGCAATTGCGATGATCGCGGCCTCCCCGATGATCAGAACGGCCGTGTTATTGATCGCCATCTCTAAGATTGCAGCAATCAAAAGTATTGCCGGAATGCCAACGACGAAGGCTTTCCTGAGTCGAGTGCGCCTCTGAACCGTCTCCGCATAACTCATAAGAATTTCGGGAACTTCGGGTTGCGATTCGGGTTCTCTTTGCACTTCGGACATAGGCGCTGTCCTAAAATTATACGCGACAATTGTTTCTACACAAAAAAAGTCCGAAGGATTTCTCCTCCGGACATTTTATGTAGAGCTCAACTCGAGATTATTCGTCGCCAAGACCGAAGTTATTAACAACGAGTTCGAAGTCGGCTGGTCCAACTTCGCCGTCCTTGTCCAAGTCCGCAGCGGCAACGTAAGCCGGATCACCGTAGGGAGCACCAAAGGCACTGACAACAGCTTCGAAGTCGCCAGGACCAACTTCAGTATCTTGATCCACATCGCCATTGAGGAGAGTTGTGGTCACGCTCGTCGAAGCAGCACCGATATTAGTTGTGATTTTTCGAGATAGGAACGTATCAGGTCGGCTGATATTCGTCGGAGTTGTGACCTCTACGTAATTCAACGCAGAAATGATGATGTTAACATCGCCTCGGGCAGTCGTGTAGAAATCAACCGTAGTTGGTGTCGCGCCACCTTGGAAGTTCCGGCGATCCAAAACGTTACCACTTAGGTCTTGAACTTCGACCTTGAACGGTTGAGAAAGGAAGTTAACGCCATTTCCAGCCCAACCTTCGAGTGTAACCGTTCCGCTGATTCGCCCATCGGTTCCAAGTTGATAGATATCCACTCCTTGTACGCTGCTCTTGAATCCAGCTGCAAACACGTAGCGTTGACCGTTGATGTCCCCGTAGTCAAACCCTTGGATTTGAGCTGCGTCGGAGAACGGTAGTGGTGCTCCTGCGGCGTTAAACCCACCGGTCAAGTTAACATAAGAAGCCCCTCCAGTCGTTGGGATTACGCAAAGGCGATTTGTACCGCTTACGCCGGATCGGTTGTTTGCTAGAATGAACGGATCACTGCTTGCAGTTCCAGGAACGTAAACGATGTTGCTCAAGCTTTCAGAAAAGCCAGTGTTTGTTCCAAGAGATGTCGCCGGGATCAAAGTCTGTCCAGCAAATCCAGCGATGTATTCCGCCGGTACAAGGCTCGGGCTGTTGGATGGAATCTTAGGCTGGCTTTGCTCGGTTCGCTGTTGGAAATAGATGTTGTTGTTGCACTTAGCCCAAGCATTTCCAGAGGCGTCGAACGAAACGTCTCGATAAGTATTCAGCAGCCAACCAGCCTTTGGCACCAGAATTCCACTACTGGTCAACATTCGACCTGTATCAACGTTGATGCGTCGGAAAACATAGCTACCTCTCGTACCCGCGATAAGCGCAGGCTCAGGACTTGCGCCAAACCCTGGATCAAATGAAATCCAGAATGAGTTAGTCGCTGTAGCACCCCAATTTGGTGAGTTTGCAATTTGAATTTCAGTGTTTGTGATTTCGCCATCAGCTAGAGCATCAGTACCGAGGTCTTTCCAGTCCGTCAGGGCGGTACCATCAGCCTTGACTCGGTAGATCACCGGAGTCACTCCGCTTGATTGACCGCCGCTGGTCATCCACCAAAGTCTGTTTGCATTTGTTGGGTCCGCAACGACTTGATTATGTCGGGTTCCACCAGAGTAAGGGACTTCTGCGTAGATTTCCCAGGTAGCTGAAGGCTTGTCCCAATTTGTGACGCGAATAAGGCGAACAATTGAACCGTTACTGTACGTGGTGTAGAACATATTGTTGCCACGGATCGTGACGTCGCTTGGATTTGCGTTGCCCGAAAGCGGCGCGCTGCCCACAAATGGTTCGTCAAGGGACTTAACCCAAGTCAAAACTGGTGCTTGTGCATTTGCCCCTGCTACGATTGCGGCTCCCATCGCCGCGATTAAAAACTTCTTTGTCATCTTTTTCTTGCTCCTCAGTAACTGAGATTGCCATCGCCACAATTACAACGAAGGCTGATCAAGCTATTGAACCTGATCATCTTTATTATACAGCGAGTATTGTGCCAAGCCAAGAATAATTCTCATAAAACCAAAAACCTAGTAATTAGGTTCAAAGGTTAACGAATCGCTTCGCCGGTTTCGGGGTGGAAAATGTGTAGCGAGTCGAGGTTCAGCGCGAATTTTGCGTTCGTCCCGATTTGGATTTTTGTCCCCGCATCTAGGCTGGCCAGGAATGAGTGGTCCCCAACCTTAAGGTAGGCAATGTATTGGTGCCCCAGCGGTTCCAGAACGTCCACTTCAGCCGTGATCGTGTTTTCTGGAGTCGTTGGTATCGGGTTATTCATCGCCGCATCAAAAATCGCCTCTGGTCGGATGCCAAGCTTGACAGTCTGACCGACAAGCTTTTCCGCCGCATGGCCGGGTTTAAGCGGCAAGCTGAAGTCATCGCAATTGACCATGAACTTCCCTGCCGTGTTCTCGACCTTGGCGTCCATAAAATTCATCGGCGGAGATCCAATGAACCCAGCGACAAACATATTCGCTGGTTCGTTGTAAACCTTTTCGGCGGTATCGCATTGCTGAAGAAGTCCATCCTTCATCACCGCAATCCGCTGACCCATTGTCATCGCCTCAACTTGGTCGTGAGTGACGTAAATCGTCGTGACGTTGAGTTGTCGGTGCAGCTTCACAAGCTCAGCGCGAGTTTGAATCCGGAGCTTAGCATCAAGGTTGGACAATGGCTCGTCCATCAAGAACACCTTTGGCTTGCGCACGATCGCACGGCCCAAGGCAACCCGTTGGCGCTGACCACCAGAAAGTTCTTTCGGTCTTCGTTGGAGCAGATGCTCAATGCTCAACATCTTCGCAGCTTCCTGAACACGCGCATCAATACTTTCTTTGACCTTCTTAGCTTCCGCCGCGTGCGTCAATTGCCAGAAAAGCCCACCGAGTTCACGAAGCCGCAATCCGAACGAGATGTTCTCATACACGGTCATGTGAGGATAAAGGGCGTAATTCTGGAACACCATCGCGATGTCGCGATCCTTAGGAGGAACGTCGTTGACCCGAGTCTCGCCGATCATCAGATCGCCATCGGTTGATTCCTCTAACCCCGCAATCATCCGCAAGGCGGTGGTTTTTCCGCAACCCGATGGCCCGACGAGAACCATAAATTCTCCGTCTTTGATTTCCAGGTTCAGATTATTGACGGCCTTGACGTCTTTGCCAAAAACCTTTGTGATATTACGAAAACTTACGCCTGCCAATGTGTGGTTACTCCAAAGATTACGAATTCCCAGTATAGCCAAAAAATTCTGGTAATGAAAGTTAACCTGAAAAAAGTGTGAAACGTTTCGCAAATCGCCCGAAATTTTCAGCCAATTGAACCCTTTTGCCAGCCCAAATAGTCTGACTCTCAGGAGATTTTCCGGCAAGACCCCACTTTTTTGCGGACCCCCTGCATAAAGAGTGGGAATCTTAGCCCATAATGCGCTAATCATGTCTCAGGACATCAAACGAATCGTCGCCACAGACTGTGGCTCCACTACGACCAAGGCTATCTTGATCGAACGCAATCCCGCTGGGCAATACCGACTCGTTGCCCGAGGCGAAGCACCGACAACTGTTGAGCGTCCGTTCGAAGACGTTACCATCGGGGTGCTCAACGCCATGACCGAACTCGAAGAGATCTGCATGGAAGACGTGCCGGAAGATCAGGGCTTCGTCAAAGGCCGCCGGCATCTGATCAAAGACGGTCATGTCTGGAAGCTTCTCAAAGACGGAAAGACCATTGATTCCCGCGCAAACGACCTAGAAGCGTCGGATATTTATGTCTCCACGTCTTCGGCTGGTGGCGGATTGCAGATGATGGTTGCGGGCGTCGTCCGAGAGATGTCGGCCGAGTCCGCCGAGCGTGCAGCGCTTGGTGCGGGTGCGATTCTCATGGACACTCTAGCCGTCAACGATGGCCGCAAGGAATACCAACGCGTCGAGCGACTACGACAACTGCGACCAGACATTATCCTCATGTCCGGCGGCACAGATGGCGGGACCCGAACCCACCTCATTGATATGGCGGAGGTGATTAGGCGCGCCGATCCCAAGCCACGCTTTGGCGACATGAAGCTCCCCGTGATCTTCGCTGGAAACATCGAAGCCCGTGGCGATGTGACCGAAGTTCTTGCAAAAAACATCGCGCTCAAGTGCGTGGACAACCTCCGACCGACGATGGACCTCGAAAACCTAGGCCCAGCTCGCGACGAAATCCACGAGCTCTTCCTTGAGCACGTGATGCAACAAGCGCCCGGCTACAATAAGCTCCTCGATTGGGCGAGCGAAGAAGTCATGGCAACGCCAAACGCGGTTGGAAAGCTCATGAATGCCTATGCTCACCAGGAGGAAATCAATATCCTCGGCGTGGACATCGGCGGCGCGACGACGGACGTTTTCTCCGTGTTCGAAGCCATCAAGGACGAAATGAATACAACCCAGTCCAAGGAAGTTGAACGGATTTACAACCGCACCGTGTCCGCGAACCTCGGCATGAGTTACTCGATCTGTAACGTGCTCAAAGAGACCGGGGTCGAAAACATCGTCCGATGGCTTCCCTTCTCCATTGACCCGACCGACGTCCGCAATCGTCTTCGCAACAAGATGATCCGCCCAACCACGATCCCACAGGCATACGAAGATTTGCTCATCGAGCACGCCGTATCCCGCGAGGCATTGCGGCTGGCGTTCTTGCACCACAAGAGCCTTGCCCGCGGACTCACCGGATCGCAAACCCAGCGCGACGTAGGACAAATCTTCGACCAACAAGAAGCCGGTTCCACGCTCATCAAAATGATGAAACTGGACATGGTCATCGGTAGCGGCGGCGTTCTGTCCCACGCTCCTAGGCGGGCACAATCCGCGCTGATGATGATGGACGCCTACGAACCCGAGGGCATCACAATGCTCACCGTAGACTCGATCTTCATGATGCCGCACCTCGGCGTGCTGTCCGAGCACTTCTACGAAGCCGCCAAGCAGGTCTTTGAATTCGACTGTATCGTCAAGTGCGGTCACTGCATTAGCCCGGTTGGCGACATGAAGAACGTGGACACCGCCCTCACCATCAGCGGCGACGGCGTGAACGAATCCGTTGCCCCCGGAAAGATCAAGGTCATTCCGTGTGGACGCAACGAGTTCAAGACACTGACCATCACTCCGCACAAGAACCTCGACATCGGCGCCGGAAAGGGCAAGCCGCTCACCTCGAAGCTCGAAGGAGGCACCGTCGGGATCATCATAGACACCCGAGGCCGCCCATTCGTCCTCCCAGTAGACGACCTCACCCGCATCTCCAAGCTCCGAGAGTGGCTAGAAGCCCTAGACCTCCCGTTGCCGAAGAGCAACTAAACCAGACGCCCTGGAACCTCATCGCAAGGTTCCAGGGTTTTTTGTATAGGGTTTAGCATGAGTAACTACGAAAGGCCACCCGAACCGAAGCCAGAAGCGCGGAAGCGCCCTTACTTATGGTGGGCGTTCGCACTCCAACTTGCCGTGTGCTACTTTATCCCTGCACTTGTTGTAAGGAACGACTATCTTTTCAGCCTTGAACGTAGGGGCGGGGACGTCTACTACCCAATTCTCGCGGTGATCGGTGGGATCATCATGGCAACCATCGAGACATCCTGGATCCTCACTACTTTTCTCTTCATCCCCGGATACGTCATCTCATACGCCATCTTGCTGCTCTCAGCCACTTTCTATCAGTGCGCATTTCAGCAGCTGTGGTCCTGAATAACCTCGCCGCTGGAGCCGGAGAGCCGGGGACGGCCGGCACCATCGCCAGACTTGAACCTGTACATTTGCGACGCCAGCCGCCAGTTCACGGGTCAGGCGCGACATGGTCAGCCGGAAGTCCCCTTTCGCCTTTAGGAAGAAAGGGCTAGGGAAAGAAGGTCTTGTACTTTCGCAGAACTTCCAACAGGACGAACCAATCACATAAAAGCAATGCGAGAAAGCCCCCTTCGCCCCCTAGCCCCCTCTTCCCGCCGGGCGAGGGGGGACTTGAATGACCAATTTTTGTCCCGAACAACTTAGACCGGGTGGCCTGGGTGCTAACCCAGGTTTCTAAAACCCTCGTTACGTCTCTGGATTGCTATTTCCCATCTTTTGCTGTTTCAAGGAGCGCATTTTTCAAGGTCGGTGGCAACCTGGATTAGCACGCATTACACCCAAGCACAGATAGCTTGGGTCACGATGTATCAAAGCTTGCATACCTCTGTCTAAGCCAGCATGAAGGCCCCACTGACTGCAGACCGAGCCTCCACCTTGGAGAGGCGGAGGCGTAAAAACTCGGTTTACTATCCGACTGATCTTAAAGAAAAGTCTTAGCGGGTCGTAAGGCTTCGGTTATTAACCAAGTTGTCAAAATTGATTGGGATTTCACCTGAGCCAGCCGCCTCAAAACGAGCTTTCATCGCATACGTCATTCCACCCAGGCAGTGTTGTCTTGAATCATATCTGAACCTAAGGTTCAGTTTCATGAAAGCAAAATGCACAAAATACTAAAACTTGTCCCAACATGAGAGTTCAGAGTTTAGAGCCTGCGTTCATATTCGGTTTTCCTTTGGTAAGTTACCGATGGCGATCACGCCAAAACAAGAAATCTATGAAACACTCTTATCTCTTTCTAACACTCGGAGTTACGGCTCTTACTCTATTCGGATGCGGAGGAAGTGGCCACACGACCGCTGAGACAAGGCTTCGCGTCGTCCACGCCTCGCCGAACGCACCAAACGTTGACGTTGTGGTTGGCAGTGCGGTAGCGTTTACAAACGTCGCTTACTTCAGCGAGGGTCTCAGGACCGTTCCAGCAGGCACCACACAGGTTCGTGTGCGTGCGACTGGTAGTACGACTGATGTCATAAATGCGAGTCCGTTCTTGGCAGCAGGAAATTACACGACCATTTTGGCAATCAACAACCTGGCACAAATTGAACCACTCGTGGTCACTGAACCCGATCAAGGACCTGGTGCTGGCCAAGCCAGAGTCAGACTCGTCCACGCCTCACCAAGTACTGGTAACGTAGACATCTACGTAACGGCTCCAACCGTGGCTCTGCCTTCAACTCCCAGTGTGGCGAACGTCCCATTTAAGGGTGTAAGCACAGCACTTCTTGTAGCAGCTGGTAACTATCGGGTGCGAATAACACCTGCCGGAACCCCAGGAACTATTGCGGTTGATACCGGCTCCATCACACTTCCTTCCAACTCGGTCACAATTGCGGCCGCTCTTGATAAAGCTGGTGGTGGCTCTCCGCTGACTGCAAGGCTCTACACGACTAGCTACTAAATTACTCATTCCCAGCCCTCCCAAAGCGAAAGGCTGGAAGTCAACGAACTTAGAAAAGTAGAACCATTTTCTTCTTAACAGAAGAAGAGGTTAACCCCAATATCTTTTCCGCCTCCACATTTCCAATGTGGAGGCTTAACCGAAGAGCCTCCATCATGGAAGTGATGGAGACATAAGTGTAGCCCTAGCTTCGCAGCCTGGAACGTGTCATCCACATACGCGGTTAGCTTCAAGAGAGCAAGGAACATCCATGGCAAGAAAACTGATAGAAAGGCAGATCTTACTTTCGATAGCTGTTGTTCTCAGCCTTTTGCTCGCGGCTGGGGTTTCCTTTTGCGTCTTTGTTTACATGACGGTCCTGAAAACTGACGTGGTCGAGTATTCTCGGATCAAATCTCCTGATCGGTCTATGGAAGTAGTGTTGGTCTACACCAGCCCACCCGTTCTTGCAGATGGACGTGTTATGGGCTATCTCGTGGAGACTGGCGCCAAGGTTAACGAACGTGCGATGTTTTGTTCGATCTTAGGAACTTATGACCAGTTCGTGAGTGCGGAGTGGATGGGCAACGAAATTGTTTATCTAACTATTAGACGGGTGGACGTGGAGATTGAGGAACGAGACAAATCTGCCGAGGTTATTGGCGTGAACGGGTTTAGGCGGATCAAGATTCGTTATAAGCTTTGACTAGAGAGGCGATATGAAGCCCAAAATCAACTCAGAAAAAGCCGGGGAAAGTGAAATTAAACCAAAAGGATCAATAGTTAATCTCAGTCTCTTCACTTTGTTATTTTGCTGCCTAACATTTTTGGCCTATCCGATTTACGTTTGGTTTTGGCGAGCCGAAAAGGACATCTATGTTGAAGGCGGGGTTAAATCGGTCATTTTTCAAGGATCTAAAACTTACTTTGATCGTGGCCAGGAAGCTTGGTTTAGAGTCAATAAATGGAATGGCGATGATCTACTGGAAATTGAGTACTATGATCATACAACTCAAAAGGTCCGCCTTTTTTACGGAGTAACCCGCGAACAAGGGCAAGACTTCTACGAGATAACGCCCAAGGGAGTGAGGACCGGATTTGATATGCACTATAAAATAGAGCAAGAGTCTAGACCGAAGAGGGAAAAGGCAACTCCACTTGATTAACGAAAATCTGGATTCGAATTTTCTATTTCTTCGACTGGTGACGGAAGTGTCCGGTTCTTACCCAATTGCGACGGGTGGCCTGGATGACCTTGTGATCGAACTCGCCTCAAACGAGCAATGCTTTTGCAAAAAAAAGTCGGTGAGCGAGGTCTTAGCGCTCACCGACTTGTGATCAACAAGTCCTCTTACTGACTAAGCGGTTGGCTGTTGACCGGGTTTAGGATTTGAGTTCCACCGGCGGTGTACATTCGAGTACCCCATTGGTAGTTGGCTGGATCCAGAGTCGCGGCGAGCTTTCGGAACTTGGCAGAACCGTCGGACATCGCGTAGTTGTTGCCATCGCCAAATCGGAATGGCGATGTGTACACGATGAGCGGGTAGGTTGTTCTTGGTGTTGTTTGGCAAACCTTGAACAGGTCGTTTGCTCCCGTGGTGATTCTGCCGTGATTCAGCGCGTAAAGCGGCGATGTCAGGGCATCCGTGTTCTCCCCGAAGTAAGCAGTCGTGTTTGCAGTGTCTTTACTCACTGCATTCGTTGACCTGTGCGAGCTGTTTCGGGCAGAACCAGTTAAGGATTGACCGTTCATACAGTTCAGCGAGTCTGTTGTTCCTGTGATCGCAATCGTATTGGATGGAGCATCCAAAGCGCTGGTGCTGATAACGCTGATGCCAGCGGCTTGGTCAAGAGCGTTTCGCAATCGAGGAATCACTGCGCTGTTTACGGTATAGCTAAGTCGTGGTGCTTGGTCGTCATCGGATGTGGTGAACGGAGGGAAAACCGTACAGGTTCCTGGACTTTGGCCAGCAGGAGCATTTTGTCCTCTGTTGTTTCCGCTGTAGCAAGTCGGTGCGTGGCCGCCGAGCTTATCGCCAGGGCTCTTATAAAGATCCCAGCTCTTGACGTATGGATTGATCATTGCGGACCAGTGAATGTATCCACCAGCAAGTCCGCCACCGCCTGGCCAGTTTCTGTGGAAGTAGGCGCTTGGCATCGTGTCATCGTTATCGCCGGCATACATCATCAGTCCGAGGCCGAGTTGCTTTTGGTTGTTCAAGTCAGCAGTTTTCTTTGCGGCTTGTCGAGCTTGCGCAAAGACTGGGAATAGAATCGCCGCCAGAATCGCGATGATCGCGATTACGACGAGGAGTTCGATCAGGGTAAATCCTTTCTTCTTCATTGGGTTCCTTTTTTGGGTAGGTTATAGCAACCTTTCGGTATTTTGGTACCCGTATGTTAACGTTTGGATAAGGGAGTGTTAAAAATTCACATTTACAAACCAATCCAACGCCCCCTTGACAAAAGACGAATTCCCTGCTACAATTTCCCCTAGTGCTCTGAAGAAGCATGGTTGGTCCTAGACCATAAAAGCCGGAAAAGGCTTGCCAGCTGAGGGGAACGGAACAGTTTCAGAATATCGCAAAGCCATGATCTGGCGATGCACTCCTGCGGCTTCTCACGTTTTTCTCGGTGAGAGGTCTTTTTTGTGTCTGGATACACGCTATTTTTCTTCAGGGCAATGGAACGTCTATGCCAACACTAGAAAAAGCAAACGTCATCAGCCAGGCAGCAGAGTGGTACGCCAAGTCAAACGGCGTCATCATGACCGACTATCGCGGCTTGACGGTTAAGGAGTTTCAAAGGCTCCGAGCCGATCTGGCGAAAAAGGGCGGCGAAATCCACGTTATCAAGAACACACTATTCCAACGAGCAATCGGTGACGATTCCAACATTCTTCCAGAAGATCTGAAGGGTGGACCAACCGCTTATGCTTTCCTTTTCGACAACGAAACGGAATGCGCGAAGATGTTGATGGACTTTGCAACCGCAAGCAAGAAGATGGAGATTAAGGGAGCCCTCTTGGGTGGCAAGTCAATGAATGCCGCGCAGGTTGCCTCCTTCAGCAAGCTACCACCACGCGATGTTCTCATCGCTCAGGTGATCGGCACCATTGCTGCTCCGCTTAGCAACCTCGTTGGTGTGGTCGAAGCTCTTTATGCTGACCCGATCCGAACGATTGGTGCAGTTGCCGATAAGGCAAACGAGGCTTAAGCCCAACCACCGCCACCAGGCCATTTTAAGATTCAAACCAGCTCTCACCCAGCCCCGACCAAATCAACTTAAACAGAGAATATCATGTCCGTAGTAAATGAAGTAGTAGAAAAGATCAGTGGCCTTACCGCCCTCGAACTCAGCGAATTGAAGACCGCACTTGAAGACAAGTTCGGCGTGACCGCAGCAGCTCCAATGATGGGCATGCCAATGATGATGGGAGGCGGCGGCGACGCAGCTCCAGCAGCTGAAGAAAAGACAGAATTTGATGTCATCCTGACAGGCGCAGGCGACAACAAGCTCGGCGTTATCAAGGTTGTTAAGGACCTCGCAGGTCTCGGCCTCAAGGAAGCCAAGGACCTCGTTGATGGTGCACCACAACCACTCAAGACTGGCGTATCCAAGGAAGAAGCAGAAGCCGTCAAGAAGAGCATCGAAGAAGCTGGCGGAAAGGTCGAAATCAAGTAATCTTCCTTCGGGAAAATTTCTTGTCCGAAAAAAAGAAGTCGTCTCCACTTTGGGGACGGCTTCTTTTTTGTAACTCGTTCCGTCCACTGTTAGTCGTCCCAGCTCATGTCCTGGACATGTCATCATCATATGAGAATGCTCGATTCAGGAACTATTTGCGTGCGAAAAGACTTTAAGCTCAACATGAACCGATTCGGAAAAGCGATGATCTCGACTCTGTTTGCACTTGTGATCACCGCCCAGGCTGCGCTTGCTCAACCGGCCGACCCGGTCGTCACCGGGACCCTCAGTAAGACCAACGTGCAACCGGGAGAGGTTGTTGATGGTTCGCTGAAAGTCGTCTTTGCGGAAGGACTTCACGCCTACCAAAACCCTCAAGAAGACGAAACCATCATCCCGATCAAGCTCACCACGACCACCGGTGAACTGGTCGAAATTTCGTACCCAAAGGGAGAAAAGAAGGTACTCGGTGGTCTGACCCAGGCGCTTTATGTTCACGGCGGAACCTTCGAGATCCCGTTCAAGCTCCGAATGCCGGATTCCGCGGGTGAGCAAGAAGTCAAGATTGTCTTTAGTTACCAACAATGCGATGAGGTCAGCTGCTACCGACCGGGAAAGGTCGAAACTCCTTTTAAAGTGAACCTGACCGGAGACGTTATAGCAAAGGTAGCGACACCAACCGAGCCGACGACTCCCACCCCGGTTCCAGTAGCGAATACCCAAGCGGAAGGTGGACGGGATAACTGGCTCAAGGAAAACTTTGAAAAGGGAAATTGGCTTGCTTTGATTCCAGCTCTACTCGGGATTGGCTTGCTCATTAACCTCACTCCGTGCGTATATCCTCTTATCCCGATTACTCTGGCGTTCTTTGCTTCCCAGGCGAAGGAAGGCGAAGAGACTTCCCTGGTTAAGAAGGGACTTCTTGGTCTAGCCTACATGGTCGGAATTGCCGTAAGCTACGGAATTGTCGGAGGGGTTGCGGCGAGTTCGGGAGGTGTTTTTGGTGCGCTCTTTGCTAATCCGCTATTCAACATTGCGATGGGAATTCTGTTCATCGGACTGTCACTCTCAATGTTTGATGTCTACCAAATTGGCATCCCCGCTGGTTTATCCAAGCACCTAAAGGGTCGCTCGGGTCCACTCGGAGCATTGATCATGGGTTCCCTAGTCGGGGTGGGAGCTGCGCCTTGTGCTGGTCCGATCATCATCGCACTGGTTGCAGCGGTTTCTGAAACCAAGAGTCCGTTTATCGGCATTATGACCTTCGTCATCGTCGGTCTTGGGTTAGGACTTCCCTACTTTGCGCTATCGTTTGTGAGCAACTCCCGTGCCGTCTTGCCGAAAGCAGGAGGATGGATGAAGACCGTCAAGGCAATCATGGGTCTCGCCGTGATCTACTTCGGGGTCGAGTATCTGGTTCGGGGGCTTTCACCGTACACCGGACCAGTTAATCTTGATTTGGTAAAGGCGATCTTCTTCGCAGGAGCAGCGCTGACGATTCTGATTTATGACGGAAGTACAACCGATGCTCGAACCTGGCGCGTGAAGTCAACCGGGATTTTGCTCGCAGGGGTCATGGCTGGCATGTCCTTCTCATCGTATCAGTTCACTCGGCTTGGTGGGCGACCGGAAATGGAATTCGAGAAATTCACAGCCGAAAGCTGGGAAGCTGCAAAGAAATCTGGTAAGCCAATCTTTGTTGACGTAGGTGCCGACTGGTGCGCTGAGTGCAAGGTCATCGAAGCAAATGTCCTCAATAAAGAGGAGTCCATTGCCGCAAGCGAGGACATTATCAGACTAAAAATTGACCACAGCACGGGAACCGATCCTGCGTATGTGGATTATACGAGCAAGCTTTTCAACATCAAAGGTTTGCCCCACTTGATGTTCTTCCCGGCTGGCGGTGAAAGTCCGAAAGTCGAGTACCATCTGGATTCGCCGGAGGACTTCATCAAGGAAGTCGAAGCAATCAAGGGTTCAAAGTGAAGACGTTTCAAATAGCAGATTATACGGTTGGCGGTCCTGCGCTCACAATCATCGGCGGACCTTGTCTGGCAGAGAGTAAGGTTCTCTGCCAGCAAGTGGCATCGGTCATGGTGCCCCTTTGCGAGCAATATGGGTTTAACTATGTCTTCAAGGCATCATTTGATAAGGCCAATCGAACATCGGCAAATTCCGTTCGTGGCATGGGGATGGAGGCTGGTCTTAGGATCATTGACGAGATCCGCCAAGAGTTTGGAGTCCCGGGTACTACTGATATTCATCTCCCTGAGCAAGCCGCCATTGTTGCAAAATACGTGGATATCTTGCAGATTCCTGCCTTCCTTTGCCGCCAATCTGACCTCTTGCAGGCTGCGGCAGAAACTGGGCTTCCGGTAAACGTGAAAAAGGGTCAATTTTTAGCACCCAGCGATACCAGAAACATTGTCGAAAAGCTAGCCGCATTTGGTTCGGCAGGCACAATGCTTTGCGAACGTGGCACGACATTTGGATACAACACCCTGATCGTGGACATGCCCGGCTTGGAGATCATGCGTTCTTACGGCGTTCCTGTCTGCTTCGATGCCACACACTCTGCTCAGCGACCAGGTGGCGCTGGAGAAACGACCGGAGGCGTTCGTGAATCCATCCCGGCGATGGTGCGAGCCGCAGTTGCGGTCGGCATTGACGCACTCTTTTTGGAAGTTCATCCCGATCCGGCGAATGCAATGAGCGACGCTGCGACGCAGTGGCCGCTAGACCGCGCTGAAGAGCTCTTGAGCCAAGTTGCTAAGATACGAAACGCGGTCTAATCGCGACCAGCAAGAACAGAGAGATTAGTGCTTTCGCTGCGTAAGAAATTGCCTCAGGATTCCGATGCCCATCATGATGAGAGAAACGGTTTCCATCTTTCCGCTTAGACTTTTGTTCAGCGAATTCATGTTCGATGAAAGCCCAGTGACAGAAGATCCGACGTTCCGGGTAACCAGTTGTACGTTCTGAACGAGACTGTCCACCTTGACCGTGATCGCGTCAACCTTTGTTACAAGCGCGGTGACTTGGACATTGAGTTTCTTGACCAAAATCAGAAGGTACGCGACAAGAGCGGACAAAACGAAGAAGAAAAGAATCCCGATTCCGAAGAAGATTCCAGATACGACATACCACCACTGTGGAGCATTTTCCATGATTTTATTTTAACTTCCTTTAGCCGATCACGCGACCGTCTATATTTACAACTTGCCCAGCCGGGAGCACAAGAGGCGCGATGACCTGACCGTCCACCACATCGCAAGCACGACCTTGTACCATCACCTGAGTGCCCCAAAGTCCTTTGATCCGAAGCTCACACGGCACGCTCTTGTCACTCGGATTAAGGATATCAAGGCTAAAGCTCCGCTTTCGGTGGTCGAGGGCGATTCTTTCCATTTTTCCGAAAGTCAGATGAAACTCTGCATCAATCTGCCGAAGTACGACCTTCCGTCCCACTCCATCCCAAGGACGCACGATGTATTGTCCATTTTCACTTTCGAAGTGGCAACCAAACGAAAACGTCCCAAGAACGGCGTTTGGTAAGACATAAGATCCAACACCACTCAAATAGTGGAAGTACCCAAGACCCGAAGCTCCAGTATAAATGTTGTATCCGAAATGCTTACTGCTTGGATCGGGACAGTAGCACATGCTCGCGGCTCCATCGTTTCGCACCAAGGCCCATGGGCCCATCATTCCACCAAACGCAAGCCTCATGTAAACATCGGGCACGATCGGGTAGTCCCGGTCCAGCGCGGTGAAGAACATGAGGGTGTTTGGTATCGTGGTGTGCGCCAAACAGGCTTCGCCACGATCCAGCAAACTCGCTCGTGGTGCTGAGTCTGCGCCATCCCAACTGCGCTTGTCGCTACCGTACCACCACCAACTCGGGGCCAGGCTCCGAGCCGCGAATGCGCAGCGCATAGTCCTCTCTAGATGCTCGTCGTCATCAAGGTACATCGCGGCACGATAGACTTCCTCAAACCCTGAAGTATCTAGGATGCTCTCACCTGCGTAAGGATATTGAAGGCTAACAACTTCTTCAGCTTTTGCGCGTACATGGTCCTCTAGAGTGTCGGCAAGATCGGAATGTCCGTCCTTTCGAAGCGAAGACATGATGTCGTAAATGCGTCCATAGCCCAGAATACCAACGGTACGAACATAGTTACGCCAGCCGAACTTGAACATCGCAATCGCCGTGTACGCCGCCCGTTGCAAGTAGACCTCGGGCTTATGAGCGGTTTCACCGTATGTCTGAGCGATCCTCGCCATGGCGTGATAAAGCGAGAATACAGCTGGATAAGTCAAGGGTCGCCCGGCATAGGCAGCGACGGCATCACCTTCAGGGAATACCGAACCCACGGACATGTCACCCGGATTCTGGACATCATCGAGCAAGAAGTCCTGTATGTAGCGATCCAAAATCGCGATCTGGTGCCGGTCAGGATAAATCGTGTTTTTCTCAGCAAGGTAAAGCGTATCAGCGAGCGAACATTCGATTCCTGATGCCCCTGAGAATTCTTGCATGTCGGTGACACGTTCGTTTGTCGCGCAATTTGTAAGGAGGATTGCCACATCCAGTATCGAACCTGGTTCAGAGTGAACTTGGTGCTTTGCAATGTAGTCCGCTCGTTTGCGAATAAGGCTACCCATTGGCTCGGTGAACATCAGATGGACATGGCTTAGCCTCCCTTCTTTGTCTTCAAAGCTGACCCGCATTCTGCCGGGTTCCTTCGGACGGACAAAACAGAAACCACCCTCATCGTCGCTGTCGGTCTGCATTTCGGCTTCCCTGCTGACGTACCAATTCTTCGGCGTCGTTCCCTGAACTTCGACCGCAATCCCCACATCAACCGGAGCAACTGCGCTGGGTAAAACTCGAATCGCAGGCCGGCCGCAAGCAGCGAGAACCTGGTTCACACCATCAGCCCGGTCCCGGTCGGTAGGAACCATTACAACCTTGAATGTACGGCTGTCCCCAGGCTCAAGAATCAAGCTCGTATGCTCATTCCACCACTGATCCCAGCCCTCTCGTTCCACCGTGGCGCGGCTGTAGGCATACACCACCGGGATTCCTTCCCACTGGAACGGCGTGTTGATGCTTCCCGGTATGGATGCGAAGAATTCCCATCCCCGATCATCTCCAGGAAAGATGAGTAGTCCAGGTGGCTCAGATGTCATCCGTTGGGCGAAGATCCAAGATCCGGCGCCACCGATGTACTTATGGACGTAGAGTCTGGAATTCCAGAGTTTCTTGAGCTGTTCGTCGTTCCAACCAAAGCCATCGTAAAATGTGTTGAGCGGCATGGGGAAGCCGAGCTCGCCGATCTCCACAGCGATCTTCCCTTTGTTGCTGATTTCGAGTTCCCAAATGACCTGCTGGTAAGTTCCACCAACCTCATAAAACTTCCCCTTTGCTTGGATCTCGGGGATCATCGGGAAGTCGTAATCAAACGCGATCGTGCCGAGATCGAAGCCGTCGTCTTCATCAAGCTGGAAGAGATTCTGGGCGTTGTTGTTACGACTAAAAATCCAAGGTTCGTCAGGATTTGTCCGGGCCCCAATCAGGATGGTTCCAGGAAAAAGATCCTCTACGGTTTCCTCACCAAAGGTTAAGGGCGGCAAGACGAATTGAAATTCTTCGCCTTCCTCGGGAAGTTCTGGATCGGCAGACCACAGTTGTGTTACCCTTCCGCCTGCACCAAACTGCATGGTGATCAAACTCGCCGAGAGTTCGTGCGTTTCTTCTCCGTAGCTATCCATGAACACCTTGAGTGTACAACGGCATCAAAGTTTTTGCTCTAAAAACGTGACTTTAATTCAGCGTTCCTTAGATTCGATGTCTAAGGTCTTCGAGTCATCCGTCAAATCCAAATCTCAATGGAACCCAATCTGGAGATTTGCGAGTTCATAATAGTGATGATGCAATCGCTCGTACTTGCCTTGTTAATGGCGGCACCGCCAACGATGGACTACCGATCTCGCGCCGGAATACTTTACTCTGCCGCTGATGTTCCGCTTGTACAGGGATCATTTTTCCAGTTTTACGAACCCGGATTTGTGAAAGGATACTACAGTTCAAACTGGAACGAGCAAAACATCAAGACGACGGAGGGCGCACAGGAAGTAACCTTCACGAGTTCAGATAAGCTAGCCTCTGGCCGCATCGTTTTCACCAAAACAGCAAGCGGGATGACAGCGGACTATAGCTTCAAGTGGGATGGCCCAAAGCTTGCAAATCTTGAGCTCTCCTATGGACACCTCTGGGCACCTGCGCTTGAATCGGGAACAGTGACGATTGATGGCAAGGAGCAACGAAAACCATCTGTACGCTTTCCCGTGAGCAGTGACCCAAAGCCTCGAATGTTTGGCGAGGGTGGAAAGAGTTTTGTCTTCTCGGCCCCAATTGGGAAAGTACAAGTGGACATTGAAGGCGTTGATGGTTACGTCTTTGATGCCAGAGGTTACACCGGGGACTTTGCACTTGGAAAAGAACTGTTCTGGCTTGGTTCCGGAGATATCCCCTTGGAGCCAGGAAAAGAAGTCAAATTCCGGGCGATGTGGACGATTACCCCACGCGAGACTAAAGCATCCGCCAGCGAACCAATGCGTTTGACTTCTGCAACATTGAAGGGTGCATTTTCCGCAAGCGAAGGTCCCATGCCGCTCGCTCCCAAACCACAAAGCATTGAACGGACACGAAGCCGACCGTTCGTGTGGGACGTCCAGCAACTCGCAAGCGTTCGCCAGCTCAAACAAGCCACTTTGCTCCTGAATGATCGCTTTGATTTACGTTCTGTGAGGTCCGGAAAGGACTCAATCACTCTCACTCTAACCGATCTGAAACTTCCTAAGGGCGGATACACACTCGAAGCTGGACGTGGACTGCTCAAGATTCACGGTCAGGACCAAGAAGGCCTCCGTAATGGCATCTTGAGGGCAGTTCAACTCACCAAAGCTCTGAATGGTCAACTCGTCATTCCAGCAACCGAAATGAAGGATTGGCCGGTCATTGATTATCGTGGAGTTCATATGTTTGTTGGACCGGAATCCTTATCATTCCAGACCAAGCTGATGAACCGGATGCTAGCTCCAATGGGCCTCAACCAAGTCGTTCTGCAATGTGAGCGTACAGACTGGAAAGCGACGCCAGAAATCAAGGCGGCTTGGACAATGAGCCGGGAGGACTTGGTTAAGCTCTTCAAGCTCTACCGCGACGCTGGCATAGAGCCGACTCCGCTGATTCAATCTTTTGGTCACATGGGCTGGCTCTTTATGAACGGGCAAAACAAGGATCTTGCCTTCAATCCTGACGTGCTGTTTGCTGTTGATCCGAGGAAACCTCGGACCCGAGGAGTGCTGACAAAGATTTGGGACGAAGCAATCGCACTGCTGGAACCAAAGAAGATTCACTTCGGCTTGGACGAAGTTTCAATGCGTGGCTTCCCCACCGATCCAGCTTTTGTTACCGGCTTGTGGAACGAGCACGTGCCCTTCTTGGCCAATTTGGCAAAAAAGCATGAGAAGCCGTTTATGATCTGGGGCGATAAGCTCCTCGCTCCAGGAGAAGCCCCAGACGCGACAAACGGTGGCACCAAAGCCGAAGCCGCAAAGCGACGATCAGTCGTGCCGAAGGGTTCTTACATCGCTGATTGGCATTACATCAACAATGATAATCCAGGGATTTACAAATCCCTGGAGATTCTGAAGAACGACGGTCTTAAGCCAATTGCAAGCACTTGGAATCGCCCTGAGAACATCAAAGGGTTCTTTAAGGCGGCCGAGCTTGCTGGTGCAGGGGCTTTGCAGACGACCTGGGCTGGTTACACAAGCACGGAAGATAACATGCTTCGAGAGTCTTCCCAGCTCGTTGCATACGCCTTGGCAGCGGAGTACGCCTGGTCCGGACGCACAGAACGAGCTGCAAAACTTCCGTATTCGCCAGAAGGACTTGTACGCCGATCACTTTATGACTTGCCACTTCCGGCCCGTCCAGTAACCGGACGAGCATGGAGACTGGAACCGAAGAGCCAAAATCAGCAAATCGGGCCATACTTGATTTCGACCGGATCTGGATTACTCTTCTATTCTCCCTTGTCAGACTCCAGCGCGAGTTCTCCAAGGTCACGTAGTTTCGTGCTGAACGCAAAGGCAAAGCAAATTGTGCTCGCGGTTGGAGTCTCGGCTCCGCTGAGTGAATTTGCCGAGATTGGTGAGGTCACGATCACCCTTGCGGGCGGGAAGAAGTTCACGAAGAAAATTCGTTACGGGACGGATGTGATCGGGCCGAACGATAAGCGACAACCCATTCGAAGCGCTTGGGCGGATGGGAAGTCTGCGTTCGTGATGAACCTCGGGGATATCGCGGCGACGGTTGCTAATGTCGAGGTCAAGGTCCTAGCACCTGTAGCTGGGTTGAAGCTATACGGATTAACGACACTATGAAATTATCAAACGAGGGGAGCAACACCTCAATGTTGAGATGTTCCGGCAATTTTGCGCTACAAACCGTAAGATGACCACGGAATAATCTCCTCAACGGATTCTCTAGGTACTCGGTCGCCGCCACGACTCACCTACGAGAGTCCGCTTTTTTTTAGGTATTTTGGCCTAGTGCCCTGATAAAATTACGAGGAGCAAAAAATTGTTTGAAGCTGAAATCATTTCTGCTGTAGAATAAATTGGAACCGATGGAACCCCGTATTCTTCGTAGGAATAGGAATAGTTTTCATCGGGAAGGTGCCAGGCTCGAAAATCGACAATATTGAGCAATTTCTAATTTTTTTAGGCAAAGCATCTCAAAAATGGAACTAGTTGTGGAATGGACTCTCTGGCGGCGAAGAAGGAACAACGTAAGGGGTTGGAAATATGGCTATGCCTAGCACAGCACGATCTGAAATGGGACACAGGGGCGTTAGATTGACGCCAACAGAAGTTAAGGTTTTGAGCTTAATTGCTCAAGGCCACAGTAGCAAAGAAGCAGCGGAACTGCTCGTTGTATCGAAGCGAACGGTGGATTTCCACCTCGCCAACATCTACGATAAGCTCCAAGTGAACAACCGCGTTCAAGCTTTGCGAATGGCAACACGATTGGGACTCATCCCATTCGAGCCTATCGCAGGCGGCGGCGGCGAAGCTTAAGCTTCGGCTACCACGACCAAAGAGTTAGACTCCAGGCTTGCCTGGAGTCTTTCTTGCTTTATAATGCAAAGAGTTGCTCATTTCCCGTCTACTCTCTGGTGCTCTAGATTCATGTTTCCCTCGCTTGTGCGGAGGCTGTGGGAAGGTTTGCCCTGAGTTCTGGTGCAGAGATTGCGCTGAGGAATGCCTTCCGGCTCCGACGCTCACGATTCATCATGCTTCCGATGATCCCAGAGATGTGACGATCCATCCTTTTGCCTACGACACTCGAATGCGCTATGCGATTCTGAAGCTCAAATTTAACCGGGTGACCGCTTTAGGACTACCGATGTCGAAGATGCTCTACGACGCCTATTCAGAATTGAAGGGACCAGCCTACGATATGGTTGTGCCTGTTCCAATTCACTGGAGGCGCGAGTTTGAACGTGGTTTCAATCAAGCCGAGCTACTTGCCGCAAAGTTTTTGGAAACCAAACCACCCAGCTCAGCACTTCTTCGCATTCGATACACAAGACCGCAGGTTGGTCTGTCTGGAGTCCATCGGCGGAAAAATCTGATAGGTGCGTTTCGAGCCTCGGGTGATGTAAAGGGTAAATCGGTCCTGTTGGTTGACGACGTGACAACAACGGGATCTACATTTCTTGAGTGTGCATCGGCGCTCAAAGAAGCAGGGGCGGCGAGAGTGATTTGCCTGAGTCTAGCAACCGGAGAAGACTTCTAGCTTCGCTTACCAAGAAAGAAAGCGAGGTCATCAGGGATGATGACCTCGCTATTATCCGTTT
Organism: Chthonomonas sp.; assembly: GCA_040383535.1. Taxonomy (GTDB): domain Bacteria; phylum Armatimonadota; class Fimbriimonadia; order Fimbriimonadales; family Fimbriimonadaceae; genus JAFLBD01. The sequence goes on from JBEIDH010000007.1 coordinate 73,433, forward strand.
GGTTAGCCTAGATTACGGAGTGACAGGTTGGTCGTTTCGCGGGTTCAGAACTGTGCCTCCGCCGAGCGAATAGGCAACTGTTCCCCATCTCCATGCATCCACGCTGAGAGTCTTGCTGAAGTTTGAGAACTTTGCGCTCGTGTCAGCGTGAACGTAGTTATTCCCGTTATCAAAACGACCCGGGTGGGTGTATCGAATTGGGTGGTCAGCGCTGATGACAGTTCCGTTATTGCACGGCAAAATATCTCGGGAGTAAACCATGGCGCCAGTTCCCGTAAACGGGATAGCATAGAGCCTGGAGATTGCCGCAGGAGTGTTCGCAAAGTTGTCGAATGGATCAGAACTGTTGTAGATCGCGAGCGTCGGGCGGTAGGTTCGGAACTCCTCATCACGCTCCATGCACTGTCGTTTTTCAGTGAGTGGCGCAATAAGAATAGTCGTGGAGACCCCTTCGACTGTGCTGGACGGAACCACGGTCGAAGTGTCCTGAGTCCGTCGCTTCCGTGGCATCAGAAGCTGGTTAGCAACGTAGCTCAGACGAGCAACCTGACCATGCGGGAACGCCGGACATCCAGCAACACCCTGATTAACAATTTGCTCACTTGGCCAGCCTTTGCCTCTGTTCTTAAGGGCAGGATCGCCAACGCAGCTTGGAGCCCATCCACCGATCTTGTCGGCAGGGCTGACGAAGATTTGCTCATTCTTCATGTATGGCTGAAGGCTCTCAGACCAGTGAACAAGCCCTTGATTGTCGCTACCACTTGGATTACGTCGGTAGTCGGACATCGGGAAGTAATCATCCGAATCGCCAAGATACAGCTGCATCCCAATTCCGATCTGCTTGGTGTTGCTCAAGTCTGCAGTCTTCTTTGCTGCGGTTCTGGCTTGTGCAAAAACTGGGAACAGAATCGCTGCGAGGATCGCGATAATCGCAATCACCACGAGCAATTCGATGAGGGTAAAGGCTTTTCGGGACTTCATCACCCGACAATAGTTCCTTAAAAATGTTAACAGAGCGTTAACACTTCATCAAATTTCTAAAGCCGGTAATTCGAATTCGGGATGCTTCTTGCATAGGGGGAGGAAGTCACAAGTGTGGCAAAGAGACTTGCCGGTGGGTTCGATTCCCTCGTAGTCACGGTTCAAGATTTCCTCGCCTAAGGCTTTCAAATCACTCTTGAACTGCTGAAGCTCCTGCTCTGTCATCGCTGCCGTAGCCTTTTGGCCAGCCCTCAGAGCGATGATTGAGGCAGAAACCTCGCGATCCGGATAAGCAAACTTGAGTAAAAGTTGATAACATGCCATCGCGAGATCGGCGGCAACATCTTCAGGTGTAACTCCCCTACGACCTGACTTATAGTCAATGACTTCCAAGGATCCGTCCTCGTGTTCGTCAACCCTATCCATCCGGCCGATGAGATCATATGCTCCCATGTCGGCGCGAAATTGTTTCTCGATAAAAATGGTTTGAGCGGTTTGAGGCGCAGCAATCTGTTGTTCGATGTACTCCTGGATGATTGCCTTCCCTTCACTCAGGGCTTCTTGCATTTCCTGGGCGCTTTGGTAACCCGCATCAATCCAGGACTCTTCAAGTTCGGCCACGGCTTGATGCACTGTGGTGACCCCCTGATCCCCAGAATCATGAAAACGCTGAAGAACCTTGTGAAGGGTTGTGCCAAAGGAATAATAGCTGCGTGAACGAAGGTACCACTTCCCTTTTTCGTCCTTGTACGTCCACTTGTACTTAACTGGACAAGCCAAATAGGTCGTGATCTTGCTCGGGCTTAGTGTGGGTTTTCGCGCCATGGTCCGTTAGTTTTTGAGCGATGAAGCATAGCCTTCTTCTTCTAGCGCAACGAGGAGAGACTGCACGTCCGCAGAATCATGCTCGACTTTTGCTTCTCCGGGATGTAAAGTCACACTCACGCTTGTCACTCCATCAACAGCTAGAATTGCACGAGTGGCGTGACGAACACAATTTTCACAGCTCATTCCCGTGATCAAAAGCTCTGTAGTCATGACCTCATTCTACGCCAAAACCGATAGTCTGGGCTGAAGAGTCCGCGATGCATTCCAGCAAGATTACGCTTAGGCAATTAGTCAATTCAAACCAACAATATAATGAAGCCATGCATTCTTTTGGGGAAGGTCAGCAGTTCGAGGAACTTGAGATAGCGCGGGAGCAAGTCACCCGGTGGCTTGCCCAGTTTGCTCCTCTGGTGGATGACCATTCTGCCATGAGTACCAGGGCAGTAAAGGCTCACCTCAAAACCTTAGGAGAGTTGCAAGGTTCCTCGGATCGAGTCCTTTCAAACTTCAGGTCTATGGCTCAGCCAGAGGACTACCAGCTTCTTAGCACACTAGAGTCCGCGGTGGCTCAACTCCCATCGATCGAATCAGACATTAGGCTTAGGCTGGGCGATCTGGCTCCGGGAGATCCTCAGAGTGCTCCCGATCTTGATGAACTGCAAGACAAGCTTCTTCAGCGAGCGGCAAGAATTGAAATCGGCGCAAGCACATTAGGTCAACCTAAACCCATAAACTTTGTCCTGCAGGAACCATCGAAAGCTGGCTTCATTGGGGCATTGGTCTTTGGCTTAGGATGGAACGGCTTCACTCTTTTCCACGCGATTATGATGATCGGTGGCATGTGGAAGGCCTTCGGGCTACTCGCTTTGCTGATGCTTTTCTTTTACGCGATTTTCTTTGGCGTGGGCGGACTGATGCTGTATGGAGCTTACGCGGCACTCTTCAAGGAAACAATCCGGGTAGAAGGACCGGAAATCATCATCACAAGGGTTGGCTGGGGAAGAACAATCGAAAAGCGGCATCGAATGAACCGATCCGCGAGGGCTGAGGTGACTCGAAGCTTTTCGCCCGAACAAGTAATGGGGATCAAAGCTCATCCGCAAAATTCCGATGGCAAAACCCAATCGGCGATTGTAATTCGAGATATCGAAAACAAGGAAGTTGTCTTTGGGATGACACTGCCTGGCAAAAAGAAGCAGGATCTCGCCTCTCAGATCAATAGGTATATCGCTTCGCTTCCTTCGGAAGACTGGTAGATTACATGGCGACACCCACTTAGACATCAAGCAAGTATCCTTACTGTATGTCTGATTTTTTGACAACATACGCGCTCACCCGAGCTCGGTTTGACGAAGCGGTGCTCAAACTTAGTACGTCTCAGCTCAACTTCCGCATGAATTCCGACGTCCTGACGGCTGGTGAGATGGCATTTCACGTCGCTGGAGTTGAAGTCTGGTTTGCCGCTCAGCTCTTGGGAACAACCCTGGACGATCAGATGTTACGGATCGCGACATGCGCGACCGACGGATCCATTAATGACAATCCCTTCCCCTTCACCGAGAGCGAGATCACGCCCGAATCTGTTTCACAAATCTTGGCCGTCGGACGAGCGGCGGCAGAGAGCGTTTTTAAAGCCGAAAACATACGAAACGAGGAACTCACCAGCGCCCTTGGACCAATCATCAACGGAGAAGGCGCGATGGTCCGGCTTTGCTCTCATCCTTTTTATCATCAAGGCCAGATCTACATGATCACGACTGCAGAAGGATTTCCGAGGTGAAAGGCGGCGAAGCGCCAAGCGACCAAAGAGAGTCGGAATCAATGCCAATTCTTGCCTGCAGAAATACCTGTTTTGGGGAAGTTTCCGCGATTTTTGATTCTTTGCGATGTAAAATAAGCTCATTCAGTTTCTGACTGAGAGGACCTTAATGATTCTTCGCCATGCTTCCATCGCTATTCTCGCCGCAGTGACATTCTCTGCAGCAAATGCAACTAATTTCGTTCTCAACGGCTCGTTCGAGAACCCAACTTTCAGCAGCTCTTGGGTTTCCCAGTCTGGTGGTGAATACCTCATCGGCGCCCCGACTAGCTGGAATCTTGCCGGTGTCGGTGGAGTTTTTCGACCAGACTCAACCGCATTCTCTTCCGTTCCAGATGGAGTAAATGTAGGATTCGTCTCCGAAGGTAACAATGCAGGCACCTTGAGCCAAACGCTCAGCTACACGATCACTGGCAACGAAGACATCATCTTTGATGGCTACATCGGCGACCGCAAGGACATTGGCGCAGGCAACTTCTACAGCAACGTCAGCACCCTTGGTATCGCTTCGATCTTCACCACGAGCAACGTCTTCCTTGGTAGCGTCACTGTTTCCTCCCCAGGCGGCAGTGGAATCTGGACCTACTTCAATATCGCTGTTAACAAGACTGCTTTGACTCCTTATGTGGGTCAAGGCCTGAAGATAACTCTCGCAACTGCAGGGTCCGGAAAGCAAGCGAGTTTCGATAAAATCGGAGTTCAAGCTGTTCCAGAACCAGCATCCATGACTGTTCTCGGACTTGGTCTTGCTGCAGTTCTCCGACGACGAAAAGCATAAGGTTTCTAAACTCCTTTCAATCTCAGCCTGCTTGCAAAGTTCTGCGAGCAGGTTTTTTTTGTTTATCTTCGATTGCGAGAGGCACGCTAGGTGTAAAATAGCGGCATGAAAAGCTTCCTTGCGATTCTCTCCGTAGCGTTGATTACGGCTGCGGTTGCCCAGATTCCTGGCCTTGGTGGCCCTAAGCTCCCCGATATTGGATTGGAGAGTGTATTCAAGAAGGGTCCCGCGATCACCACGAATCTCAAGGACGCCAAGTGGGAAGTGGCGGATAAGGATTCCTTCAATCCAGAAACAATCAGCTTCAAAACTCTTGCCCGGGGACCTAAAGGCGGCTTTATCGTCAAGGAAGGCGCCTACGGGGCGGAAGTGCAATCCTACTGCCTCCACGCTGGAACCCATGGTCCTGGAAAAGGCGAGGCATACCTTTACGCCCCGCCAAAGGGACCGTATGAAAAGGCTGTGATCGCGGTCGTTGAGAATTCGGTTAGCAAGCCAGAGATCGCTCAGCGCGACATTCAGCAGCTTCTTTGGGCGATGATGGCTCGCACCAAATTCACCGATCTCAGCTCGAATCTCCAGAATGTTGCCTCCCAGCTCCTAACAAAAAAGCTAATCGCCGACATTAACGGCGGCGCGATGGGGTTCATCACCGACGAACTGATGGAGCGCGGATTGATCAAGCAGCCACCATTGGTGCGCCAGGTTTTGGAGGCCGAAAACAATCTTCGTCGAGCACTTACAATGCCGAACACCACCTTCGACGACCTCGAGCGGATCGCGGTTTTGACTGGCGATATTCCCCTCGGACCAGGCTCAAGGAATTCCCCGAGCGGACGCTGGTCACAGCATCCAGACGGTTACTTTGTGCGCTACATGCCAAGCGGTTACTACCGCACTCGACTAGAGATCTACGTTCCAAAGGACAGCCCGATGATTGGTAAGGAGTTCAATCCCGCAACCCAAATCGCCGTCCCCGCGAATACCGCTCGTCAGCGGCTTCTTCAGTCGGCGCGATTCTACGAAGAGTGATAATCACGTTCCTACAATGACCTGGATTTTGCATCTAACGATAACCAAAGGAACTTGCACTGAACCATTTAATTACTGGTTTATTCCTCTAAACAACTAGCAGTAACTACTTAAAAGTGGTTAGAACTCGGTGGATTTGGTGCAATACTTCAGTAATGAGTAGGCTCAGTAGGGAGATCATTTGGACTGCAATTTTGGTCGCTGGTGGAATGTTTTTGTTTCCTCCGGTTGGAACAATCGAGACCTACGGCCGCTCATCACCCAGGGGATATGCATTCCTCTTCTCTAACCTGGAAGGTCAAACCATAGACTACTGGAGGCTTACTCTTCAGTTTGTAATCGTTTTTGCAATTGCCTATGTGCTGATAAGAAAGGTAGAAGCCGATCAGAATGATGAAACAAAATACAAAAGGGCAATCAAACTAGTTAGGATTACAGTGGGTTGCGTTCTAATCGGTGCATTCTGGAACCATCGTATGATCCAGAACCATGATGACCAACTTCGTGAGACTTATCGTCAGGAGCAAGTTCGAGAGTTGGAACTGGAAAAGATAGAAGAGGAGGAGCTCAGACGACCAAGAGAATTGCCTAAGAAAATATTCTCAGGAAACACTATTCTGACTTGCCAGGTTAGGTTTGTGGGCGTTGTCGTGGAGGTAAAAGTTCTGATGGAAT
>JBEIDH010000008.1:0-77832 GCA_040383535.1 Chthonomonas sp.
GCTCGAGCTGCGTCGCTAAATTCCGCGTTCGGAACTTGCTCAATCTTTTGCTCCTTGAAGATGTCAGCCAAGGCACCCATCAACGGTCCGATTGGGATATTTGGTTGCTCGTTAAGTACAGTCGAGAGATAAAGCGTGAACAATCCTTGGCTCTTGAACTTGGACTCATCCTTGCTCTTGAGGTCGATTGTCGGCTGACCTTCTTGGCCGGCAAAGACAAAGGCAAAGGATCCAGCAGTTGGGGTTTGCATCTTCTTCAACATGGTAGCGTTGTTGCCAATACTCGAGCTCTTTCCAACAGCCTTGAAGTTCTTAAACTTTGCAAGTCCAGGAGTAAACTTAGACTTGTTCACCGTGTAGTTCTGCATCTTCACTACATCGCGTTGCATTCCGCCGCTGTAGCAAGAATCAAAAACAAACACCGCTTTGACGCCGTTAGCAACGAAGAAGGTCTTCACTTGATCAAACATGTCGTCCACAACAAGGGAGCCATCAATCAGAGCGAGCACTTCGTCAAGACCATCGGTTTCATTCTTATCCTTTGTCGGAATTTGTTCGCCGTGTCCACTATAGTAAAAGATCACTTGATCTCCAGCCTTAACAGACTTAATGATATTGACAAGTGACTTTTCTAATTCTGGCCAAGTCGCTGTCTTGTCGGTAAGTGTGGTTGTCTTGGACTCAGATAGTCCAAATTTAGTTTGTGCAATCAGCTTCATCGCCGCGACATCATTAACGGGCCCGGCAAGATCCATATCAATGGTCATTCCCTTTTCATCCTTGATCGGTTGACCCTTGGAATCGAGCGGAGTTGGATAGTCACTGCAACCGATGAATAGACCATAAGTTTCTGCGTGAGCAACACCAGTTGCCATGATAGAGAGTGCGGATGCGATTGCGAGATTTCGAATCTTAGCCATTTTTATATTTCCAGTTCTGTCTGCTCATAGCTGAGCAAGTGAAGAAAGAACGCCCGAACAGAAAAGACGTAACAAATGACGATAAAACGTCCTAGGTCCATCCACATTTCGAAGCGCAATTTGAACTTATCTTAACGTGGTTTTACCCGTTCAGCCGCCTCGAGAGTATTCACAAACCGATCAAACAACCGGAATTTCACTAAAAACTGAAAATTGCGCGTTTTTGAACCCAATCCGGGTAGAATCTCAGCATGTCCCAACCACTGCCGGAGTGGCTGAAAATCCGCCTCCCACGCCCCGACACCATCAAAGAAGTCGAAAATTTGATGCGGTCCAAGAACCTGCACACGGTCTGCGAGAGCGCGCGATGCCCGAACCTCCCCGAGTGCTGGAGCAAAAAAACCGCCACCTTCATGATCCTAGGGAACACCTGCACTAGGTCTTGCGGATTCTGCGCAATCAATGTAGGTAAGGGCGAAGAACTTGATCCATTTGAACCCCTGAACGTCGCCCAAAGTACGAAGCGCATGGGCATGAAGCACGTCGTTGTGACAAGCGTCGCCCGAGACGACCTCAAGGACGAAGGCGCCGGTCAATTCGCAAAGACGATCACCCAGATTCACCGCGTTTGCCCAGAGACAATTGTCGAAGTTCTGACTCCAGATTTCAAGGCAAAGCCCGACCTCATCAAGATTGTCGTTGATGCTTTCCCAGAAATTTACAACCACAACATCGAAACCATCGAGCGACTTCACACCATCGTACGGCCCCAGGCCAAGTACGACCGCACCATGCGCGTGCTGGAAATGGTCAAGGAGTTCAATCCAAGGATTTACACCAAGAGCGGGATCATGCTCGGTCTTGGCGAAACTCGGGAAGAAGTTCTCAAGGTTCTGCAAGACCTCCGAAACATCGGCGTGGATGCGGTGACCATCGGTCAATACCTTCGCCCAACCATGAAGCACCTCCCGGTGAACAAATTCATTCACCCAGACGAATTCAAGGAGTACGAAACCATCGGAGCCGAGATGGGCTTCGCATTCGTCGCCTCTGGACCGTTCATTCGATCGAGCTACAACGCCATCGCATTCAGCGAAATCGTGATGAAAGAACGACTAGAAAAAGCGGAGGCCGCCATCGCCGCCCGTCAACCCGTGTAAGATAAGAGTCATGAGCAAACCCATCGTGGGCATTATCATGGGGAGCGAAAGCGACCATCCAACCATGCTGGAAGCCGCAAAAGTCCTCGAAGACTTTGGCGTCTTCCACGAAGTCAGCGTCGTCAGTGCCCACCGCACTCCTGTCGCGATGGTTGAGTACGCCCAAAGTGCACAAGATCGCGGACTAAAGGTCATCATCGCCGGAGCGGGTGGTGCCGCACACCTTCCTGGAATGGTAGCCAGTCTCACCGTTCTGCCGGTCATTGGCGTACCCATCCAATCCAAGGCTCTAAGTGGAGTTGATTCCCTCCACAGTATCGTCCAAATGCCTCCCGGAGTCCCCGTTGCGACCATGGCTATCGGCGGCGCAAAAAACGCCGGACTCCTAGCAGTTCAGATTCTAGCGATCAGCGATCCAGAACTCACCAAAAAGCTCGAAGCGTACAAAGAGTCGCTTCGAGCTTTGGTGGGAGAAATGAATGACCGAATTTCGACTACTTCTTGAGAAGTCGTTTTTGAAGCTCGACCAGAACATCGTAGCTGTGGTAATCCAAGAGCACGACGTCAATAAAGAACCGCATGCGCTTTTCGTCGGTCATCTTTGCCGGATCAAAGGATGGATCGTAAAGCTGTGGTCGTAATGCTCCAACGAGGGACTTCTTTTGACCAGCGGTCAACTCCTTCTCCAAAACTTCCTGAACCAGATCAATGTTTTGGTTGATGATGATATTCCGCGCTAAGTCGAGCGTCTTGTAAGTCTTTGAAACGCTGGCGAGTGTCTCTTGGGCAGGAACCTTACCCTCATCATAGGCTTCCTTCAGGCTTTTGTCCAAAGCTGGCTCAAGCTTGAGTAACTCATCGTATTCAGCGATCTGCGTTTTGCGAGCTGTTTGCCGCGCTTTCTCGACTGCGGGTAAGAGCTTGTCGAGCTGTTCGCGGGTCAAAAGAAGTGGCAAAATTTGGTTCAGCAAGTCCATCTTGCGTGCCTTTGCCTGGATTTCCTCGGCGCGTTTTGCCCGGTCAATTCCTGCTTGAGCCGTCAGCATTGATCCCACCGTTAAGGTAACCAAAAGGCAAAGTAAAATTTTTGTTGTCATAGCATTGTTTCCATCATTCCGGAGGTTCTAGTCTTCTTCCCGATCGAAGGCATCCTGCGCGGCTTCTCTCTGATTCTTTGACGCACGACCCGGTGCCTTGGTTTCGGGTTCCAGCACCAACGAGATCATGCTTGCCGCCGCCATCACCTGGAGATGCACGAAAACCAATCCGGCGACACCCATGAGTAACCAAGCCCAAGGCAAGAGCTGCCCATTCTGGAGTCCGCCATTTCGGGAGATCAACACTAAAGAACCGAGCATCACTGTCGCCGAAACAAAAAATCCAACCGACCCAAACGCAACCTTCACACCGCGCGAATATCCGCGAATCTTCTCGCGAAGTGCATCAGAATGCCGACGAAGATAAACCCCATAACCCACCCAAAGCGCAAATGCGATCCCGACTTGAACAGCGAACACAAGGCTAAGGTACCCGCGTCATAATGGGTTGCGTTGGCACACCATCCTCTCGTATTTGGCACCGTCGTTCTCGACCGAATCCGGCAAATTCCTGCCTGGCCCGACCCCGGCACTTTTTGTGAGTATTCATCCGAATCTTGCCACCTCGGCGGAGAAGCCGCCAATACCTCCGTCGGGCTCGCGAATTTTTCCGAAAACATCGAACCCAGCTTGGTTTGCAATCCTCTCGGATCCCGCCTCGGATTACAGGGCAAGCTAAACGACAAGGGTGTCGCGAACATTCACGAACTGCCTGGCGAAGCCCGAGATCCCGAGTGCGAAATATACATCACTCCAGATGGAGACAGATCCATGTTTGGAGCTAACTGGAATATCGAACTCACGAAGACTCCAGGATTAGAACCTCAATCGGATCGCCCGAATTGGTTCACCACCGACGCAAACCTTGAAGGCGCAACCCTTCAAGCATTTCTCGAAGCTTCATCAGCCGGGTATCTCACCTACTTAATGGACGTGGATGAAGAATTCTTCGAGCAGGAATTCGCACCGACCGTGGTGCAACATCAACATCCGGGCGAAATCGACGCTGAGGGAATCCAAGATGCTCTGGACCTACTTAATGTCACCTCTGGAGAAGAGGAGTCGTTCTTCATTCTCACCGCCGGATCAGCGGGATTCGGAATCGGGTTCCAAGGGCAATCTAGATGGTTCGCTCCAGGATATGTTGATCCAGCCCCCGTAGATGCAACAGGATGCGGAGATGCTTTCCGAGCCGCGTTCCTCGGTTCCATCATCACCGGCGAGCCGCTGGCAATTGCCCTTCACTACGCGGACTTGGCAGGCATGATCAATTGCAAGTCCATTGGAGCCACGAGCAATCCGGTAAGCAAGCAAGACCTAGAAAAACTCAGCTTCATGCATTCCAATGCCAAAATCCGGTTCGCCGACACCCTCAAAGGTTTTCCGATCCCAGAGTGGGCAAACCCCGCCTAGAATTTGTGCCAAAGTGAACCCGGATGCCGCAAAAAATTTCTGAGCCACTCGTCATAAACGCAAGCCAAGGTGAAGGCGGCGGTGCACTTTTCCGTACTGCCATCGCCATGAGTTGTCTCTCACAACTCCCGGTCAGAATGCACCACATCCGAGGCGCAACCCGAAAGCCTGGCATCACCTGCGAGGACCTGACATTCCTGGAGATCATGCGCCAAAGCGTGAAAGCCCATGTCGAAGGCGATGATCTTGATTCCGAGGAGATGATTTTCGTCCCAACCCGAACGCCTCGACCGGTTTCCGAAACATACGATATCGGGCGGTGGTCTCAAGGCAACATCCCCGGGAACGCGCTCATGGTCATCCAAAGTACCCTCCCAGTGCTTGCCCGAGCAGGCGGAATTTCTATGTTCCGCGTAATCGGTGAGACATTTAACCCAAACACGCTCACGTTCGACGCATTCCAAAACGCTACCCTTGGACTCCATGCCAAACAAGGGCTTGTCGCCTTTGCTGGTCTGGAGAAAGCCGGGTTCGGCTTTGCGAATCGGGGCGAAGTTGCCGTTGAAGTTGAACCAAGCGTTCTAACCGGATTCGACTGGCGCGAAAAAGGGAAACTCCTTAATGTCACCGCCGTTCTCACCTATAACGGAGTCGGGAAAGACGTTCCCAACCGAGCGGAGCAAGGGCTATATAGCTTGATCGGACCCCTCACCGAGAATATTGACGTGATCCTTAGCGAAGTCAATGCGCGATCAACTGGGCTCTTCCTAACCATCGTTGGGACCTACGAACAAGGCAAAACCGCGGTGGGAGTCATGGGAGAACGCAACATGCGCATGGAGCACTTGATCAAAAACGGAGTGAACCAATTAGTGGAATTCCATAAGTCTCCCGCCACTTTGGATGCTCATCTCGCGGACCAGGTTCTCGTAGCCGCTGCACTGAGCGGGCAGAACACCAGGTTTAAAACCAACATGATCACCCAGCGGCTCCAAACGATGGTCAGCACAATCAAGCAATTCATGCCCATCTCAATCACCGTGATCGGCAGGACAAATGAACCTGGCGAAGTCTCTATCTCTTATTGAAATTATTTTGCAATAGACAAGATATTGTTGTATAATTCTTTTTGAAGGTAAAGTACAACCATGATTTCAACTACACGAAGAGCCCTAACCCTCGGACTCCTGTTCTCAATCGGAGCAATTGCTCAAGCCCAGCATTTCGACATCGTCCTCACCACCGACGGCGGAAAAATTAGGACCAACGCGGAAAACGGCTCGGACCTGGTTCCATCCTATGTCTTTGGAGCTGATCTGGGTGAGAACCCAAATCTTGGTCCATTTACCGCCGACGAGCCCGGATTTGAGGCTGAAATTGGGACCTTCTCAACTGGCACGACGATCGGATGGAGATTCACTCGACAAATTGCAAAGTGGAACGGCACCGCGTTTGAAGATGTTGCCAACACCATCACTGGCGAATTCGTTGAAGGGCTGAACGTACTCTCAGCAGCCTCGGGATCTGGCATCGCTCCCGGATTCGAGCTTGGACTAGAGGACGATGGAGAATTCCACTCCCACGTCGACTGGACGCTCAATGGGATCGGCAACACCGATCCGGCAACCGGAGTTTACAGGCTTTCCATCCAATTTCTATCCCCTGCCAACAATGTCGCGCAGAGCGATGATGTTTGGATTATCCTGAACAATGGCGACACCGAAGAAAATCACGATGCTGCAATCGAGTATTCGGTGCAAGCCGTTCCTGAGCCTGCAACGATGACGGCAATGGCGCTTGGTCTTGCCGCGATCGCCGCCCGACGCAAACGCAAATGATCCATCTGTCCCGACTCATTTCATTGACTTGTGTGTGCTCGCTTATTGCGAGCGCACACGCTTTTCACCCTGGTGACAATATTTACGGGGCGGTAAATGGACAAATAGTCACGGTTGACCCTACCAATGCCCTGACGAATCCGCAAACATACTCGATGTCGTTCATCGCATCTACAGCGACGACGACCTCAATCTACTTTAAAGATGTCGGATTCGACAACTTCGACCTTGGAACGAACGGGATTCTTGGTATAAGCTCAGCAAAGCTAAATGGCCGGGTTCTCACCCCTGGACTCGAGGTAAGGCGAGGGACCACGAACTATTTCACTCCTACGGCCCCGAGACAAAATTATCTGCTCGCAGGCTCAGCTCGACACGCGCACTTTGGATTTTACACGCGCCTAATGGCTCGAAAGACCTATGTTTTCGAGTACTGGTTCACTGAAGCTTTTGATGAAAATGGGGTCGCTCTGATGGATTCGCCACGGTACCGCTTGATTTTCAACGTCACCCCTCAAGCATCCGCAACCACAAATCTATCTCCCGTTCCCGAACCAGCTACACTTTTGACGCTAGGACTCGGGATGGTTGGAATCATCCGGAGGAAACAGAAATCCGCAAAGCATTCACTCTAATTGAACTGCTGGTTGTCATCGCCATCATTGCGATCCTTGCTGCGATCCTATTTCCCGTCTTTGCTAGTGCAAGGGAAGCATCAAAAAGTACTGTCTGCATTAGCAACATGAAACAGATCGGTCTTGCCGTGATGCTCTATGCTGGCGATAATGAGGATTCTTTGCCAATGGACACCCACACGGGCGGAAACAGATTCGGCTGGAGAAATTCAATCCAACCTTACTCAAAAGGTAAAGCCGTTTTTCGATGTCCAAGTGATCCCAGTGCCAACTTTGATCGGCCATTGGCGAATAGCTTAGTCAAACGAGAATCTAGCTACGGTACAAATTTTTACATGAATCCGGCCGTCACTTTTGAAGGCGAGGATCCACCGACCTCATTCGGCTGGAATAACCTCAGTGCGATTACGTCGGTTTCTAGCACGGTTTACATCGCCGAAATCGCCAAAAATTCGCCATCCGATCACTTCCACCCACCTTACTGGTACAGCGATAACCCTGACTTTATCTTTTACCAACCAGAGGAAGAAGTTAACGAAACCCTACACCAGGGTCAGGCAAACTACCTTTTTGCCGACGGTCATGTGAAGCGGAGAAAGTTTGACTCGCTCTTCTCCGGCGACAGAAAAACTGACTTCTTTGACCCTCGTAGAGAGCCGCAATAAGCACTAGTTCAGCTCACCATTTGGTTAGTTTGTGAAATCCAGAGTGCATAGCCATCTGGATCGGTCATCAGAATTCCCGTATCGCAATGACCAGGGATGAGCTCAAGTTGTGTGGAAAGCACATATTCTGAGAACACTGTCTTAATGCGCTCTAGGTTATTGACCTGGAAATTAAGGACCATCCCCCCGGTCCTATCCAAATGTGGGCTTTGCTCCCAGAGAGGTCTCGCAACCAGCATCACACGGGTAGAACCCGCCTTAAGGACGCCAAAATCAACTCTTGACCTCGCATCATATCCAGTTTCTGCACTACATCCCAATAGGCTTTGGTAGAAGGCGATGGACCTACTGAGGTCGTCAACATCCAAAATGATCTTGCCTAGCATGAAAATTGCCTCCCGATACAATATTAGTTCACGGTCCCACTCAAATTTCCTTGCATAAGTTCATAATGGATTCAACCCTATGAGCAGCTCAGATCTTTTTGAACTCTACCGACTGCACCAAGTTGACCATGCGCTCCTGGAAATGAAGCAACGAGCCGCGACTCTGGACGGGGGTAAGGCAATCCTCGCCGAAATTCGTGCTTTTCAGGCTGAACACGCCGAGGTTTTGGAAGCACCAAAAAAGATTGCTGCGCAGATCCAAGTACTCACCGAGAAAAACGAGGCGATCGCGCTCAAAGTCAAGCAAGAAGAGAAGCTCCTATATGGTGGATCGGTCGTGAACAGTAAGGAGGCGGCGGCACTGGAACACGAAATTGCCTTGCTCAAGGGCCAAGAGGAAGCCAATACGCTCGAAGCAATGGAGCTGATCGAACTCCAATCTCCGGCCCAAGAAGCAGCGAAGCCGTACCAAAGACACCTGAGCACATTAGCAAAGGCTTTTGAAGCAAAAAAGAACCGCGATGTAGAGGAAAGTAAATCTCTCCAGGTGGACTTTAAGGCAAAATCGGCCGAGCGTCCGGGTTTCGAGAAAAATGTTAAGCCCAGCCTGCTATCTCAGTACGACGCTATTCGTCAGAAGTACGCTGGTGTCGGGCTAGCGGTTGTTCGCGGACAATCGTGTGGTGCCTGCGGAACGATCCTCGCCGACCGAATCCTACTCTCCCTTGACAATGACAAAGTGATCCAATGCGAAACTTGCCACCGAATCCTCTTCAAACTTATTCCCGGTACTTAGTTATCGGATTAGCGTGCTGTGGTTTGGGTTGCGCTAAGTTTCCCGCGAGCGGAGTTCCTCAGAGCACAAGGCTCCTTTTCAGCTTCACGGTTGCTGGGACGATCCGTACGGGTCAAGAGCCTGGATCAACCGCGCCCTACATCTACATGGTCGCAATCAAAACGAACACCGTAGACAATCCGACGACTGGCGGACCTGTACCCGTCGTTGCTCCGCCTTGGGGCAATGGATTCGTGGCCGGGCAATGTGATTACTTCATCTGGGCTGATCCATCCCGAAACGACCAGTTCATCGTTTACCGGTTCTTAGATACTGCGCTGAACAACTTCGTTGAGTACCGCATTCCGGTGAGATTCACCCAAATCAGCACGGGCACACGACGCATCGAATTTGAACTCGATATCGAGCAGATCGCCGCAACTCCCGCCGATGCCGCAAACCTCCGAAGTCTCCAGGTGAACTTTCTCACCATGGACAGAATTCCCGCAAGTAGCTCCACATCCACTGCGAAAAACTGGGATGCCCTTGGCGATTCGAGGCTCCCGACCTCTGTAAACGAGTGGGTGAGAATCCCTCTCCGAACCTCGGGAGTCTATGACAACCTCCGGCTAGGAAACATTGAACCAGACGTAGCTGACGTTGTTGACCCAGATTTGGATATCCGCGATTTCAGAATTGAAGTCAGGCTTCAGTAGGCTTGTCACGACCACGGCCGTAGAAGTACCAGAAAAGGCACCAAGCTGAGAATACAAGGATCGCCATCGCGACCTTCGCCGACTGAGGCACGCTCGCATTGAAGCTAAAAAAGCCCTCAAACGGAGCCGCAACGTACATCATGATGATCCCCATGATCATGAGAGAGAACGCATCTTTGCCCTTCTCGCGCAAGGCATCCAATCTACGTCGCTTGCCCGGGTTGATCACAGCGAGTCCAAGAACAAAACCCGAGGATCCCGCCACGATCGCCCCGGTAAGCTCCGATGCTCCGTGAGGAGCAATGGAACTGAGTAAAAACCCAAGCTTCCCAACCGACCACATATCGTAAGCGAGAGCACCGAGCAACACTCCGTTTTGATAAAGAATGTAAGCCGAACCAAGCCCAAATGTGCTTGCCCCAATCGCAGAAGTCGTTAACGCAACTCGGGGATTATTTCCCATGTAGAAGCCGGTCATCAAGGCGTTGGAATCCGAATCACGGTGTTCAAAAGATCCTTTCTTCCAATCTTCAAACAAGGGCTCCATCTGGGGCGCCACGAACCGATAACGCAGGTCAGGGCGATGATGAAGCACCGTCGAGGCGAAGAACGACGATCCCATCATCAGAACCAAGCTAACCAGCACAACACGAAATTGATTTCGAAAAGCACTCGCACCCGCATACAAGATGCTGTCGATCGAACTTAAAATCGAATGCCGAGGCTTGCGGTACAGCACCGAATACGCTCGGGAGACCACGGCGTTTAACGATTCGATCATCTCAATGTGATGCGATTCTGCGCGCGCCTTCGCCAAATCGCCCGCTGCCTGCCGGTAGAGTTGGAGAAACTCCTCGAGGTCCTTTGGGCTGGCTTTTTCAGGCGATTGCTCAATCTGGGCGGACAGATATTGCAATCTGTTCCACGCCGGCTGATTTCGCTTCAGAAATTCGGATTCATTCATGACTTTAAAACTCTTTCTTTTTCATACTTTAGCATACGCCTAACAGCGCGTAAAACACATAGCCGACCGCCGAAAAATATCACTGGAAAAAAGTTCCCAGAAACACAAAAAACCAGTATTTTCCCCGATGATATTTGCGAACAGCATCCACTAATCTCTCGTCAAAGAGAGTACGCGATATCTTTTCTAAAGGATACGGTGGCATGGAACTTGCGACCCCTGATTCAATTACCTCAACGGAAGGAGAATCAGGAACGCAATCTTCCCTTTTTACTGGTGGCAGATGCGGCAAAGAAGTATGGAAATTGAAGACGGATTGCCCAGCTACATGGGCCGATTGACGCAGGTCCCTCTGCTCACGGCTGATGAAGAGCTTGAGCTAACCCTCGCCGCAAAAGACGGCGACGGGGCAGCGAAAAAGCGTCTCGTCGAAAGCAACATGCGGCTCGTGATCAATATCGCCAAAACATACCGCTCCAAAAATGTTCAAATGGAGGACCTAATCCAAGAAGGAGCGATCGGGCTGATTCAGGCCATTAACCGTTTTGAACCGGATCGAGGTTTCCGATTCTCTACGTATGCTACCCACTGGGTTCGACAGGCTATTAGCCGTGCAATCGACAACAAATCAAAAGCGATTAGGCTTCCAGCACACATCGCACAATCTTTGCGAAAATTGGAGCGTGAGCGCATCCGCTTGGCGGCAGAACTCGGATATGACCCAACTTGCGAGCAATTAGCTCTCTCTATTGGTGTCAGCCCGCGCAGAATCACGAGCCTCCTCGGAGCGTCTCAAGAGCTACTCTCCCTTGATATGAAAATCGGCGATGGCGACCATTCAACCCTAGGTAGCCTGCTGGAAGACGACCAGAGCGCAAACCCCGAAACAATATTAATTAACCAAGAGCGGATGCATGAGCTGTACGAGATTCTTTCCGAACTCAGCGACCGCGAGAGACATGTGATGTCACAGCGACTCCGTACGGACACGACGGAAGACATTACTGAAATTCGAGACCGACTTGCCACAGAGATGCAAATCTCGAGAGAACGAATCCGCCAGATCGAACTTCAAGCGATTCGCAAACTCCGGAGCGTTGCGCAAAAGCGCAAGCTCATCAATGAGTCCGTTGTCAATTGAGCAGCGTGATCAGGCGTTGATCACGACTTTCGGATAGTCTCCATTCATGATGCGCTCAAACGCGCCAGAACTCGCCCATCTCTCCATCTCCTGCGCCCGGTGAACAAACAGCGGGTGCGAGCTTTGCCAGTTCATCAGATAGAACCAGATCAGCTTTCCGATCGCATCCCAACTCGGCATATCCTGATACATCCGGGCTTGATCCATATATGCATCCCGGTTTAGTTCACCCATAAATCGGCTTGGACCAGCGCAAAGCTTCATATTCGCATCGAGAGACAAGTTCATAGACTGCGCGACCAACATCCCAGCACGATCTGCACTGACCTCGGCTTGCCGAGACCACTCGTAGAACGCCATCACCAGTCCGATTGAGACGGCATCTCCCATCCCAAGCGTACGGCGTCCTACCATCTCCAGAAGCGGGAATAGGATGGAGGCGACCGAGAAGTAGAGAACGTGTCCTGCCTTTATATGACCAAGCTCGTGCCCCATCAAGTGATAGAGTTCTTCGTCGTTGAGATTCTCGATCATTGCGCTACGAACCACGATGTATGGTCGCTCAACCCCACCCGCAAAGGCATTTGGGAAAGGATTGGAACTGATATAGAGCTCAGGCTCCGGCATGTCCAAAATCGCGCAAGACTCACGCATAATTTCGTACAAGGTCGAACACTGACGAGGTCCGCACCGCACGGAGCGACCCATGTTATAAACGTACATCCAGCGGTCAAGCCCGAGATCATAAAATTTTCGCACTAAGTCGGGCAGCAATGGCACTTTCTGCAATGCTTCGAGAGCAACCCGGTCTCCCTGGGAAACAAAGGCGTCGGTGCTGATGGCAGGAAATGTGCGTCGAGTCATAGTGCTATCTTACTGAACGCCAAACCCGGTGTGTAGGTTGCGTTGAAAAAATTACAAGATTTTTATTGCATCCACAATTGCTTTTCGCTCGCAATTCTGAATCGCACCGCCCACATCCTAACGAATAAGTGCCAGAATAGAGGTTCCGTGCGATCCTGGACAGGTTCTGTGCGGCTGAAACAATTTATGTCTACTCTCGTGATCGTAGGGGCCCAATGGGGAGATGAAGCCAAGGGCAAAATCGTTGATGTGCTGGGAAGCCAAGCCGACTACGTTGTTCGGTACAGCGGTGGAAATAACGCAGGACATACCGTCATCGTAGGAGAGGAGACCTTTAAGTTCCACTTGATTCCGAGCGGAATCCTTCACAAAGAAACCGTTTCAATTCTCGGAAACGGGATGGTCATCTGTCCGAAGGGTCTGTTAGAAGAGTTCGACCGCACCAAGCAAGCACGACCGGAACACGGCACGTTGCAGATTTCGCGAGCAGCCCATGTCGTTTTCCCTTATCACCGCCAACTCGACATTCTGGAAGAAGAAGCACGAGGTCATAACAAGATCGGCACGACAAGCCGGGGGATTGGTCCTGCGTATCAAGATAAGGTCGCAAGAATCGGGATTCGGATGGGTGAATTCGTCCGACCAGATCGCTTTGAAACTCGCCTCCGCGAAGTTTTAGCCGTCAAGAATCGCCTTCTCAAAATGTTTGGCGAACCCGAAATCGCTTTTGACGCTCTTTACGAGGAGTTCTCGGCATACGCAGATCGCCTGCGACCTTATGTCACAGATACCGAAGTCATCGTTCAGGATGCAATCGAGCGCGGCAAAAAGGTCCTCTTCGAAGGAGCCCAAGGGACATTCCTCGATCTTGACCAAGGAACATACCCGTACGTCACAAGTAGCTATCCAACCGCAGGAGGAGCTTGCATAGGTAGCGGCGTGGGTCCGCGTGACATCAATGGAGTTCTGGGAGTCTGCAAGGCTTATACAACCCGAGTTGGTTCCGGCCCGTTTGTGACGGAACTTGACAACGAAATTGGGGCCCAAATTCGGGAGCAAGGTCACGAGTATGGGACCACCACCGGCCGTGGGCGGCGCTGTGGATGGCTAGACCTCGTCGCCCTTCGACAGTCCTGCCGCATCAATTCGCTGAGCGGCCTTGTTGTAACAAGGCTCGACGTGCTCGCCGGCATCGGTGATCTCCAAGTTTGTACCGGTTACAACCTAGACGGCCAAGTGCTTAATCACCTTCCGTCTGACGTGGACGACATGGCAAAAATTGAGCCAATCTATGAGTCTCTCAAGGGTTGGGACGAGCCACTGTCTGATTGCCGGGATCTCAAGGATCTTCCTCGTTCAACGCGAGTCTATCTCGAATTCATCGAGAACTACACGAAGACCCCGGTTGCAATCCTGTCCATCGGACCCGAGCGAGAGGAAACCATCGTCCTTCGCCGCGATTTGCTTTGGAATAAGTAAGGGTTTTCTTGACCTGGATACCGACCTCCGTCGGTATGACGATGACTAGGATTGCGAAAGTCTGCCTTGCCTTGACTTATACGAAACAAGGAGAGGCAGGAATATTCTAGTCCTCTTGCTTCAAAACCCAGGCACCAGATCGCATGATGGTCTTGTGTTCTTTGCTTCCGTCTTCAATCGTTTCCTCAGGATCTGGCTCGATCAAGGCCGGGAGTTCTGCCTCGTCCTCATCTTCAGTGACTTCCGGGGCCTCAGCGCTTGGGACCCAGGTCGCCTTCGGCGAGTCTTTAAGCAACTGACCTAGAAGCCCATTGACGAAGCGACCGTTCTCAGGACTGCCAAATTTCTTCGCAAGATCCACCGCTTCGTTAATCGAAACTTTCGGAGGCATGGTCGGGTCGTGATAAATCTCATATGTCGCCAGCCGAAGAACCGCCCGGTCCACTTTACTAATCCGGTGGTAATCCCAATCTGCGGAAAGCAAAGGAATGATAATTTCATCCAAGGCTTTGCGATTTTTCATCACGCCCTCAAACATCGCGCGAATTAAACTGCAAAGCTCAGGTGCGAAGGAGTACCGCGTCATCGCGTCGTAAAGAACTTCGGTGCGATCCACGCCCGGAGTATCCATGCAATAGATTGCCTGCATCGCACTTTCACGAGCCGCTCTGCGACTGTAAATTAGCTTGACTGGCTGTTCTGCCTCTGGATTAGGTTCAATGGAACTCAAACAATAGCCTCTTCAAGCATCCTTGGAACAAACGCTGTCGAAATGTTCCCGCTCATATAGTCAGGATGTCTCACCAATCTTCGCAAGAATGGAATGTTCGTCTGAATTCCTTCGACCTCAAATTCATCCAGTGCAACACGGAGCCTCTGAACAGCTTCCTCGCGATCATTTCCCCAAACAATGAGCTTGGCGATCATGGGGTCATAAAAAGGTGAAATGCTGTATCCGGCATAAACGTGAGTATCCATCCGGACCCCAATTCCGCCGGGAGCATTCCACTTCGTGACTTTGCCTGTGCTTGGCGCGAAATCCTTGTCGGGATCTTGGGCGGTAATCCTAGCCTCAATGGAGTGACCATGAATCTTAAGGTCGCTTTGCTTGATCGGCAACTTCTTCCCGCTCGCGATCAATAGCTGAAGCCGAACTAAGTCCAATCCGGTAATGAGTTCTGTAACCGGGTGCTCCACCTGAAGACGTGTGTTCATTTCCAAGAAATAGAACTTATTGTCCGAGTCCACCAAAAATTCGACCGTTCCGGCATTCTGGTAGCCAACTCGACCAGCGACGCGAACCGCAGCCTCACCCATTTCCTTGCGAAGCTCTGCTGACATCTGGGCGAACGGAGCCTCTTCAACGATCTTTTGGTGCCGCAAATTTTGTACGGAGCACTCGCGTTCGAAGGCGTACACTCCGTTCCCATGTTCATCAAAGAGAACCTGAATTTCAACGTGCCGAGGGTTGATGACGCACTTTTCCACGAGCATATCGCCGTTTCCAAAGCTTGCTTGGGCTTCTTGCTGGGCTAGCTTCCAAAGTCGTCCCAAGGACGCCGAGTCATCCACGCGGCGAATCCCGCGACCGCCACCACCAGCGACAGCTTTCAAAAGAACCGGGTAACCCATTTCTTCGGCAAGCTTAATCGCATCCGTTTCGTTTTCGACAACTCCAGGGCTGCCAGGAACGACCGGCACATTGGCTTCAATAGCGGCTTGCTTTGCAGAGGCCTTGTCACCCATCGCCTGAATCGCAACCACAGGAGGACCAATGAACTTGACCCCCATAGCTCCAAGAGCTTCGGCAAAGGTCTCACGCTCGCTGAAGTAACCATAACCGGGGTGGACTGCGTCGGCACCAGAGATCTCGACCGCCATCAGCACGTTCGCCAGGTTCAAATAAGAATCCGTATTAGAGGCTTCGCCCACACACACGGCCCGATCCGCAATCTGGACATGAAGCGAATCACGATCCACTTCGCTATGAATCGCCACGGTTTCTATCCCGAGGAGTTTGCAAGTCCGCATCACGCGCACCGCAATTTCGCCTCGATTTGCAATTAAAACTCGTTTAAACATTTAATACTTCTTGTGTCCTGGGTGCTCGCATTTCACAACGCCAGTTTCGGGGTCATAGGAATATGGCTCTTTTCCAATAGGATCAACCAGCATTTCCGCGGGTAGCTTCAGCTCTTGTAGAGAGGCAGGAAATCCTTCCTCACCATTGGACCGAGAAACCATTATTGCCTGACGAATCTGACTGAGGTTCTGCATGCAAACTCCGTCCTTCGCCCTTGCCATTGACTGCCCCACAACCGTATTGCCTACCTTGTCAGCGCGCTGATTTCCATCAGCCTGAAGCATCCCAAAGCATCCACAGCACAGTACCAAGAGAGGCAAGCCATAAAAGAATCTCATCGCTTGAGCCTCGCGATAGGTTGGCCAAATTCAACCGCCTGACCTGGCTTCACAAAAACTTCTTCGATGGTCCCAGTTGATTTGCAGCTCACATCGTTCCCAATTCCGAGTGCTTGGATCACACCGATGACCTCGCCCTCCTCGACCTTTGCTCCAACAACAGCCTCGGTTTTGCCAGCCTGAAAATACCCAACGCAGGGCGATTTGACCTCAAAAGTGTCGGAGACTTCCGCAGCCGCGAACAAGCCAAAGGCATCGTCTTCTTCGGAGTCTGCTTCTTCGTTCAAGGACAATTTGGGTTCAAGGATTGCGCGGAAAGAATCATCGCCATGATTCAGCTTGACTTGAACGAAGCCATTGCTGCGGGCAGTTTCCAACGCGTGACGGATGATTTCTATATCCAGGCCACTCATAACGTCGCAGTGTACCGGGTTTGAAGTCAGATTGAGAAGAAGAGAAAAAATGCGGGCGCTTGTTTGGGTGTTTTCTTTTTGAGAGGAGAGAGGGCGCCCGCCATGTTGTCTGCTGTGCTGTCTCGATTGCTCGAGTTCTTCTTGCTTTCTTTACCGGCTTTTGTTCCGGCTATTAGGATTAACCAATCCTCAACATCAAGAGTTCCTGAATCGCCAAAAAGTTCTTCAAGTATTGAATATTCTCCCAGTATTTTTTCTAGTGGGTGTCCTAGTGAAACTGTGGAACTCACTCTCTGTAAGGATCACCTGTCATGTTCGACCGGGATGATTTAGGGGAATTGTGGGGAAATGAGTCAAAAAATTGAATCAAACTTTAGCGCGCTGCAGCTTTCTGCAGCTAAGGAGGTTGCAAACATCGGGCTGGGCCATGCTGCAACTTCCCTTTCGGACATGACTGGAACTTCATTCCACATCACGGTTCCCAAAATCGAGTCCGTGCCCGTCGCTGAGCTCTCCTACTTACTTGGAGGACCGGAGGAGGTCGTCGTAAGCGTCTACATGCCCTTCGAAGGTGACATCCATGGGCACATCGCATTCCTCTTTCCTTGGAAGGGAGCCCAAAAATTGTGGCAAATGCTACTCGGAGCTCACCCCTGTGATCTAGAAAAAGTTGGTGAAATGGAGGCATCTGCGCTCTTGGAGGTCGGCAATATTATTAACTCCAGTTTCCTCAACGCAATTTCGGACATGACCGATCTAAAGCTGCACGCCACACCACCGTTAATGACAGCAGAAATGTCGGCGAGCGTCATCGCAACGATCGTCGCTGAGGCCGAAATGACGGATTCAGTCGCGCTGGCGGTGGAAACAAATCTTTACGAAGCTGATTCAGGAACCAGCGGATATTTCCTTTGCATTCCCTCTGAATCGGGATTGCAAACCATTTTCGAACGCTTGGGGATTTCAGAGGCAGCGTAAATCATGGTTGGGGCACAACACTTAGTAGGAATGGCGGAGCTCTACTCTGCCAAAGGGACGGCAAAATATACTTGCCTGGGTCTAGGCAGTTGCATCGGCCTAGCACTCTGGGATGCTTCAGCCGAAGTCAGCGGCATGATCCATATCATGCTTCCGGAAAAGTTTCCAAACAAGCCGGTCGATAAGATCGGCAAATTTGCAGACACCGGAATTCCAGAGCTGATCGATCAAATGGAATCACTTGGTGCCAGTAAGGGAAGAATCATCGCGGCGTACGCTGGTGGCGCTCAAGTCTTCAAGTTCGGATCAAGCATAGCGGGATCAAAACTCGAAGTAGGGGCGAGAAATGCCCTCGCATCAAAGGAGATTCTTTCCCAAATGGGGATTCGGGTGGTCGCCCAGGATGTGGGTGGGACTCTCGGAAGAACTGTCACCTACGACACCGCAACCGGAGAATTCCGGGTCCGAACTGTAACAGGAGGGGAGCGATCACTATGCAAACTCAAGTAAACGGCGGCGAACCTCAAAAAAGAGTTTCAATCCAGACCATTTTGCGGCAAACCCCGGACCTCCCGGCTATGCCCGCCGCACTCATCAAAGTTTTGCAAGCCACAGATGGTAGCGACTCCAGTGCACGACTTGTTGCACAGGCCGTTTCGATGGATCAATCTCTCAGCGCGAGAGTGCTTAGAATGGCTAACTCATCGTTCTATGGATTGTCAAGAAAGGTGACCACACTTCAAGAGGCGGTCGTTCTCCTTGGGTTCCGCAGCGTACGGCAGCTCGCTCTCTTAGCAGGAACCCAGTCTTGGCTCAGCCGCCCATTACCGGGATACGATCTTGCGCCGAATGCCTTGATGGTTCACTCGTTTAGCGTCGCAACCGGCGCCCAGATGATTGCAAAATTGTCGAAGTACGCAGAACACGACACCGTGTTCGTGACTGGACTTCTAGCAGACATCGGAAAAATCGCCCTCTCAAACGTTTTTGACGGCAAACTTCAGCTGCTCGTCCAACTCGGAAATCAAGCAGGGATGACCTTTGATCAAGTTGAAAGGCACGTCATCGGAGTTGATCATGCTGAAGTTGGAGCCCATCTCGCCGAAAGCTGGAATCTTCCACAAGACATCATTGACGGAATCAGATGGCACCACATGCCATCTCATTCCAGTAAGAATTCGGCTATTGCCGACTGCATTCACATTGCCGACTTTATGGCGATGTCAGTGGGTTGTGGAATCGGGGGGGATGGCTTGCTGTATGAATTTGATGAAGATGCATTACAGCGACGTGGAATTTCTGCCGATGATTTAGACAAGATTATCGACGATTTCGTGATCGCCTTCGAAGCGTTCGAGGCCTTGGTGGAAGAGTTAACTGGGGAATGAAGCAAAAAGTTTTAGTCGTAGACGATTCGCCATTTATAAGAAGAATCATCTCGGATTGGGTTAAGGGAGAATCTGACATGGAGCTTGTGGGACAAGCTTCCAATGGATCCGAGGCAATCGAAGCCGTAAAGGCACTCAACCCCGATGTCATCACACTTGATGTGGAAATGCCCGTTTGCGACGGGATCACCGCGTTGCGTGAAATCATGACGTTTCGACCAACAGCCGTTATTATGGTCAGTAGCGTCACAACTCAAAGCGCTTCGGCGACGCTTCAAGCTCTCGAGCTTGGAGCCCTTGACTTTGTCACAAAACCAGAGGGTTCTTCTAGACTCAAAGTTCTAGGTTGCAAAGCCGAACTCCTCGAAAAAATTCGTGCGGCCAAGACTGCTTCACTCGAACGACGAGGAGCGTTTCGGATGGCTCCGATTACGCCACCGATTTCAAAAATGACGAGCGATAAGGTCGTTCTGATCGCCGCTTCCACGGGAGGTCCAAAGGCATTGGCGCAATTTTGGCAACAACTTCCGAAGGGCTTCCCGTGCCCCATTTTGATCGTTCAGCACATGCCAGCCGGATTTACAGAAAGTTTTGCAAAGAGGCTCAATTCTCTCGGCACGGTTCCCTGCAAGCAAGCTATTCATGGGGAAAGAGTGGTGCCAGGTCTCGCTCTCATTGCACCCGGCGGGCACCATATGTTAGTTTCAAAGAACGGAACGATCGAACTGAATGTGGATCCAATTGTCCATGGAACACGACCAGCAGCGGACCCTCTTTTCTACAGCGCTGTCAAACTTTATAAGAGTCGCCTGATCGGGGCTGTCTTCACCGGGATGGGACGCGACGGTGCCGATGGTGCCGCTGCCGTCATCAAGGCCGGGGGGCAAGTTTTTGGCCAGGATGAAGCCACTTGCACGATCTATGGAATGCCGAAGGCAGCCCTTCAAGCGGGAGGAATAACTGCCGAATACCCACTTGAAAAATTGGCTGGAGCCATCACGACCGCAGTGAAAGGAAAGATTGCTCATGCATCCTAATTCAGCCGAATGGAATGCATTTTATGACAAGATGCTCAAGCGAACGCGCTTGAATCTTCACGACTACAAGGCCAACCAGCTACAACGTCGAATCGTCGGGATGATGGACGTCAAGGGTTGCAAAAATCTTGAAGATTTCTGGACGAAGATTTCTACAGAGCCAGATGGAATCGTTTGGTTCCAAGACAAGCTAGCGATCAACGTGAGTGAACTTTGGCGCAATCCGGAAAAGTGGAATCAACTCGAAAACCAAGTTCTACCTGATCTTTTGAGCCGAACGCGAACTCTAAAGGTCTGGAGCGCAGGGTGTAGCTACGGCGCTGAGGCATACTCCCTAGCCGCGATCCT
This sequence comes from Chthonomonas sp., assembly GCA_040383535.1. Lineage (GTDB taxonomy): Bacteria > Armatimonadota > Fimbriimonadia > Fimbriimonadales > Fimbriimonadaceae > JAFLBD01. Next base: position 20,639 of record JBEIDH010000008.1, read on the forward strand.
CGACAAGAAGTTCAAAGGCGCGCACCAGGTCATCGGGACGGACATTGACCAGGCAGCTCTTGATCAAGCCCGTAGAGGGGAATTCAGCGACCCAGACATGCGCGGAGTTCCTGCCGAATTCCGGCAATACTTTAAGAAGGTGGGAAGCGCATGGTTCGCGGATTCTGCCGTCAAAAAGTATCTTAAGTTTAAATCCAAAAATCTTCTGGAAGACAATCGCGACTCCGGATATGACCTCATCATATGCCGAAACGTTGTGATCTACTTCACTGAGGAAGCAAAAAATAAGCTCTACGAGCGGTTCTTTAACGCTCTCAAACCAGGTGGAATCCTTTTTGTTGGTTCAACTGAACGCATCGGGAATGCGGGCAAGATCGGATTCGAGCAGAACATACCGTTTTTCTACCAACGACCAAACGCAGGGAATAAAGAATGGCGAAACGCATCCTAATCACAGACGATGCCCTTTTCATGAGGGTAACACTCAAAAAAATCCTAATCGAGAACGGCTACGAAGTTGTAGGTGAAGCACAAAATGGCCAGGAGGCCGTCGACATGTACCAGTCTCTGAAACCAGATCTGGTCACGATGGACATCAACATGCCAGAAATGGACGGTCTGACCGCACTCAAAACAATCCGCGTGATTGATCCGACCGCGAAGATCGTCATGTGTACGGCAATGGGTCAAAAGAATATGGTTGTTGAAGCAATTCAAGCAGGCGCAAAAGACTTCATCGTTAAACCGTTCCAACCCGACCGAGTCTTGGAAGCAGTAGGAAAGCTGGTAGCTTAATTAGGAGACGTATCAACTATGAAAGTTGAGTTTGTAACTCCATTTGTAGCTGGCGCAGCCTCCGTCGTCGAAATGCTCCTGCAAGCAGCACCAGAGAGGGGAAATCTCAGCGCGCAACCGCAGGTCTTTACGACCCAGCAGGTCAACGTCGTGTGTGGGGTCACTGGCCAAATTGAGGGGCAGGTGATCTATGGTATGACGGTACAGACGGCGGACAAGATTGCTTCGATCATGACCGGGCAACCCGTGATCACGTTTGACACCCTAGCGGCATCAGCAATTGCGGAACTCGGGAATATGATCAGTGGTCACTCGATGAATCAGCTTTTGGGCGCTGGGTATATCTGCGATATCACCCCTCCGACGATTATTCGCGGGTCCAATGTCCATGTTTCCACTCTTGGAATCCCAGCTTTGGTCATCCCGCTAAAGATTCCGGACATTGGTGAGCTTGAAATCAACGTGAGTCTGCAAGAGCGTCATCAGGCGAAAGTCGCCTAATACAAGTGGGAACAATCCCGCCATTCTTATCCACCTACAAGCAAAGCATGTAGGTGGATTTTCCTGCGTATCAAACTTGGTTCAGAGAATCTCCGAACCCCCGAACTACCGAACCCCCGAACTCTCCTCAACTTCTTCCTTTTTCTTGAACAACTCACTCGGCTTCGGCTGCTTTCCAGTCCAACGCGCAATAGAGTCACTGAGGTCATCAAAGATCGTGTAGCTACATGGGATGACCACCAGGGTCAAGATGGTCGAGAGCGCAATCCCACCAATGATGATGATCCCTAGCGTCTCTCGGAACTCAGAGCCTCGACCAATCGCGAGCGCCGTCGGCAATGTTCCAACAACAACCGCAATCGTGGTCATCATGATTGGGCGAAGACGCGTAGGTCCCGCCTTTACCAGCGCGTCGTGGCGATCGAGCCCACGGCCACGCAACGTATTGGTATAGTCCACCAACAGAATCGCGTTTTTACCCACAAGCCCCACTAGCGCGATCAGACCGATAAATCCAACGATGTTGAGCGTTTTATCGGTGAGAATCAGCGCAAGCAAAGCCCCCACAAAAGCCTGAGGCTGAGCCAGCTGAATGATGAACGGGTAGAGCAGGTTGTCGTAAAGCGAAGCCAGCAACATGTAGACCAGGATCAATCCGATGAGGAGTGTTCCCATCAGGTAACCCGTTTCTCGTGCCTGTACGTCGGCTTGCCCCAATGGTTTTATAACCACACCTTCCGGAACTAGGTTCTCTTTTAAAAGCCAGGCGTCAATGTTGCCTTGGACCGTTCCCGAAGCATAGCCCGCTAAAAGGTCAGAAGTGATCTGAATTTCTTCAATTCGGTTTCGGCGGTTAACTTTGTCAATCGTAACCCCCTCCTCGATCTTCGCGACCTGAGGCAAGAACACCGGCTGCCCCTGCGAAAACTTGATCGGAACATCTTGAATAAGGTCGGCATTGTTTCGGTCTTCGGGATCCATCAAGACCCGAATCGGATACTCGCGTCCGCTTACCCGAAGTTTTACATCATCATTTCCTTCGTAGAGAAGACGCAATGTTGATGCGACATCCGCAGTCGTGACATCGGCATCGGCCATGCGGTCCGGCATCGGAATTGCTCGAAATTCGGGCTTTCCTGGCTTAGAACTCGTGTCCACGTTGATCACGCCCTCAATCTCGCCAGCGGCGAGCCTGGTACGGATCTTCTCCACCGTGGAGATGAGCTTCTCTCGGTCGTCGGATGCAAACGACATCTGAATCGCTGATCCAAAGCCGAAAGAACCTTGGGTTGTAATCGTTACCTTCGCGCCTGGGACTTTCCCGACAGTCTGGATTAGGTCTGAAGCAACCGATGTGTCCGACTTCTTGCGCAGCGGGTGATCGTGCTTCACCCAGGGTTGCAAACGATCCAGGATTGCTTCTTTTTCGTGGAGCTCTACTGTGATCTGGGCTAGGTTCACACCCCTTGAGCCGCCAGCACCGGCAAAAGCTCCGCTCCAGTTCCCGACCTGAGTCAGAACGTACTTCGCGTCTGGGTGACCCTTGGCAATCGTTTCAAGTCGCTCGGTGATCGCAAGAGTGTCTTGCAGGGTCGCGCTTGGTGGACCCTCAATACGAATCACAACTTCGCCTTGGTCACTCGGTGGGGAGAAAGTAAAGCTGAAGATATCTGCTCCTTTCCACTGACGGTAGCCGAAACCAGCTGCACCAAACACTCCAAGCACCAAGATGCAAGCCAGCGCACCGGTCAGAAGTTGCCATCGGAAGACGCGCTTCGTGATCGCATTCGCAACCAGGGCAATGACCGTAATCATGGCGATCATCGGAACCATAAGCTGAGCGCCATTTGCAAAAGCAGCTCCTGCACTCGGGAAAAAGCTTCCTGCGATGAAAGTTCCAACGCCGAGGAGGAAAATGAAGCCGGTGACAAACACAAACCATCGGTGCTGTAATGCCCACTCCAAAACACGACCATACCTCCCCTCAAATCCGTGGAACGACCGATCAAACCACTGCGCAAATCTGCCCTTAGGTGCTTCGACATCTTCGCCTTCCTTGTACCACCGGGCTGCAAGCATCGGTGTAATCGTAAACGACACCATTAAGCTCAAGAACACGCAGACCGCAAAGCCGATCCCAAGTGGTCGGAAGAATTGACCAACCACCCCACCCATGAACGCCATCGGGAGAAACACCACGATGTCGGCAAAGGTAATCGCAATCGCGGCAAGACCAATTTCACCTCGGCCATTCAAAGCCGCCGTCTTTGGATCCTCGCCCATCTTGAGGTGGCGATAGATGTTCTCCAGAACCACAATCGCGTCGTCAACCAAAACCCCAATTGCAAGTGACAACGCGAGCAAAGACATGTTGTTGAGAGTAAAGCCGAGTGCCTTGAGCACCATCAGCGTCGCCAAAAGACAAATCGGAATCGTCAAGAAGACGATCAAAGTTCCGCGCCAGTCATGTAAGAACATGAACACGATAACGGTCACGAGTACGATCCCGAAAATCAACGCAAACGTCAAGTCAAAGAGTGATTCTTCGACAACAATTGACTTGTCTTGTGTGACCGACGTCTTGACTCCAAAGTCACGCTCAATCTCGGCGTAGACGGCTTTTGCGCCCTTGGCAATTTCAACCGCATTTCCTTCTTTCGCCTTCTGAACGGTCATGACGACCGCTTCTTTCCCGTCCACTCGCGCGATGTCTCGACGATCTTTTTGAACGTCTACGACTTCGGCGATATCAGCCAGCTTTATTGAAGCGGCACGATTTGGATCTTGGGGATCGCTAATCCGGATCACGGTTTGGCGGATCTGATCAACGCTTTTATACTCGCCCAAAACCCGGATGCCGTATTCCATATCTTTGGCGATGATGCGTCCGCTCGGGACGTTCAAACTCGTCGCGGCAATTGCGCCTTGGACTTGAGCAGCTCCGATTCCGAGGCTCATCAAGCGATCTTTCTTCAGTCGAACCTGAATCTCTCGCTCTTCGCCTCCCGAGACATTGACCTGAGCAACGCCCTTAATCCGGGCAAATCTGTCTTTAATCTTGTCATCTGCTAGGTCGCGAAGCTCCTGATTGTTGAGCTTATCGGAACTGAGCGACATGTTCAAGATGGGTTCACTAGCACCGTCAATCTTGTCAATCGTGGGCTTGAGGACTTCCTTCGGAAGGTCGCTAAGCACGGTATCAACTTTCGCCCGAACATCGTTCAAAGCCGAGTCCATGTTGGTGCCGACTTCAAAATTAGCCACGACCACACCTACACCCTCTTGCGAGCTGCTGGTGAGTTCAAGCAAGCCGTTGACCCCGGAAATAGACTCTTCAATCCGCTTTGAAACCAGAGTACTGACTTCGTCGGGTCCGGCTCCAGGATAAACCGCCGTCACCGTGATAACGCCGAATTGAACTTCCGGATTTTCCTCCAACGGCATGGTCTTGTAAGCGTTCCAGCCGAAGAAGATCGCACCGACCATCAGCATGAGCATGAAGATTGGGCGAGTAATTGCAATTTTTGTCAATCCCATTAATCTGGTTCCTTGATCCTGTTTTGAAGCAATTAGCTTCCGGTCGTTACACTATCCTTTTCAGAGGCAGTTGCGTTTGGTTTCAGCTTGACCGGTGTGCCGTCGGTGACGATGTTTTGCCCCTCGATGATCAGCTGATCCCCGGACTGAAGTCCGCTCACCATAGCGCGCGTCCCGCGCTCGCCAGTGATTTTCACAAGCTGTTTCTTTGCCTTTCCATCACTAACGAGATAGACAAATTGCTCAGTACCAGAGCCCTTGATCGTGTTTTTCGCGATCACGATTCCCTCGGTCCGGCTGAGTTCAATCGTGCCTCGGGCAAACATTCCTGCCTTGATCTCAGTCGGGAAGCCTTCAAGTTGAATCCGCACTTTGTAAAGTCGACCCAAAGACTCCGCGCTTGGACTAATCGTCGCGATGGTTCCAGTCATTGTGCGATTGGCGATGGCATCCACTTTCACGGTGACCGACATCCCCGGCTTCACAGAATTCACTCGATTGTCTGGAATCTCGCCTTCGAAGTAGATACCGGAATTCCCGACCATGCGGAGAACTGGCACTCCAGGGCCCATAGCCGTACCAAGTGCAGCGGGTTTTCCAGCGACCTTACCGGAGAATGGAGCGAAAATCTTGGTGTCTTCAAGCGCCATCAAGGCGATGTTGACATTCTCACGCGCACTATCCACCTGAGATCTAGCGGAATCAACGCGATCGCGGAACGTTACATCCAACCGTTGGCTCGAAAGCGCTGATTGGAGGTGCTCTCTCGCCGCGTTTACGGATGCATGGAGGGATGAAATGTCTTCTGCTCGAGTCGCATTGTTGACGATCTTGAGGGATTCGACTGCCCCCTCGTAGTTCGCCTGAGCCTGAGCAAGTGCTTGGCGGTAACGATCAAAATCGCGTTCGCTGATTGCCCCTTCGTCCAACAGAATCTTGCCGCGATTGTAATCCTTTTGCGCGACTTCCAAATTGACCTTTGCAGATGCCAGCGAAGCTGATGCCTGCCGCTTTTCCTCCGCCCGTGCACCATTTTTGGCCTTCAAGAGTTGTGCCTCGGCTTGGGCAAGTTGCGCTCTCGCCGCTCGGACGTTTGCGTTGGATCGCTTCGGAGCTTCCTCTGCGTCAGAAATTGCCTGCTTGAGTTGGGAGACGGCAGACTGCTCTTGGGCTCGTGCCTGGTTCAGCCGCGCATCAAACTCAACCGTTTCCTGCTTCGCAAGAAGCTGACCTGATATTACAGAATCGCCGTCTTTGACATAGACCGCGATCAGACGCCCGGTCATCTTTGCGCCGATGGTTACATCTTCTGAGGAACTCAAAGCACCAGTGATGTCGAGACCCTCTACAAATGTCGATTCAGCTAAGGTGGTGATTCCAACAGGAACACTCACGTCACTCAGGATTTCTTTCGTCTTCGCTGCTTCCGCTTGAGCACCTCGATTGACGCATCCGGTCGTCGCGATGCCCAAGATCAGAATAATGGATAAAAGTTGAAGTCGGTTCATTTCGGTACTTGAATTTCTGTGGTGGTCGTGGCGGGAGGGACGAGGTTGTCGATTCCAACGGCGTTTTGAAGAGCGGCATAAGCGATTAGATACTCAGCTCGGGCGGCGACTAGCGCACCTTGAGCGGACCTGAGATCAGCATCCGCTGTAGTCACGTCAAGCAAGATTCCTTCTCCGGCATTAAATCGTAGTTCGGCCAAGCGTAGTGCCTCAGTTTGGAGATTAACAGTCTTCTGCGAAAACCGCATCTGCGCTTCTGCATTGCGGAATCGCACGATGGCGCTCTTGAGCTGAAGCGAAATTCCCAGCCGAGTTCTTTCTAGATTCGTTACAATCTGAACCTCGTCTTGCTTGGCTTCTGCAATTTGGGCCTTGGTCACCCCGGAATCCCATAGCGGAAAACTCACCGTGGCATTCAGCGTTGTCGTGCGACTTTGCTGGAAGCTCGATGCCCCCGGGAATTCGCTGTGCGTAAGACTCAGGTTCAGAGACGGCGAGAGGCCTCCCCGCCGCGTATAAGTGACAAACTTTCGCGCTTCCAGAGCGGAAGAGAGTTGACGAAGCTCCGCCCTATTTTGAAGAGCAGCATCCAAAAGCCAACCTTCCTGCGTTTCGAGCTTGGGAAGGTCATTTGCGATGGTATTGAGATACTCGCTTTCAATGGTAAATGGCGTCTCGGCATCACGCTCCATTCGATTGTTGAGCACCTGCTTTGCCAATCTCAGGTTGTTTTGTGACTGATCCAGTTCAGCGTTTACGCGCGAAAGATCCGTTTCCAATCGCAGGACATCAAACCTGGCGATAGAGCCAGCATTAAAAAATTTGTTTGCATTGGATAGCCGAGCTTCGGCGGCTTTCACTGCCTCTTCGGCGACTTGCAACACCCAACTCGCGCGAATCACTCCAAAGAATGCCTCTCGAATGTCAAACCGGGTTTGGTTCAGGGTGATCGTTATTGACTCGGCAACTGACTCTTCGTTTTTCTTGGCGGCAAGAGCGGTTTTCCGCGAGAGCCCAACGATATCGACCGGATAGGACAAAACGATACTCGCTCTCTTGGAGTCAAAATTACCTCCTGAACCCCCACCACCAAAGGTCTGTCGGTCGGCGTACCGATCATAGGAAAATTGAGAATCGAGGCGAAATCCAAGCAGCCCACGTGCCTGCTTTGTTCTTTCTTTTGCCTGGATCAATTGCGACTCGGCAATCTTTGTACCAAGAGATCGCTCAACCCCGATCGTGATCGCGCGATCCAATGTAAGCACCTCAAGTGGCTCCTGAAATCCGATCATTGCCAGAGCAAACGCAAACTCAACACCAATCACTGCTGTTCCTTCCCATCTGCCTTATGGAGAGCTTGAGTGAGACTGTCAATAACAGATCGGATTTCGGAGAAGCTGGACAACATCAGGGCGTTCAGCGCGGGATCGCGCATCACCAGTAACTTGTCTCCGGCCTTTATCCCGAGTGCCTCCCGGGCCTCAACAGGAATCACAATCTGACCCCGTTCTCCCACAGTGACCGTTCCGAAAAAACATTCGGACATATCTTTGCCTTCGCGCATCGGACAATAATACCACACCATTCATACTTTTCATACTTTTCATACTTTCTTCACAATTTCTTAAAAATCCGTTAATGCTGAATCTGGTATCAAGGAGGGGTGATCAACGCAATTGAAGAGCCCATCCGAGTTAGGTATGCAGAAACCGACCAAATGGGTCACGCCTACTACGCGAACTACCTTGTGTGGTTTGAGCAAGCCAGAACCGCACTATTCCGCAGTCGCGGCACCACATATAAAGAGGTAGAAGCGATGGGATACAAGCTCCCAGTCGTTGAGGCGTGGGCTAAGTATCGAGAAGAAGTAAAGTACGACGACCTGATCCACGTTCGCGTGTGGGTGGAAGAAATCAAACGCGCATCAATCCGCATCAATTACGAAGTCATCAACACCACAACAGGCAAAATTGCGACCGAGGGTTACACTTGGCACGTGCTGGTTGGCACGGATATGAAAGCCAAAACCATCCCAGACTTCCTGAAAGAACTTTTTCAGGGCTAAAAGTTAATTGTAAACGGGACTGTTACTTTCAGGATGATGCTCCGCCGAAACTTCTCCGCATTTGGATCGCCGATGATCAAAAAGTACTCCGCACCAAGATTCCCCGACCGGCTGAAACTGAGATGTCCATTCCAATCATTATTTCGTCGAACGACGCGGCACCCGATGCTGTGAGATTTATCCATCGCCCAATTTGCGGTTCCGATTACCTGTGTGCTTTTCCGGGTTCGCTCATAGAACTGAGCTGACAGCCCCAGTTGCAAATCCTTTACCGGGCGAGCGCTAACATAAACATCTTGGGACGAGTAAGTACGACCGCCAGACCGCCCTGAAGAAAGACCAAATCCGAAGTTATTGTAACGGTCATTTGCCGGAAATCCGAACCCAATCGAGTAATAAGAATCTTTAAACTCTTCGAAAGTACTTGCGCCGAGGCCCATATTAAAACTAAACGCTTTGCCGTAATCGCCATAAAAGTATGAATTGAAGCTACTAGTGAACGGATCGCCATTTTGCCTCCAAGAACGACTTCCAGAAAAACCAAAACCATACTCATTCAACGCCCCTCGCTTTGGTTGCGCATTTACGTTTAATCCGGCCTCCAGCCCCTTGAAATCTCGTAGCGAAACAAACCCGGCTCTCGGGGCGAAATTCGAACTCACGGAGTAAGCCGCTAATGATGTGCTGAACTTTTCATTTTGATCGTAGTATCCAACGACTTGAGTGGTACCAACGTCTCTAACGCTGTCCATGGTCAAGTATTGAGAAGTGTAATAGACGCGGCTTCCAACATCGTAGGAATAGTTGAAATATGCGCTTTCATTACTTAATCCTTTCTGTCGCAAACTGGTTGCTGCAACGAGGAGAGACTCTTTCTGATTGGGATTAGAGCGATAGGATGCGAGAGTGAAATTTTCCTTCCCAAATGTTGCAAGGTTCATCACCCCTACCCGAGTTCTATCATCGAGCTTTGAAAAGACTTTCGTCCCTACGTCAAACTGACGAAATCGTTGCGAAGCGAAAAGTCGAATCTCCCCTCCCGACTGGAAGAAGGCAGATCCTTCGGAAAAGAACGGCCGAGATTCGTTAGCCAAGCGCTCGGAGTAACTAAAATCGAGGCTCAGAATCCCTCGCTCAATGTTTCGAAAATCAGGATTAATGGTTCCGACTGCCTCAAAATTCCCAATTTTTGTACGATAGTCCAAACCTGAATTGAAGATTGAATTGCCGTCCGAGGATCCTACATACGAATAGGGCAATAACTCGATTTTGTTCTCATTTTTGGACTCAGGAATCTGCAATCCCTCCCAACGACCATAGTTAGTATCGTTCCCGTCAAATGTGTCGCGCCAAGATGTGCTCTTTTGATCAACATAATGCCGCCGGTTCACATTAATAAGGGCAGTCCTTTTTCCGGCCGGAGGGAGGCGTAAAATCTCCCAAGGAATCTGCATCTCAGCCGTCCAACCTTCACTGTCTCGGACCGCTTTTGCCTGGATCTGTCCACGCCACTCTTTCTTATTGGCGCGCCCACCATCAATTCCGATGTTCGTCGCACCCAACGGGTTGATCGAAAAAGAGTTGAAGTTGTTGCTCGTGCCGAAAAAGTCAAGAAATAGTGTTATCCGGTCATTCCCGTCCAAGCCGACATCATCTCGCGTCTCGGTTGCTGAAATTTTTCCTGGCTCTTCAAATGCGCGGACTCCAAAGTAAACAAATTTTTGATCGTAGCGCACCCAGAATTGTGTTTGAGAAGCATAAACAGTTCGAGAGGACTCTTCAATAAAATCGGTCCCTGAAGGCGATGTTTGCCACACAGGGTCCGTCAAAACGCCATCAATCACCGGAGGATTCGAAATCGGTTCGGGTGGTAAACCGTTGGAAAAACACGTCGAGCTCAGCGTGATCAAGGCACAGATAGCCCAAATTCGAGAAAAAATTTCCAACACGGGGCTACTTACGAGGAGTTCGCAACGCAAAGTTCCCGAGAATAGAGGGATGCGCCGGGTAGAATGGGCGTAGTTTAGGCTTTAATGTTGCAGTTTTTCCCAGCTCTGGTATTGCTATTTTGGCAAGCGCAGTTCGCTCAAGCGGACCTGCGGGGACTCCCGCTAGCATCTCAGCTTCTGTTTTGTTCGCAAAGCAAGGACCGAATCGCTGGTTCTGACTGCCTGATCAGCGTACTTATTCAGAAGCGCGACCCAAATCAGACCGAACCTGTCCTAGTCCCGCGGATACTTTCTGGACAGCCGGTTGTCAAATTATTGGGTGCTACCAAGAACTCAGTTCGGTCGAACTACGATGAGTTCCTAGTCATCCGCTCTGCGGACAGAATGCGTGATGGACCAGCCGCAGGCTGAGCTTCCGGTTTCCACTGTCGCCATTTAATCGCGGCAGAACCGCGCATTTCCACCTGGGCAAATCCAGGTCCACACCCACGATTTATTTATCAACAAAACCATGATTCACTTACTCCGCAGAATGTTTGACACCAGCGAACGCGATGTCAAAGCTCTCTATCCAACCGTCGAACTGATTAACGGCTTCGAAAGTAAGCTCGCAAATCTCACCGACGAAGAACTCAAAGCAAAAACGCCAGAATTCAAATCTCGGCTTGCCAATGGCGATACGCTCGACCAACTCTTGCCCGAAGTCTTTGCAGTCGTGCGCGAAGTTTCTCTCCGCACCCTCGGGATGCGACAGTTTGATGTGCAACTCGTCGGTGGAATGGTTCTTCACCAGGGTCGAATCGCGGAAATGAAAACTGGGGAAGGAAAAACCCTCGTCGGAGTCGCCCCGCTTTACTTGAACGCTCTCACTGGTAAAGGTGCTCACCTCGTCACCGCCAACGATTACCTTGCTCGGCGTGACGCGATTTGGATGGGTGCGATTTACGACTTCCTCGGCATGAGCGTCGGAATTATCCAAGGCCAATCCATGGACTCGGACGAACTCGGCGGCTCGTATCGCTACGAACACGGATCTGACGTCCTCGGTGACCCTCGCTACATGAACCTGGTTCCAACCAGCCGACGAGAGGCCTACATGTGCGACATTACGTACGGTACAAACCACGAATTCGGATTTGACTACCTGCGTGACAACATGGCATTCAGCGTGGAGCAGCTTTCCATGCGCGACCTGAACTTTGCGATCGTCGACGAGGTTGACTCGATCCTGATCGACGAAGCTAGAACTCCGCACATTATCAGCGGTCCAAGTAACGACGATGTCAGCGTTTATAAGGAAATTAACCAAGTGGTGAAGAACCTCGTGGCCGGTGGAGTTGACGATATGGATGTTCCTGGTGTGCATTACACCGTGGACAAAAAGAACCACTCGGCTTCCTTAACCGAGGAAGGAATGGACCTGCTCGAAGAGCAACTTGGCGTCGCGAACATTGCGACCGATCCAAAGATGTTCCACCACATCAACGCATCCATCAAGGCATACGGACTATTTCAACGCGATGTTGAGTACGTCGTGCGCGGAAATGAAGTCGTTCTGGTTGACGAGAACACCGGCCGAATGATGTTCGGACGACGCCTTTCCGACGGTCTTCACCAGGCAATCGAAGCCAAGGAGAACGTTCAAGTTCAGCGCGAAAGCCAAACCGTGGCGGTCATCACCTTCCAAAACCTCTTCCGGATGTACGACAAACTCGCGGGAATGACCGGTACTGCTAAGACAGAAGAAGACGAATTCCGAAAGATTTATGGTCTTGACGTCGTCTCCGTTCCAACTCACCGACCAATGTCACGGGTTGATATCCAAGACGCGGTATTTAAGACCGAAGAAGCCAAGTTCCGAGCAATTGGATTCGAACTTCTGCGGCTATACGCCCGGCAGCAACCAGTTCTTGTGGGGACTCGATCCATTGAAATGTCAGAAATTGTTTCGGGTCGCTTAACCGCGGAAATGCTCCAGAAGCTCCTCATTCTGTACCGGCTGCACGAGAAGAAAGAAGAAAAAGGATTGGACAAGGATGCCCGAAAAATGATCGAAGAACTGGAACTGATCCCATTTGCGGATATGACCAGGCAGGTCATGAGCACCGTCGCAGCAAAGGCCGGAGTTTCCGGTGACGCCCTTGCCGAAGAGAACATGAGTTGGTTCCTGAAGCGACATGAGCTAGGCGAAGAAAGCAAAGAATATCTCGTGGAGGCCCTCAAACACGGGATTCCACATAACATTTTGAACGCGAAGTTCCACGAAAAAGAAGCGCTCATTATCTCGGAAGCTGGGCGAAAGGGTGCTGTCACGATCGCGACGAACATGGCTGGTCGTGGCGTTGACATCCTTCTCGGTGGGCGCGTTTCTGACGCTATCATCGAAGCCGCTCGAAAAACCGACGACGAAAGCGACGACTTTGGATTTGATCCGGACTATGCCGATACCTTCAAGCACTTCCGTCGAGGAGGATTTGAGCGAGCTGCGCCACCTCTCCCATTGAACGACCAAGAGCGAGCAGGACTCGCCGAAGAAGTTCGGAAGCTCGGAGGACTTTACATCCTTGGTACCGAACGTCACGAATCAAGGCGAATCGACAACCAACTCCGAGGTCGCGCAGGGCGACAAGGCGACCCAGGTTCGTCCAAATTCTTCGTGTCCTTGGAAGACCAACTTTGGAAAATCTTCAACTCCAAACTTGCGGATTCTCCAGTCCTCAAAAGCTGGCCCCCGATGGAAGAAATCAACGCGAACTTCCTGACCAAGGCAATTCAAAAGACCCAAGAACGGATCGAGAACCACTTCTTCGAATCCCGAAAACACGTTCTCGAATATGACGACGTTTTGAATTCACAGCGCGAACACGTTTATGAAATGCGACGTGGCTTCCTTCTTGGAAAGGATCCTACGGAGGAAATCGAAAACGGGCTTGACGCGATGATTGACGAGACCATCAGTACCAGTTGGGCTTATGATGATCGCGGAGACAGGACGCTGGACCTTGAAGACGTATTCGAAAAGCTCAACAACATCTTCCCACTCGTGGACTATGCGACTCCGTCCGAACTCGAAGGAAAGAGCCCCGACGAGCTTGGTGACTTCTTGTTTGACATCGCAATGAAGGCTCTTGCCGACAAGCGTGAGATGTTTGGAGCGGACCTTAAAATCGTTCAGCAACAGGTGATGTTGCAGGCGATCAATGACCGCTGGATGGACCACTTGCAGCTCTTGGATTACGTTCGCGAAGGCATTGGTTTGCGAAGCTACGGCCAAGTTGACCCATTGATTGCGTACAAGCGCGAGACCTATGACCTGTTCCAAAACACGATCACCTCGATCCGAAATCAGGCGGTGAAGTACATCTTTAGAGCGATGCCGATGAACCAAAACGAGCGTTTTGCGACCGAAATTGATCCGACTGAAAACATCGCAGGCACGGATATTGTTCTCGCTGCCAACGTGGAGCCAACCGGCGTTCCTGGAGATTGGCCAGACGACGTGAATCCAAAGCTCGTTGGTCGCAACGACGTCTGCCCATGCGGAAGCGGAATGAAGTTCAAGAACTGCCACTACTCGATTCTTCGAGAAACTGGCTTGATTTAACCATTTGGTGAAATCAACACCGATTCGCTCCCTGATTTAGGTCAGGGAGCTTTTTCACTTTGGAATCCCAGAAAAGGCGTACTCTAGAAGCTCAATCGTGTGAAGCACCTGGACGTCGCCGCCATTTTCTTGGGCCGCTTGGGCGATCCAGGCATGGCATCCGGGATTACCTGTTGCCACGATGTGAGCGTTGGTTTCTGTAATGAATCCCCACTTTCGGTCGAGCAGCTTGCGTGCCATCTTTGGCTCTTGGATATTGTAAATCCCGGCACTGCCGCAACATGTACTCGCTTCTTCGAGTTCGATAAATCGGATTCCAGGAATTGCCTTGATCAGTTCTCTCGGTTGGGAACTGATCCCCTGACCATGCACCAGGTGGCAGGCATCGTGGTAGGTCACGCTGGCGTCGAGACCCTTGGCGATCCCCAGTTGCTCGCGCAAACCATTTGCTAACAGAAATTCCGAAACATCGAGCACACGTTCACCAAATGGTTGAAGTTTTGGATCAAGCTGCCCGTACTCCTTCATCGCACTCCCGCAACCCGCTGAATTCACTAGAATCGGAATACCTTCGGGGACTGAACTCACCAATTGGTTAGCCCGCGATCGGGCATCATGAAGCAAGCCGGAGTGAGCATGAAGTGCGCCGCAGCACGGCGACTGAATCTCAATGACTCGATAGCCGATGCGTCGCAAAAGCCGAACCGTGCAGGCATGCACATTCGGATAAAGAACGCGCATCACACAGCCAAGCAAGAGCGCCACTTCTCCCTTGATCGGCGGTAAAGCAGATTCCATGAGATCGGGTAGATTCCGAACAGGGTTTGGCTTAGGGACGTTCGCTTCTGCCGAACCATCTCGACTCACCATTTGGTTAATGAAACCTGGCAACTTTCCACTGGGAAGTAACTTCGTGAGCTGAAACTGGATGTTCGCGAGTTTCGGGTTGGTGAGACCTTTCAAAAGCATGGCACGGGTTGGGCTCGGGGCGGCCTCAGCCAGCTTCTCCTTGGCAAGTTCAAAAATTGAACCGTATTCAACTCCGCTCGGGCAGGCCGTTTCACAAGCACGGCAGCCCAAACACTTGTCCATGTGTGGTTGGACGTCCTTCGCCCAATCCAATTTTCCTTCAATCGCACTTCGGATCAAATAGATCCGCCCACGAGGAGATTCTGGTTCTGCGCCCGTGATCTTGAAGGTTGGGCAATCCTCCAGGCAAAATCCGCAACGAATGCAGTGCGTCGTTAACTCAAGCAGATCATTCTGTTCCTGACTCATGTTTGCCCCCACGCTCCCGAGTAAAGCTTCGCATTTGGATCAAGAATTTGCTTCGCTCGACCATAAAGTTCGCGTTCCAGTCCAGTCCAAGATGGCTTCCATTCTATGGCACTGGAAATAGTCCAACCATTTGGTGAACAGACGGGTGGATCGTTTGACCACTTGGTAAAATTTTCTGGGTCATACATCCAATCTGAGTCTGATTGAAAGGAATCAGCTTCCGACGGAATCACGCGAGAAACCGCAAATGTTCCCAAATGATCTGGAGTTCGATACTCTGGCACCCCCTGAGTAATCGCCTTGAGCGGGTACACCCTAAGAGTCACTTCCGCGATTACACCCAATGTCCCGCGACTCCCGACGAGGAACCGATGGATGTCGAACCCTGCGACATTCTTGACAGCAAGCGATCCAGTCTTGATGATTTCTCCATTTGGTTGAATCACGCGCATTCCGATTACCCAGTCTCTCCAGTTACCAAAAAGGTGCTCCCAATGATGAGGCATATTCAGAGCCACTGCACCGCCAAGTGTCTCTGAACCAAGAAAGTACTTGGCACTTTCAATTGGGGCGAATAGGTCAGGGCGAGGCAGGCAGAGCCCGAATTCCTTGAGCTTTCGTTGCAGATCCTGCAGGTGCATCCTAGCATCACAGACGATTACTTGGTCTTCGGCGTAAATGACCGGATCCAAGACTTCCTCAAAAGTATACAAGGGGTCAGCAGCCAAGTGCGGCATCCACCAGCGCATGACTGGGTCAGCGACGGCATAAGAGTTTGCAGCCGCGATCTCATTTGACCATTTGGTAAAATCCATCATGTCGCCGCACCTCGCCAGCGGCTCATGTGTTCAACACACCCTTTTTGATCTGGCAACATCTTGCACGGGTTGCAGAGTGGATTCGAGTTGAAAATCTCTTTGATGCTCCCCTGATAAGCCAAGTCTTGAGCCGAGAACATCAGCCCCATCATCCCGACCTTCTCAACTCCAATTCCATGCTCCCCCGTAAGGCTTCCACCGAGTTCAACACACTTACGCATAATTTTTTCACCGGCGGCGACGACGGCGTCAATCTGGGCATTGTCCCGGTCGTCGAAGTAAAAACATGGGTGCAGGTTGCCGTCCCCGGCATGAAACATGTTCGCCACTCCGACCCCAAACTCCGCGGCTACGGCGTAAACGAAGTCCAACATTTCCGGGAGCTTTGATCTTGGAATCACACCATCATGAGTGACGATGCTTGGGGCTAATCTCCCCATCGCGCCAATCCCTTTCTTCCGCGCCGTCCAAAGCTTTTTACGCTCTTCAGGCAGGTTTGCGACCTCAATCTTCAGCGCACCCAAAGCATGTGCGCATTTCACCACTTGGTTAATCTCAACGCTCACTTGGTCCTCATCACCGCCATCGCACTCGATAAGGAGCATCGCTTTGGTCTCATCAAGAAGTTCCAATCCAAAGGCATCTCGCACCGCAACAAGGATCGCTCGATCCATCATTTCCAAAGCGGCCGGAATCGTCCCAGTAGCAATGATATCAGCAACGCACTGTGTTGCTTCTCTCACTGACCCAAACGAAATCAGGACCGTCTGCACAAATATGGGCATCGGAGTCAGCTTGACCCACGCCTCCGTCACGACGCCCAGTGTTCCTTCGCTCCCAACAATCAAACTCATCCAATCTGGTCCAGGACCCCCCGATGCGTTTGGCTCAATTACCCAGATCTCACCATTTGGTGAAACCATCGTAAGCCCCAAAACATGCTGTGCGGTCACGCCATATTTCAGGGTGTGCGGTCCACCTGAGTTCTCGGCAATATTCCCGCCCAAAGTCGCGACCGTTTGCGATGAGGGGTCAGGAGCAAAGTGTAATCCGTGATCATTCACGGCTTTCGAAAGGTGCGCATTCACAACACCCGACTGGGCGTGAAGTCGCCGGTTCGGAAGATCAATTTCCAAAATCTGATTTAACCGCTTGGTAGAAATGATGATTCCACCCATAGCTGGCATCGCACCTCCGCTGAGGCCAGTCCCTGCTCCGCGCGGTGTGAATGGCACGTCATTCGCGTTGCACCACCTCACAATCTCCTGCACTTGCAATGTACTCGTCGGCAAGACCACGACCGTCGGCGCGAAACGCTCCACACCATATGCATCCGAATCGTAAGCACGCCGAGTCGCATTGCCAAAGAGCACTCCTTCAAGGCCCAGGATCTGAACCATCGCAGCTTGCATTACGGATTCGGAAACGCTTGACATCAATCCCTATTCTACGCTGAGGCGGGTAGTCTTTTGGGGTGTTTATAACCTTTGAAGGGATTGATGGCGCTGGGAAATCAACAGTGATCCGGTCCATTGCGCAATGGCTCAGAGAATACGGTCGCGAAGTGCTAGTCACTCGTGAACCTGGCGGGAGCACGTTTGGCCCGAAAGTTCGAGAAATTCTGCTCGAAGGTGAAGCTATCACGCCGAAAGCGGAAGTGTTTCTGTTTCTGGCTGATCGAACTCAGCACGTGGACGGAACGATCAAACCATTTATAGAATCCGGAGGAGTTGTGCTATGCGACCGCTACGCCGATTCAACGTTGGTTTACCAGGGATACGGTCGTGGGCTCGATGTTGAAATGCTGAGGCAGCTCAATGGCATTGCGACAGGAAATCTCCAACCGACAGTAAAAATTTTATTGGACTTGGACCCTGATGTGGCAGTCACCCGATCCACAAAAGGTGACCGAATGGATCGAGAATCACTTGAGTTTTTCACGCGCATCCGAAACGGATTCTTAAAAGAGCATGACCTCGACCCGGAGAGATGGGTCAAGGTCGATGCAAATCAGGCACCTGATCTCGTTTTAAACTCGGTAAAGGAAACCTTAAGCAGCCTTCTTTTCTAGCTTAGCGATTTTCGAAGCAACATTCTTAGGAATCACGTTTTCTGGATCAAGGAGAGCAACAAGCCCGGAATCCGTCTTTGCAATAGATTGAATAAACGGATCTTCTTGATTTTGCCATGCCTCAGGCTGATCTTCAATCTTGTCTTCCGCAATTGACACGATCCCAATGACCTTGTCCACGCGAAGCGCAAAGCGACCCACTGAAGAGTGTGCGACGACAAAGGATCCTTTGTCTGACCGCTCGGCGAAATCGAATCTTCGCCGCAGGTCAACTATTGGAACAGTAGATCCTCTTAAGTCAAATACACCTAGCAAGATTTTTGGTGATCGTGGCATCGGCGTTGCTTTGACTTCCGCCATAATGCGCTCGACGCTTGCAATATTGAGCCCAAACTGCTCGCCATTGAGTTCAAACTGTACAAATTTTTGATCTTCCATACCCACCTCTCCTAAGCAATCCATTCCTTAACAGAGATCCATCTCGGGCTGGTAAGGGTGCCAGAATAGTGATGAATTACATGATAGAGATTTTCGAAGTTCCAGATGAAAACGCAATGAGGGACTTAGGTGCCTCGCTTTCAGCGAGATGGAGAGCTGGTGATCTCGTGCTATTAATGGGAGACCTCGGAGCAGGGAAAACAACATTCGTCCGGGGAGTTCTGAATGGCTTGGGGCATATCGAACCCGTTCGTAGTCCGACATTCAACATCCTCCAGATTTTTGAAACAAATCCCCCTGTGCTCCATGCTGACCTCTATCGGTTGACGAGCTCAGCTGGAATCGGTCTGGAGGATTACTTGGAAACTCACTTGTGCCTCATCGAATGGCCCGAACGCGCTCCGGAACTTGCCGCTGCAGGGAATGCCATTTCAGTTGAGATCGAGTTTACTGAGACAGGGCGAAGTGTGAGAGTGACACAGCCCGATCAGGAGATACAATAGGCTCATGAGTCTTCGAGTTGGATTCCTTGGTGTTGCGCACGTTCATGCACCGGCGTTTGCCTCCGTCTTTTCCGGTCGCGAAGACATCGAGATCACTGGCATATTCGATCTGGATTTAGCCAGAGCTCAGGCCTTTGCGAGTAATCATGGGCTTTCGGTGTCGTCAAGCGCGCAGGATCTGACGAAGAACTCCGACGCCATCGTCATTTGCAGTGAAAATGTCCGACACGCCGATGATGTTGAAATTGCGGCTGCCGCAGGATGCGCGATTCTATGCGAAAAACCGGTTGCCATAAACGCTTTGGAAGGTGGCCGAATTCAGAAGGCTGTTCATCGCCATCACGTAAACTTTATGACCGCGTTCCCATGCCCATTTTCACCAGGCTGGCAAAGCGCAGAGCGGCGAGTCAAGGCTGGCGAGATCGGCAAGGTCGTCGCGATCAACGCCACAAACCGTGGCACTTATCCTGGAGATTGGCTCGTGAACCCAGCGCTTTCTGGTGGCGGCGCAATGATGGATCACCTGGTCCACGTCGCCGATCTCTTGCATCGTTTGCTAGGCGTTGATCCCGTGCAAGTCCAGGCAACGGAAACAAAGAAGCTGAAGGACGGTGAGGTTGAAGACTGTGCTTTCGTCACGATTGACTACCCTGAAAACCTATTCGCCACAGTTGATTCCAGCTGGTGCCGGGGTCCCGAGTACAAAACTTGGGGGGATGTGACCATGCAAATCGTGGGAACAGATGGAGTCATCGAACTTGATCTGTTTGCCCAGGGCTTGGATGTCTTCTCAAACTCCAGCCCGAGCCTAAGAATCGCGTCCTCTGGGAGCGATATGAATGCTTTGACGATTGACGAGTGGATCTCAAGCATCAATGATAAGCGAGAGCCAAGCGTTACACTTAGCGACGGGCTAAAAGCGAGCGAATACGCGTGGATGGCTTACCAAAGCCAGCCAGCGAAAGCTTAACGCGTTTTCTTCTTCGCAGGAGTCTTAGCTGGCACAGCAGCCCATTTGCTGATCGCCCTGAGGGAGGTTTTGGTATACAAGGCAGCAGTCGTCGGATTCGTTTTTGGCAACCAAACCAGCACACCTTGAGCAACATTCCGCACTCCAACCGTACTTGGTAGCTTAAGTTCTAAACCAGACTCGGCGGCACGCAAGGTGACAGAATCCGGTCGAGTGATCATCACGATATCAAAAAGATCACCCGGGAAGCTCAATGGGTCTCTCGATTCGGCGAGATTGACCCGGCTATTTGGCGCGATCCCGACATGCCCAATCACATTCGAGTTGTACCGTGTCTTTTCCACGAACCCAACATTAGTCCGGCTTGGATTCCAACCCGTGATCAAAGGTTTTTGCGTCCAATGAGGATTAAAGTTGAAGACCGTGTTGCCAGAGTCGAAGCTTGCAATTCCGTAATCGCCATCCTTCTCGGCCACAAACACTAAGCTCGATCCGCTCGAAACGAGTTGATCATCAATCGAAGTTTCCGCAAGGGAAAAGACCTTTACTCCTCCGGCGACTGGACGAAACTTGATCGGAACCTTGCTTACGTCGGCTTTGAAAAGACCTTCCGCCCAGGGATTCCCCGCTCGATCCTCCCATCGTAACAGCACAAAGAGATTTGAACCAACAACTTCCCATCCGCTTAGGGCAGAGACTTCTTTCGTGCGAGACTTCAAAACCACCTGGCTATTGAGCGTTTCCAATTGGTCATCGGTAAAGTAGGTTGGATTTGTAGGAAAGTCCGAAAATCGGTAAGTTACAGGCTTCGCCTTCGCGCTTGACCGGACTACAAGAGCGCGATTTGACCAAGTCACCGAAGCTGCTCCAGACTTGAGCGAAAATTCCGTCGGTCGAGCCTTGCCCCAGATTCTGGAATTTACTTTTGTTGTCCCAGATGCATCAGTGATCAGGAAAAATCCATCCCGAAACGCCAGAGTTGGTGCGGGTGCGGGAGCAGCAACCGGGGTTTGCGCGAGCATCAAAGAAGCGAGAATTGGCGTCAACATAGTAGGCTAAACAGGATTATGGAGTGTCGCGACTGTCCGCGCTATGTTGAAGGACGATGCAAGGATGGGAAATTGAACCCTGAAACTTGGGATCAAGCCGTAAATGCCTCGAACGTCTTCGGCGTGCGTGCGATCTGCACGTTCAACGATCATCGCGAACGACTCATCGAAAGCCGGGCAACCTCAATTTCTATTCGAAAGAAAGTGTAGGGATGTGCAATATTGGGGTTTCGCCGCGTAGAAAACCGCGTGAGCAAATTGGTTTTATCTGGACTTATTCTTGGCGGGGCAGTGCTTGGCTACCTTGGCTATCGGTACGCTCGCCATGCGACACCTCTTCAGGGAGTTACCCAAAACACGATGTACGAATTTACCGTCAAAGACATTAAGGGCAAGGAAGTCAAGCTTGCCGATTACAAGGGAAAAGTTGTTTTGGTCGTGAACGTCGCCAGCAAGTGCGGATTGACCAAGCAATACGAGGCTTTAGAGAAGCTTTACCGCGATAACAAGAATGTCGGATTTGTCGTTCTGGGCTTCCCTGCAAATAACTTCATGGGTCAAGAACCTGGAACTAACGAAGAAATCGCGACGTTCTGCAAGTCCAAGTACGACGTCACGTTCCCGATGTTTGACAAGGTTTCGGTTAAAGGCGACGATGCGGCACCGCTTTTCAAGTGGTTGATTTCCCAATCAACAAACAAAGTTGATATCGAGTGGAACTTCGCCAAGTTCTTGGTCGGCAAAGACGGAAAAGTCCTGCAACGGTTTAGCCCGCAAACTACTCCGGATTCCCCAGAAATCAAAAAGGCACTCGAATCTGCCTTGAAGTAAGGTCGTGCTAGCCAGGAGGCCAGGACAGGCTTCTGCCTGCCAATAGGTGCATGTGCAAATGTGGAACTGTTTGCCCGGCATCCTCACCTTGGTTGATCACCAGGCGATATCCGGTTGCCAAACCAAGTTGATCTCCGATTGTCTTCGCAGCATTGAGTAGATGCTGATGATCTCCAACATCCGGGAGTTCCGAGATTCCAGGAATTTCGGCTTTTGGGATAATCAAGAGGTGAATCGGAGCCTGGGGATTAATGTCCCGAATCGCAAAGACGAACTCGTCTTGGTACACGATCTCGCTGGGAATTTCGCCATTCAAAATCCGGGTGAACAGAGTTGCCATGCCTTATTCTAGCTTAGCGAAGGACGCGTAATGCCGGTAAATCAAGTCGAGGAGGCGGAGCTAATTCACCATGAATCACGCCATCCCGGAATTCATCCAGATTCGCCCAGACCAACGAACGTCCCATGGAGGCAGGAGCCGCAACTTTGAAGCTTAGGTAGTTATCCGTCAGTCCCTGCATCAGGCCATCCTTGCCAGGCTTCGACTCCAAAAGTACTCGCATTGTACGACCCAAGAACTTTCGATAATGAGATTCACCTGTTCGGCGAGTTACTTCCATCAACCTCAGTCTTCGATCCGATTTCTCGGCCGGCGTCACTGGGTCGCCCCATTGGTCAGCGGGTGTTCCCCACCGAGGGCTGAACGTGAAGACGTGCGCGCTGTGGTAACCCACTGCTTCGCAAACTTCCACTGAGCTTTGGAATCGCTCGTGCGTTTCGGTCGGGAATCCCACCATGATGTCCGTTGTCAGGGTCACGTCCGGAATCCGCTTTTGAATCTCGAGGCAACGATCGATGTACATTTTTTGGTCGTACCTGCGGTTCATGTCGCGCAAGACTCCGGTGTCGCCACTCTGGAGCGGAATATGGAAGTGTGGCACCACAATGCCCTCCTGAGCCAGTTCAATAATTGGATCAGTCACCTGGTGCATTTCAATGCTACTGATCCTCAGACGAGCAAGCCCAGATTCCTTTGCAAGAAGTGTGACGAGGTCCTCAAACCTAGGTCCCTTGCTACCCGATTCTGGTCCATAAGCTCCAATCAAAACCCCGGTTAAGATGGCTTCGTTGTAACCAAGCTGAGCGAGTTTTTGGGCTTCTTCAAGAACCTGCGAAAAGGGCCGAGAAACCATCCCGGGTCTCGTGTAGGGGATTGAGCAATAGCTGCACATCACCGAGCAACCATCTTGGACCTTAAGCGTGGCGCGTGTTCGACCTTGGTGGAGCTTCAGCTCACTTTGATTCGGCTCAGCCAGATTCTGCTCAAATTCCGGAAAGGCTTTGAGCAGATAATCCAAGGCTTCTAGCTTGGCGGGGTTTGGAACCAGCACATGTGCGTCTTGCGTCGGTTCGCCCTTGTTCAACCCCATCTGGGTTGCGCATCCAGTGACAACGACCTTTGCTTCTGGATTGTGCCGATTCGCCCTTCGAATTGTGTATCTACTCTTGCGCTCCGCATCGCTAGTTACACTGCACGTGTTGATGACATAAACATCTGCCGGGCTTTCAAAAGGAACGATCGTGAACCCTTTTTCTGCAAAAGACTCAAGGATTTTTTGAGTTTCATACTGGTTGACTTTGCAACCCAGAGTTGTAAAAGCGGCAGATGGCATGGATCGAAGTATGTATTTTACTTTCTCGGGGTTGCAGGACGCGAATCCTCGATCGAACAAGCCGCCCCTCTAAAGAAAATCTGGTTTATCCGACCTCTATTCCGCGCGATGAGGCGATAGATAGACCGGCTTATGAAAATTACTCCCGGCAGCGAAGCCAAGGCAACCAACCCTCGTAGCTTTGAGTCACGCAATAGCCAAAACGGTGCGTCAGCTCCCCCGACCAAATTGCCGTCGGGGAAAAGCAGCACAATCTCGCTCCGAGTACGCTTTGCATCAACCTTTTCGCGAAGTTCTGGTGAAAGTCTTTGAGATGGGGAATCGTCAAAATCTCGGCGAGTTGTCCTACGCAAAAATCTTACGGATCTCGCACAGAATCCACAATCACCATCCCATATTAAGAGCGGCTTTTCCACCATCACCTTGTCCTACGTCAATCCGCGATCAGAATGCGGTAAATCTCGCCGAGAGTGTCGCCATCACCGATACTCCGAACCTGCGCCCGCATCTTATCCGCATTCGCGCCTGAAGTGAACTGATAGCGATTACCCTCATCCCACGCCCCGGTTCGACCTAATCGTGTCACAAGTTCGATCAGCTCACCATCCCGGCTCAGCTCGACCCAATCGATTTCGACCGACCACGCCCCACCGGCGTACTGGAACAAAATGTCCACTTTGCCTGGATTTAAAGGATTCAGATTCCACTCCCGAATCTGGGGTTCCTTGGTCAGGTCTCCAACTTTCCAACCACCGATCAGCTCGAAATCGTCTGGGGTCTCCTGCTGAAGGGGTCTGTAGTTCCAGTCATTCGCTTCCAACCATAGGAGGTGATCGGGAACGGCTTCCTCAAACTCCTCAAAAGACGCGGAGTTCTTGCCCCAAAGCACTTCCGTCAATGCGAGCATCCGAGGCATCATCATGTACTCCATTTGCTTCGAATTTGCGAAATACTCGCTCCACAATTGCCCTTGACCACCCAGCACGAACCGAGCTTGATCAGTTGAAAGTTCAGCCGGGACCGGTTCAAATTTATAAACTTTTTCTAACGGAAGATAACCACCGATTGCGGTTGGTTCTCCACCCTTGAACTTGCTCTGATAATGGTCAAAATAGCAATGCTGTACCGGCGCCATGACGACCTCATGCCCGAGTTTTGCGGCTTCGATTCCACCCTCAAGTCCTCGCCATGACATCACGGTTGCGCCCTTCGCGAGCCCACCCTCTAAGATTTCATCCCAGCCGACAAGCCGACGACCACGAGCAGCGAGCCAACGGTCAAAGTGCTTAATAAACCAGGATTGCAGCTCGTCCTCGTCCTTCAAGCCCTCAGCCTTCATCTTTTCCTGAGCTTCCAACGATTCTTTCCACTGCTTCTTCGGAACTTCATCGCCTCCGACGTGGATAAATTCAGACGGGAAAATGGCGAGCACTTCTTCCAGCACATCCTCCAGAAACTTGATCGTCGTCCCTGAAACCCCATAAACGTTCTCATTCACGCCGTATTTCGACCAGACTTCAAGCTGCTCACCTGTGTTTCCAAGTTCGGGATACGCCGCAAGGGCGGCTTGGCAATGTCCCGGCATTTCGATTTCGGGAATGACGGTAATCCCCCTGGCACTCGCGTAATCTACAAGCTCGCGCAACTCATCCTGAGTGTAGAAACCGCCATGCTTGATCCCGTCCCCTTCGTCGCTCCCGGGTCGGAATGGCGTCGAATCTCGCCAAGCTCCTACTTCGGTCAGCTTGGGATACTTCTTAATTTCCATGCGCCAGCCTTGATCCTCGCAGAGGTGCAAATGCAGCCGATTGAACTTGTAATAGGCTAGCAAGTCCACAAAACGGATGATCCATTCCATTGGGATAAAGTGCCGGCAAGGATCGAGCATCATCCCTCTCCAGCCAAAACGTGGGGAATCCTCAATTGAAACGTAAGGCAAGACTCCAGAGCCGTCCCAAAGCTGTTCCAATGTCGCCTTAAGGGGATGGACACCTTCCGGTCCTCCGAGAAACACGCTTGCGGAATCCTCGGCGATCGTCAGGCGATAGCCTTCACGTCCTAAGGACAGGTCGAATTCGATATCTCCGGCAAGAATCTCCTCCGGTGCCAAGGTACTAAACCCACCGTGGTAGCGGACCGACTGAGGAAAAGGAATAAGCGAAACCATGGAGATCGCACTTATTTTGACCGGAAAAAGCATATCGGAATCGCGAATTGACCCCGGGAACTGTTACAGGTTCAAAAATTGGCATCCAAGTGAACCTGACGAATTGGAACGAATACCCGATAATCCTTGTTATTACACCTATCCTGATAGGCGAAAAAAGAGGAATAATCTCTAAAGTGCAGAAATTTACAAAATTCGGAATCCACGCAATTTTACTAGGCTCACTCATCCTGAGTGGTTGCCAAAAGAGCCGTGAACTTGCATCAACTGAAAAAGAGGCGAACTTCAACAAAACGGGCATGATGACCGGATTGAAGGTCGCCATGGTCGTACCAAGTCTCAACGATCCATGGGTTGAGCTTCTCACACAATATGGGAAGCAAGCCGCAACGGATTCCGGCGCGACCTTAATCATTGAAGAGTTCAGTGAAAAGAATCCAGAGCGCGTCGCCGAGCACATGGGCGGATTGGTCGCTCAGGGCGTCAAAGGCCTTGTTTTGCAGACAACTGCCGATACTCTAGGCGCAACCATCCGGGACAATGCGGAGAGCTACGGGGTTAAAACGATTGCGTTGAATCTCAGATTGCGAGAAGAAAGCACGGGCAAGCTTCTTGACGTACCGTTCTTCGGCATCGAACAACGAGACCTGGGCAACGTCGCTAGCCAGTACATTATTTCCGAGGCAGAAACTCGGAAGTGGGATCTGTCCAAGGTGGGTGTGATTTTGTCGCAAAGTGCGGCGTCCGAAGCCGAGCGAGCACGCCTAGGCGCTTTAAAGACCGCGCTCCTCGCATCCGGGGTTCGAGAAAGTAACTTGCGCGTGGTCGAAAGAGGCGGGTCTACTTCTTCAGCCCAATCTGCTTCAGCAGCCTTCCTCTCGAACCGAAAGGACCTCACCAATTGGATCATCGCCGGGAGCGTGGATGAGGGCGTGATCGGTGGAGTTCGGGCAACAGAAGCGGCTGGACTCTCGGCATCAAACGTTTTGGGAATCGGTATCGGCGGACTGAGTGCCATCGAGGAACTGGAAAAGCCAGAAAATGGATTCTTTGGAAGCCTTTTGATTTCGCCAAAGGAACTCGGCTACGACGCGATCATTCGGGTTCTTCAGGCAGTCAGCGAGAACACAGACCTCGATACTGCTCCTGAATACAAGAACGGATCCCTGATGACCCGTGCAAACCTTGAGGCGATGAAGAAAGAAAACAAGCTCGACCTCATTGCGACTCTTAACTCAAAGGTTCGATCATCCCAGCAAGGAACTGCGAATCTCAAGGTCACCCTTCAGAAAAGGGGAGATTTAGCGTCGGATGTTCCAAATGCGCCAACGATTGAAAGTAATGCCGTAGGTGAACCAACCCCGGGAACCGCTCCTGAGCAGGCTCCGGTGAAAATTGACAATGCTCCGTCTTCCGGTAGTGTCACCTCTGGACGCTAAGTCAGCGATCAAAAAAGAAAAACTAGCTCAACTTCGGTTGGGCTAGTTTTTCTTTAAGCAGTCCCTGCCGCGATCAGCGACCTTTAAACAAGTTGCCGAGCACACCCCGGATGAGCTGACGCCCTAGCTGTGAGCCAGCCGCTCGCATGGTACTTTTGAGCACTGCCTCAGCGACAGAATCTTTCCGTCCACCGCTTGCCGCCCGTTGCGCTCTGGCGGCTTCTCGCTCCTCTTGGACCCGGAGCTTTTCGTCGGCAATGCGTTGCTTTTCAGCAAGCTTGGCGGCTTCCTCGGCTGCCTCTGCCTGATCTTGGGCATCTGCCTTCACTTTCAGCTTTTCGTAAGCAGATTCGCGATCATTCGCTGTATCGTAAACTCCCTTCACCGGCGAATTGACATAAACTTGCTGCCTTTCTTCCGGAGTCGAAGGTCCTAGTCGTGACATCGGTGGCCGAATTGCGGCTTTTTCGACAATCGTTGGGGTTCCCTTTTCGTCAAGCATCGAAGCCAGAGCCCAGCCCACCCCGAGATTGGTGATTTCGTCCTCGGTCTTGAACTTCGGATTTGGCCTGAACGAATCCGCCGCCGCACGAACACCCTTCATTTCCGATGGTGTGAACGCACGCAAAGCATGTTGAACTCGATTCCCAAGCTGAGCCAAAACCGAATCAGGAACATCCGCCGGGTTCTGAGTGATAAAGTACACCCCAACTCCCTTTGATCGAATCAGGCGAACAACCTGCTCAACCTTTTCTTGCAGAGCTTTGGGAGCATCGTTGAACAGCAAGTGAGCTTCGTCAAAGAAGAAAACTAGCTTTGGCTTTTCGGGGTCACCAATTTCCGGAAGGGTCTCGAAAAGCTCGGCAAGCATCCAAAGCAAGAACGTCGCGTATAGCTTGGGCGATTGCATCAGTTTATCGGCGGCGAGGATGTTCACCATTCCCTTGCCGTCGTAGGTGGTCCGCATCAAATCGGTCAGATTGAGTGCCGGTTCGCCAAAGAATTGATCCCCGCCCTGTTCTTCCAGCACCAAAAGCTGACGCTGAATCGCTCCAACCGTTGCCGCACTCACATTCCCATATTCGCGCTGAATCTCATCAGCTCGCTCGGAAATCTCGACCAGCATTGCTCGCAAATCCTTCAAATCAAGCAGAAGCAGACCTTCGTCATCGGCGAGCTTGAATGCGATATTCAGCACCCCTTCCTGAGTCTCGTTGAGATCCATCAATCGGGAAAGGAGCAGTGGCCCCATTTCGCTAATCGTCGTCCGAACTGGATGACCTTGCTGACCAAAAACGTCCCAGAACACGACTGGATTACCCGCGTACTGAATTGGCACTCCCAGTTCGGTCGCGCGTTCTTCGATCTTCGGCTTGCCACCCCCGGCTTGCGCCATTCCACTAAGATCGCCTTTGACGTCGGCTAAGAAAACCGGAACGCCCATTTTGCTGAAGTTCTCCGCGATTGATTGAAGCGTGACGGTCTTTCCAGTCCCAGTCGCGCCGGCAATCAGGCCGTGGCGATTCGCTCGCCCCGGCAATAGAAAAACAGGATTTTCGCCCTTTCCAACTAAAATGGGTTCACTCATGGTCACAATTCGCTTTACCCAATATCTGGGCGTGGCAAAATGTTACCTACTGCACGAGGGAAAACAATGGCGATTGACGATAAACACTTGCAAGAAATGCGCGAACTCCTTGCGCCACTAGGCGCAATCACCATCCGCAAAATGTTTGGCGGAGCTGGAGTGTATTGCGATGGTCTCTTTTTCGCATTGATTGATGATGGCGAGCTTTATCTGAAGGTCGACGACGAAAATCGGGCAGAGTTCGAGGAAGCCGGTAGCCACCCCTTCACTTACGATGCTGGTGGAAAACCCATGGAAATGAGCTATTGGGTGGCTCCAGCGGACTTATACGAATCCGAATCCGGACTCGTTAAATGGGCCAATCTCGCTCTCGATGCGGCGCGAAGAAAACCGCCCACAAAAAAGCGCAAAAAGCTCTAGAGCTCAATCATCTTCGCGCCGTACCGGGTCCATTCCCTGGCTCCTAAGAAGTGATCACTAATCCGCACCGCGCGACCTGCTTTGAGCGCATTTCGAGCAAGTTTCTCCATATTGCCACCAGGATTTACCGCAACGAAGTCGAGCCGCTTACTCAGCCCCGCGACCAGATGATCGCGCTTGCGATTTGCATCAATATGGTAGCCCTTCTCCGGATTGATACTGCTCACGGCAAGGTCGGTAGTGGCATCAAATTGGTATCGCCAGAGCCTTGCCGCCCGGAAGGGTTCTTCTTTTAGCGACTCGCCCAAAGCCACGAATAGCCCGCGATCCGCACACAGAATACGTGGCGATCCCCAGCGCAATGGCACCACCGCGGCACGTTCGTATTCGGGAGTCCCAAATCCGGCAACCAAAATCTCGCCTGCCAGAACCCCTTCCTCAGCACACTTTTCCATCAGGTCCAGTGCCGCTGGAGCGCTATTTCTCGAGCTCATCACGGTGAATGTCTGCGATTCCAGAAGCTTTTCGTTGCCATAAGTGAACAAAACCCCATGTGGATCCGGGTTCATTTCTTCAAGCAAAGCCGGATAAAGGGCGTCGGCAGGGGTGAACATCTGCACTCCGAACTGATCCAGCTTATCGCAGAGGCGTTTAGCTTCATCGCGCAGGCTTGCGCGTCTACCGACCCACTCATCGGCCTGGCTTTGCGTCAGGCGATATTCCTCAACGAGGGTCTGCATCGAGAGCGACCAAAAGGTATCCGGCGTTACTCCAAGCAAGTCATTTCGGCTTAGAATGCGCGTGATCGTTCGACTCCCGATCCTCGGCGTCAAAGCCAAGGTCAGGCACAAGATCCGCGCATCCAAGCCGGATTTAGCCAAGTGTTCTTGCCGCCTCCAGCAAAATTTTCGTCGCGACTTCTCCTCGCTCTTCCATCAAGTCCACAACTTCTTGATGGTTCAATTCCTCGGTTCCGAGTCCACAACCTAAGTTCGTCACAATCGCCAAACAAGCATAAGGAACCATAGCTTCGCGCATCAGGATAGCCTCACTGCTCGCCGTCATTCCGACCACATCACCGCCGAGCCCACGATACATATGGATCTCCTGGGGGGTCTCATACCTTGGACCATCGCCGCCGACGTAAGTCGCCACGTCTTTCGCTTCGACCTCGAACTTTGCGCAAGCATCCAGCAAAGCCGTGCGACCAGCAGGCGAAAACGGATCCGTAAAGTCGCGATGCACAACCGTCCGGTCAAACAGGGTCACCCGGCGAAAAGTCATGTCCAAAAAGTCACTACAAACCGCAAAGGTCCCCGGTCCCCAATCCGCCCGCACACTTCCTACCGCCGCCGTCGAAAGCACGCAACTCACCCCGAGCATCTTCGCGCCGATCGCCATCGCGTGATACGGCACGCGATGAGGAGGATTCTTGTGACCCGCCGAATGCCGCTGGAGCAAGAAAATTTCTTGACCATCGCGGTGCAATTTCTTCGCGCGGAACATGCCGTATTCGGTCGGCATGTGGAAGGTTTCTCCCCCCAAAGCCGCCAAACGGTCGCCAATCCCGGTGCCACCAATGATCGCCACAGATTTCATGAATCACAGTTTATCCGCAGTTTCAAGGATTCACGCGCAATCCCTACCCGTCGAATCCAAAAAAATCATTCAACTCCCAAACGAATTTTCCTGGAATCGGTGGAAAACTCGAAAAGTCCTGGTGCATTTCCTGGGGGAGCCACGTCATTTACCGCACAGGGCAACAATGAGCGCACTACCACTACACACTTTTGATAGCCAAGCCAAGATCAAGGTCATCGGGATCGGCGGAGCGGGCGGAAACGCCGTCAACCGCATGGTCACCGAAGGCATGAAAGGCGTCGAATTCATCTCCATGAACACCGACGAACAGGTTCTTGGGCTCAGCAAAGCTTCCGTTAAGCTCCGATTAGGACTCCAAGCAACCCGAGGCTTGGGTGCTGGTGGCGATCCGATCGTTGGTGAAAAATCGGCGAAGGAAAGCGAAAAGGAAATCTGTGCAGTTCTTGAAGGCGCCGACATGGTGTTTATCACCGCTGGAATGGGTGGCGGAACCGGAACCGGTGCCGCTCCTTATGTTGCCGAACTCGCTCGACGCATGGGAATTCTCACCGTTGGCGTTGTGAGCAAGCCGTTCAGCTTTGAAGGTCCTAAGCGCAAGCGCATTGCCGAGCAAGGCAGCCTCAGACTCACCGAGCATGTGGACACCCTCATCGTGGTTCCAAACGACAAGCTCATCCATGTCGTGGATCGCAATTCCACGATGGGCAACGCATTTGCGACCGCTGATGACGTTCTGCGCCAAGGTGTTCAGGGTATCAGCGACATCATCCTTAAGCCAGGGATGATCAACGTGGACTTTGCCGACGTCAGCAGTGTGATGCGCAATGCCGGTGTTGCCGTGATGGGAATGGGACGTGGGATCGGCGATCAGCGCGCAAGAATCGCTGCCGAGCATGCCGCCAACAGCCCGCTCCTCGAAACCCAAATTCAATCTGCCAAGAAGCTTTTGGTCAACATTACTTCTGGCGAGGACTTCAGCATCGGAGAGGCTGGCGAGGCGATGGATTATCTGCACCAGTTTATCGATCCGGAAGATGCCGAAATCTTCATGGGCCACGTCATGGATCCAAGCCTGGGCAACGAAGTGTTGATCACTGTTCTTGCCGCTGGAATGGGTACGAGCTACGACAAGGTGGTGGACGCGCAGGTTTTTCCTGAGCAGCTCGCCGCTCCAGTCGCTCCGTCCACGACCACTCCCGAAGACTTGATCAAGTTCGTCGATCGCGAACCGGTTGCCGTTGCTGGTCAAAAAGAGCCACAAAAGCCAATCCAGATCGAAGAGCTTGACCTCGACATCCCAACTTTCCTCCGCCGCCAACGCTCGTAATTCACGCGAGCCGCGACGCAACAACGACTTTAACCATACTGGTCCAACAACATATAGCCCGGTGCCCGATGCAAATCAGGCCCGGGCATTTTTTATCTGGGGATTCGGTGTGTTAACTTTTTTAAAGGTTCTCCAGACAATTCTAAATGGCGCGGAAAGTGTTGAACAATAACAAGTAGTCCAACTCGAATGCCTCAGCCGTTCTCTAGTCTCGGAGCCAGACATCTTTAATGCTGGAGTCTTAAGCTGGCGGAGCAGGAAGAGCAACTCATCTCTCGAACCCTCCAGAAGCCCCCATCCTAGGCAATCGCTCAGGTTGGGGTCTTTTTGCATCATTCGAACGATTACCAGGACCAATTCGCTCGAAACTTTGTTAAACTGAAGACACAAGAGAAATTTCTATGAAACAACTTCAGATTTTAGGAATCATTGCCGCTAGCCTAATCGCCTCCACAGCGAATGCGATCACCATCGGCACCACCGACACCTTTGAGGACGGTACCGAGATGGGCTGGTCGGGCGGAGCGTTGCCCGCCAATGTCTCCGGGGGACAAGCAAGCAGCAAGGCCTTGGAATTCAGTTCCAACGGTGGCAACCTCGCCGCTTACAATACCGACCCGCGATGGCAAGGCGACTATATTGCCGCCGGCGTGTTTGGCATCAAGGGATACTTCCAAAACCGAAGCACGATCCCCATGGAAATTCGCCTAGTGATGTTCAACGGCACTTCCGAGCGGTGGACCTCCTCCGGGCCGCTCGAAATGGGCGTTTCGCTCGCTTGGATTGAGCACACGTTTGAAATTTCTGAAGACCAACTGACCCGAGTGCTCGGCTTCCAGCCGTATTCAACTTCGCTTGCCAACATTGACCGCGTGATGTTCCGATACGATCCGGGCGAACCCAATGCGACCGGCACTGCCGTCACTGGAGCGGTGCGGATGGACAATCTTGAAGCCATCGGCGCACCAGGACCAACGATTTCGGGCGATATTAACCTCCTCGATACCGCTGGTAGCGGAGGAACGGAAGATCTCACCTGGACCCTAACCCAAGGTTCCAATGTGTACACCGGCACTCTAACGGTCGACGATGTCGCCATCAGCATGTATAGCATCACGATCCCGCCGATGGCAGCGAATGGCGCGTACTCGCTCAAGATCAAGGGAGGCACTTTCCTCAGCGATACCAATTCGGTGTTGCTCACTGGATCTTCCGTGACAAGCGACTTTGCCTTGATGAACGGCGATATTGACCAGGATACAGAAGTTGGGCCAGGAGACTTCGAGGCTGTCGTCGCACAGTTTGGCGGCGCCGGAACCGCAGATTGCGACAACGATGGCGAGGTTGGACCAAGCGATTTTGAGACTGTCGTCGCGAACTTTGGTCTAGGCGACGAATAACCCTTCAGGGCTAAACCTAGCAGAAAGCGTTCAAACCTGGTAACGGGTTGGAACGCTTTTTGATCTTTGTACCTCTATACTTTGCATAGGATTACCTTTATGAAATTGTCGCGCCCGCTTTTTGCCCTCTCAATGCTTGCTCTTTTTGGCTCCGCCAATGCCATCTCCCTTGCCAGCTTCAACAACTTTGAAGACGGAACCACGCAATCCTGGGGCGGGGGATCTTCCCCGACCAACGTAACCGGAGGGCAGGCATCAAACAATGCCCTCGAAATCAGTGCCACCGGAGGAAACCTTGCAACCTTTAGCAACAGCACAGATTGGACTGGAAATTTCACCGCTGCTGGGGTCACGGGAATCAAGGCTTGGTTCAAAAACACCGGAAGCAATCCCCTTGGAATTCGACTTGTTCTCTTTAGCGCCTCAAATCAAAGCATCCGCTGGACATCTTCGACTGCGCTTGTTTTGTCTGGGAGTGATTGGGTTCAGCACACGTTTTTGATTAACCAAGCCAACCTGACTTCGGTCGGTGCTTCGGCGACCTATGCTAGTTCCGTAAGTAGCGTGACGCGCATGATGTTCCGCCACGATCCGGTTGCACCAACCGCCAATGGCAGTCCTGTGACGGGATCTTTGAGGATTGATAACATCCAAGCCGTCCCCGAACCCGCTTCGGTTGTCGTACTGAGCGGCGCGATACTTGCACTTGCGCGACGACGAAAAAATTCTTTATAAAGGTTGGATTTTTCCACCGAAAAGCGTAAACCTTTGTTATGATAAGGTTATGACTTTTCGTCGCAAAGGTTTTACTCTGATTGAACTCCTAGTCGTGATCGCGATCATCGCGATCTTGGCTGCGATTCTGTTCCCCGTCTTTGCGCAGGCCAGGGAATCCGCGAAGAAGACAACCTGCTTGATGAACATGAAGCAGGTCGGTCTTGCGACGGTGATGTACACCAACGAGAGCGACGATTCCTTCCCCGCTTGGGCAGCGCTTTCCGCACCAGTAAACGGGGGAAACACGAGCTTCGTTTCACCGGACATCCAAGTCATGCCGTACGTGAAAAATGATCAAATTTGGGCTTGTCCGAGCGATACAGCCAAGAGAATGCCTGCATCCTCAGTGATCTTCCAAGACGGAAAATGGCGACAAAAAGCCCTCAAGCGATCCTACCAATACGTCGGAAACCTCGTCACAAAAGAGAAAAATGGTCTCGACCGAAATACGGGCGTGACGACCTGGATTGGGCCAGGAGACTGGGTTTACAAGGGACGAAATCACTCCGAACTCAGCCACCCGAGCGAAACCGTCGCATGGGTCGAGGTCTGGCCGATTGATGTCAACGACCCTTACGTTGGTGGCATCTGGGGCTCCGGATTTATTGACTGCAATACGTCCAAACTCGCCGGACGGAAGCGACCATCCACAGCGCTTGAGGACGCCCCGCCAACCTCGGCATGCGCCAGCGAATACGCCAAGAAAATGACCCCAGGACACTCGAACGCTGGTCACTACGTTTTCGCCGATGGACACGTCAAGATCCACACATGGAGCTCAATCCGCAAGAACGACTTCTACGCGTTCAAGGCCGACAAGCCTCAGACGACCTTCGTACCGTAATCGCCTTTATCGGTTCTGGTCTGGTCCAAGACCGGCGACCAAGAGGATCGACCAAGCCATTTGGTGTGCGGCGGCATAAGATTCGTGGGTGTACTCAATCGTATAGGCATCGGTTCGCGTGACGCCAGGAATACGAGCTGCCATATCAGCTTCTTCTGAGCGGTTCATCTCGATGGAGATCGTCACCGGAGAAGTCGGCAACCAAGGATCAAGCGCACTGGCTTTGTTGACGCCATCGAATGCTGCTTGCTCAATCAAGATCTCGGCGTCGGCGGGATGCAGACAATCCGCCATATAGCGTCCTAATCCACGCTTAACCTCGGCACCGATAATGCCTGGGAGTAACTCCTGAGCTTCCTTAACTCCGGCGGCATCAGAGGAGATCATCACCATCGGAACATCAAAGCAACCAGCAACTCCCGCGCTCAGAGCGATTTCGCCAGCAGGCTTCCCATTGATCGTCATCCGGTGAACAAAGCCCGTCACCGTATGCTCCATGACGCCAGCCAGAGTCCCTGCCATCGCGTGGTAGCCGACGTACATCCCGCACGCAAACGAGCGATCAACCCCCGCCATCATTCCCATCGTGGTCGCCCCGTGGCCAGAGATCAAGCGGGTTCCTGGTTCAAGTTGATCCGCGAGAAGGTTTTTGCTATTCCCGTGAGAATCTTTCACAAGAATTTCAGTGGCACCGGCCCGCTTTGCTCCACGAATCGCGGCATTCACATCGGCGGTCATGCGCTCCCGCGCCCAACGATAGTCAAAATGGTCGCTATTTGGACGCCCGCATTGAGCCCAAGAAACGATCCCAGAAACGCCCTCAATGTCCGCAGTGATATAAACCTTCACAGGTCGTTAGGATACCGGGGTTTTAATCTCGTAGATGCTACTGATCAGCGGCGTCGCGCGGAGCGTGGCGATCACGGAACAATACTTCTCGTCAGTGAGTTGGATTGCACGCTGAACCGCGACCTCGTCAAGATCTTCACCTTCAAGGATGTGCTTGATTGTAAGCGAAGTATAAGGCCGCGGGTAAGGCGCACCATGAGGAGCTCGTTCACCTTCGATCTCCACCCGGTAGTGAGTGATCTTCTGTTTTTTCTTCTCGAGAATAGAAACCACATCCATCGCCGAGCATGCCGCACCAGCCGCCAAAAATGCCTCCAAAGGAGTCGGCCCAGCATTCACTTCCCCCTCTTCCGGATAAGCATCCATCACGAGCTTATTGCCCGTTGGAGTGACGCCAGTGAACACCATATTTCCATTCCAATGTACTGTTACCATTTGATTTGTTGTACCTCTTGACCGTGTATCGTCTAAGTGAGTAGAGGCAGAAAGTCCAAGGAAGGGTTCAAAGTTCCTGTGACCCTCGCATCTTTCCGTAGGGGTAATCTCGTAACCGTCATCATGAAGATGTATTCGATTTCACTTGCGCTACTTTTCGCAATGCCGTCGGTAAGCAACGCCCAACTCAGCCGACAAGAACGGCTGAAGGTGGATGCCGTGGCGGAGGAAATTTTTGCGAAGGAAGCAGCCCCAGGGCTAGCTCTTGGCGTTGCGAAAAACGGCAGGCTCATCTACTTCCGTGGTCAGGGTTACGCGAACCTCAAAACAAAAGCACCAGTCACGCGGAAGACAAAATTCATGATCGGCTCGGTGACAAAGCAATTCACCGCGACCGCCGCATTGCAGTTAGCGCGACAAGGCAAAATCAACCTCAACGCCCCAATCAAAACGTACCTCCCCGAGGTCCCAGCGGCTTGGGATAAAGTTCTAGTCACGGACCTCATCCATCACACATCAGGGCTATTCAATATGACGGACACCCCGGTGATCAGCCTGACCCGAAAGCCGATGAGCTTCGCCGAGGTCGTTGAAAAACTCGCTCCAACAAAGTTTACTTTCACG
This sequence comes from Chthonomonas sp., assembly GCA_040383535.1. Lineage (GTDB taxonomy): Bacteria > Armatimonadota > Fimbriimonadia > Fimbriimonadales > Fimbriimonadaceae > JAFLBD01. Next base: position 57,701 of record JBEIDH010000008.1, read on the forward strand.
CCAGGCACGAACTGGTCGTACACAAACACCGGCTACTACTTGCTCGACGAAATTGTCGAAAGAGTCTCAAAGCAATCGCTGGCTGGTTACCTCAAAAAGAACGTCTTTGAACCCGCCGGAATGGTGGATTCCGGGCCCTACGACTTCACAAAAATCCAAGACCGAGAGGCTCTCGGCTATCCGCCAAGCAAGCCAGACGCGAATCCCGCGATCAGATTCGAGCCGAGCATTGTCCGTGGCGCGGGCTATCTTCTCTCCACGATTGATGATATGGCAAGATGGGATGCCGCGCTCCACGGGACGACGATCCTCACCGAACGCGATAAAGAGTATGCGTTTCGCCCGGTCCAGTTTCGAGGGGAAAAGGGGGGATCATTTGCTTATGGTGCGGGATGGACGATCAGCGAGCTATGCGGCACAAAGATCGTCTCTCATAGCGGTGCCATGCCGGGCTTCAATGCCTTTATTCTGAGGTGGCTGGGTCCAAAAGTCAGCGTGTTCATTCTTCGCAACACGATGGCTGGGCAATCCTTGGAAGATATCGGCCGAAAAATGGCAAAGGCCGCAAGCCCCGAAGTCCGTCAATTGCTGGGCCCGGCGAGCGGAATTCGGGACCGCGATCCAAAATTGACAGAATTTTTGCGCACCCAAGTCGTAAACCTTCTGGCTGGAAATCGAGACGAAGCATCCTGGACTGAGGACTTAAAGAAGTCATTGACACCTCAGATGGTCAAGGATGCTGCCGCAGCCCTAAAAGACAATGGCGCCCTCAAAGAGATGGTCTTGATTCGCCGCCAAAAAGAGAAATCGATCGTCGTTTCCGAGTATCTCATGATCTTTGAAAACACCGAACTCCGGCTCATCGGCTCGACCGACGCCGAGGGCAAATTGTCAGGAATCGTGTTCCAGCCCATATAAATTCTATCAAGTTAATAAGAAATTATGGATCCACCCCGACGAGGTGGATCCACAATACCGTGACTTGTATCAACTAAACTACAAGCCTACCAGCCAAAAATTATGCTGCGATTTGCAATCCTGGGCCGGCTCCGTTGGCGTAGACCACCACGGCTGGGCTTGGCTGAGACGTAATCCCCGCTCGCTTGCTCCTAATCCGGTAATACTGCTTCTCACCCGGGACGGGTGGCCGGGGTGCTAACCCCGGGGATCAATAACATTTCATGCCTCCGCCTTTCCAAGGTGGAGGCATGAAAGTCCCCCTCTTTGACCCGCACGTTCTGGAATGATCTCGGAATTCTGTGGTCAAGGAGAGGGATTTAGGGGGCGGTAAAGCCACTCAGTTGGAGAACGAGATTTCACTCGACCTCACCCTAATTCCCTCTCCTTCGCCTCGCGAACAGTCATCAGGACTAAGCAAGAGGGCGAAAGAGAGGGACTTTTTGGAGATTTAAATGACGCAGGATTTCTAACTAGAAACCTAAATCTCTTATGCCGACATCGCGCGGATGATTTCGTCCGCGAATTCGCTGCACTTGAGCTCCGTCGCGCCTTCCATTAACCTTGCAAAATCGTAGGTGACCTTCTTCGAGGCAATCGCCCCTTCCACTCCCTTCAGGATCAGGTCAGCAACTTCCGTCCAGCCCATGTAGCGGAACATCATCTCTCCGCTCAGAATCACCGAGCTCGGGTTGACCTTGTCTTGATTGGCATACTTTGGCGCGGTTCCGTGGGTTGCCTCAAAGATCGCGTGGCCGGTGACGTAGTTAATGTTCGCGCCCGGGGCAATCCCGATCCCGCCGACTTGGGCAGCTAGAGCATCGCTGAGATAGTCACCATTTAGGTTCAGAGTGGCGATCACATCAAAGTCTTCGGGGCGGGTCAAAACCTGTTGAAGAGTAATGTCCGCGATGGCATCCTTGATCACGATTCCTGCGCCTGGCATGCCATCCGGAATTTTGCACCAAGGCCCACCATCAATCTCGACGGCACCAAAAACGTCCTTCGCCAAGGCATATCCCCAGTCTCGGAAAGCTCCCTCGGTGAACTTCATGATGTTGCCCTTGTGGACGAGGGTGACGCTCTTGCGATTGTTGGCGATGGCGTATTGGATGGCAGAATAGATCAGGCGCTGGCTTCCCTGCTTACTGACCGGCTTGATCCCGACTCCGACTTGAATGTCTGTATCGGTTCCGTGCCCAACCGCGGCATGCCAGCCGTCAATCTTTTCTTGCGTGCCAAAGCGAATCTTTTCGTACGGCTTTGGATAGGCGTCCTTGAACATCGCGAGGAATTGTGCGGCGGCTTCAGATCCCGCTGCGAACTCAATTCCAGCATAAATATCTTCTGTGTTTTCTCGGAAGATCACCATGTCTACCGCCTCGGGCTTCTTGACTGGCGATGGAACTCCGGTGAAATACTGCACCGGGCGCAAGCAAACATACAAATCTAGAATTTGCCTTAGGGCAACATTCAGGGAGGTGATTCCGCCACCGACGGGGGTCGTGAGGGGGCCTTTAATCCCGACCATGTACTTGGTGAAGGCGTCTAAGGTTTCTTGCGGGAGCCAGCTACCGGTTTGGTCGAATGCCTTCTGCCCGGCAAGGACTTCGTGCCAAGAGACCTTCTTTGTATCGCCAAACACCTGAGCAACGGCGGCATCAAAAACTCGGACGCTCGCTCTCCAAATGTCGGGACCAGTTCCGTCGCCTTCGATAAACGGAATAATGGGGTCGTTTGGAACCTGCAGACCATCTTTGGTCATCGTCATGGGAGTTGGCATAGAACCTAGAGGATACCCCCGGGGAGGCTTAGAGGCGACCTGCTGGATTTACCGGACGGCCATTCACTCGAATCTCAAAGTGGAGGTGTGGTCCCGTACTCATCCCTGTCGAACCGACGTTTCCGATCAGATCGCCCGATCCAACTTTCTGCCCGCTACTCACCCGAATCCGACTGAGGTGGCCGTACAAAGTACTCAATCCGCTACCGTGACTAATCACAATAGTGTTGCCGTAACCGCGTTGATACCCCGCGCTCACGACGACGCCACTTGAGCTCGCGTAAACGGGGGTTCCGGTTGGAGCGCCAAAGTCAATTCCGGCGTGAAGTTTGCGGCGCTTGAGGATCGGGTGGTTCCGGTACCCGTAACCACTTGTTATTCGTCCTGAAACCGGTCTTCGGAACTGCCCATTAAATGCAGGCATTCCCCGGTTAGCGTTCTCAAAAGCGGCGAGTTTGGCTTCAATTTGACGGCTTTCTTTATCCAACTCGTCAAACTCATCTTGCAGTTTAGATTGTGCTTGACGAAGCTCGGTCAGAAATCCTCGCTTTATCTTGCGGTGCTCGGCAAGTTCCTGCATCCATTCCTTCTGGCTCGCAATCACCTCCTTTGTCTCAGCGATCAGGCTCTCTTTCTTTGTTTTTTCGACTTCGTACTTAGTGACCTCTTTTTTGTAGCGATCGAAAGTTTCTTTGTCCTTATCGGCAATCCGGTCGAAAATTTCTCTCCGAGCGGCCATATCGCCGAGTGAGTCGCTGGCAAGCATCGCTCCAAGCGCGGAGCCCTCAGACTGCATGTAGAGCCGCTTCATCCGAACTCGAACGATCTCTGTCTGCTCGTTCATCGTCTCCTTAGCCTCTCTGAGATTTTTCTCGACTTTCTTGGCTTCGCGGTTTAAGTCACCGAGCTTTTCCGTGGAGTCGCCTAGCTTGCTTTCGACGATTTCCATCTTGCCGTCAACTTTTTGAATATCGTCAAGAACGTAAGAGGCGTCGCGCTTTGTTTTGCGGAGTTCGGATGCGACTTCCTTCTTCTCCGAATTGAGCTCCTTTAAGTCCGATTTGAGTTCTTTAACCTTGGCAGGGGCTTTTGTTTGGGCTGGCACATGGACGCTTGGGAGCACCAAAGTCATGCAAAGAAATAGGGTAACAAACTTTTTCATTCCGTCCTCCAGGGGCCTCGAATGGCGATGACTGAGCAGATTAAACCATACAGCGCACCGGCAAAGCAAAGCCACCCAAAAACCATTCCAGCCGGAAGATCACCTAGCTGAATAATTCCTGAAAATGCCTGGAGTTGAACCCTCAAGTATTGATGTGAGAACAGCACGAAAGCCGATGCAATAATGCCGCCCGTCACGCCCTGAATAATGCCCTCAATCATGAGGGGGATGACAACAGTTTCTCGCGCCGCGCCGACCATTTCCATGATCCGGAATTCCTTTCGGCGAGTCACGAAAGTCATTCGAATCGCGTTGTAAATCAGAACCCCACCCGTAATCACCATCAGGGCACCCAGCGACAGCCCCACGAGGCGCAGGAGCCCAAGTGCCTGACTGAGCATATCTCGCTCCTTCCTCATGTACTTGACGCCATCTTTTTCGACCTCGGGCATCTTTTGGATCGAAGCGGCGATAGAGTCAGCTTTGTCAATTTCCTTAAGCGTGACCGTGTACGCTTCCGGAAGTGGATTCTTGATTCCGGCAGTCGGATAGTCTGGATTCTGCTTTTTAAAGAGTGTCCACGCTTCCTCCTTCGACATGTAGTCGGCACGGTCGACCCCGGAAATTGCTTTAAATTTTGTGGTCAATTTCTTGGCGACTTCCGGTTTGACTTCATCTTTCAGAAAGATTCGCATTTCGAACCGGCTGGGAAGCGTGTTCATGTATGCGTTGACGCCTCGGTAAGCAAACGCAACCCCGCCCGTCAAATAGAGTGCCATCGCCGAAGTCGTGATTGCGGCGAAGGTCATCCAACCGTTCCGCTTGAGGGCAGTGAACGCCTCACTCAGAAGGAATTCAAAGCGATCTAACAAGTTTTCACCTCATCACTCATCAAGAGTCCCTTGTCTAGCTTGATGATCCTTCCCGGATACTTTTCGATAATTGGAAAATCGTGGGTGGCGATGAGGATTGTCACACCCTTCCTGTTCAGGTCCATGAGGACCTCCATGATCTCGACACTATGCTCAGGGTCAAGGTTCCCGGTTGGCTCGTCAGCGAGGATTACCTCAGGATCGTTGATGAGGGCCCTTGCGATGGCGAGTCGTTGTTGTTCGCCGCCGCTGAGTTCTTCTGGATACGCATCCACTCGGTGTGCAAGATTGACCCGCTCAAGGATTCCAGGGACGAGCTTTCGGACTTCGCGCTGTGTTCGCCCAACCGCCCGCATTGCGTACCCGATGTTCTCAAATGCTTTCTTCCGCGGCAATAGACCAAAGTCTTGCGGAACAATGCCGAATCTCCTTCTGAAAGTTGGGATGTCCCGATCCTGGATGGTGCTCACGTCAACCCCATCAAATCGGGTTGTTCCTTCGGTACCGAGCGATTGCCGACTGAGGAGCTTTAGAAGCGTACTCTTGCCTGATCCAGTCCGGCCAACTAGAAAAACAAATTCCCCCTTTTCAACCTTAAAGGAGACCTTTCGAAGAGCCTTCACATACTTGCCGTAGTTCACGCTCACGTCTTTAAATTCGATGAATGGGGGCATCGCTTCTTTTCATCGTACCTGGCAATCGGGCTGGGTGGTTCCGATTCGCCTGATCATCTAGTCTCGGATGATCCTGAGACTACTCGGAAATTTTATAGGAACACGCAAGCGTCCCGAAGTTTCTTCGCCGCCAAGACGTTTGAGGCATGACCGCTCCGATCCCCTATCACACTTAGGAACTCCACCGGAACCCCGGAAAGGTAGAGGTCTCCGATCAGGTCCAGAAGTTTGTGACGGGCAGGTTCATCGGGAAACTTAGCTCCATTAAGGTATCCATGCTTCGCCAGAACTAGGGCAGATGTTTCGTCCAAACCCTTTCCGAGCCCGAGTTGCTGGATCATTGGCAGTTCTTCTTCGAAAGCGATCGTCCGTGCTGGGGAGACTTCGCAAACGTAATTCCCTTCCGTGAGTTTAATTTCGAATTCCTGAGTGCCGGGCCACCTGGTTCCAGTTCGGAATTCGTATCTCCAAATCCCCGCCCCGCGACCGATCGCGATACTGTGATTCTCGGTCTTTTCAAAGACTCGGGCGAACGGAGGCTCGAACGACTTCTCACCAACAATCGCACGACCGACAGACATAATCGCCTCAACAAATTCCACGGAGCAGCCTCCGCACGCGGGCAACTCCCCACCAGTCACCTCAATTTCGGCGTCCGTAATGCGGAGACCGGCTAAGGCACTCATGAGATGCTCAATCGTTGAAACAGGTCCAAGCTGAGTACATCGGCGAGTATCGGTCACATTTTCTGGCAACGCAAGGACACGATCTGTACCGGACCAAAATGCGATTCCGGAATCGCCCGGCTTGACGGTCACGGCAACAGGTTGCCCGCCATGAAGACCCAATCCCGTGATGGTGAAACTTGAGGCCAAAGTTTGCCGATTAAAGGTAATCAAAGCTGCGCCTCAGCTTTTGCGAGAGCTTCTTCCAGGGCTTTGATTCGCTTCATCATTTCGGGGAGCTTTTGTTGCAAGAGCATGATCCTGAGGTGCTCTTTCACCGGTACTGCCGGAACACCAAAGTACGCACCTGGTTCTGTCAAGTCCCGCATGACTCCAGTCCTACCTCCCAGTTGAATGTCTGGGCCGATGACAGTGCCTTCCTTCGCCCCAGACTGACCACCAATTGTCACCCGATCTTTAACAGTCACGGTTCCGGAGAACCCAGTTTGGGCTGCGATCACGACATGATTCCCAAGTTCATTGTTATGCGCAATATGAACAAAGTTATCCAGTTTGCAACCATCGCCAAGAATCGTATCACCGACCATCGCCCTGTCAATACAGGCATTGGCTCCTATTTCGCAGTCCATCCCGATGCGTACTCCACCGACCTGTGGCACCTTCACATGTCGACTTCCGTCCCAGACAAATCCAAATCCATCGGCTCCGATCACGCATCCAGAAAAAACCACCGACCTCGCGCCAATCACCACGTCCTGAACAAGAGTTACGTCTGGGTAGAGCCGGACATTTTCTGAGAGCTCACATCCTGGGCCTACAAAGCAGTTGGGTCCAACCACCGCGTGATCAGCAATCACGCAGTCAGCCTCAATCACCGAATATGCGCCAACTGATGCTGTCTCTGAAACCCGAGCGGAAGGGTGAATATCAGCGGTCAAATGGATTCCCACGGTAACCTCCTGCTTTCTTTTTGCCATATGCAGTAGCTTGAAAAACGCTAGACGGGGTTTCTCCACGCGGATGCACGGTCGCCCCTTTACGTCGGCACTTGGGGTCACGAGCAGGGCTCCAATTGTTGACTCCATCGCTTTTGCCAAGAATGCCGGGCTTTCGCAAAACGCAAGAGCCCCGGGGTTGTTAGCATGGGCTTGATCGAGCTGATCAATGACCATTTCCGCTGGCCCGTCTAAGGTCCCTTCGATGATTTTGGCGATTTCGCCGAGCTTCCAGCCCAATACTCTTTTAGCCATGCAATGCATTCCTTCGTCGCATCGTGTTCCGCTGCGCTTTTATTCACCAGAGTGTAGCCGCGAAGTGATGCAAAGATTTTGGCTTTTTCTCTGGCGATCCAGCGAGGTGAACGGTACGCCTCACCCGGCACGGGGGCGGTGGTCTTTGCAACTTCACCAGTCACGATGAGCGACTTCGCAGATTCTCCGGGCAGAGCGTAAACTCTTTTGACCCGCGGGTTGAGAGAAGCCTGCGCCTTCGCCTGGCTTCTCAGATTCTCTAAATTATTCAACAGCACGGTGATTTGCTCTTTTCGGTTGAGCTCCGATTTTCGCGCAATCGCACGCAGGTCTTCGGCGATGAGTTCCGTTGCTCTCCCCAAGATCGCATCGCGCTCGTCTTGATACTCTCGATCAAGCCTCTTGAGCTCACTTCGAATCTCTTCCGCCCGATCTTGACGTTGCTTTCGCTGAACCTCATTAAATCCTGTCGCATCCTGCCCATCGTCTGGGAAAGCAATCAGAGAAGTAAGTTCCAGCGAAAGATCGCCCACTCTCTGAGCAATCCGTTCAAACGGGCCTCGGAGCTCCAAAAACGCTTGATCCAAGATCGCTCTATGGGTGCCTCCCAATTCCCGGCGAAGTCGAGAAACGTCGGATTCAACCTGACCATCCAAAACGGCAAGGCGCTGGTCAAAAATTCTTTGAATCGCAGCATCTTGCGACTTCGCGGCTTTGGACTGAACGTTCGAAAGTTCTGCTTCACTGAGACCGAGAAATAGGGTCTCCGATGCAACACCTGAAATGGATGATGAAGCTGAAATCTTTCCGCTCGGGGATTGAATTTGCTCGGGCCTGGCCGCCTGAATCTGTGTGACAAGCTGATCGAGGTCCACAAACACTTTTGGGGACTCCGGCTGCGCACATCCGGCTAGGAATGCAACACAGACAAAGGCCCCAAAAGTGATTCTCATTAGAGATTACTTATCTGCTTGAACGATCGTCGCGGCAGTAAGGTCATTGGCTCCGTATGGAGCGCTCTCAATATCCAAGACAACCGTAACGCCCTGAGCCTTCGCGACGATCGCAAGCGATGTCCGTGCCTTATCAATCGTCTTCTTATTGAGGTCCATTTGAAGGTTACCAAGTTCCCCTCGGAACTCATTCAACCATCCGTTCAAAAGCTCTTCAAGTGCCCCCGCTCGTTGCCGAAATTCGCTGATCATGCGTTGCTCGGCTTCAGTGAGATTCGTTTTGGTCATCAAGTCGCTACGGCGCTTCGCAGAATCCGTGATGTCCTTTTTGATCTTATCAAGTTGAGTCTTGTCGGCTTCCGTTTGAGGATCCTTCAATGAGAGAGTGCGTAGTTGGGTCGCTTGTTCGATCGTAGCGACTGGATTGTTGCTCAAAAAGTCAATCAGCCCAATTCTCACCGTCTCGGCGGTTTGCATCTTTGCAATGTTTTGCCGTCCGAGCTTGCTTTCGCTTGCTACCTTCGCGAGGTCAACGACGGCGGTCTTTTCTCCACCGGCTTGGAATCCGGATGCGAAAAGGAATACGGAAAGTCCGGCCGCGACGATCCAGCCTGAATACGATTTAAGGTTTTGTGTGTTCATGTGATTTTTTCAAGTGAGAGGAACTGGAAAGTGCCTGATTTAGAAGCTGCCTCCGATGGCAAAGTGCGTACGAGATCCGCCGCCAGGACGGAAGCCAAAGTCAATGCGAATAGGTCCAAGTGGAGTTCGGAAGCCAACACCCAGCCCATAGCCTAAGTTCATCTTGAACTTATCGGACTGCTCAAAGTCGTTGATCGTGGAGTACCCACCCCACGCCCCGCCGTAGTCAGCAAAACCAATGACACTAAAAGTGTTCTGAATTGGATACCGATACTCAACGCTCGCAAGCAAAGCTGTTTTGCCCCAGAAGCGTTGGTCTGCGTACCCACGGAGCGAGTCCGATCCACCCATAAAGAGTTGCTCATAAAAAGGCACAGTTCCGGTGATGGTACCGACCCTGACGCGGGCGGCGAGGACTTTGCGAGCGTCGAAAATCTTCTCTCGATTGGTCGGACGCTTACTGGAAAACGTCTTGTACTCCCCAGTTGCACGGACGAACGACTTGTTCCCCAGAATATTCGTCACTGACGCGACATTTCCGCCGATCTTGTCGATGTTCGAGAATCCAGGCTCAATGCTGAAACGGAGATAATCGCCTTCGCTGGCATCAAGTGGAACGTTCCTACGATCACGTGCAACTTGCATTTTTGCCCGCATGATGGTCCCGTCCTGGCGAATGAAGTCTGAAGTCGTCGAGCCAAAGTTGATCGCCTTAACAGTATCAAAGCTGAAACCTACTCCGACATCAAAACCTTTGGTCGGACGCGAAAAGTCCAATGCACCACCATTCCGACGTTCGTCGTAGCGGTCATCATCCGATAGGGAGCTACCACTTCCTAGTCCCGAGAAATAACTGTTCACCCGGCTGTAGATGGAAACCGCCATCGTAGTGTCCCTGGAATCGAAGAATGGATCAACGAAGTCAAACGAGACGCTTGCTCCCGAGCCAAATGTATCTTGCAAGTAGCTCGCAGAAATGGATTGTCCAGAACCTCGGAAGTTGGAATCGCTTACCTTGAAGGTACCGGCAAGACGGCTTCGAGGGTCAAGTGAGGCTCCCACATCAAATTGTGCTGTGCGCGTTTCCTTGACGTCGAAGGTGATCAGTGCCTTTGCTGGATCATCATCGGCAAAACGTCGAGCCGGTCGGACTTCAGAGAACCATCGCGTGGAAAGAAGTCGCTGATAGTCATCGGCGACCTTGAATTCATTGTAGTAATCGCCTGGCTTGGTTTTGATCAAGCGGTCAATGACGCGCCGCTTGGTGTTCTTCACCCCAGTGACGGTGACATCGGCGACCTTTGCTTCGATCACGCGAACAACGAGGATTTCTTCGTTCATTGGGTCAAGACCCATTGCTACCTGGGCAGCAAATCCCCTGTCGAAATACATTGAGCGAATCGCGGTCAATGATGTCTGAACTTGAATCAAGTTCAGAATCTTGCCGGATTCTTGGGTCACCAACTTGAGAATTTCGTCGGTTTTCACCGCTCCGTTCCCTTCAACGCTGATCTCTTTGACAAGCCCGTTTTCCACGATGTCAACAATCACCTCAACTTCGGCGTCGCTGATGTTTCGGAACGAAATGCGAACGTCCTTAAAGACGCCCAGATTCCGCAAGGCATTTTCATCACTAAAGAGGTCGGCCTGCACGAGTGCCTGCCCCACCTTTGAACGCAGATTTGCGCGAATGAAATCGGTTGTGACCTGACTATTGCCACGTATCGTGATTTCCTTAATCACCTGAGTAGTTTGTGCTTGGACGATGCAAGCTAAAGCGAGTATTGCGATTGGTACGCCAAATCCTTTGGTCAAGTTCGAGTCTCCCTAATGCAAGTTTAGACGGTTCAGGCCAGTCTGTGTTGCTAAAGTTTGAACGAGTATTCCACAGTAATTCTCCAAGGGCGATCTTGATCAGTTCCTAAACTGAACCTAGCGCGGCTGAGATTGATGTTGCGCGATGGAATTCTGTAAATCAACTTAAGCTCGAAAATAGATTTTGAAAAAGGAGTCGCTGGACCTATCCCGCGACGACCCTGGAGGGTCAAATATCGATTCAGCGATTTTGCTCCAAAGATCGTAGTGCCCTCGATGCCATTGTAGTCAAGCGCAAGGTAGTCAAGGCTAAATGTTTGGGCCAAGGGATTCGTTAGCCAGTCACTGAAGCTGGGAACCACGAGTCCGAGCACTGCGTTGCGGAGTTGCTGATTATTCCCGGTCGTTCCATAGCCAGCAAATGACTCGATCAAGTCTCGCTGACCAATAATTGCCATGATTTCATTGGAAGTCAAGTCCGGAGGATCGCTTTGCGCATCAATGATGAGACCACCCTCCTTAATCATGTCTCCGCGCACGAACATCGTAATTTCGTATCGCTCATAGCTGGAAACTCCTCGTTTAGCAGAGAGACTTGTGCGTCCAATCAGGTTTACCGGAGCCTCCAATATCGCATCCAATTCCCCACGACCTTTGTAAGTTAAGTTCACAGTTCCGCCCTCTTCCAGATTGATCCGAGCGTTCGGCAACCTTAGGAATCCGTCTTTAATGATGAGGGCTCCCGAGACCTCTGGCCTAAGCAACGACCCGTTCAAAGATCCGCTCGCGTTTGCAACTAGATTCGCATTAGTGGTTCGAACCTTAACCGCGTCGGTCGAATAAGCTTGAATGTTGAACTTCGGATTGATCGGAGGCTCCGGACCGGCAGCGGCAGGTCCAAAGGTCGGCAAATCAAAATTAAGACCTTGAGAGTAAACCGTTCCAACAATCTCGGGTTCGTAGAGGGTTCCCCCGATCGCGAGATAAGGCAAGTTATTGCCAGAGAGGGTCCTCAAAGCACCCTCAATCCGGTTGCCTTTTTTCAAGTCTCCTTCCGCGACTTTGAAGTTTCCGAGCGCAAATTGTCCGGTCAGTGGGAAAGACTTCAATGTTGTTTTGAGTTCATTTCGCTCTGGAATTCGGAAGGGTGTCCTCGCGAAGAATGCTGCCGATCCACCTTCGGACGAGTCTGCACTGCCTTCAACCACAATGTCTTCGCCCTCAAATCTCACCCCCAGCCGAGGGCTCTTGAGATACGTGTTCGTGTTCTTAAAAACGATCTGATCAGGCTTGGTCAATTCGGGCATTAGACGTATTTCGCCGCCGAACGTGTAAAGGTCAATATTTCCGCTCGCGACCAAAGACCCCCCGATTGTGCCAAAGCTCCGGTCCAAATCTACATTTTCAATAAGGTCAGAAAACTCGCGGATATTTCGCGGAGATAAGGTGGCATTCAGGGTAAGTTTGTCGGTAGCTGGGCGCTCGCCTTTCGCCGCCACAAGCGCAGAGGAAGGTCCGCTAAGTGTCGTAGTACCCGTGAATCCACTCGCACGGAACTGGCCAAACGCACTTATTTGCTTATCGCGCAGGCTCATCTGGAAGATGTCCAACGTCGGTCGATCGGCGTCAGTCCCATCCGCCACAATTCGTGCAGATCCATCAACTGACGGATTATCTAGGGTGCTGCCAAGTTCAATGTTTGCATCGAGCGACCCGGGCAACAACGGGAGCTTCGAATCAAAGACGTTCAAAAGAGTGAGGTCAAATTTGTTGAGTGCAAAACTCGCATTGATGTCCCCGGAATCCTTGTAAATACCCTTGCCAACCAAGCTCTGGCTATCAAGCTCCCAACGCAGATCGCTCACGTTCCAGGTTCCCTGATTCTTCGTCAACTTCGTGACGATCTTGCCAGCCTCACGCCCGGAGTACCGAATTTCGTCAAACTCCGTATCGAACCGAGAAAAATTGAGATCCTTTCCATCGTAGTTGAAGGCGAGATTGGTGCTCAGGCTAGTGCTCAGCTTACGAAGCGAGTTCAGCATCTCAGGATCGTTGTCCTTGAGTAGCGGCGTGGCGATCCTTTCGAGGGTTTCACTTCTCAAATTGAGTGCCGATAGGACCCCATCTGCTGACCCATCCTTACCGATGTTCAACTGCTCAATACTGACGTAATTGTCAATCGTTCCAATGCCACCACTGCCCTTCCAATTACCATTCTTTCCCGTGAACGAGAGCGATCCCGTTCCAATGGATTGGCTATTCAAGACCAGATTATTGAAGCTTGACTCAATTGCCCCATCGAGTAGCTTTCGGTTCGAGAAAGTCAGTTTTGCTGTACCAGTACCTTGGCCGGACAAGGCATAACGCGCGTCGAACTGCGAAACCGGCGAAATTGGAAGATCAGTCCAGTCTGCAAACAGATTTCCACTTCCGGAGTTCAGGGCAAAAGAACCGTTTAAGTTGACTTGCCCCGATTCTCCGGCGTGCTTTACCAGCGCGCGCCCGGCATCAAGCGCAACCAGATCACCCTTCGACCTAATTTTGCCGGAAACTTCGTCCAAGGTCAGTCCTTGCACCGCAAGGGGGCCTCCAGTGAAAGAAGCGCTTATCACGGGTTGATCGAAGGTACCGCTGATCAGACCGTTTTCGAACTTGAGCCGACCCGCTGCCCCGGTGTCGGCAAAGTCTGCGAGCTGAATTTGGGGAGCGTTGAACGTTCCTGAAAGCGTCCGGTTTTTCAAATTCAAAGAAACATTTCCGGCAAGCTGACTGAATCCAGTGTTTCCGGCGATATCTTTAAGTTCAACTTTAGCGAGATTGCCCTTCGCCTCCAAGGTGACGAGGGGAATGATTGCCTCACCCACTTGGGTTCCGTAGAGATCAACAGCAGAGTCAAAAACTGGGTTGCTCGCTGTTCCCTTTAGTGTCCCCTTCACATAAGCACTTCCGGTCAAATCCTCCGCGAAGAGTTTCGGCGAAAGGCCTGCACCTACGACCTCAAGGTTCAGGGTGCTCTTCGCAAAAGCGATATCACCCGATGCGACAAGTGTCCCATCCTTGCCCTTGATCAAGGCTCGTCCGATCTCTAAGGATCGCGTGTCTCCAGAACCAACGAACTCAAATTTTCCGGCAAAGTTCTTGCCAGATTCGAGTCGGTAGATTCCCGTACCTTCGGCCCCGAGAAGCACCTTGGGCTGGCTCGTTTTCCCAGTGATCTGCGCAACAAACCTCCCGTTTGCAGTCGCAGCGACGCCAAACTTTCGCAGAAGGGGGGTTAAATTCCCCGTTGGACTTTGCACAAACGCAGTGATGGCATTGCTTTTCAGATCAATTTTCGCCGCGCCATTTAACCGAGTTCCATTCCAAGTAAGCCGATCCGGCTGAATGACCAGTTGACGATCATCTGCGATGAAAGTTGCCTCCGTCATCCCAAATCGTTCTTTCGCCCAGCTCAGATTTGCCTTTATCTTGCCTTCAGCCGCCCAGGTATTGCCCGAAAATCCAACCAATCCGGTCCAGACGGCTTGCCTTAAATCCAGGTCTTTCGGGATGTCCTTTACCCACTCACGGGGTAGTGCTTTCGTACTCGGGACGTTCGCCGTGACCGCTGCGATCAGGCGAAACTCCTCCGGCCAAGACATCGCGATCTTGCCGTCCGCGCTTATGCCCGGTGCTTTCGCAACGATCTTGCCGTCACCACGTTCCCCGGAAAATATTAGGTCGTAAAGCGCATCCGCGTCACGCAATCCGGTCATTGCCAAAGACTTCGCGGCTCCCTTTAGCGATCCATGGACTTTTAACGCCTTCTTTGGCGAAGCATCAATCACGAGCACGCCAGAACCAACTAAGCTCTTAGCACGGATTGGAAGCTCGCCCGCATCCGGCACCCACCGCACCAGATGGTTGATGATTGGGATCAGCTTGGTGTCTCGCAAGGTGAGGGTTGTCTGCGTTGCATTATCTGCACCAGAGACCAGCTGAATTGGGATACTTCCAACATCCGCGACGTTCAGTGTCCCATTGACCAGCCATGATGTCCCGGCCCCGGTTATTCGGAGGCTGTTTGTGAAAGCATTGAGTTTGAGTTGTGAAGCACCGGTCAAATCGCGATAGATCATCCGGCTACTTCCGACATAAATGTCTAGAGATTGCTCTGGGCCTTCACTTTCGGTCGGCTTGGGCATGAGTGCGAAAAAGCTCATGTCACCATTTGGCAGACGATCCACGAACACATCTGCGCCCCTTGCCGTAAGCGTCATGGTATTTCGCTCGTCCCAGACAATTCTCAGCTCTTTAGCCAAGAGTGCGGGTCTGCCATCAGGTGCCGTGACCTTGATCCTTTTAGCCCTTAGAGTCTTCGAGCGGGGGTCAAAGGAGTAGGATTGAGTCGAAACAGTGACCTTGCCTTTTTCAGTCTCGTACTCAAAATTCACCGCGATCCCAGGAGCCGTGGCGAACTCAAAAATTTCCGCCATATAGATCAACGCCCATCCAGTGAGCAAGATTGGCGGCATGTAGAGCAACAAGGCACTACCTCCGGCAACTCTTCTGGTGAATCGGGTGAACGGATGCATAATGGGCGATTTGACGACGAGTAATGTTTATGACGCTCGCATCTGGTCGGAGTGTCCTAAGTTAATCAAAACTTGCATCATAATCATACAACCTGCATGAAGCCCCGCACACCCATGCTCCAGCAATATTTTCAAGCCAAAGACGCCCATCCGGGCGTGATCATGGCGATGCGCGTGGGTGACTTTTACGAATTCTATGGCGAAGACGCCGAGACAGCGGCCGCAGTCTTAGGGATTACCCTGACCGGACGGGAGGACGGAGAGAACGGCAGGATTGCGATGGCGGGCGTTCCGTACCATAGCGTCGAAAAGTATCTCGCCAAAATCGTCCAAAGCGGGATGAAAGTCGCGCTTTGTGATCAAGTCGAGGATCCAAAAACCGCAAAGGGTTTAGTTCGCCGCGCCGTTACCCGGGTGATGACCCCCGGCACGGTGATGGAAGATTCGATGCTTTCTGGAGCTTCGAACAACTTCCTGACCGCGATCTATACGCGTGAATCCCGCGCGGGAATCGCGACGCTTGATTCCTCGACCGGAGAATTCTTGATCACAGAGGTCTCCGGTGAAAAAGTTATTGAACTGATCTTGCAGGAACTCGCCCGGATACGCCCGAGCGAACTTCTGGTCGAGGAAGATGACGAACATATCGCAGACTTTGCGGTTCAGACGATGCAAATCGCTCTGACCAAGGTCGAATCTCTGCATCCTGACCGGGCGGCGAGGGTTGTCCTGGAGCAATTCAAGGCGTCTCAGCTCGCTGGTTTTGGGTTGGCAGATCGCGATTTGGGAGTCGTCGCGGGGGCGATGGCCTTGCAATATGCCTCCAAAAACGGGCTTGATCTATCGCATATTGACTCGGCTTCTTTCTATGAGATCGACCAATTCATGTCCCTCGATCCAGCAACTCGCCGATCTTTGGAGCTGACCGCAAATCTGGCTGATGGCTCGAAACGCTTTACGCTACTCGGAGTTCTAGATCAAACCGTGACCGGCATGGGAGCAAGGCTCTTGAGGCGGTGGATTGAACAACCGCTCCTTGACGCGGAGATGATCCGCGCCAGGCAGGACGCCGTCGAACTGTTGGTCAAAATGAACCTAGACCGCGCAGATCTTCGCGATGCGATGCGACGCATGAGCGATATCGAACGCCTGGTAAGTCGTTGTGCAACCGGGCTGGCGGGGCCACGAGATCTGGCGGGACTTCGGGCGACGCTCTTGAGTCTTCCGAGTCTCCATCAGAGCCTCGCAAAGGTCGCTCAAGGCATCCTGGCTGGGCGTCTTGAGATTCTTCTTGCCCACAGCGAGCTATGCCATTTGCTGGAATCAAGCGTGATCGTTGATCCGCCGATGGTCGTTCGCGACGGCGGAATCATTCAGGAAGGCTTCGATCCAGAACTCGACCAGCTCCGATCCATGGCGCGGGATGGCCGGAAGTTCATTGCCGAACTCGAACAGGCCGAGCGGGATCGCACGGGAATTTCGACGCTTAAGGTTGGTTATAACAACGTCTTTGGTTACTACATAGAGATTTCTAAGCTCAAGGGCGACACGGTTCCAGACCACTACATCCGTAAGCAAACCACCGCCAATGCCGAGCGATATATCACCGCTGAACTCAAAGAATTCGAATCCACTGTCTTAGGCGCGAATGACAAAGCGATTGCGCTCGAAGCCGAAATCTTTTCGCGACTTCGCCACGCCGTAAATGCCCAAAGCAAAAACCTTCTGGAAACTGCCCGTGCGATCGCGGAAATTGATACCGTGTGTTCTCTAGCTGAAACAGCTTCTCAAAAGGGCTACCGACGGCCAGAAATCCTAGATGCAAATGTGCTCGAAGTAACCGAGGGACGCCACCCCGTCGTCGAGGCCTCGACCCCTGGATTCGTCCCCAACGACCTCGTGCTTGGCGAGGAGCGCATGATGATCCTCACTGGCCCGAATATGAGCGGGAAATCCACTTATCTTCGGCAGAACGCAATCATGGTCCTCATGGCGCAGATCGGTTCATTTGTTCCTGCTCGAAAGGCGAAGCTCGGCATCTGCGATCGCATTTTCGCCCGCATCGGTGCGAAAGACGAGATCGCGCTGGGGCAATCCACGTTCATGGTGGAAATGGTTGAATCGGCGTACATTTTGAACCATGCCACCGATCGGTCCTTGGTGATTCTGGACGAAGTCGGTCGTGGCACCTCGACCTACGACGGCCTTGCCATAGCTTGGGCGATGGTTGAGCATCTTCAAAAAATCGCCGCAAAGACCCTCTTCGCAACCCACTACCACCAACTTAATTCGTTGGCTCAAGACCTTACCGGAGTCGCAAGTTACCGTGTGAGCGTCAAAGAAGTCGGCGATGACATTGTGTGGACACATCGGGTTCTTCCGGGAGGAACGGATAAGTCCTATGGGATTCATGTCGCCCGGAAAGCTGGCGTTCCGAAGGCCGTTTTGAACCGTGCGCAGGACGTTTTGGCGATGCTCGAAACAACCCAAAAGCCAGGCTTCACCCCGCCCCCTGCTTCAGCAACGATGCAGCTGACGCTCTTTGGTGCCGAGGATCCCTGGATGAAGCGCGAGCTTGACGAGCTGGATATAAACTCTTTGACTCCACTTGAAGCCATAGCATTGCTTGGTCAATGGAAGCGGCAGGCGGCAGAAAAGGGGTGACTGGTTCGGAGGTTCGGAACGACGACTAGAGTTTCCGCAACACTCTCATACACTTCTGGCCCGACGATCCGTTCATAATCACCCCATGCGACGCTCCAGAGAAGACACCTACGAACCAAGACAAAAGCAAGGCGGATGTGCACCGCGCCTGCTCCTGGGGCTCGGAATCGCGATCTTTTCCATCGTGAGCTTTATCAGCAGTTCATCCGTCAACCCTGTGACCGGCGAGAAGCAGTACGTCAAGGTCTCCGCGCAACAGGAAGTCGCGATGGGTCTTCAAGCAGCGCCGGAGATGGCGCAGCAGTTCGGCGGAGCGATCACCAGTGGCCCAGAAGCAGATATCGTGCGACGGGTTGGCAGTAGGCTAGTTCAACGCACAAAAGCCAAGAACTCCGAATATCGGTTTGAGTTCCACTTGCTGAGGGATGGCGAAACCATCAATGCCTTTGCCCTCCCCGGTGGGCAAGTGTTTATCACCATGGGCCTGCTCTCCAAACTAGAAACCGAAGGGCAGCTCGCAGGAGTTCTGGGGCATGAGATCGGTCACGTGATTGGGCGTCATGGAGCAGAACACATGGCAAAAGGCGAACTGATGCAAGGCCTAGTTGGGGCAGTTGGTGCCGCCAGCGATGGGAAAGCGATGGCAATTGCTCAAATGGCGGCGCAAATGGCGAACCTCAAATACGGTCGCCAGGACGAGCACGAGGCAGATACCTTTGGACTCGATTACATCGTCCAAGCCGGCTATGACCCACGCGGGATTTTGGGCGTGATGAAGGTGCTGGAAGAAGCCAGCAAGGGCAATCGCCAACCCGAATGGATGAGCAGCCACCCACTCCCCGCGAACCGGATCGAGGAACTCGAAGACCAGATCAGGAAGATGTTCCCGAACGGGATTCCGAGAAATCTTGTACCGTGAAAACTTAGACTGTATCCGAGGTTATGAACTTATTTGAGAGTACACCAGTCATGGTATTGTTATAGATGTTCTGAGGCGTGGTCTCACCAAAATTTGACGGTACATATAAGAGATGAGTTTTATTTTTCAAAGCTATGTTGTGACTTTGCTCATATCAACTTCCGCTGGGGTGCAACCCTCTCAAGAAAATTGGGGGCGCGGGCAGGTGCCGCCACCACATCCGCTTGTTCATCGGTTGGAAGAAATTCGCGCAAAATTTAACCAAGGGCAGAAAATCGAAGCCATTTCAGAAGCGGAGGCACTCATGCGCGAGAACCCATCATTCGGCGATGCGGAGAGTCTCTTCACCAGCTTACTACTTTTAAACAGCGAGTTCGTTCGCCTCGATGCCTATGAGTATGAACAACGGGCCAGATGTGGACGAGGTGCACTTCCAATGGCTAGAGTAATGTGGCATTGTCGAAGAAACAATATCGAACCTGATCCTGAACTCCTGTACTATGCAAGAGCTAGCACTCAATCAGGATTGAGATCGTTAGGCTACAAAAAGTCCGTCGAAAATGCAACCGTGCAGGAGCTTACTGACTTTAATGATTTGATTCAGATTTCAAAGTATCGAAGCTCTGTCCCTTTCGAGCAACAATACCAAAAGGATTACGTTAAGATCGTTTTTGACCGTCTTCCAAGCCATCCAGTTGTTCTCGGATTCAAGATGGAGCAAGACTTGTTGCAGAAACCGAAGAAGATCGAGAGTGCGCTTGCAAATTATCGTGCAGCAGTTGCCAATCGAAAGAATTTGCCCGAGTGGAAACAATTCTTTGAAAATCTCGACTCCAGAATTTCTCGATATCTTCCAAGGAAGGAATTTAAGCGTACCGGGATTTCAGTTCCTCTGACGGATGCTGAGATTGAAGCCCTTCGCGGGAATGGAACGAGCACCGGAACGGGTTCTGGAAACTAGACCAATCTTCTAGCGATTGAAATGAGGCGTGACTTCGGGGAACCTCCTCCGAAGTCACGATAAATTTTGGGATGGTCCATGAATTATAGCGGAAAGGCTTGCGAACGGTGAGGCAAGTGTGGCATAATCTCCAATTGCCGTCTAGGGAAAGCGTGTCTTTTCGCGCTCCGATTGGATAGCTAGACGAAGGATCAGTTTCATGTTTGCAATTGTGAAGACC
>JBEIDH010000009.1:0-72842 GCA_040383535.1 Chthonomonas sp.
ATCTTGTCCTTACGGGTGAGTGTAGGTACCACAAAAACCCTTTTTAGGATCAAAATTCTGAAATCTCTGCGGCTCAGAGTAATGACTGCGGAGCGCAGGGTCAAGACTCCGCGTCACAGGGCAAACCCTGCGGAGCTCAGGGTCGAGACTCTACAGCTCAGGGTGAACCCAGAGGAGCGCAAGGTCGAGACTGTACACCTCAGGGTAAACCCTGCGGACCGCAAGGCAAAGACCCCGCCGCTACCATCCAACCCAGAACTGCTCAAATCCCCCCCTCTATCGCCCATGGGAGAAGGCGAGGGAAACCCCCACCCGTTCGCCGGATGGAGGCATAGGAATTTCCTTACTTGTTTGTGCGTCGGCGGCGGACGAGCATCCCGGCTCCAAGCAATAGCGCAGACATCGTTGCCGGTTCTGGAACCGCTTCCACGCGATTGATGGCATAGCTACCCGATGCAGGGGATGAAACGCTCAGCCAAATACTGTCAACCCTGCCAGCGTTAAATCCAGGCTGAACAAAGGTTGGCGAATCGCTGAAGTCGAAGGTTAAAACCGTTGGAGTGGTGATCGCCGAATTGATGATAATTGCGTCCAATGCTTGCGTAGCCGTGAAGGAGACGTAGGAAATGTCTACCAAATCAATCTGGAATCGGGTTCCCGCGCTTGCCGCACTCACGTACACTCGAAAAATTTGATTGGAGGAAAAATCCCAGTTGTTATCGACTCCAAACACACCATTATCGCCTGCGATACCAGCTTCTCCCCAATGAATCCGCGTAAAAGAAGTACTTCCCGGGGTATTGCTGCCATAAAATCCACCGTTGACCTCGGAGAAGCTTGCTCCGTTGAGAGGGGCGGTTCTTTGACCGAGAAAATGGGCTCTAGTGCCGCCAAAATTCGAGAGACCACTCTGGAAGCTTGTGACGTTGCCAGTTGTTGTTGTGTCAACCAAGGATGAAAATCCTGATGTGAAGTCGTCAATGAGAACTACAGCATGGGCAGCGCTAAAACTGCTGATCAAAACAAAAATCAATACCTTTTTCATAACAAGCTCTAGTATGACAAGACTTCGTAAGTATTCGGCACGCAAAATTACCAGGATTTTTAGCTAAAATGTGCTGTACCGAGACTTAGCTCATCAACGCTCTGCAGCTGCCGTCTGGAGCAGTACGATAGCTCAACTAGACCGCATTTCGAAATCCATGCGCCTTAGGTCCAACTATCCTCACTAGAGACAGGTGGCATCCCGCCGGGCGAGGGGGGACTTCCCGCCCTCATAGCTCGGCCCGCTCTGCGGTTAAGTTATGCGGCCCACTATCTAAGATGCGGTTCCAGCATCAGTGCCACCTTTGGAAGGAGGAACAGCCGCCACCGCGAAGCGGACGAAGGACTAAGAGGAGTTACAGGTGTCCACGCTCTCTCATTTCGTCTGCCAAGAGCTTCTTGGCTTCTTTATACAGGGGTGAAACCGAACCCTTAGGTGCGTACTTCACGCTGATCTCAGCGTGTTTTATTGCAAGCTTTGCAATACGGGCTGGAGCATCGTTGTTTTCCATGTACTCCCAAAAGTACCAATTACCAGCAGCTGCATGTTCGCGCCAACCATTGGGTTTCTTCTTTAAATCTTCTTCGATCAACGTGAGTACGTCCCTGTGACGAGGTGCGTTAAAAGGTAAATGCCTACTAATGTAGACCCTTCTAATCCAAGGGTCGGACGGGAATGCCTCGAATAAACCATCTATCTTTTTAAAGTAAGTTGAGTTGCACATTGCGAGCAAAACACAGCGAACCCGATCATACTCGGCGATGTCGTAGTCCTTTTGCTTGTTTAGAAACAAAATTCTCTCATAACCCTCGTAATCCATACGGTTATT
Source organism: Chthonomonas sp. (assembly GCA_040383535.1). GTDB lineage: Bacteria > Armatimonadota > Fimbriimonadia > Fimbriimonadales > Fimbriimonadaceae > JAFLBD01. The sequence continues at coordinate 1,875 of JBEIDH010000009.1, forward strand.
GAAACCATAACGAAAACGCCAAAAGCAATCTATGTAAGTTGCGCGGTACAAATTATAGAGCGATGGTGTCCTTTCGGCAGTTTTCCAAGCTGCCTTGCCGAAATCCTTTACTTGATCACTGGATTTAGTCAGGATAGACGCCTCGATCTTTTTCCCATATCGAATGAGATCATCACCCTTTGACTTCCAGGATCTTAACGCATAAGCCGGTTTTGGATTGAAGTTCTCAAAGGTCGTTTCGTTCCAAGACGCGAACGACCATGATGACAAAATCGCTAAGGTTGCTCCTATAATCGTGCTTTTCATATCCCTTCTCTGAGAGAACTCAGACCGTGCCTCCCCAGTATTGCCTACTCTACTTCGCGACTAACTCGCGCAGATCATCGTCTCCAATCTCGCTCTTCTTGTCTGCCATCTCCAGGAAGTAGTTGTACAGGGCTTCGAAGCGGGTTTCGTTGAAGTCGAATCCTAGTTGCATGGGGCGGTGTTTGAGTCCTGAGTGCGAGACTTTATGCCCCAGCGGCTTCGGCTGGTCTTTGGGTTAGGATGATGATGATCTCTCGCCCGGCTTCTGCGATGATGTCTGACTCGATGTTGGCGATGATCTGCCTGGAGGCGGCGGAATTCTTTCGGGTTTCGTTGTGGGAAACATAGAACTGCGTCCACTCCCCGTCTGGGCGCGATGCATCCGAGACTTCGTACTGCAAATCCCAAGTACGACCTTCCACATTGAGCCGCGTTCTGAGTTGTTCAATAATTTCCTGATCGGTCATGTGCTTTCCTTGAGTAGTGTAACAGTATTTTCCAAGATTTCCAAGGTCTTTCGGAAGTCGTCTTCGGTCACCCCTGGATGTTGATGGTAATCCGCGTCTATTCTACGACGAAACAAATCGGCAATATATTTCTTAATTTGGACTTTTTCGTCGGCGGTAATGCCAGGAATCTGGGCGACCATCCCAGGAATTTGGTCGTGCTGGGGGTTCAGCCATCCTTGCGTGTTGAATGGAGCTTTTCTGCCGGACTTCGCGGTGACGCAATAGTAGATTGAGTAATAAGCGCGGTTCGTGGCGGCACGATAACGTCCCTCGGTGGCTAGGAATTTTGCATCACTAACGGCTAACTTGAAGAGATCGTGCCAAGATTCCATTTGCTTTTACTTCGCGACCAATTCTCGCAGGTCGTCGTCTCCGATCTCGCTCTTCTTGTCTGCCATCTCCAGGAAGTAGTTGTACAGGGCTTCGAAGCGGGTTTCGTTGAAGTCGAATCCTAGTTGCATGAGGCGGTGTTTGAGTCCGTGGCGGCCTGATCTTGCTGTTAAGATAATCTCGCTCTTGTCGGCGCCGACCAAGGTTGGGTCTATGATTTCATAGGTGGAGCGCTCTTTGAGGACTCCGTCTTGGTGAATTCCCGAGCTGTGGGCATAGGCGTTTGCCCCGACGATGGCTTTGTTTCGCTGGACGATCATTCCGCTTAAGGTGGCGACTTTGCGGGAGATGGCTAGGAGTTGGTTGAGCTTGATGCCGGTTTCTAGGTTAAAGAAATCTTTACGAATGTGGAGAGCGGTGACGACTTCTTCGAGGGCGGTGTTTCCGGCGCGTTCTCCGATGCCATTGATGGTGACTTCGACCTGCCGCGCGCCGCCGACGAGTCCGCCAAGAGTGTTTGCGGTCGCCATTCCGAGGTCGTTGTGGCAGTGACAGCTGAAAATGGCCTTGTCGCTATTGGGGACATTGGCGATAATCCCGGCGAAAAGGTCTCGGTATTCGGTTGGGAAGAGATATCCGGTGGTATCGGGGACATTGATGGTTGTCGCGCCGGCTGCAATGATGGCTTCGACGACTTGGTAGACATAGTCGCGCTCGGCCCGGCCCGAATCTTCCATGAAATATTCGATGTTGTCGGTGTATTCGCGCGCCTTTTTGACGGCTTTGACTCCGGTTTCTAGGGCTTGCTCCTTTGTCATGCGGAGCTTGTGTTCCAGGTGGTTTTGGCTGACGCCTAGCCCGGTGTGGATGCGTCGGCTTTCGGCTGGAGCGAGGGCTTCGGCGGCGACTTCGATGTCTTTTTCGCGTGCTCTGGTGAGTCCGCAGATTGTAACGCCTTTGAGTTCTTTGGCAAGGGTTTGGACGCTTTCAAAGTCGCCAGGGGAGCTGATTGGGAATCCGGCTTCGATGATATCCACGCCAAGCTCGACGAGAGCATGGCCGATCTCGAGCTTTTGCTCCATGTTCAGGTGCACGCCTGGGGACTGCTCGCCATCGCGGAGGGTGGTGTCAAAAACAAATACGCGGTTCTTCATTGATCCTGGTTTCCTAGTGGTTGATATTGTACTGGATGCGGGGTGATTTGGTGCTTCTTCTTGGCTTCAGGGGTTAATCAATCTGAAGGTACAGCAGGATGCAGGGGAGGTCTTGCTTTTGCATGCTTGGGGCGGGTTCGTGCATGTGCTTGACGCTGCGGTTGCAAACTATTGCGCCCGGGGGTTTTTCCTTTTGAAGGAAACTTCACCAACAAAGCGCGCCCGTTCTCAATGTGAGAACGGGCGCACTTGTTCCGTACCTTCGGAGTTACTTTCCGGTAGCGGAACCCGCATTGGGGTCGCCGATGAAAGAAGGATCAACGCGAGATGCGTTTTGATCACTGACTTTCGTCTGCGCCTCGTTCCTCTTCGCTTCCTCGGCGGAATAGCCGGAGTTCTTGAAGAAGGCAAAGTACACCACCGCGGCGACGACGATCAGACCAAATACAATTGCACCGATCATTCCGCCCTTACCTAGTTCTTTGTTCATGTATTACTCCCCTGGAAGTGGGCAATCACGATTTGGACTTGCAGGGTTTACCTCAGCTTCCAAACATGAGATACCTCTATCCCAAGCTGGCGAAACTGAGTTAACCCATGATCCGGCACGCTCTTCATAACCTGGGAAACGAGTACCGTGTGGAACTGCGTTTGTCATCCCAGTTTGCAAGGCAGTTGCAAACCCGTTTGCGCGAATTGCCTTGACGTGAGTATCGGCAAATGCCCAAACAGACGTGCCACCGTAAACGTTTTGTACTTCCCCGTAAGCCGAACGTGGGTCGGATGTTGGGAGTTGTGCATTTCGAGTGTTGTACATGATTGATTCATTTGTCCACTCGATCGTGTCCCAATAGTTCGCAAGTGTTCGGTGGTTCATGAACTTCATACCGATCAGAACTGTGTCCGAAGGTTGCGCGACACTACTTGGAGACCGACTAGACTTGGATACAGCTGTACCCGTTGTACTTTGCACGCCGATGAACATGTTTGCTGCCCCAGCAAAACTTCGTCGGTAGGAACCGGCATAAGGAGTTTGATACTTTGGCCGTGGGTCTTCACTTGAGTTGAAGATTGTGAAGTTCTTCGCGTATGGTTGGCAAAGTCGTTCCCAGGTAAAGACTTTTTGACCTGCGGCGGCTGGGAAGTCCAGTTGGAAACGAGGAGGCAGAATGTCTCCGTTATCGTCCGCGTACAAAGTCACAGCGATTGCTTGTTGCTTCATAGCGGAGACGGTTGAGGTCTTCTTTGCCGCTATTCGCGCTTGCGCGAAGACGGGGAAGAGAATGGCTGCCAGGATCGCAATGATCGCGATGACAACGAGTAGTTCGATGAGCGTAAAGCCCATCTTCTTTGATGAGTGTTTCATGGATTAGGCTCCTTCAATTGAGTCGCTCTAATGGCCGCTTCCTTGGCGTCCGCGACCAGTTTGAGGTGAGTATTGCTGGCATTCAGCGCAAGAAGCGCCGAAACTGGTTGTAGCTCAACGCGCAAATGCCCAAGTGCGTCGGCTGTGAATGTCTTGCCGGAAATCACGTCGGTAAACGCCTTTCCAGCTTGGGATTTAGGGAGCTGAATCTTGCCCGCAAAGGCTTTATCGCTCCGGTTGAGAATCGTGACAGAAAAATCTTTTCCGAGCTCGCGGCCGAAAGCGGCAATGTTGAGCTTGTCATCGCATGGAAGCGTGATCGGCTCACCCTCTGCGAGGAGCTTGGACTTGGTACGGACATGAATGAGCTTGGTGTAAAGATCCAAGAGCTCATTGTTTGGCTGAACCATGTCCCACCGCATGCCCCTGCGGTTGTCTGGGTCGGCCTTCCCTTCCATTCCGATTTCTTCACCGTAGTAAATACTCGGCGCACCCGGCCACGAGAATTGCACCACTGCGGCCATTGCCTGCAGCTTGCGATCGTTTCCGGCTTCGGAGAGGAAGCGTGGGGTGTCGTGACTAGAGATCAAATTGAGTTGGTTTCGGCTGACTTGGCCAGCATAGAGTCCGTGAACGCGCTGTAATCCTTGGACGAATTCTGTAGGGGTAGTAGTTCCCTTTGCGATGTAATTCATCAGGACATTGCGGAATGGATAGTTCATACTGGCATCCCACTGATCGCCACCAAGCCACTCTCCGGCCTCCGTCCATACTTCACCAACGATCCATGCGTCGTTGTCAATGCCCTTGACGCGCTTGCGGAAGTCCTGCCAGAACCACGCCGGAACTTCGTTGGCAACATCGAGTCTCCAGCCGCTCAGCTTGGCATTCTTCATCCAGAAGTCCACCGACTCCATTAGATAATTGTAAACACCCTTGTTTGCAAGATTGACTTTAGGCATCCATTCGGTGCCCCACCAACCCACATAGTTAGGATTTGGCTCGACCTTGACCGGCCACTTTTTGATGAAGAACCAATCCTTGTATTCGCTCTCTTGCTGGAACTGAAGAACGTCGGCAAATGGAGCAAAGGTCACTCCCACGTGGTCAAAAATTTGGTCCAGAACCACCCTAATTCCCTCTCCTTCCATCTGATGAGTGAGATCAATAAACTCCTTGTTGGTTCCGAAGCTGTGGTCAATTTGATAGAAGTCCACCGGATCGTAGCGGTGATAAGCCGGTGCCATCATGACCGGGTTGAAATATACGCCGTTGACCCCAATCGCCTTTAGGTAGTGGAGTTTCTTCTTGACTCCAGCGGCATCACCACCGAGGTGCGCCGAGTAGTTCGGCTTTGAATCCCAAGCAGCGACATTGTGTGGGTCGTTGGACTTGTCGCCATTGAAGAAGCGATCTGGGAAGATCTGATAAAAGACTGTGCCCTCAACCCAGGTTGGCACTTCGAATGGCTTGTACGTCATAGGATCGAGCGTAAATGGCGTGATATTAGAGGATTCGGAAAGTCCTTTTGGACCAAGGAACCAAGAACGAGAGCCGTCCTTGATTTGAAAAGTGTAAGAAATTTTGGACTTGCGATTCCACGGAACCTTGATTTTGTAGTTATCCGTGAGACCGTCGGTGGAAACCCTTGTCAATTCCCGAGCCGGTGCGCCGTCAACAAAGAGCCAAGTCGAAGCAACATCACCAGCCCGCGAACGCAGACCGATTTCGATCGTACCTTTATTATAGTTCAGTAGCGGGAGCTTCTGTAGGTGTCCGATTGCAAATTTGGTAATAATGCCGTCATTAGAAACACCAGGCTTTAACTTGTACGCTTCAGGAATCAGCGAAAGTAGAGAATTCGTATTCCCATTTCCATCGGGAACTGACTTTGCATTTGGATCAAGCACGTAATCAGTGCCATTTAGAACGAATTTGTACTCGTAAGTCCCGGGAGCAAGCTGGATGGTGGTCTCCCATCGGCCAGAGCCTGGGCTCCTTTGCATAGGATTCTTGTCCTTATTCCAGCCATTAAAGGTTCCGGCTACTGTGACAGTCTTTAGATCAAGCGCCCCGTCATAAACGAACTTGTGATCCACGGTGGGTCCCGGGGATTGCAACATAAGTCCGCTGATGAGAAGGGACTGGATCATAGGACGGCGACGCGAGTCCTCCTGATGGTCGAGCCGCGCATGATGAGCTCGCAGCCAACTGTAGATTGTCTTCGACCGGTAACGGATTGCTTTTCGATCACCTGAAGAAGCCTTCGAATTGCCCAGCCGACTAGAGTTTCGATCTGCATGTTGATGCTGGTTAATCCACCCTCAATCATTCGGCAGGTGGGAGAGTCATTAAATCCGATTACACCTATGTCGCGCCCAAGACAAAGATCCATTTCGCGCACGGCCTGGATCACGCCCATTGCCATAAAGTCATCTAACGCGATGATCGCATCCGGTCGCTGCGGACTTCGAAGCATTCGCAGTGCCGCACTTTTCGCTTCATCTAGGCCAAAGCCAGCGTATTCGATGATCGGATTTTCGACCTGCTTCTTGTATCCCTTGATTCGGTCTCGGGTAACGGTAAGATTTTCGGGACCACCAACGAAACCGATGCGGCTGTATCCCTGATCCTTAAGATGCTTTGCAGCCAATTCACCGGCAAACACATTGTCGTTGTCAATCGCGTAAAGCTCGGGGGTGTCGCTGGCATTTCCGATGACGACGAAAGGAAAATCATCTTCTTGTAGCGAGAAAATGCGCGTGTCGCTAGGTTCACTTTCCACCAGAATGAGTCCGTCAACGCGGCGGGTTCGAAGAAGGTCGTCATAAACGTGCTTCTGCCGAATATCGTCAGTTGCGATGTCTACGCATAGGTGCCACGGAGTTCCTGCAAGGCAGTCAACGATCTCAGCAACGAGCATCGCGAAGAATGGGTCTCCCTGGAGTGAACCCACTTCCCGCTTGAGTACTAATCCGATGAGGTGGGTTTTACGTTGGCGAAGGGACCTAGCACGGACGTCCGGCTGGTAATTGTGTTCTTTCATCGTGCCTAGTACACGATCTCTTATATCGGCGTCTACTCGCTCGTCACCCGCAAGTACCCGGCTGACCGTAGCCTGCGATACATTTGCGAACTTCGCGATGTCCTGTTGCGTTACCCTCATTGGTGAATATTCTCGGTTGCTCCGCTCTGAGCATTTAATGAGAATTCGTATTCTCGGTTAGATATTAACACAGGTTACGCCAAAAAGTGTGAATAATTCCTGAGAATTCGAAAATTTTCCTTGGGCGATAAAATCGCTGTCGGCTAAACCGAGCCGGAGCAACATGAGGCACGGTGCTTGAGAATCGAGTTGAGTACGTGGTATCCAATAAGGCAAGTTCCACCAAGGATGGACATCCAAACCGCACCAGGATCGGCGGAGTGAAAGTGATCCCCGTGCCTGTAACCATGGGCAGAATCAAATGCGAAGTGCTTGCCAATGATTAGCCCAAATCCGAGCAGCAGCAAGACATTAGGGTAAGTTCTGCCGTGGGCTCGGTATCCAGTCCATGCCGCGAGTGCGCCGGCCAGAATTGCCAGGCCGACAAAGGTGTACTCCATGGCTTCGCTAGCAAAAAATGAAGCGCCGACCGCGCTAAGAACGCCAATCGCGACTCCGGTAAGGACGCAATGAACCGCACAAGCGCCACTCGCCCACATCCCGATTCTGTCCCAGTTCCAGACTCCCGCCTTCATCATCCTTATTGTAGCATCTTTGCAATAAGAATCATCTACTGATCGAGTCCTTCTTTCGGAAAAACTGCTTATCTTCAAGGCATAATGAATCTACAGTGATGGCAAATGATCTTCAAACCAGGGTGGCGATGTGCGATGTCGGCCGCTGGCTTTGGCAAAGAAACCTGATTGGCGCAATCGAAGGCAACATGGTGGTCCGGATTGGCAAAAACGAGCTGCTTTGTACCCCGGCTGGAAAGAATAAGGGCATGCTCAATCCTGACGATTTGCTTGTTGTAGACATGAACGGGGTGCCAAAGTCAGGTGGTAAACCCAGTTCAGAAATCAAGCTCCATTTGGAAGTATTTGCTCAGAGGAACGATTGCATTGCGTCTATTCATGCGCATCCGCCTTATGCCACGGTGCTTGCCACGATTGGAGAGACGATCCCAGATAACATCCTGCCAGAAGCCGCGATTGTGCTTGGCAGCGTTGCTCTCGTGCCTTTTGCAATGCCTGGAACCGAGGAAACTCGAAACGTTATCCGACCATTTTTAGAGTTTCACAAGACCTTCTTACTCAGCAATCACGGTGCACTTGCATTAGGAAAAGACATTTACGACGCTTTCGCTCGAATTGAAACTCTTGAGCGCGTTGCGACAGTTCTTCACCTGGCGAACGTTGCCGATGCCCCAACACCACTCTCATCAGAGGCGTTTGAATACCTTCTCGAAAACGCTTTGAATGCGAGGCTATAAGCAGTATGAAGATTAAAGCTCCACGCGGTACCCACGACATCTTGCCCGCACAATCTCACGCCTGGCAATATGCCGAAAATCTTTTCCAGAAGATCGTTTGGCAATATGGATATCAAGAAATTCGGACACCAATGTTTGAAGACACCGAACTCTTCCTGAGATCAGCCGGCGATACAAGCGAGGTGGTTACGAAGCAGATGTACTCCTTCAAAGATAAGGGAGATCGAGATATCACGCTAAAGGCGGAAGGGACTGCCCCGGCCGTACGTGCTTACCTAGAGCACAATCTCGGCGAGCAAGGCACCATGACGCGCCTTTGGTACCGAACTCCCGTCTTTCGCTACGAAAGACCTCAAACAGGTCGCTACCGGCAGCATCATCAACTCGGGATAGAATGCCTAGGATCATCTTCGCCCCTTGCTGATGCTGAAGTGATCGAGATCGCGATGCGGTTCTACCGCGAACTTGGTCTCGAAAATTTGAGTGTAAGCCTGAACTCAATTGGAAAAGCTCAAACGAGAGCCGCATACCGTGAGGCATTGCTCAAGCACGGTCACGCTTACCTTTCCGATTTGGGCGAAGAGGACCGCCAGAAGGCAGAAAAGAACCCCTTGAGACTCCTTGATAGCAAGGATCCCAAGGCAATTGAAGCTTTTTCCGACGCTCCTTCCATTCAGGACTTCCTAGAAGACGTATCCAAAATTCACGCTGACGTCCTACAATCGGCTCTTCTATCGGCCGGAATTCCATTCACAGTGAACCCCTCGATCGTCCGGGGACTGGACTACTACAATGACACCGTATTCGAAATCCTGAGCGGAGAGATTGGTAGTCAAAGCGCGATCTGCGGAGGTGGGCGTTACGATGGTCTCGTCAAGGGATTTGGCGGCCCGGTAACACCGGCGGTCGGTTTTGGGATGGGGATCGAGCGCATGCTATTGGTACTTGAAGCCACAGGAAAGATCGTCCCTAGCCCGACCCCAGATGCATATCTGGTTGCAGCAACTGATTCGGCACGCATGCCGCTGATTAGCTTGGCTCGTAATCTTAGACAGCAAGGTTTTTCGGTTGGGATGGATTTGGACGGAAAGAACCTTAAGGCACAATTTAAGGCGGCAGATCGAAGCAACGCACGATTCGCCATCGTCCTCGGTGATGACGAAATAGCGAGCAGAACCGTTAGTTTGCGAGACCTCCAGGCGTCGCAGCAAACCACGATCAAAATGGAAGACCTCCCCAATGCGCTTCGCTAGCTGGATTCTGATCGCCCTGGTATGCGGTGCAGGTGCACAGGCACCTGATGTCGTGATCAATGCAGAGCTCCGACCGTTGATTGCCGCAGGAGATCAGAAGGCTTCCTGGAAAATGTACGACCTCTTTCGGAATCCGAGCCTCGTGAAACTTCAGCTGACGACTGAGCAAGGGTTTGTCATCCGGCTGGCAAATCGATTCGCCCGATACCCAAACGACCGCACAAATGGACTCCTAGAGCATGCTTACATCGAGATGCCGGGGTTCTGGCGGGGTGGCTATATTGATCTTCCCTTTGGACGAAAAAACCTCATCCGAGAATATGGGCCTGGAGGTGAAATCAAAACACAACTCCTCATAGATAATGCTGACATTGTGGTTGCGGGATTTGACAATGGGGACAAAAAATCTCGTGGGGTCATTGGCAGGCTTGGCAGTAAGGTTGGGTTCAGCTTCGCGGCCGGGAATCGCCTGGCTACTGGAGCAATGAGTTTAACAAATGCCCGCGACCCAGATCGTGCGCCGAATCCTGATCGTGGGTATAGGCAAATTTATGGGCTTGATTTCGGAATCCGCAAGGGGCCGTGGTTTGGCAACTTCGAAGGAGTTGTCCTTCGGGATGGCGAAACGGACCTTGACCAGGACGACACCGTTTTTGATATCCTTCTGGGCTGGCAAAGCAATCGAAAAGGACTGTCCGCCGGAATCGGTTGGACCCGATCCGCACGGGAAGACCAGGATTTCTTTCGTTTTCAAGGTGAGTATCCGCTCGACGATAAATCGAGCCTCTCCGTCCAAGCGATTCAAGGAGCAAAGCGCAACCGAATCGGGATTGGTCTCGTCATTCGGTTGTAAAATAGGCGAACATCTACCATGAGCAGTGAATTTCAACGCGCGTATTCAGTCTTGAAGGGCTACATAAACCGGGAGTGGGATCGGATTAAAGCGGTGGAAGAACTCCAGGCTCGCGATGAACTCGAAAGCACACTCGGCTCAACTTCGGCGTCGCGACCAACCGTTGACAGCGTACGCCGTGACCTGGATATCGTTTTTGATGCCTCCCACGCCAGGAAGATTCTTGCGGTTGACGACAAGGCAACCTTTGATCAGATTCAGGAGGCCTACAGTCGTCTGACCGAACGCAGTAGTCCAGAAAAGTTCCCAGCGGGCAGCGAAGAACAGTCGCAAGCTGTCCGTATTCAGCGAAAGATTCACCGAGCTTACAAGTTGCTCAGTGAGGAATTTAGCCTCACCGAGCGTCGTTTTAAGTCACTTGAGATCGAGTAAGTCTAGCCCTTGCCTCTCAGGACCTTGTCTAACCAAGGGAGAAGGATCGGGACGGTTTCCTCGCTCTTCTTTTGACCGGGCTGCATACCGCGTTGGAAAGAGTCCTTGTAAGAAGTGGTCGCCGTGAAGAAGTGGTCGGTCTTTGGAACTTTCACAAATTTCGCCGAACCTGGGCGCTTCGAATTCAAAAAGTCAGCCACATACTGATGATCCCACTCTGCACAAACAAAGTCGTTCTCACCGTATAGCAACAACGCCTCACCCGTGAATTTTGACCAGTATTCCATGCGGTTCGATCTAGCGATCTCTTGGAAGAAATGAATTCCAACTCCACTTGTGGTATCGAGATCAGGCGAAAAACTCTGAATGATTGGCTTCAATTCCGGGTAAGCCTCAATGATCGCGGCCGGGGTCATTTGTTTCTCATAAAGGTAATAATAAGCCGAGGTCAGTTGCTTGATGTAGTCTTCGACCTCCACTGGATCAGCACCACCGAGCAACACTTGGCGTCGTGTATTTTCCAGGGAGTACTCAAACCAGCTTTTGATCGCAAACGCCATCGCTGCTACTCCTTTCACAGCTTCCTTTGAGGCGACTTCCGGTCCAAGGATCCCGCCCATACTGTGGCCAAAGATCGCGATGTTGTCCTTATCTACGAATTCAAAAGTCTTTGCCAAACGCAGACCCTGAAGTAAAGCTTCCCTTTCCTCGCTAAACTTCAAGTCTGAGTAGTTTGGACCGTCGCTATCGCCCTGCCCTGGCTTATCTATTCGGATCGTCGCGTAACCCGCTTTTGCGATCGCACCCATGATGTCGCCATAAGGCATCCTGTCAAAGTTTGAGTCGACGCTATATGCTCCGATTCCGCCGATTAGCATGACGGTTGGGTACTTTCCGGGTGCCTTAGGGTGAGTTGCAATCACACGAATGCGGTTCTTTCCGGCTAAGACTTGGTCGTACACGATCGTCATGCCTTCTTCCTTTTGTCGTGGCTTCTCAACGAAATTCGTAGTGAACTTTTGGATCTTTGAACCGCGGACTACATCTACAGAAATTGCCTGCCCAGTCCTATGTTTCGCCAGAATTGATTGCACGGGAACGCCACGCTTAACTGGATCCTCTCCAATTTTGATGATAATGTCACCCGGTTGAAGTTTCCAGCCTTCAGCGGTTAAGCCTGGTACAACTCGGGTGACGACCATTCCAAGATCTGGAATCGCCCCCAGGGTCTTGGCCTCGTCTTCAGTGGGAGGACGAAGCTCGACTCCCAATGCGCCTTTCCTGAGGAGAGAAGCGCCCCGCTCAATTTGAGCCATCGCAAAAGATGCGACCAGGAGCAACCCAGCGCATGACAAAGTTTTAAGTTTCATATTTTCTTTCCTTAACAACCCAGCTCGAACACAAAACTGTTGCCGGAAATACGAAAAAGAATCGCGCTGGAGTTCCTCCAACGCGACCCACTTAGGACTAATGACCCGATTCTATTTCTCGGCTAATACTTTGTACTGATCCAAATGCTTGCCACAGCAAGCTCGAATTCGGGCTCGAATCCGGTTTATGTAGGCAGCTCGTTCGGTTACCGATATCGCACCACGCGCATCCAGCACGTTGAAGATATGCGAACACTTCAAAGCTAGATCAAGTGCGGGATAGACCAAAGCGGTCGCCCCGCGTGCTGGACCAGGCTCGCCTTCGCTCGTGGTGAGGATCCCGAGCTCGCCATCCCAACGCACAGGAACATCAATCACACGCTTGCTCTCCGCTTCGTATAGATCAAACAGCTGATACAGCATCGCGGTGTCGGCGACCTCAAAATTGAACACGTTCTGTTGCATTTCGAGTTCAAATTCGGTGTCTTTGTAGCTGAGAACCTCGTTCCATTGAAGGTCTGTCCAGAAGGAATTCTGGTTGTTCAGCATCAGGCACAGACGCTCTGGACCATAGGTGATCTCAGCGCAAACGGGATCGCACTCATACCCGCCCATTTGCTGGAAGAATGTGAACTGCGTCACTTCCGTACCATCAACCCAAACTTCCCAACCCACTCCAGCGGCTCCGGCGGCCTGACTCTCCCAGTCGTCCTCAACTAGGCGGATATCGTTCTTACTCGTGTCAAACCCAACCGCATTCAGGCTCTCCATGTACAGGTCCACAATGTTGTCCGGAGATGGCTTCATGACTACTTGGTACTGGTAGTACCGTTGGTTCCGCATCGGGTTCCGGGTGTAGCGACCGTCGGCAGGACGTCGGCTCGGCTGGACGTAGGCAACATTCCAAGGATCGGGCCCAAGGCAACGCAACGTCGTTGCCGGGTGCATTGTCCCTGCTCCCACCTCTACATCGTATCCCTGCAAAATCGCACAGCCCTGCCCGGACCAATACTCGTCGAGTCGCCGGATGATCTCCTGAAACGTCACCATAAGCTCATAGTTAACCCGATTTAACGCTGAGCTTGCGGAGATCCGCCGATCCTCTTTATACTCCGGGCAAAACAAAACTTCCCTTCTACTAAGTGTAGAAAGGAAGTTTTTAATCAACTCCGTAAATTCAGGAAAAGAAAATTACTGGGCAGCGACCTTGTTGAGGGCCTTCATCAATCGGGACTTGCGTCGAGCGGCGTGATTCTTGTGAACAACGCCATTTTGTACGGCCTTATCAAGAGCGCTGATGGCAGCGATTGCAGCGGCGGCGGTGAGTGGAGCCTCGGCACCAGTCTTAGCAGAAGTACGAGCCTTCTTCAAATAGGTCTTGATTGAACTCTTGACCGCGCGATTGCGCTCGGTCTTCTTTGCGATTCTTCGCAGGTCCTTCTTACTCGATTGTAGATTTGCCATAAATGCTTTTGTGTTTCCTAAATTTGCGGAGCAATTGAGGATACCGCAAGGCGGCATCCTCTTGCAACCCTTAGCGCTTAATCATAAACTTGCGCTTTGTCTTATCGAATCCAGCCTCGACCTTCTTGCTATCGTAGTGCCAAACTGGCGAACCGCTTCGTTGGTAGAAGCAAGCATAGCTCGAAAGTAGCGACGCAACCAATCGGCGTGGAGCTCGGCGAACGACGTTAACTTCCCAAAGGACAGTCAAGAAGTCGGCACCCTTTGGCCAGTGAGACATCACTTCTCGAAGGATGTCGTAAATCGTCATCTCATCGGAACGGCTCTGCAGGTCACGAAGTTCTTCCATGCGCTGGGTCGTGATGAATACAACCGGGTCGGTTTGATCAAGCCAAGCGAACTCGAAGACGTTCGGCTTACTTGTTCGGGTGAGTGAGAACACCGCACCAGATTCAACCTGTTGTTCGAAGAACCAGTCGATCAAGCCAAAGATCAGACGGCCTTCGGTGTTTGCCCAAGCTGTAAGTTCTCTGCCCTGCTCATCAATCAGGATCAATTCTTGGTAATTTGGTCGCTCTTCAACAAATCCCATAGGGAGCTGAGCAAGCGGGAATGTACCAAGTTCACGGTGGATCGGCTTTAGTACGCAACGTACTGTTTCCGGAATCTGCTTCGCGATTGGCTGAACATCTTCGTCGTTGACGTCGGTTGCAAGCGGGTGATTCAGAAGCTTTCGAAGAGTGCTGCTCAGACCATCGTCGTTGAGTTCAACATCAATAAGCTCTCCATCCTCGTCCTTGGCGTCGGAATAAGTGTAATCGAAGATGTCAGGAATCGTTTGCACGAACTCAGGCACAACTCCTAGCTTGCTGAAACGGTCTGCTCCAACCCAGAGAATCTCTTTTCGCTCCTTCAGCGCATCGAGCATATTCGCTAGGTCGTCAGGATAGGTCTTGACACTTGGAGTAATTTCGTAGAATTCTTCAAGCAATCGAACAGCGGTGATGCTCTTCTCGGATGCCGAAATCTTTGCGACCATCCGGTCAACGTCTTCCGACTTCACTTCGATCGGTGCGGCGTCTTCGATGTCAATGGTCGGCGCAAGCTTGTCCGCAACCTTAATCGCGGCACTTAGCCACTTTTTGGTCTCGGATTCTGGATACATGATCCCATCCGAGCTATACACGAAGCCAGGAACGGCAAAGAGCTCTCCGTAAAATTTCGCCCAATCGTACATCAGGTACGAGCGGGAATTTTGTGGGCTCAGCACTTGCCAAGCGACAGCACCAATGACCTTGCTCTTAATCGGAGCAGCGAGCTTGAGTGCCTTCGCGACCGCACCATCTTCTCTCCAATCAATATCCTTGAGGACTTCTTGAGCGGCATCCACCTCTTCTTGCGTGATGCGGTGCCGAGCGAATGCCTTGTCGGCGGTATCGTCAAATGCGCTGAAGCACCAAGTGCGAACGTAAGCAAGATCGGTATCCGAAATCGCTACGTCGGTGAGCTTCGTCAAAACGCTTTCGAGAACTTCCTCGCTGATGTCAGGTCGAACCAAAAAGAGTTCCTTTACCAGAAGGCTCTTCTGCATCGGACCACCAAATCGGTCAACGATCAATCGCGCTTGTTCAGCGAATGGACGACCGAAACCTTCCGCACGGGAAGCTGGAATCCAGCGTCGATCTTGATAGGCAAATTTGTGTGGGTTGCTCCCCAGGAGTGATCGGACGGCAGCGAGGCCAAGTCCTTGATCGGAAAGTCGGTCGGCAACTTCACTGAGCTTGACGACATTTTGGATATCCGCAAGTTCTGCCAAGATCAGACGATCGGCATATTCGCGGGCGAGTGTTTCTTCGTTATTAATCTGAATCGCTTTGGCCAAAGGTGATTCCTCTTGCACCCGATATGGGCGCGAACGTTCAGTATAGCGTTTTTAAGGGGGTATTTGCTACCCTTTTGGCCCAAACTCCGTTCGAATTTCAAGACGAACTGAAACCTACCGGTGGAAAGTCGACTTAATGATGAACCACATGTTAGCTGGTCGCTCTGCAAGCCGGCGGGTGAAGTAGGGATACCATTGATCGCCGTAAGGGATGTAAATCCGAACGTTGTAGCCCTCTGCCACCAATCCGTCTTGAAGGTCGCGACGAATCCCGTAAAGCATTTGGAACTCAAAGCGGTCCTTCGCAATACCCTCCTTGTCTGCAAATGCCTTTAGTTCCTGGATGATGACTTGGTCGTGGGTTGCAATTGCTGGGTAGTTCCCTTCTTTCATCAAGATTTTGGCGACCTTTAGGTATTCCGCATCCGTTTCGGCTTTCGTTGGGAACGCGACACTTGTTGGCTCAAGATACGCACCTTTGACCACCCGGACTCTGGCACCGAGCCTTACCATCCTCTGCGCATCATCGGAAGTCCGGTAGAGATAGCTTTGCAAAACCGTGCCTGTGTTGGAGTGGTTCCGAAAAACATTTTCGATCATATGAACGGTGCGCTCGGTGTACTCCGAGGCCTCCATATCCACCCGCACGAATGTATTTTTCTGCTGGGCATGCTGTAAGAGGTTCCGGTAATTCTGTTCGGCCCAATCCTCGTCAATGTCCAGTCCGCATTGGGTGAGCTTAATCGAGATGTTTATTTTGTCATGATGCCGGGAATTGTGGATGGCGGTGACGATTTCGTCATACATTTTGATCGCGTGTTCGGCCTCTGCACGAGTCTTCGTGTTTTCTCCGAGATAGTCGAGACTGGACATCAACCCACGATCAGCAAGGCCTTCGGCGACCTTCATCGCATCTGAGAGAGCATCGCCAGCAACAAATCTTTGCACCAACGGTCGGAATAGGAATGATTTACGAACAAGCGACTCAACGGGTTTGAGGGCTGCGGTGCGGAGGATTAGGGTACGTCCAAACATCTTTGTTTAGCTCTTGCTCCTCTATTCTAGACCACCGATGGGGTAATCGTTTCTGGGGACTTTGCCGGGTTAGCCACCGGAAAGTGTGAATTTTGAACCCAGAGTAAATCCAAGCCAGGTCAGCAAAAGAGTGAGGCATATGGTGGAAACAACATAGGTTAAAGCATTCATTGGCGATCCCTCGCGCACTAACCGCAGAGTATCAAGTCCAAATGTTGAGAAGGTCGTAAACCCTCCCAAGAGCCCTACTGCGCCGAGAAGCCACCCTGGGTTTTTGTCGAAATCCTTCGCCGAAAGCACGGCGAAAAGAATCCCAATCAGAAAGCAGCCGAGCGCATTCACCAGAAGCGTTCCAAGCGGAAACGCCCCCGACCCATTCGCTCTAGGCAGTGCCAACCCGACTGAATATCGCAAAACGGAGCCAATCGCCCCACCCAGCGCGACCCAAAGGAAGTTCATAGCGGGAGATCAGCGGAGCCAAAGATGCCATGTTTGCGGAACTTATCGTAGCGATGCGACTGGAGATCTTCACCTGACATGCCTTCAAAGGAGGCGAGAGCCCCGATCAGAGCACCGCGAACAAAGTCAGCAGCCTCCGCCCAATTTCTGTGGGCAGCACCAAATGGCTCTTGGATAATCCCGTCAATCAATCCAAACTCACTGGCAGCTTGAGCCGTGAGTTGGAGTGCTGCAGCGGCTTTCGCTTTTTCGCCCGGTTGACGCCACAAGATCGCTGCGCATCCCTCTGGCGGAATCACCGAATAAACCGCGTGTTCCTGCATCAAAACCTGATTCCCAATCGCCAAAGCAATCGCCCCACCGGATCCGCCCTCGCCAATGATCATGGAGACGGTTGGAACTTTAAGCGCAAACATCTTCATGATGCAAGCGGCAATCGCTTCCGAGATGCCCCGACTCTCGCTCTCTACGCCTGGATCGGCGGCCGGAGTATCTACCAAGCAGATCACGGGTAAGCCGAAACGATCGGCCATGTCCATGAGTCGAATCGCTTTTCGGTAGCCTTCTGGCTTCGCCATGCCAAAGTTACGGTACTGGCGCTCCTGAATATTTCGACCCTTTTGTTGACCGATCACCATCACTGGCTTGCCTTCGAAAGCCGCTGGTCCACCCACAATTGCATGATCGTCACCATATCGTCGGTCTCCTCCAAGCTCGACAAAATCCGTAAATAAGGCGCCAATGTAGTCGAGCGCGTATGGTCGAGGTTCCGCCCGAGCAACGAGCACCTTCTCCCATGCACCAAGCCGGCTGTACATCACTTTGATGATGTTGTCTCGCCGAACTTCATACATCGCAATTTTGTCTTCAGCGGCAACACGCTCTTCGGCCGCGCAAGTTTTCGCAATCTGCTTCGCCTTTTCTAGGGCTTCGTCTATTTCGATAAGGGGCTTTTCCCACTCTTTCCAAGAATTCGCCATGTTTATGCAGACCTCGCAGAGAGTAACTTGACCAAGGTCGAAAGGGTTTGGCGCATCATTCTGCGCTCCACGACCTTATCAATCATGCCGCATTTGGCAACGAACTCTGCCTTTTGAAAATCGTCCGGAACCTTACTGACCCCTGCTTGAGCACTCACCCGGGCTCCAGCAAATCCTACGAGAGCCTTCGTTTCGGCAAGGATAATGTCTGTCACGCTCGCATAGGAGGCAAGGACACCCGCCATGGTCGGGTCGGTAAACACGGCAATGGTCGGGACGCGGGCTTCTTGACAACGCCCGACAGCGGCGGTCGTCTTCGCCATTTGCATCAGGCTCAGAAGACCTTCCTGCATTCGGGCACCACCAGAGGCGCAGAAGAGAATCGCGGCAGTGCCTTCATTTGCAGCACGCTCTAGGGTCCTTGTGATCTTCTCACCATTGACGGAACCCATTGAACCGCCCATGAAGTGAAAATCTGCAATCGCTGTACTTACGGGAACACCGTCTATCAAGGCACGGCCAGAAACGACACTGTCATTCATTCCAACCTTTGCGACTGCGGCCGCGAGCTTTGGACCGTATTCTGGGAAATTAAGGGGGTCGCCTGACACGAGGTCTGTGTCAGATTCTACGAAAGAGCCTTCGTCGAAAGTAAATTCTACGCGTTGGCGCCAAGAGAGGCGGTGGTGGTGATTGCAGTGCGGGCACACAAGGAGGTTTTCCTCGAATTCCCTCCTGAAAAGAGTTTTCTTGCAATTGGTGCACTGGATAAACGCACCGTCAAGTTCCGCTGAACGCCCCTTGCCGAACCTCATAGGCTAGCAAGGATACCCGCAACCTACGCAGCGTCGTCTTCGCTAAGTTCGACTGACTTCGCTGGTTCCGCCGTTGAATAATCCCAGTTGTCACAGTCAAGCCGTTTGCAATAAACCATGGTTTGCTTTTCCCCGTTCCCCATTTCGACTTGGGCCTTATGTCCGAATCTACAGTCCAAACAAAGTTCGGGTTCGAGAAGTTTAACGACTTTCAGTTGCTTTCCGGCCATGGTTAATTAAGTCCTGTGATCTAGCATTCAACACAGGGTAAGTTCCGTAATGTGGCTGGGTTAGCACTCGCACCAATACTGGGATTCTTCGGGTGAAGACAAATTTTGGCTTGATCGAGTTACTTCGTTCGGGCGGTGGACTCTTTCGGCTGGCATCCTCCTTAACGAGATGTTCACATTCTCTTAATATTCACGCGATATTCTCACACGCATGGTGAAAAAAGCTTTTACGCTGATTGAACTCTTGGTCGTAATCGCGATCATTGCAATCCTAGCCGCTATTCTGTTCCCGGTTTTTGCTCAAGCACGAAATGCCGCCAAGACCACAGCTGCGATAAGCAATGCGAGGCAACTTTCCATAGGAATGCAACTCTACATTGATGACAATGACGGCTACTTCCACAAGCGTGACTCCGTCAATAACCCTCCCGCCGAAAGGGCCGGTGGCTTGGGATTTGAAACGATTCAGGGTGGTGACGATTGGGCGTTCTTTTATGCTCCGTACCTCAAGTCGATTGAAATCCTTGACGACCCAATGAGCCCGGCCGGAGTCGAAAAGTTTAAGAAGAACTTTTATGCAACACGGGATGAGTCCAACCCGAACACCAATTACGCCCTTGGTAACTGGGGTTACAACTACTCTGGACTAACGCAAGACGCCAATCTCTCCGCACGAAGCCAGAGCGAAATTGAATTCTCTTCCGAAGTTTTTGCGTTTTACTCCTCCTACCTCTTGTCGTTCTTCCCCGACTTCGGCCCATACAAGAACGAATACGCTTCCTTGCTTGGCAACTTCGGAATTGCAAGGACGTGTGGGCCTAGGTTTTCGGGAAGACCACTCCCTTCAAAGTCTGAATCCGGCTTTCGCCACAACGGTCGATCCGTCGTCGTCTTTGTTGACGGACACGTAAAGCCTCAAGGCTGGCAAAAGATGCTCATTCGAGGTGGAAACCAAACCGTACCTTGGAATCTGACTTGGACCGGAACAGATCCTTGCCGACTTACTCCCACCCCGGCTGAGTGTTCAAACCCATGCCCGCCGGCTTTCTGCGGGGCGGGCAGGTGCTTCGATCCAGCAACTCTGAAGTAACCCGAGCTTTGAAAAGGAATGAAGGTCAACCTAATGTCTAGGCTGGCTTTCTTTTATTCAGTATCTAAATGAATCCCTTTTTCATTGCAAGCTCGGCGATTTGCACCGCGTTGAGTGCTGCACCTTTCAGAAGTTGGTCCCCGGCGATGAACATGGATATCGCACTTGGATGACTGAGGTCCTTACGAATGCGACCGACAAGCACATCATCCTGCCCTGATGCTTCGTTCGGCATCGGGAAGTGATTTGCCGCGCGATCATCCACGAGCTTTACACCCGGAGATTTCTTCAGAATCTCTCGCACAGCTTCAACATCCGGAGCCTCACCCTCAAACTCGACCGTAACGGAAATTGAGTGCGCACGCATCACCGGAACCCGGACGCAGGTTACACCGATTTTGAGATCGGCTAAGCCGGAAATCTTGCGAACCTCTTGAATCACCTTCCATTCCTCGTCGTTGTAGCCATACTCATTAATCGGAGTGTTATGACTGAAAAGGTTAAATGCGTACAGGTGTGGCATCACCTTTGGAATCACGGCTTTTCCGGCAAGAACGTCGGCGGTTTGCTCCCCAAGCTCTGCCATCGCAGCTGCACCGGCTCCGCTCGCACTTTGGTATGTACTCACGACGAGCCGATTCAAGGTCGCCAATTTCCTCAAAGGGTTGACAGCCATAAGCAAAATCGCGGCAGTGCAATTTGGGTTGGCTACAAGCCGATGATTCGGTAACAAGGAAGCGCCATTAATCTCAGGGACGATCAGCGGCACCTCCTCATCCATCCTAAATGCGCTTGAGTTATCCACAACCAATGCACCTTCGGTCATTGCATCAGGAGCAAATTCTCTGGATCTTGTCGCTCCGGCGCTAAAAAATGCGATATCGGTTCCTTTGAACGAATTACTCGAAAGCTCTTCCACGGGGTGATCACCTCCAAAGGCAGAAATTTCTGTCCCAGCCGAGCGAGCGCTTGCCAGTAGCCTTACTTTCCCGATTGGGAAATTTCGAGACTCAAGAACACGGAGCAATTCAGCCCCAACCGCGCCAGTAGCACCGACTATAGAAATATTTTTTTGTTTCATGGAAGGAAATAAAGTTTTAATGGCGAACAGGAATATTCAATAGCTATTTTAACGTAACAACCAAAGCACTCTTACACTGGTTCAAAAGCAACGACGAGAAACTATTATGAAACAAATCCACGAGAGTAAGCCGCCGGGCAACAGAGAAGTGAGTTCAGAACTACAATTCTCGGGTCAGGTCGTGCGGTGTACAGAATTTCGTGTTTCGGAGTCGGAGCATCTTCCGTTCAGCTTAGAAAGCTCTGCCACCGAGCGTTTACTCCTATGCCCAACAGAAAAGCCGGTTCTTTGCCGGAAGCCACAAGGTGGATTTACGATTATCGGCACAGGAGAGATCGTTTTCGTTGTCGACCCAAAGCAAGTTGAGCTCATCGTGTCCAAAGGATTCGCCACCATCCGAACTTTATCGTGGAACACTTCATCAACATCTTCGCTTAACTCAATCTATGCCGCAGCCAAGGGTCCAGGTCAACCGAACATTTTTTCTCCAAACCATCGCAAGGCAGAAATCTCTATTCTCTCTGAGACTGTTGAGCGCTTTGTACTTGATCCAAAACCTGAAGAGGAACCTCCTGTTTTCGCCGCAATTCAGGTCCTCGCCATAAGCGCACTAAAGGGTGCAGAAATTCAGGCCTACGCGGTGATTCCGGCTGATGCCTCCGTCGGGCTAAAGACACTATCTTCGGAAGTTCGCGAGCACCCAGATGCGACCTGGTCTCTTAAAGCCGCCGCCAATATCGCCGGGTACTCCCAACACCATCTCAGCAGAGTTTTTCGACTTGAGTTCGGGCTTGGTTTCCCGGAGTACGTGGACCGCTGTCGCCTCTCCGCTACGCTCGAAAACTACAAGTCCCAAAGCGATGATCTGTTTGACCTCGCGACTGCCGCCGGATTTAAGACCATGGCGACATTCCGAGATTGCCTAAAGAGTCATTTGGGCTTAGTGCCAACCGATCTGAAACGACTCCTTTAAAGTGCGAGTATCCTGGCTGCGGTTTCCATGTCTTTATCGCCTCTCCCGCTGAGGTTGACGAGGATCCGGGTCCCAGGTGTAAATCGCCCAGGTTCAAGAAGAGGAGCAAATGCATGTGCGGACTCAAACGCAGGGATCAAGCCTTCGTTCTTTGCGAGCCACTGGAATGCTTCCAGGACTTCCTTATCGTTAGCGGCTTCGTACTCCACCCGACCGATGTCCTTGAGGAATGAGTGCTCCGCCCCAACTCCGGGATAGTCCAATCCTGCTGAAATCGAGTGTGTTGGAATCACTTGACCCGAATCGTCCTGCATCATGTAGCTCATTGATCCGTGCAACACTCCGGGAGATCCTGCCGACAGGGGAGCGGCGTGCTTCCCGGTTTCGATTCCGTCGCCACCCGCCTCTATTCCCATGAGGCGCACACTCGGGATATCCAAGAATCCCGCAAAAAATCCAATCGCGTTAGATCCGCCACCAACACAAGCAATTCCAACTTCGGGGTCGGTGCCATATGCCGCCCGGTACTGTTCCCGTGACTCATCTCCGATTACGCGGTGTAATTCTCGAACCATGTATGGATATGGGTGAGGACCGGCGGCGGTCCCGATAATGTAGTGCGTGTCCTCAACATTCGTGACCCAATCGCGCATGGCCTCGTTCAATGCGTCCTTTAACGTTTGAGTTCCGCTCGTTACCGGAATGACGTTCGCCCCCATCAGCTTCATCCGAAAAACGTTCAAGCGCTGACGTTCGCAGTCCTCCGCACCCATGTAAACGTCGCATTTCAATCCGAAAAGTGCACAGACAGTTGCCGTTGCGACTCCGTGTTGCCCAGCACCAGTTTCTGCGATGATCCGGCGCTTGCCCATCCGCTTGGCTAGGAGAGCCTGACCGATAGCATTATTGATCTTGTGTGCGCCGGTATGACAAAGGTCTTCCCTCTTGATCACAACGTGATAACCCGTCTTTTCGCTAAGGTTCTGGGCAAAGGTGATCGGAGTCGGGCGCCCAACAAAATCGCGAAGGTAGCCATCAAATTCTTGATGAAAATTAGGATCTGACCACGCGGTATTGAAACATTCGGAAAGCTGATCCAAGGCTGGAATCAGCGTTTCGGGAACAAATCGTCCCCCGAATGCACCGAAGCGACCGCGTTCGTCTGGAGGAGAAATCATCTCTTTCATTCTACGCGATCGCAAGTTCAAGTAACCTCAGGCAATTCTAGTAGATTGAGGTCCTCTTCTTTTTCCGGCGTTCCGGAGGGGCAGGGATGTTCTTCTGTGCATATGACTTGAATCCATAAATCCCGCCAACGAAAAGGAGTCCAAGACCAGCGAAGACGAGCCAAGGCGTTCCGGTCTTTTGAGCAGCCTCTTGCTTGTACTTGTCATCCCCCTTAATCAGATTACTTTTTGCGATTTCATTAGCACGAGCCTTAGTAAGGTTGCTTCTCCCCAGATCGCTCCGGTTTGTTCTCGCTTCTTGCCGTGACCGATCATTTTCATGCACAAGACCCAGTTCCTGATACCGACCTTGCTGAGCCTGTTGCGAGGCCCGAACTTGCTCGCTCTGCTCCAAATGGAATTCGCCTCGATTCTGGTCTCGTTCAAATGCGAAACAGATTGAAGCAATGTACATGCTAAAACAGATACTGAAAAGAGCTTTCATCACTTTAACTATTAATCCTCACATTCTTCGTAATTTCCGTAGGTAATTCCGCGGTCTTGCCATGTGCTTCGCATCATGACTGGGCTACGCGGGAGATTCAGATCAATGAGCGGAGTCCTAGTCACCGAGCGCTCTCTGATCCGATTGTCATAATTCATGATGACCGGCAAACTCCAAGTCACCATTGCCTCATCGCGTGAGATGATCGTTCCGTTCATGACCACGCCACCGCCAGCGGTTCCAATGTTTCCTCCGCCGACGAAGTTCGTATAGATAATCGCGTCAATCTGATTAACACCTTCCGCGATCGAATTCATCGTAGCGTCAGGAATCACGCTTTGGTAACGCCTTCGTCCTGACGAGTCAATTTGGTTCGCATCGTAAGGAGGAATCCAGTTTCCGGCATCATCGAAGCGACCATATGTCCCTACGTTTTTGCTCGGAGGATTTACAGGAGTCATGAACTGCAGTGGCCAAGAACTCGTAAATGTAACCGGATTACCCATGATCACCGAACCTCGAGCCGCAAGCCCAAGAAAATCTCGCTTTTCGTTCTCTTCATCTGAGCGCTGCATATTCCCACCGCTGAAGTCAGGGCCATTCTTGTAGCGAACCGAGCCTACAATGTGGATATTACGCCCCGTATAAAATGTTCCTTGCCCTTCGATATCGCCTTTGATTACGACATCCTGAGTCACCGTCACTGGACCGTGAATCTTGATTGGTTTACCAGGTGTGCCTACAAGGATGGCGCTTCCGGTGATCACACCATTGGTATCAAGGCGTTGATAAGTGCTTGTCGTCGGGTTCCAGACCTCAACTCGCGCTCCTTTATTAAAGTTGGGATTGGCAGTTCCGTCTCCGAATGTTGCTTTAGGATTTCGGTAGTTCTGGGAGATTGATGTATACCGAGTCAAGTCACTGAGATCCGGCATTGCGACTTCTTTGGTGGGTTGCGTGTCAAGCACGGTCGCACTTGCCGTGCCCGAGGTATTCGCCCAACTTCTGTAGCCTGTGCTATCTCCTAAGATCGATCCCGCCGGACGATCTCGAACGATAGTGGCTTCACTTCGGAAGACAAGGTCACGATTCTTCTCGTAATCATCGGAACCATCAGCTCCGTGCAAACCAGAGTTATGCGCTGGTCGTCGGCGCTGACTAATCATGGTCCGATAGGCAGCAGTTCGAGTTGCAAAAGCCGCGTTCGACTCGCCACTTATTCTTGAAGGAGCAGCCGGTTGCCAATCCGCATATTGGCTCGTCGTCATCTTGATAGGCGGCGCATTGATTAAACCTACCGCACGCGGAACAAGCTTATCATTTCCAGTTGCAAAGACGCTACCATTAACAGTTGGCGAACCACTCAGGAAGTTAAAGTTCCCATTCGCGCGCATATCGCCATTGACTACGAGGTCGTTTTGGTTAAATCCAGTCATCCAGCCGTAGTTGTTAACGAAGTACGCGTAGTCGAAAACCTTAGACCGAGTAAGTTCAAAGCGAGCTGTAACATCAATAGATTTGCTGACTTCACCGGAATCGAGCACTCCATCGCTATCTCGATCGATCCAGCCAATGGCTCGGATTGTGATAACTCGGGAGAAGTTGTCCCCAGGAGGAGTTGAGAAACCGATTACGCCTGCACTATAGCTTCCGGCACCGAGAACCTGTCCAGCGATTGGGTTCTTGGGATTATTGGGCGATGCTCCGTCAAGATCTGCGTCCAGATCTTCAAAATTTTGCTCTTGTTTGAACGGTCGCCATAGGGAATGAAGCACATCCTGAATGCCCCCTTCGCAGAGGTTTGTGGTGCTGACCTCATTTGTTAAACGACGTGTGAGGCGAAGACTCTCGGTAGATTGCTCCAAGTAACTCACGGACGCGACCGCCAACAGTGACAAAACGAAGATCGATGCCGCTAAAGCGGATCCTCGTTTGACGATCCTCTTTCTATGTTGTAGATTAGGCTTCATTGTGTAATCATAGGGATGTTTCGCAGGTATATTGCCTCCCGCGTACGGTAGTAAAGTGGCTCTCCCTCCGGTCCATCGACCCGAGTCACAAGTTGAATGGTGAGCTGGCGAGTGATGGTCCCCGCCCCGGCTTCGAAAACTTTGTAGGAACGATTTGCATCAAGAGGATCAATTAGGATCAGCTGACTCGTGAGACCAGTTTCTTGCCCAGCAACTCCAATTTCGACCTTGAATTTTGATCCACTTGTACTCACAACTCTCGCCCTCCTGCTTACTCCGTCCCATTCTGGAGGAGATTTAAAGCTTCCATCGGGATTGCGCCGCATCGTTCGATATGTTAATGAGAGACCATCTGAGGCTACTGAAACAGCCATTGCCTCTCGAAGCTCCACACTCAGCCTGCGCATGGCTTGGCTACCTGCAAGGTCAACTTCAATTTGTCCTTGACCACGCACCCAGGTTTTGGACCCAGCATATAGAGTGGCCAACGATCCTGTCAAAACAATCGCTGAGAGCCCGGTGCCAACCATGAGCTCAACTAGCGTCGCACCCCGTCGTTTTCGACTTTTCATAAATTCGCCACCATTGTTCCGACGCGAACGGTTCGAGTCCGCCCATTATCCTGCCAAGAGATCGTAACGATGACCTCTTTCAGGTCAATCTCAACTTGCGTCATTTTCAGATATGCTCGACCATTTGGCAAGCTTGTAAAGGCGGAGTCGTTTACTCCGGAACTGGAATTCGAAAAGTTAAATCCATCTACGGTTTGACCGCCAACTTGTATAACGCCGAGACCAGTAAGCCGATCTTGGGTCAAACTGGAGTATCCGATAGATCGAAGAACCTCAATTTGCCTTTGAGCAATGCTGATAGCAGTACTCTCATTGCTCGCCATCAACCTGCTTCTATCGCCGGTAGGAAACGTTGCTCCTAGCAGCGTAGCCGTAAGACCGACAACAAAGGCACTTATGAGAACCTCGATAAGGGAAAAGCCGCCGTTGCTTCGTTTCTTGCGTACTGATTTCATCTTCCATAGGGTTATTGCACATTCAGGATTGAACCCAACTGACAATAGTGCGAGGATGTATCAACACTAGTAAGCCTATCATTAGCATATACGATAGAAAGGGCAATCAACTCTGATAGAATTGACTGCCCGCTTTTTTTGCTTTTAAAAGCAATTTTATGGAAGCGTGTGTCCAGTAACCGAGCAACTCGGATCGGTTCCAACGTTTCCGATTGTATATGTGCCGCTCGATGGGCAGGTAGGCTGCCGCTTGAGGTAATTCGGGGTCAAGTTCGCCCAAGTCACAGCTGCGCCAGTGGCAAGGCGATTCTCCATTGCGTACTGCTCTTTCGCAGAATCTGTTTGCTTAAGGTTCCCAACGCAAGTCCTAGAGCGGCTTGTTTCCCGCGCCTTTACAAAGTTTGGCACCGCGATCGCCAGCAAAATGCCGATGATCAATACGACGATCATAATTTCAACCAGGGTAAATGCCCCTTTTCGATTGTTGTTTCTCATTTAAGATTTCCCAGTTTTGTTATAATTATTGGCTGGATGAGTCTTAAAACTCACACCAGCCAATAGCTACATGCATTTATCAGATTACGGAGTGAATGTCAATGTGTGACCTGTAACCGAGCAAGTGGGATCTGTACCAATGTTACCGATAGTGTAAGTTCCGCTTGATGGACAGGTTGGCTGTCGCTTCAGGTAATCCGGAGCAAGGTTCGCCCAGGTAACCGCAGCGCCGGAAGCAAGTCGATTCTCCATTGCATACTGCTCTTTTGCGGAGTCAGTTTGCTTAAGATTACCGATACATGTTCGGGAACGGCTAGTTTCTCGGGCCTTGACAAAGTTCGGAACTGCAATTGCTAGCAAGATACCGATAATCAAGACTACGATCATGATTTCAACGAGTGTAAAACCCTTAGACTTTTTAAAACGATTCATATTTTTAGTGCCTCTTGTGCGACTCGATGAGTCTTTTCCACATGATCAAGCCTAGGAACCTAGTATCTCTACTGGGTTTGTTTCTCCTCTCTCCAAATCGGATCGTTTTGAACTTCCCCCTGCTCTGACCGAGTAGGTGTTTCCATGTCTTCGAGCAACCTCCACCAGCAATAATACGGGGATTCAATTGCAACATTTGATTGAGCCATGCGCGTCTAATGGCTATGCGCATCGTGTGTTTACTCATCGTCACAGCTGGTTTGTTTACTTCAGGCCATGCATTTGATCTCCGGCCCTCGGTTGCGGACCAGCTAAAAATCGGAAGAGAAGCTTCCGCGCAGATCAAGAAGGAGGAAAAGGTTTTACCGGATACCGATCCTAGGGTCATTTGGATGCGCAAGATTGGAAAGGAGTACGTGGAAAAGTACATCCCTGCCGCAGAAAAAAAGAAGCGACCATTCGAATACACCTTCGACATCATCGACTCGAAAGAAATCAACGCATTTGCGCTCCCTGGGGGTCCGATATTCTTTTACACCGGGATCATTGATACTTTTACTACCGAAGATCAATTCGCTGGCGTGCTTGGGCATGAGATCACGCACATCCGCAATCAGCACTGGGCTTCTCAGTATGCGGATAACTTAAAGCGGAGGCTCGGACTCGCGGTGATTCTCACGGCGATTGGGGCAAATGACGACCTTTGGACTGTCGCCGATGTGGTTGATTCGGGTTTGTTCCTGCTTCCCTACTCCCGAAAGCATGAGACAGAGGCTGATAAGTTTGGATACGACATAGTTAAGCAGGACGGCAGGAACCCAATGGGAATGGCGAATGTATTCACCATGCTCTCAGGCGGAAAGGGCGGTGGCTACTCCGAAATTCTCGCAACCCACCCGGATCCGGCGAAACGCGCAAAGGCCATCGAAGATCGAGTAAAGAAGGAAACGGTTACGTTCCCTGCTCAACGTCCGCTTCCGTTTGAGACTCTGGCAATGAAAAATTTGAAGAAGGCTGGAACAGGAACGCAGCCTAAATTGCTATCAGGTACACACGTTTGCTGGGGATGCGGGCATGACGATGGGCACAAGGCCAGCGTGTTTGACGCCTTCGTAGCGCAAATCACAGAAAAAAAGCTCGGATACTAAGATTTTTGGAATCTACCTGGTAAAAATAACGGTAGAGTGAAGAATCACCGGAAAATCGGGGTGGTGGGCGGTGAGGGGCTCGAACCCCCGACATCCTCGGTGTAAGCGAGGCGCTCTACCAACTGAGCTAACCGCCCGAATGGAGAGCATTGTACTCTACTTTTTTCGGAATTGGAATAGGGGAATATTCTCTAAAGGGTTGACGTATGGAAAAAGAATCGTTAAACTGGATCGTAATGCGAAAATTACTAGCATGTCTTCTGCCATGGATGGTGGTGACAGCGACAGTAGCAAGTGCACCCAGCACCGCCACAGTCGCATACACCTATAATGGTGCGTCTGTTCAAGAAGCCCTAAAAGAAGGGGATAACTGTTGGGTCATCGTAGAAGGTGTCCGAGCCTGGGGCTGGAAGCTCACCCGTGTTGGGTCCGAATTCGACGTGGAAGCCGAGGGCAGAAATCTCCGACTCCAGTCAAAAGTTCTAAACAACCGCACTTACCTTCTTGCGTCTGCGGCTGTAAATCAACTTGGGGCTATTGGCACTTGGGTTCAGAGCGAATACAAGATCCTTGGTCAGATCAGGGGCATTGAAATGTCCGGCTCAAGCATCCGGGTGGATTCGACACTCTCATTCACCACAAACATTTTCACCCTCTCCGAACCGTCAAACCGACTGGTTGTGGATATCCAGGGTTCTGCCCTGGCGAAAGATCACAAGTTTGATTTGCCCGCCAATGTGCGGATTAATCAATGGAAGCCTGACATCGTACGAATCGTCATCGTTGATCCGGCAGTCCAAAAGCCGAAAACAACCAGGCCAGCCTCGACACGATGGCTCAACCTGAGTTTAGACCCCTACCAGTTTCCGGGCGGCGAAATTGAAGAACCGCCGTTTATTGATGACACTCCCGAAACTTCCACCACGGATAAAGTTCCGGTAGCCCCAACTCTTAAGCCGAACCCGGAGATCGTAGTCGCTAACATTCAAGGCGCTATCGTCACTCAGGCAAAAGAGCGTTCGGAGCTTCTGCAAATTTCTCTGGATAAAGCTCTTCGACCACAGCCGGTTGTGAGCTATGACGATGTTAACACCGTCGTTCTGCGAATGCCTGCGAAGATGGTCACCGAGAATCCGTTCTCAAACGTTCGCGGCAAGTTCATCCAAAAGGTTGAAGCCAAAGTACTTCCAAACAATATGCTTGAGGTGCGGATCTCGACATCGAGACCGATGGTTTACAGTCTATCTGCGGGTGGGACGAGTGTGATGTTAAGGCTCACGCAACCGAAAAATTCAGGTGGCGGCATCGCCGGAAAAACAATCGTCGTTGATCCAGGCCATGGAGGAAAAGACTCAGGAGCGCACTTTAAGTCCAGCGGGACGATGGAGAAAGTTTACGCTTTGGCAGTGAGCAGGATCATTGCTGACGAGCTTACCGATCAAGGAGCAAACGTCATCATGACGCGAAACTCCGATGTATTCATCCCGCTCAAGGAGCGATCCGCGATCGCGAACCGCAATAATGCGGATTTGTTCATTTCGGTTCACTTCAATTCGAGTTCCGTGAATGACAAAGTCACGGGAAATATGACGTTCTATCACATGAGGCAACCAGAAGGGATGCTTTTGGCAAAATGCATTCAAGACGAAATTGCCGAAGTGAGTGAGCTCAAGAGTTTTGGTACTTGGAGCGATAGTCGCATTGCCAAGACATCAGGTTTCTCGGTGCTAAGGGAAACCACGATGCCGGCAGTCCTCTTGGAACTCGGATTCATCAATCACGCTACGGACCGATCGAAAATGGTTCGTGAAGATTGGCAACGCAAAGTCGGTGCCGCCGTCGTCAAAGGAATAAAGGTTTATTTGTCAGATGTCAAAGAAGAAAAGCAGCCCTAAGAAATCTCGATTCGGCGCGATCCCCGCGCTCATCATTGGTGCAACGCTTGCTGGTGCTACGTTTTACTACGTCAAAGGTACTCCGGGTCAAATTCCTGCAGATGAAAAGCGCGTCGAAAGATTGCCACAACACCAAGACAATCCGACGAGCGTGAAAAACCCCGGTGAACGGGATTCAAATTCTCCAAGCAAGGAAGGAAAGGTCATCATCCGTACTCCGAAGCCGTACGAGAACGAAGTTGAGTACAACAAGCAAGAAGTTGATGTCAAAGAAGGCGAAAACAAGTACCTGGTCGTGATCAATGGATTCTTAAAGGGATCCCGCATCACTCCAAAAAATGCTGTTGCCACTTCCGCTGAGCTTGATGGTTCGATCCTGAAAATCAACTTTACCAAGTCCATCGAAGCGGGCTATGGCACGGAAGATGAGCGCGTCTTGATTGATGGCATTTGCCGCTCAGCAGGGCAATTCCCAGAAGTCAAACAAGTGCTGTTACTTCTTGACGGCCAATCATTTGAATCATTCGGAAGCGTGGATCTCACCCAGCCTCTGGACGTTCTTCGTGACTAGGTTCCACCTGATCTTGGTTGCGTCGGCGTAAGATCGCCTGGCAACTGAACCAAGTGATCGTCGCAACCACTACTCCACAACTCCAGCCAAACACAACCTGGCTGGGGTAGTGGACGCCAACATAAATGCGGCTGATTCCAGTCAAGATCGCCACGATCACCCAAACGAGGCCGTATCTCCATCCCGCTCCAAAAACAAACAGGGTGGCAATCGCCATCATATTCCCACTGTGGGCAGACGCAGTTCCAAAGCTCGTCATCATATTCACGCGTAAGTTCACCGTTTCGCGCAGCTCTACGCATGGTCTAGGCACTTGCAACCAAGCCTTGAGAATATCCGTCATCTCATTGGTAAGTGGAAATGCGACCAAAATCAAAAGCGCCGGAACCCGAGTTTTTGGATTCCAGACATAATAAGAAAAGAGCGCGAGAAAACCAATGCGAACCCCAGTCCACTTGTTCCCTTCGCTTAAGAATAAGAAAAATGGACTCAAACTTTCTGGCCACTGGTTGATGGCATAAAAGATCGCGTGGTCAATGGATTGCATCGTATCATGAGCGTACCGGGGATGAATCAAAGAGTGCTAGCTGCATTGCAAGGTGCAATTGTAGGGACGACCTACGGTGCGCACAAGATCGGCTCACTGGGTTACGAACAAGATTTTGATATCATGCCGTACGCGGCCGCGATGGAATCCAGTGAAATCCTTGACTCCTGGTTTGCCAGTGCAGAACTGATTAAGGAGAAAATCTCACCGGGCTTACTATTCGAGATTCGCCATGATCAATGGCAGAGTCGTTTGATCGAAAATCAGTTCGGACAGTCGAATTTTTTGACCGGCTTTCGCGCGCCTCTTTCTGGCTCAATCGCGAATCCGCTAGCAAATGGGTCATCGGCACTGGCTCGATGTTTGATCTACGGGATGGCCTGCGAGCATGATTATGCGATTAAAGCGGCTTATCTGGATTCAGGAACAGATCACTCCGACGACGGAAGGAACTGTGCGGTAGCTTTAGCATTCGCTGCTCAATCGTCTGGAGTCACGGAGTTTGTGAAGATGCTGATCCAGATGCTGGAACGGACTACACATCTTAAGGCACTAGTGAGCCAAATTGTTGGACTGGTTTTCGCCGATACCCCTCCCGCTGTAGTGATTCAGCGGATTCCTGGTTTGGCTGGTGCTGCCGATGAGCAGGGTGCATCAATCAGCCTGGCCGTGATCGTCCACTCCGTTCTCGCAGGTCAAGGAAAGTTTGAGTCTTCTCTCCAACATGCCGTGCGATCTGGAGGTGCTTGCGACACAAATGCGTTGATCGTTGCAGCCCTTACCGCAAAGTGGGCTGGGACTTGTCCCGCAAACTATTTTGATCATTTGGGAACGCGGTACCTACCGACGCCAGCCCTCCAAATGCTTCCGCCAAAAAACATTCAAGAGTTTCTCGAAGCGTACGCTTGGACCAAAGAGGAAGATCAGCCTCAAAATACATTCGAAATGCCAGAAGCTCTTCCGACTTCCGTTGAGGACGAGCTTCCGCCTTCCCTTCCTTTGCCCGAACCAGTCGTTGAGCGAGGGTACCATCCGCTCAATTCGCTTCCAAATTTGGGAAACAGTATGAGCCACTACGTCATGGATGGCTGTTCGATGACGCTCGAGTATCTTGACCCTCCCGTAGTCTATTCCGGATCCACCAAATCTCATACGCTCCGCTTTGCAGAGGCTGAGGATAAGATTGTGGTTGATCCGAAGGTCCATGGCTCCAGCGATTGGAATATCAGCCATAAGTTTTCACCATTCCACTTGGCTCCCGGTCAAAAAGTGACGTTGCCTCTGGTTCTCCAACCAGAGGGCAGCCCAAGCAACCTTCCTCAGTTAACCGCCGCCGGACGAACCATTCCCGTGGCTTACCTGAGACCAGAACAATGGTATCAGTGCGGCATCCTCCCGAATCACGACGGGCTAGGATACGAGAAGGCCTACCGTTGTGAAGATGTACTCAACACCACCGAGGTCTTCGCCACTCGCGGTGACGGCGGAACGCGTTGGCAAAAGCGCGAGTTTGGTGGAATGCAGTTTGATCCCGAGCCTCTGTTCGGAGGTGCACCGGGTGTGCTTTACCTTTGGACCCAAGCTGAGTTCATCTTGGAAGGCGAATATCAGGTGATCGCTTCTGGCTCATCGGGACTCCTAGTCAAGATCAATCGCCAACCCGTCGTAAAGTTCTATCAATCGAACGCCGTTCCGATCCCCCGTCCCGAAGGTCAGTTCTTAGGAAAGGCCCAGGTCATCGGTCCAGTGCAAATCATGATTAAAGTGATTCGCGGCAACGAGCCTCTTGCTCCGGTAACGTTTTACATGATCGGCCCAAATGGCAAGCTAGCCCGACCAAATCGCTATCACGCCATGCCAAGCTAACCCATGGAATGGATTGCTAGACAAATTTGGGGTGGGATGCTCAGGTTCATGCGGATTCGTCCAATCAAACGTCTACGGCTCCGATTCACAGATTACTTGCCTGAACCTAAACGTGCACGCGCAAGAGCGTCTTTTATTGCACAGGAAAAGTGGGCAAGAAAAAACGGCTTGAACGTCATGCGCTGGACAGTCCGGATTTTTACTTTTGTCATTTCTCTACAACTGTTTGCCGCTCTCGTGTATGAAATGCAAGCGCGAAACATGCTTTCCCCAGTTCTCCCGTAAAACTATGGAAAACGGGCCGTCCCCGAAAGGAACGACCCGCATACTTACCCGAATATCAAAGGTTACGCTTCAGGAATCTCTTCTTCGGTTTCTACGACTGCTTCAGCTTCGGCTTGAGGAGCAGCTGTGATTGGGGCAAGCTTCTTTGGCGCTTTCTTCTTGGCACCAGTAGAGCCAATCTCGGTTCCGATTGAGGTGTCTTGGAATTCAGATCGCAATCGAACGCGACGAGTGAGTTCCCCACCGCTCATGGTTGACCAATTCGTCCGATCCAGCGCCCACTGCCACAGAATATCAATCGGTCCATATTGGAACTCAACTCCTTCCTTAATGATTTCACCAAGGAGAGTTTTAAGGTCCTCGCGATCTCCCAGTGCCTTTTCAGCGGCATTGATGTCGCAAATCAACCCAATTTTGACTTCGACTGGTTCCTCATCTAGTGCAGCCATCACAGCTTTGGTCTTCTTGACAGGCTCAGTGGCGATTTGAATTTGGTTCAACTCAATCAGGAGTTGCTTTGCGAGCTTATCAATATCTTCTGGGTAGCGGTACTGGACGCTATCATAAACGGCAAGGCTGTATTTGCCAGAGAGCAAAATGCCATTGGCGATCTGGGCTGCGTCGGTCTGACTCAGCTGCGTGTAGGACTTCTTAACTTGGTCCAAAACGGCTTCCGGTTTCGTGAGATTACAAACGATCAATAGAAATGGTCCTCAGGGGTAAATTGTGACGCCCGGTACATTTGCCCGTAACTACGTCATAATCATCTATTATACCTGGAGGCTAAATGAACCTACTCAAATTATCACTCGTTGCATCTCTTTTCGCCGTAATGATCGGCTGTAATTCGTCGTCATCAACCACGACCACTCCCACGGAGGCTTCCGCAAAACCAGCGGCCTCCAGCGAAACTGCCCTTAAAGTCGGGATCGTTTTCGATAGCGGTGGACGTGGAGATAAATCCTTCAACGACAGCGCCTACGCTGGAATTGAACGTGCTGTGAAGGAACTTGGCATTGAAGAAGCCAACATCCAGAGCAAGAGTCCTGCCGAGTATGAGGCAAATCTCCAAGCACTGGCGCAGAAAAAGGTAGACATCGTCTTCGCTGTCGGCCTAGGAATGCAACAGGCACTGGCCAAAGTTGCCCCGAAGTTCCCGGATACCAAGTTTGCCATCGTTGATGGCGATTCGTCCGGAGAAAATACTCGGTCTCTTAAGTTTAAAGAAGAGCAAGGGAGCTTCCTTGCAGGCTACCTTGCGGGATTAATGTCCAAGACGGGCAAAATTGGCTTTGTTGGCGGAATGGAAATTCCGCTCATCAAGAAATTCGAATACGGCTACTTCGCGGGAGCAAAAATGGCAAATCCGGCGATAGTCTTGCTTCCGAGCAAGTACACCGGAAGCTGGGACAACCCCGATAAGGGCAAGGCTGCAGCTGCGGTTCTCTACTCAAGTGGCGCTGATATTGTCTATCACGCCGCAGGACGTGCAGGTCTCGGTATTTTCGCTGCCGCAAAGGAAGCTAACAAGTACGCGATCGGCGTTGACAGCAACCAGGACGACATCGAAAAGGGCACTGTTTTGACTTCTATGATCAAGCGAGTTGACGAAGCAGTTTTTCAAACGATCAAAGATCTGAAGGACGGCAAGTTCACTCCGGGTGAGAAAATGTACGACGCGGCATCTGGAGGCGTTGGTCTTACGGAGTTTGCCAACACTAAGGACATCATCGGTGAGGCCAACATCGCAAAGCTTAAAGAAATTCAAGCAAAGCTGGCGTCTGGTGAAATCGTCGCCCCCGCGAATGCCGAAGAGTTCGCCAAGATGGCAAAGTAACTTCTTCAAAGACAAGTTATCAAGCGAAGCTAGGAAAAATCCTAGCTTCGCTTCAATTTTTTGCTCTTGGCATACACTGTGACTAGATAAGATTGTCTCTACGAGAGACACAAACCCAAAAGACAAGAGACCATACATTGGGGTCGCAGCCTACAAAACGATTCAGGCGGCGGCCCATTTTTTTATTGGAGACTCTTGTAAAGCTCGTGGACTTTCTGAATCTCCACCGGCTGAATCGGGGTTCTTGGTGGTCCTACTTCAAAATCATATTGCTCTAAGAGACCCTTCGCGATGCGCGTGACGCCATGCTCGTGCATCACTTTTGCCAGCAGGGCTGACTTCACAAAGCCATCCTGACCAGCAACGATACCCACTGCCTCTGCATATCGAAAGAGCGCAAGAGGACTTACACTGACTTGCTCCATCACGAATTCGTGGGTATTTGAGAATTCCGTGATGCAGTATTCGGGCTTGGCAACGGCACTCATCGGTCTCGCAAATTTGATTCCAGAGTGGTGCTCTAAGAACGTTCTTAACTCGCCAGAAAGTTTGTTTTTCGGATCAACCAGGATCAGCATTCCATCAGAGTAATTTGCGATGGTCTTGAAGTGCTGCTGAAGCTCAGCGTCCGTAAATTGCCCGAAGTACGGCGGCATGATGATACTCGCTCTAGCACCATGCCGACGAGCGTGTTGAGCCAGATCCAGGGAGGACATCGTCGCCAGCATCGTACAGTTCACAATGACCGGAACCATGTTCGACGTTTCGCGAAGCACGATTTCAACGGCTTGTTTGCGCTCAGAAATGGTCATGAGCATAAACTCCCCCATTTCCGAGCCGAGGACTAAACCTGCTGGCTTATCCTCCATCACCCGGCGCACGAGGCGAGCGAGGCGAACCTCGCTCACGCTACTCATATCGTCGGTAAACGGTGTGACCAACGGAACCAGAACGCCGCCGAAATCGAGGGAGTTCATGGCACAATGACGTAAACTGTTTGTGTTACCGCACGATCGCCGATCTGCACACGAACTGGAATCGGAGTCAATCCCTGAACACCCGCGGGCAAGATGATCTCAACCCTTTGCCGAGAAATGCCCCGACTGTTGAAGATGCTGACATTGGCGTCATTTCCGCGTCGTACCGACCAACCAGTTGGAACATCAAGGAACAACTTCCCTTTCAGTCTGTTTGTAGTGTTGCTCCGCAGAATCAAGTCACCCGAAATCATCCGAGGTGCCCCGACGTCCCCTTTCTCGACCTTGAGCTTAGGTTCCACTTGGAGCACCTCAGAAATTGAATAGCTGGATTGAATCAGCGATTCAGCGCCATCCTCCCGAGTGACTCTCGCGTTTAGAAGTGTATATCCGAGAGGAGCTCCGGAAGTCACATTGGCTTCGTAGTCGACAAATGCCCGTTTCTTTTTATCGAAGCCAGGGAACGGAAGATTCTTCGTACTTGTGAATGATGCCGCAGCACCGAGAGTGCGTAGGTCAATTCGGCCAAGATTTATTTCTCCCTTGTTTTTGAACGTAAGTCTCAACTTAATCCCCTGACCCGGAGTCACGGTTCGCGCCGCAAACTCTGGACTCCATTCAACACCTTCCGGCAGATTGAAACTGCGGTCCATCGCAAGGTTTACGGTTTGCACCCTACGAGGATAGTACGCTGGATTCTCGGCAGCTGCGGGATCAACAGCTTCAACCCGAACTCCAATATTCTTGCCACTCTTAAATTCTCCAATTCCAGCATCCAAAACCTTAGTTTCAAATGACCAGAACTGATTACCGTTCGCGCTCGCAACTCGGACGAGGTCACTTAGGAAAGGCGTTGAATCCCAATTTGCTCCGTCTTGCTTATTTTCGACTAATCGGCGAACGCGTAACGATGGCGTAACCAAAATTTCAATGTTATCGTTCCCCACTAGCCAGCCATCACCGTTCAAATCTAAGCTGATCAGAGCGCCTTTCCCATTAGGAACGCGACCTGCCAGATAGAGGGAACCAGGCTCCCACTGCATAAAGGAATTGATCCCTTGATATTCCGCGAGGGCGTCCCATTCTTCCGTTTCAATGATTCCGTCTAGCCGAGGAGTTAAAGCCAATCGGTTTGCCGTGCTGATTGCAAAATCATCTACGGGCTGAAACGCCAAAAGCGCCAAAGCCATAATCTGTAGCATAACCAAACTGACGCTTTAGATCCTAAGAGCGATTCACCTTTTGGTTAAATTTCAAGCGATTTTCAAGCTGAACCAGGCATACCGAGAAGCGACGAAAAGAATCTCGGATTCCCCCGACCCATCAGCTATAATAGGAGTGTTCAATGTCGAACAGGACACAACATGGTTGATAGCTTTCCAATCCGCAAAATAGATCACGTCCGGCACTATGTCTCAAATGCGAGACAAGCCGCATTCTTTTACCAACACACCTTTGGATTCAACATCGTTGGTTACTACGGACTCGAAACCGGAGTCAAGCACGAAGTTGGATACCTGCTGGAGCAGAATGATATCAAGCTTCTTTTCTCCGCCCCAGTCCGACCCGGACACCCCATGGCAGCTCTGGTCGCCGAGCATGGTGATTTCGTTCAAGATATCGCCTTTGATGTTGACGATGTAGATTGGGCATACAATACTGCCGTTGAGCGTGGAGCTGTAAGCGCTGTTGCACCTCACACCGTTGAGGATGCTAACGGTTCTATCCGGGTCGCTTCCGTAAAAATTTATGGCGATACGGTCCATAGCTTTATCAACCGTGACAACTTTAAAGGCCACTTCTGGCCTGGTATGGCAGAGCGCAATGAACCAGGCGACGGCATTGGGATCCAAGAAATCGATCACTGCGTCGGGAATGTTGAGCTTGGCCAAATGAACGTATGGGTGAAGTGGTACGAGGATGTACTCGGATTCAAAAACCTTATTAGCTTTGACGACAACGATATCAGCACCGAGTTCACTTCCCTGATGTCGAAGGTGATGTCATCCGGTTCGGGTCGGGTCAAGTTCCCTATCAATGAACCTGCTGAGGGGAAAAAGAAGTCACAAATTGACGAGTTCCTAGAGTATTTCGGTGGCGCTGGAGTTCAGCATGTCGCTCTTCGCACCGACGATATCATCCACACTGTGTCGCGACTCCGCGCCCGTGGAGTGAACTTCCTGAGCGTTCCCAAAACCTACTACGATATGCTTCAAGATCGAGTGGGAGAGATTGACGAAGACATTGATGTTCTCGCCGATCTTGGAATTTTGGTTGACCGTGACGACGAAGGGTATCTGCTCCAGATCTTCACAAAACCGATCACCGACCGGCCGACCTTGTTCTATGAAATCATCCACCGCAAAGGTGCCAAGAGCTTCGGAAAGGGCAACTTTAAGGCGCTCTTCGAAAGCATCGAACGAGAACAAGCACTTCGCGGGACTCTTTAACTTTCGCGATGAATCAACCGGGGTTACCTCCCAGAGGAGGTAACCCTAGTTTTGTTTATGAGTCCTCTCCCGCACCATAATCAACAACCTGCTATCCTCTAACTCCAGCATGAAGAACCGAAAAGTCATCCCCCCAATGCACAAGCTCGCGGCTCAACTCTTTGAGACCGAAGCCGAGAGGATGGAATTCGTCTCGGCTTTAACCGAGGGCGAGTGGAAAGAGCAGGGTCTGATTGTGGTTCACGATAGTCCGGTCATCAATTCGTTTCCTCTGTACCGACCGTTGCCATGGCAACCGAACTTCGTCCGTCGCCTCAGCGACGCGGGAGACTTTAAGCCAGCAAAGCACCCACTCTATGCGAAGGGAGCGTACTACTCTTTGGACTTTTCATCCGCATTTGCAGCGAGCGCAATGATGGCGATCCCTCGCGCGCCCCGACGGATTCTTGACCTGTGCAGTTCGCCAGGAGGAAAGGCAGTCTTTGCTTGGCGCGCTTTTCTAAAGGATGCAGAATCAGCGGTGAAAGGGCCTAGACTCTTTTGCAATGAGATCATGCGGAAACGAGTCGGAACTTTAGTTGAAAATTTGATTCGTTGCAAAGTCACTGATTCCGCCGTGACTCCACTTGATCCAAGTGTTTGGTCGCATTACGGTCGCGGAATGTTTGATCTGGTCATCGTGGATGCACCTTGCTCGGGGCAATCTTTGTATGCAAAAGGGAGTTTTACCGAAGGCGCGTTTGATCCAAAAAACATGGTCCTCTGCATCTCGCGCCAACGCAGGATCGTTGGCCATGCGCTAGATTGCATCCGTCCGGGTGGTTACCTTCTCTATATGACCTGCACGTTCAACAAAGAAGAAAACGAGAAGGTCATCAATTGGATTACGCGTAAATTTGAAGGTGTGAAAGCCGTCGAAATCCCCGGATTGGAAGCTTACAAATCACGCTTCACCGAAGAACCTTGTTATCGTCTCTATCCTCAATCAGGGTTAGGTGCCGGAGCCTTTACTTGCTTACTCAAGACTCCGGGAGGACCAGAAGACGACATCATCCCGCCAGATCTTCCAAAACTGAATTTTGATCCCATGTGGATTTATGGAGAGGACTGGCCAATGCCAGTTCGCACTCGCAAGATGCCAGTTCTTGAAAAGGTGGAGCCGGAAGAACCCCTAGATGACTTGATGAAAGAGGTTCTTGGAGAAGACGAGTCAACATGAAAATAGGCTGTTCCGGTAGGAACAGCCTATTTTTGTTTCCGGACTTTGAGCCTTACGGCTGATCGTCGATATCGCGGCGAGCTTGGTCCTTCACACGATTCTTTCGCTTGATCGTCGCATAGCTCTGGTTCGAGTCACCAGCGGCTTCGGCCTGAAGATTGCGCAATCTGGCTTGATCTCGTCGTGCCTCCTCAATCAATGTGTGCTCCACTCCCTTTGTACGACCAACCATGTTGTCCCATAGGTACAAAATCGGCGTCGCGTTGAAGATCGAGCTGAATGTTCCGGAAACAATCCCAGCAAGCATCGTGACACAGAAGAACTTAAGGTCAGGAGTCGGCGTTCCAACCGCGATCATAATGATCAAGGTCGCGATAACCGTCATCGAGGTGTTCAGGGATCGAGCTACCGACTTTGTGATAGATCGATCGCAGAGATGTCCAAAAGTCTCACCCTGAAGTGGTCGCTTTAGATTTTCACGTACACGGTCAAAGATGACGATGGTGTCGTGAACCGAGAAACCAATCACGGTGAGCATCGCAGTAATGAATAGCGCGCTAACTTCCCATTTGAGAACATAACCAACGATCGCCGCAATACCAATAACCACAAGAACGTCGTGAACGAGAGCAAGAATCGCGGAGAGACCGAACTTAAGACCGTTCTTAAATCCACCCAATGCGATCCCAAAGCGGAATGCCAAGTAGATAACGATGAGCGAAGTACTAATCAAAATCCCCTTGAAGGCATTTTCAACCGTTTCTCGGGCGACCGTTGGTCCAATCGTCGTGAATGAATCTGGTGCCTTGCCAAGTCCGGAGGCATCACCGACCTTCTTCTTGAAGTCAGGTGAGGAAAGCACTTCGCCTGGCTGGAGCGGGATGGTCACGTAGGCAACCTTGCCCTTTTCGCTTGTCGCGATTTTGGATAATGTTCCCTTGATGCCTGCCTTCTCCATGCTTTCAGAGATAGACGCGCTCGTCGAATTTGAATTTCCTTCCAGAAGGAATACGG
The DNA here is from genome assembly GCA_040383535.1 of Chthonomonas sp. GTDB lineage: Bacteria > Armatimonadota > Fimbriimonadia > Fimbriimonadales > Fimbriimonadaceae > JAFLBD01. The sequence goes on from JBEIDH010000009.1 coordinate 43,339, forward strand.
CTTCCGCTCCTCCGCTGAATTCCACGTTTGGCTTGATTCCGCCTAAGCCGAGGAAGATCATTCCAGGAATAATGGTCCCAATTGAAATCATAAACCAGAGCTTGTTCCGCTTCATGATCTGGAATGGATTAGTATCGGCGGTCGCTTCGTGCTTTTCACCAAACCAGGAACGATCCATTGCATAGTACTTCGGATCGTTACCGATTCCCGAACCTACCAAGAAGACGAGTAGAGATCGTGTAACCACAACCGCAGTGAAGAGCGAGATCAAGACACCAATGATAAGCGTCGTCGCAAATCCTTTAACCGGCCCGGTGCCCAGCGCGAACAGCACGATCGAAGTAAGGATCGTACAAGCGTTGGAGTCCAAAATTGCTGGGAAAGCTCGCTTGAATCCAAGTTCAACGGCAGTCATCAAGGACCGGCCATCACGCATTTCTTCCTTAGCTCGTTCAAAGACGAGAATGTTCGCGTCAACTGCCATACCGACCGAAAGAATAAATCCGGCGATCGCAGCTAGGGAGAATGTCGCACCGGTCAGCTTGAGAACGGTCAACGTAAACAGGATATAAAGCCCAAGGGCTATCAAAGCAACGAACCCTGGGAAGGAATAGTAAACCAGCAAGAACAGAGTGATCACGCCGAAAGCGTAAGCACCGGCTGTAACCATTTGCTTCAGCGCACCTTGCCCAATTGTCGGGTCAACCTTTGCGGAACTTGTTTCGGTCAGATCGACTGGAAGAGCACCAGAATTGAGAAGATCGCAAAGGCGGGTAACGTATTCCGCATCAAAGCTACCGTCAATGTAAGCCCCGCCCTCTAGCACCGCTCCGTCCTTAAGCGGTGCAATATTTAGCACGATTCCGTCAAGAACAAAGGCTAGCTTTTCACCACGGTTCAGAACGCTCTGAGACCATGTCTTCATCTTTTGGCTACCCTCGGAGCTAAACGTAAACTCCGGGTACACCTTTCCTGGGGCAACTTGCGGGGTCGCGCTAGCAAGATCCGTACCTTCAAGAATCTTCGTCCAGCCCTTAACCATGGCCTGATATTCTGGATCCTTCGGACCTAAGATCTTACTTGGATTGCTCTTTGAGGCAAATGAAACGTAAGGGTCTCCGGCTTCGGTCTTTTGATCGCCGGCTTCGCTGAATTCACGCCAAGTCGCTTGACTCGTGGTTACATTTGTAGCGTGATACGCAATGATCTTCGCGGTACTGATAATCAGCGCACGGGCCTTGTTCTCGTCAGTAAATCCCGGAACTTCGATTGCAAATCCATCTTCACCAGTCTTTGTGACGACCGCTTCGACGACTCCTAGCCCCTGTGCAGCGCGGCGCTCCAAGGTTTCCTTGAGGTTTCGCGTAATATTCGGAAGGTCTGCCCTTAGAGCAGCCGCCTCCTTTGGATCCTCGGGATACTTGATTTGAAGGGTGAAGCGAACGCCACCCTGAACGTCTAAGCCGTATTGGTACTTCGTTTCGTTGTACTGCCAGAACGATAGTCCGGCCAGCAACATAACGATGAGGAGGAAAATATATCCTTTGGATGAATTTGATTGCAAATCGTTTGATCCCCTGTGGAAGATGCGCCGAGGCGCGTAACTTGGTAGTATACCAATTCCGAGCTCCCCTCAATGACTTCCCCCTGGGTTTGGAGTAATCTGAGTGGATGCTATCTTCGCTCGCCGTCGCTTTCCTCTGCTTACAATCGTCACACGTCGCCAACACTCCGGTGCCGCGAATGGATCAAAAGTTCTGGGTTGACCGAAATGCCATCCTCACCGAGCGAGCCACGCAAGGACCGGTCGAAGTCGCGTTCGTCGGAGATTCAATTACCCAGGGCTGGGAAAGCACAGGTAAAGCGGTTTTTGAGTCCGAGTTCTCGGGTTACAAAACTGCTAACTTTGGAATCGGCGCGGATAGCACCCAACACGTTTTGTGGCGCGTTGATCAGGGTCAGGTCGTCAATGTTCAGCCGAAGGTAATCGTGATGCTGATTGGCACGAACAACATCGGTAATCGGGATCAAACCGCTGAAATGATCGCTGAGGGAATCCAAGCCATTCTTGACCGTCTCGTGAAAAACACCAAGGCGAAGATTCTTCTCCATGCTATCTTCCCCCGTGATGTCCAGCCTGATGGCTACAACCGAACAAAAGTAAACGCAGTCAACGCGATCACGAAGACCTTCTCCGATGGAAAGCGAGTGATCTGGAAGGACTTCAATTCCGTCTTCCTTCACGAAGATCGGACAATGCGGCTGATCATGATGCCCGACAAAGTTCACTTGAGCCGAGCTGGTTATCGACTCTGGGCAATGAATATTCGAGACGACATCAAGCTGGCTTTGGCAAAGTAGTCACTTCGATGCTGAGATTTCCAGATTAAGCTCCTCAAGATTATACATCTCCTCTTCTTTTGGCTTGTCTGGCCACATCTCGAAAGTGCCTTGATTTGCAGGATAATCGCGTTGATGCCATGCCCCGACGACCATCTCTCCGTCCCAGTATCCATCGTACTGGTACGGAACTCCCACCCCATCCTCGCTATCGTTACTGGTCCAGGTGTATCGCCTTGTCAGCGAGACCCTCTGACGCCGTGCATCATAGGATCCATCTAGAACAAAATCACCGTCATTATCTGCTCCCAGACCTTCGATATGGTGAGGAGTAATGGTCAGCGTAATCGATTCCTGTATCCTCATCCCAGCTTGGACGGAAAGTCCCGTCCAAGGTCCGGTCAGATCAAGGAAATTCTTCGTCACGTCAACATTGTATCAAACAATTACGCAAAAGGAAAAAGCCCCGCATTGCTGCGAGGCTCAGATCCATATGTTTTGTGGAGAAGTTAACGAATCTTCCTAACGACGGATAGAACATCCTCTTCGTTCGGAATACATTGCAATTCCAAACTTCGGACGTATGGCATCGGGACGTTTAGTCCACCTACTCGGCCAATCGGGGCATCAAGGTCGTCGAAGCAATCCTCGCCGATGCGTGCCGCGATTTCGGCACCAAAACCGCCGCTCTTCCAGTCTTCGTAAACGACGACGGCTGCGTGAGTCTTCTTGACCGAATTGTAAATAGTCTCGGTATCCAACGGAAGCAAGGACCGAACATCCACAACTTCACAGCTGATTCCATCGGCTTCCAAGATTTCAGCTGCCTTAAGACAAACGTGAACCATTCGGGAGTAAGCCACAAGCGTGACATCCTTTCCTTCTCTGGCGATGCGAGCTTTACCAAATGGAACGGAAACTCCTTCGCCGATCTTAACATCGCCCTTGATTGCGTAAAGCCCTGGGTTCTCGGTGAAGATGACCGGATTGTCGTCATGAATCGCAGTTCGAAGCATTCCGTAAGCATCTTCAGGAGTTGCCGGAGCAACAACCTTGAGGCCAGGAACGTGCGCGTACCAGCCTTCCATGCTGTGCGAGTGCTGTGCGGATAGCTGATTTGCTGCACCTCCAGGGCCACGGATCACTAGAGGACACTTAGCTTGACCGCCCGTCATGTAGTGAATCTTTGCCGCGTGATTTACGATTTGGTCCAAAGCCAAAATCGAGAACGACATCGTCATCATTTCCACAATCGGTCGAAGACCAACCATTGCAGCACCAATGGCGATGCCAGTGAAACCAGGTTCAGTGATTGGCGTGTCAATGATGCGCTTTTCGCCGTACTTGTCGAATAGCCCTTGGGTGACACGGAAGGTTCCTTGGTAGCGTCCGATGTCTTCGCCCATGACGAACACATCTTTGTTCAGATCCATTTCTTCTTCGATACAAGCTCGAAGAGCTTCTCGGTAAGTTAAACTTGCAACTGGCATATCTTAGTGACCCTTCTCCGGTTCCATGTCTGTATAGACATTGTCGTAGACTTCGTGATTTTCCGGGAATGGGGACTTATCGGCTTCTTCAAGCACGTGGTCTGCCCAGACTTCGTATTCTTCGCGAAGGACTTCCATCTGAGCATCCGTCATGATGCCGTTTTCTCGGAAGTAAGTTTCGAGCTTCAGGATAGGATCGCGGTGAGCGTTTGCTTCCTCTTCTTCCTTCGTCCGATAAAGCTGTCGGTCATTATCGGCAGCACCGTGACCAGAATAGCGATAGTTCATCACTTCAACGATGTATGGCTTCTGGTTCTCACGAACCCAGTCCACGATTCTCTGAGCGTCCTTTTTGACCTGGATGACATCCATGCCGTCAAGTCGCTCGCTCTTGATTCCGAATGGGAATCCGCGCTTGTAGAGCTCGGTGTCCGCGGCATGGTACTCAAGACGAGTTCCCATCGCGAATTCGTTATTTTCGATGATGAAGATGCACGGTAAATCCCAAAGTGCGGCCATGTTGAGGGTTTCGAACCATACGCCCGCGTTAGAGGCACCGTCTCCAAGGAAGTTCAGAGTGACGCGGTCTTCGCCCTTGTACTTGCTACCAAAAGCAAGTCCGGCTCCAATCGGAGTGTGTCCTCCAACGATTCCCCATCCGCCAAAGAAGCCCTTTTCGATGTCGTAGATGTGCATCGATCCGCCCTTTCCTCGGCTAAAACCAGCAGAACGGCCCATAATTTCTGCCATGGTTCGCACAGGATCAGAGCCCATGATAAGGGGTTGAGCGTGGTCTCGATACGCGGTTATCACGTAGTCATAACCAATCTTGATGCTGTCGAGCCAACCGACTGCGGTCGCTTCCATGCCGATGTAAACGTGGAGATACCCGCCGGCTTTGCCAGTACGATAAATCATGTTACAGCGGTTTTCAAATGCCCGAATTTGAAGCATCTGACGATAGAATAATTCTAAGTTTGCAGGGGTTTCCTGAATATCTAATTTGGCGGGGGTTGCCACTACTTGATAGTCTCCTTAACGATTCGGTATACGAATTCCGATTCGCATTCGTCTGCACCGTTGAAGACGTAGCGTTCCCTTCGGTTATACCAGCCCAAAGGATCAGAGTCAAATGAATCGGTGCAAAAGTTTCCGACCGATGTCACTTTTTTCAAATCTAGGGACGAAACCGACGGTGATTTTGATGCAAACGGTGCCTTATCCCTATTCATGCAGGGGGGACCATGCCAACGGGTGTACAGCCTCCCCAACCAAACGCAAAGCCCTGGCCATTTAATGTAGGTGCGATCTGAGGAACCAGATATCCTTGTCGAGTTCACGCAAGATTTCAGTGAGGATGTCTGCAGTAGCAGGATCACCAATTTCATCTGATTTGTAAATGGCTTCAGCGACTAGAGTTTGCTGAGCAGACATGGACGAAATGATTGAGTTCAGCACTTCCTGGGAAGATTGCACTTCTTCGAACTCAGGCAGGCTAAGTTCACTTGCGATACGGCGGGTCGTACCAAAAGCGGTCAACCCAATCTGACGGATTCTCTCGGCAAGTAAGTCGGTTTGGGCATCAAGCCGCCCGGCAATTTCATCAAAAAGTTCGTGGAGCGCGACAAAATTGGAGCCCGTGACATTCCAGTGTGCAGACTTTACTTGTGTCCACAGGTCGATCGAATTGAAGAAAATTGGTCTGACTAGAGCATAGACTTTTTTGGGTTCAAATGTGAACGCGGGTTTCAAGCATGTTTTCATTTTCCTTTCTACTCCGGGGGGACTTCGGGTGGTTCGGTGGATGTGGGCGGGTACATTAGATGCAGGCAACCGCCATGTCAAAGCCGAGTCCATCCTACAGAGCAGTGTTCATCTCCGATGTTCACCTTGGCTCCGCCGCGTGCAAAGCTGAATCCGTGCAGGCATTTTTGCTGTGGGTGGAGTGTGAGCAACTGTATTTGGTCGGCGATATCGTGGACATTTGGGTCAGCCGAAAAAAGGGCAAATGGCGACAAGCCCACACGAATATCCTCCGAACCATCCTAGATTTATCGGAAAATGGTTGCCGTGTTTACGTCACTCCGGGCAATCACGACTCCGAATTGCGCCGAATGAACGGGATTGACTATGGCAATATCTTTATCGATCACCAATTCGTTCACGAAACTCTTGACGGTAGGAGATTGCTGGTCGTGCACGGGGATTTCTTTGATCGGAGTGTTACAACCTTTAAAGCCCTTGCGATTCTGGGTTCCTGGATGCACGAGGGAATGACCCAGATCAACCATGTCACCAACGGAATCAGGGAGAAACTCGGCAAAAAGCCGAGCGACTTTAGTTCAAATGCGAAGGCTCGAGTCAAGAGCTTCATCAAGTACTTTACAAATTTTGAAGATCGAATCACCGTGGATGCAAAAAATCAAGGCTACGACGGTGTTGTTTGTGGGCACATTCACAAGCCCGCCTTTGAATTGCATGAAGAATCTGGGGCGTATTATATTAACTCAGGGGACTGGATGCAGAATTGTTCGGCTTTTGTGGAGCACCTTGATGGTCGTTTGGAGTTGATCTACTGGGCGGATATCGCAGAGCAGATGCAACCCCAGATTCAAGATCTTAACCCTGCAAAAACTTCTTCGAAAAGATAACCATTACGTGAAACGAAAACCGCTTCTTGTCTTTGCCAAATGGTATCTCACGATTAAACCGTGGGAAAAATCAAGCCGAATTTACGAAAGGATCGGGATCCCAGGCATTGATCGCGTACTCTCTAAGCTCTTCGGAGAGGAAGTCATGCCAGCCTATGAACCTGGGGCGATCATGTCGAAGCCTCTGCTCCTGACGAAGATCTTCCGGGGACAATACAACGAAGTAGTTAACTTTATCTGCGTCCTGATCTTCCTTGCCCTCGCACTCCTTTCCTGGTGGTCCGGGGTCATGTGGCTCGTGTGGCTTTCGGCGCTTCTGATGCAGCATCACCTGATCGTCCTCCCAATTGAGCGATGGAAACGCATATTGGCGCAGGAATGGCGATCTCATCCAGAGGCGCTTGACCCGGACGGCGGGATACCGATGCCACCCATACGTTCAAAGTCTGAAATCACTACAAAGCCATGGGCTCCGCTAAATTTTGAATCGGAAAATTTTTACGAAAAAATTTGGATCAAGAGTTACCGCATCTATGTGTTCTGGCTCCTCGGTCTGGCCGATACGATCGCCGATGACGAGATGCGCGAGTACACTCCACACGTCATGCGAAACACCAGTACGCAGGCTCTGGATGCGTTCGAACGCCAAACCCGAACATCCGAGACCGTACACTGGATAGGTATCCTTGAGAACTTGCCCTACCTTGGAGTATGGCTATGGATGAGTTTTTGGCCCGGAGTCATCGGAATCCTTGGCGTGGTGTATCTGAACCTCTATGCGATTTTCTTGCAACGCCAGCACCGCGCTAGGATCTGGTCTGTGCTCCTCAAAAAGATTGATCGCCACGAAGCAAAATTATGAAAGTCGTCGTTTTAAGCGCTAGTACAGGCAACGGTCACATGAGCGCGGCTTATGCTATTGATGCCGTTTGCCAGTCAGAAGGGATAACAGTCAAGACATTTGACGCCCTGAACTTTGCGCCAAAAGCGTTCAAGCTGTGGTACGGCGGTGGCTACGAAATGGTCGTTCGGCGAAGTCCCGCTGCTTGGGGTCATCTTTACAAGGTTTCAGACGAAGCCAATATCAGCTACGACGTCCAGACGAAGATGGACACGCTGTTCATGGCGCGTTTAGAAAAGATGCTAGGTGAGATCCGTCCGGATTGGGTCGTTTGTACGCATTCTTTGCCGCAACCAAAGCTCGCTTTACTCCGAGAGAAGTTCGGATTCAAAATTGCGGTCGTCGTGACCGACCTCTATCCGCACCTCATGTGGCTTCGAGGGGAGCCAGATCATTACTTTGTACCAAACGACTGGACAAAGGAAATTCTTGAACAACGTCAGCCAGGATCGGGTGCAAAGACCACGGTGACAGGAATCCCAATAAATCCTGTATTCCGAGGGCCGTTTGACCGTGAAGAGACTCTCAAGATGCTTGGCGCAAAGGCTGGTACGAAGCTCATTACGATGACCTCGGGTGGGATCGGTGGCGGTCCATTTGGAAAAGCTCTGCGCGCGATGATGACACTAGGACGCGATGTCCATATCGAACTCATTTGCGGTCGAAATGAGGCCCGGCGGAAAGACATCGAGCGTAAAGCATTGAAGCTCCCTCACAATTCACCCGTAAAAGTCAAAGTCCGAGGGCACATCAATCAAAAAGAAATGGCGATGCGGATGCACGCGAGCGATTTTTTTATCTCCAAACCCGGTGGGCTCACGACCAGCGAGTGTCTTGCAGTGGGATGTCCAATGCTTGTCTATCATCCTTTCCTGATTCCGGGACAAGAGGAAGGCAACGCTGAATTCCTTGTTACGAGCGGAGCTGGCGCACAGGCTTTCACTACAGATGAGCTCATTGCAACCTCCCGTGACTTACTCGATCACCCCGAAAAGCTTCAGAAGATGCGGGAGATCAGCCTTTCCCATGGCAAGCCTTACTCCGCCGATATGATCGTCAAGACGCTTGTTGATCAAAGCTCGGGTTAGGTGAGTACTTTCTGGCCAGAATCTTTGAGTGTCTTTCAAAGAGGTCACCCATCAGTCGCAAGCATGTTGACTGGATCAAAACAAATTCAGTGAGGGTGGCGATCAAATTAATCGGCAAGAATCGCTTCGCGTCTATTGAAAGTCGGGTTTCTACGATTCCCAACAGGATCCCAACGATCGGAAGCATCACGATATTCATCAGAACAGTGATTTGGAGAGACTTGAGTTGCATCGGGATAAGATCCTGGAAAAGAGCACGAATCCTTCCCATTAGATCGCCGTGGAACCGGTGCGCATAGAACGCTTTATTTGAGACCATCCAAATGACTTGGTATGACACCATCCCAATTAAAATTGCGAAAAGCATTCCGCTGAAAAAACCAAGCGTAGGGCGTCCAGTATTGACCTGGATTCCGTAGCCGATCCAAGGTCCGATCCCCGCAAACAAGCTACTGGCGAGATAAGTGCCGAACAGCTTTCCCCGGATCGCTCCACGCAATGAGAGCTCATCTTGAGCCTTATCCAGCTGCCACATATTGAGTGAGGTCTTACAATGGCGAATATCCTCTAGCAACTTTCGCAGATGGTAGCGGGGATCGGCAAATCGCACTACTCGAACGAGCTTGACGCGCTGACGTCTCCGCGCATGGCGAAGTGCGCGTAGATCAGCGGTCTCTCGTTGTTTGATTGGCATGCGAGCTTCTATCTTATCACCCTTTTTAGGTTCTGAAACTTATCTTACGAGCATCGGAAGCCCGGTAATCCAAACTTGTTTTGCTCGTGGTCCTGGTATCCAGTACGCCAATTCGCGGTAATCGGCTGCATCCCAAAGGACGAAGTCAGCATCCCTTCCGATGCTCAAACTTCCCTTTTCAGGCAGATTTAGACTTTCGGCAGCGGTAACAGTGCAGGCAATAAGAGCTTCCATCGGCGTCATTTTCATATACCGACAAGCAATCGCCATGACTACAGGGAGACTCTTCACCGGCGAGCTTCCGGGGTTGAAGTCAGTTGCAAGAAACACTTTGCAACCTGAGTCGAGCATTGCACGGGCGTCCGGGTATTTGGTGAGTCCGAGTCCCACCACTGAGCCCGGCAACAAGCCGCAGAATATCCCATGTTTGCCGAGAGCTTGAATGCCAGCTTGGTTGCTTTGTTCAAGATGATCGGCGCTCACCGCACCAATTTCTGCAGCAAAGAGCGCTCCTTCGCCATCGTTGAGCTGGTCAACGTGTAGCCTAATTTTTATCCCCCGGTCCTTAAACTGGTTTAAGTATGGTCGCAGGGTTTCCTGATCGAAGTACCCCTTTTCAACAAATGCATCAACATAATCTGCCTTCCCAACAACCGAATCTAGCGCAAATTCCAAAAGATGATCAAGATAGCCCTTGGGATTACTCTGAAATTCTGGTGGAATTGCGTGAGCGCCCAAGAATGTTCGGCGCAGCCCAATCCTTGGGTTCAGCTGGTCCCTCGCCTCCAGAATTTCGTCAAGCATCTGGACCTCGCTTTCGGCAGTTAGCCCGTACCCTGTCTTGACTTCAAAGCTCGTGGTTCCTTCCTGAATCAGGAGTTTAAAGTTCTCTACGATCTTGGAAGCTCGGTTCGGGCAATCCCGGGTTGTTCGCATCGAGCGTTTGATTCCACCTCCCTTCTCCGCGATCTCCTGGTAGCCCATCCCCGAGCATCGCCACTCGAACTCCTCTGCCCGGTTTTCGCTAAAAACTAGATGAGTATGTGCATCAACAAGTCCAGGCGTGACCAATGCACCTTGGGCATCAATGACCGAATCGAACTCAACATCACAACCCTCCGCGGGTCCGATCCATTCAACCTTTCCGTTATTGACGATGATCGTAGCGTGGGAGAGGCATCCAACGGCTGGATCCATGGTGATCAGAGATCCGATATTGGTAATCGCGAATCTGCTCACGGGCGGCTTGCGACTCCCTGGATGAAATGCAGCAAAAGGGTTGCGCAGGAAAGGCTTGTTTGGCGGTTGATGTCGAGATTCGGATCAAATTCCACGATATCCGCCGCAACAACTTTTGGATGCTGACCCAAGAATTCGGCGATTTGAAAAAGTTGATCTGGCATCAATCCGCCTGGCCTAGCACCGGGTGCTCCCGGGCAAAACGCTCGATCAAGCACATCGATATCAAAATCAACGTAGATCGCCTCTACAGAATCAGGAACCGTCGCAAGAACATTTTGGACCGTGTTAACGGCTCCAAGTGCGTGAACTTCTCTTGCGGAAATTTGAGTTGAGCCGCGTTCGTATGCGTATCCGAAATAGTCTCTCGAGTTCGCATACGGCTGGATTCCAATTTGAAAAATCTGCTGTCCAGGAAGACCAGCCTCAATCAACGCGCGAATGGGGCTTCCGTTGTTCAAACCGTTTGGCATGAGACGCATGTCTAAATGCGCGTCTGTCGTAATAACAGCAATCCGGTCTAGGGGCAACCCTAGGGATTTCACTCCAAAGTAGGTAACGGCATTGTCCCCGCCGAGAAAAACTCTCACCGCCCGCCGGTCCGGAAATGCGGCAAAATCTTCGGCTTGCTCCGAGCTAAGATCGCCGAGATCCCGTACTCCGACGTCCTCTAAAGTGTTGGGGGTGAGGTATGCCAGGGCTTCGCGAATTGCACCGGGGGCAAGGTGGCAGTTCCCCGGCGAGATGGAGCGATTGATCGGTAATCCCAAAATCTCCACAGTGAGGCTTGCAACTTCAGAAGCCAACCAATCGTGCGCTCGAGGCCAAGAAGGATCGTGATAAAGCATTTTGGCCCTGGGTTCAGCTTTTGCCTTGAGCAGACCGTAAATCCTGCATCAATTGACGTTGTATGGCGGTCAGAGTCAAGTCGCTCCGGGTGCGCTCAAGCACCGCACGAAGAGCATCGCAAGTACGTCGCAAACCGCCCGTCATGCCATCGGGATAGTCAAAGGTGATCAGACTTTCGTAAATGTCTTCCATCAAGCCCAACATTCGTTCGGCATTGACTAATGACCCGTTTCGCATTTCGTCAAGTACATATCGTCGGCACTCGCTGGCGGCTTCCCCTAGCCCATGAAGATAGCTCGTGGCGTCTACCTTAAGTTCTGCTCGCAAAGGAATCGGTTGTTCCCGAACAATCGCCATTGTCGCGGCGGCCTCGACCATTTCCTTCTCGGCATCCTGGAGGTAGCCAGCATAAAGAATCACCGGAGATTCAGAGAGCGCTGTTCGCAAATCCCAAGATTTCTGCTTCGCTTCCGCGAGAAGCTGTTCGGCGATATCAAACTGGTTTCGGTGGACGTGGCGAATGCACTTGCTGGAGGTTTGGATAATCTGCCTGCTCCCAGATAAGGCCATTTCCCGCTTCTGGTGCATCGCTTCCATCTCCGCGCGAACGTCAGGGTCAATTCCTTGCCAACTCATACGTAACCCTTCTCCTTCAAACTCACAAAGGTGTGATGGCCAATGATGATGTGATCAATCAATTGCACGTCCATCAGCTTACCAGCCTCCACCAACTTATCCGTGACGTCAATGTCTTCAATACTGGGAGTCGGGTCGCCACTTGGATGGTTGTGAACCACCGCAATTTGGGTCGCACCTTCGCGGATCGCCTCACGGTAGACATCCCTCACCCCAACCAGCGAGGTGGTCGCAGTACCAACGTGGATGGTACGAGTACCCAAAATCCCATTTTTGGCATTGAGATACACCACGCAAAAGTGCTCCCGAGTTTCATCTTCCAGATACTTGAACAAGGCCGCGATATCCTTTGGCTTGCTGATGGATGTGACTTGCCCCTTCCCACTGAGTCCAGACCTCCTGCCGATTTCAATCGCGGCGAGGATTCGCGTAACGAGTTCCGGTTCTAGTGGCGCAACATCTAGTAAGTCCGCCGGAGATAGCTGACCAAAGGCACGAATTCCTCGCTTTACGAGTAAGTGAGTACACAGTGAACTGATTTCTTCAGCCTGATCCTCAGTTTCCGCACATGCGATGGCGAGCAAGTCGCTCGCGGTAAGGGCGTTCAAACCAAGTCGGCGAAGACGATCGTGCGGAGTTTCATCCATGTCGGCACCTACTTAGTCATGAGCTCAACAAACTGAGCGAAGTACTTCCGGGAATCCCAAGGACCGGGTGCCGCCTCCGGATGATACTGGATACTCGTCGCCTGATGTCCCTTGTGGCGAATACCCTCAACTGTTTGATCGTTCAGGTTAATTTGAGTGATCTCAGCTCCTGTTCCTTCGAGAGAATCTCCCTGGACAGCGTAGCCATGATTTTGACTCGTAATCGTGACCGAGCCGTCCAGGAGATCTTTGACAGGGTGGTTGGAACCACGGTGACCGAAGGGCATTTTGTAGGTCGTTCCTCCGAGTGCAGAGCAAAGAAGTTGATTTCCAAGGCAGATCCCAAAGATGGGTCTTGAGCCGAGTAAATTTTGAACTGTTTGCACCACGGGACCGAGACGTGCGGGATCACCTGGTCCCGGGGAAAGCAGGATGCCGTCCGGGTTGAGAGAGAGAACTTCCTCCGCGCTTGTCGTAGCGGGGACAACGATGGTCCGCACGCCGAGGGAGGCAAATCGCCTCAAAATATTGTGCTTGAGTCCGCAATCCAGGGCGACGATCGACTTCTTGAATGTGCCCTCCGGTGAAAGTAAGTCTTCACGACCACTAATCCCCCATGCATAAATTTCATCGGTCGTCACCTTGTACACAAAGTCTTGATCGTCGTAGCCTGGGTTTGCGGCAAGAGCTTCGAGCGCGGCATCGCGAGATTTGGTGGTCAGAATTCCCATCGTCACGCCCGCCGAGCGAATGCGCTGGGTGATGGCACGCGTATCGATTCCCTGAATCGCGGTGAGTCCACGCTCTTTGAGAAGGGTATCAAGCGATTTTCCGGATCTCCAGTTGCTCGGCATTTCGCAGGCTTCCTGGACAATCAAACCAGATGGTTGAAGCTGATTCGATTGATAATCATCCTCGTTGATGCCGTAGTTCCCGATCATCGGATAGGTGAGGGTAACGAGTTGCCCCGCATAGCTGGGGTCAGTGAGAATTTCCTGGTATCCCGTCATCCCGGTGTTGAAAACAACTTCACCAATGGCGTCTTTCTCAACGCCCAAAGGCTTGCCCTCAAACACGGTTCCATCGCTAAGAACTAAATTCACGGCTGCTGAAGGTATACCAGGTTAGCGGGCTCAGCGACCGGGATCAGCCCGCATCGCGACTGCTCTCACCCTCGGATCCGGATCATTTCTCAAGCTCACAAAGGTCAGTCGGTGAGAATCTGGACATTGTCCTTGCAGAGCGAGGATGGCCGAAATCCGTAATCTCGGAGACGGATCCAGAAGTCGCTCTGCAACAGAATCCAGCGATTCCGGCGTTCCACATCTTCCCAGAAGCTCCAGAGCAATCCGGTTAAGCCTTTCGTCGGGTTCCAATAGGTAATGCTCACCGATAGCGGTTCCTTCTTCAGGAAACTTTGCAAGCAGATCGAGAGCGGCAACTCGAATGGGGAGCGATTCGGCTTTCAGCAGCTCTTGAGCCGTCCCAATCGCCCTTTTCTCTCCAATCTGGCTCAGTGCGACAATGGCGAGTAACCCGGTGTTCGTTCTTTCGCGTGCGAGTGGCATCAGAATATCAACGCTCTCGGTGCTTTTGAGTGCACCGGCTGCCTTGATAGCTGCGCTTCTGAGATTAGGTTCACCAATCAGCCCTGGAATTAACGGGGAAACTTCGACTGCCTTTGAATCCACCGCAATGATCAGTCCGTTACGCTTTTCTTCTTGACTTCCCGAGGAAATTTTTTGCGCAAGCATCAATTTTCCGGATGTGCCGTTCTCGTTCAAGACGGTCACAAAGGCCCGGTACTGTAATCTGTCCGCACTCGCAAGCCTCTTGTTGAGCATCCACTCTAAGCCTGGTAAGCCAAACTCAACTAGTTTGCCGACGTTGACTTGGACTTCGTCGGCGGCAGAACCGACCCCCCACTGAGTTGCCTTTCGATAAATTTCGGCGAGTTCTCCTTCGGAGGGTAGCTTGGCCGAACCAGGTGTACCCCACTCAATTCTCGTGGAATTCGTTGGATTTATGATCCTTGGATTCTCAATGTCGCTAGCGATCCCGAATCCCGCCACAACGTTTGAGCCTCCATCAGCAACACCATCGCGGTACTTATCAAGTCCAGCCATATCGAGGAATAAACCAAAGCTAATGGATCCCCGAGCAGCGTTCCCTCGGCCCGGTGGTCCCTGATAGCGGTCATCACCACTCGCATCAATGAAGATGCCTACTCCATTGGCATTACCGGTACCGGGTTGACTATCTCTTCCGGCATAGACATCGTTTCCAGCTCGATCAAAGAGAAGGGCTACCCCATAGTCATGACCCAGAGCATGAGCAGCCCCGAACTTAACAGAGTAGGCATCATCACCTTGCAGATCAAACAAATAGGCCGCTGTCATATGCATCGCGCTCGCCTGGATGTAGTGGTAACCAGAGTACGTATCGTGACCCTGCCCATCGTACAGCACTCCAATCGAATACCAGTAGCTAGCACCTTGAGCGAAGGTTTCTGCGAGGTAGGCATCATCCCCAGATGTATCGAGAAGCATGGCGATCCCGCCAGAAGTCCCTCCCGAATCCTCGCGGAATCCAGAAGAGAATCCCTGGGAAAAACTGTAATGAACATCGGTGAAAAGGGGTGCATGAATCACGACTCCACCTGCTCTGTAGACGTCATCTCCAGCCCGGTCGCTAAGGATCGCGACACCGCCAGTTTTTGATGCACCCTGTCCATAGAGCGAGACATCGTAGAGATCCTTTCCTTGCGAATCAACCAATGATCCAAACCCAAAGGCAGCAAAACCCTGGCTGAGCGAGTTGGATCGGTAAACATCGTTCCCTTGCGAGTCGATCCAAGCCCCTACTCCAGCGAATGCCGAACCGAGTGTGATTGAGTTGGTTTGATATTGATCGTCGCCAGCGAGGTCGCGACCTATCCCAATGCCGAGAATTCCTGAACCGAGGCTAAGATCTTTCGTCATGTAGCGGTCGTCTCCAGCAAGGTCAACAGCGATGCTGGCGTAACCAACTCCCGCCGCATGACGACCGGTGTAGGTGTCATTTCCGCCGAGATCAATCTCTAGTGCTGCGTCAGATTGATCGTGAATATCGTTCCCGCCGCCATAAACGCGGACTCGAACTCCACCGACGAGTACGTTGATGCTGGTTGCTCCAACGGCATTGGTTGGCACCTTTCTTAGCGACGGGATTTGCGCGTCTATCACATCGTTCAGGTCTCTTGCGGCTTCTAAGATCGCTCGGAGATCAACTCGTTCGAGTAGCATCAGCGCCTGCGGAAGAGTGATAGGCTTGAGCTTCACGTAGTCGAGCTTTGGCGGGAGCTCCTCGCTCATAAGGACCGGTAGTGACTCGATCAGCTGTCGCTTCTCTTCGTCCGAAAGACCCGAAGTGGCTTCTCGTACTGCACGACTGGCAATGCTAATCCCGTCCACGAGCGCAAAAACGGGTTCTCGCAAAGAGGCGGGGCCGTTCCAAGTTTTGATCGGCAGTGAGGCGGGTGCTTTAGCTAGCAGTTCGGCTCGCTTCGGTCTTGTCGGGATTTGGGAGCTGGCAACTTGAAGCATCTGCCGGATTGAGAAATTTGACGCTTTTTGAGCAAATTCGAACATTCTGTTTCCGGCATCAATGGGCTCATCAAGGGCGTCATCGACCATCGGCATTCGCCAACGATCTTGCGTAAAGCGACGATCCCAACGAAGGTCTTTTCGAGTTAGATTCCCTTGCTGAAGAGCCTGATCAATCGCGGTGTTCTCGGCCGGCGTAAACTGTGCTTGGCAAATTCCGAGCGTTAATCCTGCGCAAGCGATTGATAAAAGTGTTCGAAAAACCATTCAAAGTCCCGTCGTTGGGTCGCTGGAGCATCGTCCAGAACTCGTTCTCCAAACGGTACCCCGCCCGCGGTAATTTTGGGGGAATGCCAAGCCAAGCCGAATGCAAATGTCCGCGACTTACTTGTTGCCAGTAAGCCAATCGTCTCCAGCGAATCCATATTGGCACTATCCAGAATCGGCAAGATCATTTGCTTTTTGATGAGGGTCCAAAACTCTTCGATCTTCTCGACCCTCCCAGCTGACCTCGCTGCCTGAATAGAGTCAATGAAAATGAGTTCAATTCCGTGCGGCGGTAGATCCTCAGGCATTTGACCATTTGGTGAAAGCGGGTAGAATTTGGCGTTCAACAAAGATGCAATGCCCTTCGAACGCAGGCTGGACCCAATAACGGAGATCGGCGCGCCGTAGCGAATCTGAAAATTCGGCAATGAAACCGGAAATCCCGGTCCCCACGGCCAGCAGATATTGATCGAGACCAGGCCTTTATCGAGGCGCTCCTTGTTAAAATCCAATTCCAAAAACAGATTAACCGAGTCGTCGATGAGCCGACGAAGGATTCGCTCACCGTCTCCCTCCGGTAGCACTGTCTGGAAATTTTCGCCAAAGCCCGACTCGATTGGGGTGCAACCTAAATCAAGAGACCCATTTTCCCAGACGAGACCGGAATCGAGGTCGTTGCCGGCAAGGACAGTTAGGGTCTTGGTGGATAGCTTTGGAAGAAGTTCAGCGATGACTCGGGCTTCGGATGGATTTGGGGCGGTGGGGCGCCTCAGGATTCCATCTGCATCGATTCCCGCGAGCGAAAGGTGGAATTGCACGGACCTGCCGGGTGGTTCTTTTCCAAGTCCCGCGATCATGAGGGGTCCTGCGGCAAGGGGAAATTGAGTTGGATTTACGCCCAGGAGTGATAATTCCTTTTCCGAACCCGGTAGCGTGCGAATGACATCCGCGTGACCTGCGAGCACGACGGGGTCGCGCTCGCTCAGCACGGATTCCTCGCCCTGATCGGCTAGCAACCCGGGAATGTAAATTAGTCTTCGCTTAAGATTCATTGATGGCGGCCTTGTCACGATTGTTGCACAGCCAGTGGGTGGCAGCGAGAAAAACGATCATCCCGGCGAGATCCACCATGAAGTCTTCAATACGCCCCTGACGACCAGGAGTTTGTGCTTGTCGGAGTTCGTCAAAGGCTCCGTGGGCACATCCCCAGACGAGCGCCACGATGATTGCAGACTTCCCTTTTTTAACGCTACGTGTTGCGAGATATGCCGTCATCGCGATCGTGCCGTAGGCGCAAAAGTGGATGGTTTTGCGGATCATTTTGACGGCCAAATCGGCTTGCTCTGGGGTGAAGTTGAACCACTCTCGAAGTTGGTCGGTCCAACCTCCCGCGCTGCCTCCTGAGCCGGAGAGGTACGCGAGGGGCAACGCAAAAAGCATGACCGCAACTTCGTGACGCCACTGCATCCTCGGCGGTTCATCCTCCGAATTCGATCCAATAATCATTATTCCCAAGTTGCCAAGAACCCAAACCAAAGTCCCTGCCATTGGATTGAAGGGTAGGAAAAAAAGTGCAAGATGGTAATGTAGAATGATTCGCCATTGAGGAATTGAGAGACCGATTCCAAAGAGACCGAGCCCCCAGAGCGCAAACGCAATCGGATACATTCCCTGAGACCAGGCGACTCCTACAATAACCGCTACCATCAGCCCTAAGGTGCCAAGCTCAATTCGGTCTCTTCGGCTCATAATAGAGTCTCTCATGCGCATTCTCATCACGAACGACGACGGCATTCATGCCCCGGGAATCAAGGCTTTGGCAGAGGTCGCGAGCCAATTTGGCGAAGTCAAGGTCGTTGCTCCGGATCGCGAAAGAAGTGCATGTGGTCACGCCATGACCCTCCGCGATCCCCTTCGGATCAACCCCGTCAATTATGGCGCGATTGAAGCCTATGAGGTAAACGGCGTTCCGGTTGATTGCGTGAACATCGGGCTAACCACTGCTTTTCCGGATGGTTGCGATTTGGTGCTCAGCGGCATCAATTCAGGACCGAATATGGGTTTTGACGTTACGTACAGCGGTACGGTCGCCGGGGCGATGGAAGGTTGCGTGAACAATATCCGAAGTATCGCGATCAGCATGGCTCTCTTCGTCGACGGCGCCCCCTTGCACTGGGAAACCGGAAAACAATGGCTTACCGAAAATTGGGACATGCTCGTCAGCACGCCACAGAAAGAGCGCACCTTCCTCAATGTCAACATCCCCAGCATCGCGTATCCGGAGATCAACGGATTCCGCGTCGTTGGGCTAGGAAAAAGGGTTTATCAAGATCGCGTGGAGAAGCGAACCGATCCGTGGGGGCGGACTTATTACTGGCAGGGCGGGGTGGTCGTTGTGGATAACCGCGAACCAGACACGGACGTGGAAGCCACCAGCGAGGGTTACGTCAGCATCACCCCGTTGACTTTGGATTGGACTGATCATGCAATGAAAAACGAGCTTCGAGAAAAACTCGTAGCTCGCTCCGATGCCTTGTCGTAAGGTTTACTTAAAGAGCTTTTCGTCAATCCCTTCGTTCATCTTGATGCCTTGATAGCTTAGATTCCCGGCTTCCTTGTTCGAGGAATTACTCACGGTTACAGCGGACGACATCCACACTCCCTTAGTTTGAACAGGATTGCTGTAAACAAAAGTGGCCATCAATCGACCTCCGGTCCGGACCTTTTGACCGTACCATTCACGCTTGGTGACGATCTTCTTGTCTGGATCAATCCAAACGCGGTGGCGGCTGGAGTCTTTCAGATTCGATTTATACGTGAAGTCAAAAACAACATCTTTGGTGGCTCGGTCGAACCGGATGAACTGAGCGTCGAACAGAGAGTCAAATAGACTCGGCGCTAAAATGCCGAAGTCAAAAATGGTTTGCCGCTTGCCGGGAGCCTTGCTCACGTCTTCGGTATGCGAGATATTGCTGCTCGGGGCACGGTACGTTTTCTTTCCGCCGACCACGAGGAAAATGATCTTCGTATCTTCGACCGTGCTGACCATCCGCATCTTGAATGGCTCCTTTAGCCAGACCTGAGATTCCTTCACTCGGTAAGACTGGGCAAAATCTCGGTTGATCTTGGCGAGTTCTGACGTGCTGTGCTTACCGGTTTTTACTGTAAACGTTGCATCTTCGAAGTTTTTTTGCACGTATGATTGAATGTCTTCACTCGGTTGAGCCGTCAAGATTGCAAGAGTCGCTAAAATAGTCATCATTCCAGAAGTTCCACCAGTTAAAACGTGCGAAAATAGGACAGAGTTTCGCCCGAAAGAGCTTTATGCAGAATTCAAGAACAGAGTCATATCAGGAACAACTCCAGCGGACCGCGCGTTATGAGGCTCTGCGGCCAATGACGGCGAGCGAGATTGTTGACTACAGCCTGAAGCTCTTTCGCATGGTCGGCGGATCGATCCTGAAGCCCACAGTGACTTCGGCGACAATGGTGTTCATTTCGGTCCTAATGGTCTCGCAAATGTTGATCCCGGCACTGTTCACGACTTCAAGTCCAGACAGCGTGACCGGTCAGGTCACCGAGGTGGTAGTTGCGATTTTACTTGGAATCTTTGCCGCGATCCCCACCCTCGTGATCGGTCTCGGGAATATTGCGTCTCGATCAGTCATTTCCGCCAAAGACTATCTGATGGGGCTCAACTCGCATGAAGTCATCAGGACCAAGGAGGTGGACGAAGTGTTGCCAAAGATGATCCAGCTCTTTGCCCGGATGTTCATGGTCGCCTCGGCAGGGATCTTTGTTTCGATCGCTCTCCTCCTCTTTGGCGCACTTGCAGGGTCCCTGATGAATGACAAAGATCTGGCTGGATTTTTGAGCATATTAGGGATCGTCAGTTTTTGGATTAGCGCGATTTGGGCGGTCCGATGCTTCTTTGTTCACAGTCTTGCTCCGCCAGCCATGGTGATGGACAATCTTTCACCGAAGGACGCGATGAAGCGCAGCCAGGAACTAAGCAAAGCTCAGCGGTATATTCCAAGTTGCGCCGATACGGTGTTTTCGGTGGCTGGAATGATGCTGTTCTTCACGCTAATTGTTGGGGGAGCTGTTTCTTTTGTTTACTCCATTTTGGGTGTGGTGGAATTTCTGAGCGCTCTGACGGCAATGTACTGGTGGAGCGAAATCTTGATCCCGACAATTTTAGGAATTCCCTTCCTCGTGACACTTTGGCTCGTCTTGCCCGCATGGTTTGTGGGCTCGACAGCGATCTACTTTGAACGTCGGATTCGGATAGACGGATTCGACGTGGTGATGCTCAATCATGAACTTGCTTCAAAAAATCGGCGTTAAGGTTTTACTCTTGTGCGTTGGAATGATCGCACTTTCTGCGGGCGCGCAGGACTATTCCCAGATCGTTAAACAGTTGGAAAAAGCCACTCCAGCCGAAGCGGCTGAGATCGTTCGGGCGAATAAACTCGATTCTTCCACGCTAGAATCTGTTCGTAACGCCGCGTCGAACATCATCTATGGTGATACTCCGAGTAAGCTAGAAATTCGGACCATGCAAGACGCGCTGGAAATGCAGTCTGTTCTCACCGGCAATAACAGTGCAAGCGCTCCGCTCACTGTCGCCGATGTAGCGGCTCTGAAGGCATCGCCTGCCTATACCGACGCCGGACCAAAACATAGCTCCAACTGGATGAAGGACAGTCTCGATCGTATTGGCGAGTGGTTCAGCAATCTTCGCTTTGACCAGCCCGAACAGCAAACTTCGCCTGGCCTTGGGGGTTCAATGCCAGATTTCGTCACCCCTTTGATGTGGATCGTGCTCGCGGTTGTCGTCGGACTCGCGCTCTTCTTTGCGGTGAAATACGCCATGGAAACGTCGCTAGGCAAAAAACAGGGCGGCGCCCTTTTCACCGCAGAAGAGATCGAAAAACTAACGGTTGACGAGTGGTTGGCTAAGGCTGATGGTATGATTGCCCAGGGTCAGTACCGGGAGGCGATTCGGTGCCTTTACGTAGCCAACTTAGTGAGGCTACAGGAAAAGAGCCTGCTACAGCTTCGTCCTCACGAGACGAATTGGGAACACTACCGACGCTTTCGAACCCAACCTTTAGCGGCAAAGTGGGACATGACAGCTCCGACCAATCAATTTGACCAATTTTGGTACGGAAAAAAGGAAGCCAGCCTTGAGGATGCGATGCAGTTTAAACAGCATTATGGCGACCTACAGGAAGTCTTGAAGCAAACCGGAGGGCGGTCATGAAGAGTAAGCAACTCCAGTCGATCGGGGTAGGACTCTCGCTCGTGCTTTCGTTATCCGTAATTGGGATGCTGATCGCAAAGAACGAGCGTCAGACGATGCCAAGCATGACTTCTTCAAAGCCAAGCGGACTCAGACTGTTCTCGCAACTCTTGGAGAGAAACGGCGTTCCGATGAAGTTAGAGCGCACACTGAGTCCGGTTTTCCAGCCCAACGACCTCGTCGTCGTTGCCCGGATACCGGGTGATCGTGAGACGAGCGAAGTATTCCAAAAGGCCATGGTAAAGCACCTAGACGAGGGTGGGAACATTTTGGAGATTCGGATGGACGATGGATTTAACGACAGCTCGATCGCCGCTGCTAATCCAGTGAAGGTTCGCAGTCTTCTTGACAGAGAGGCGGAGCCATTCTTGGTCAACCTGCCAAATCCTTCTGATTCCCTCGTAAATGTCGAGGAGATGTCGCTCATTGATAATCAGAGCTCAGTCAAACAAGGTCTCTATGAAGCAATTGAAAATGCAGGGAGCCCGGTCTCATCTGTCCGGCGGCAATCAAAGGGTTACATTTGGAGCTTCCACAATGCCCTTCCAGTTTCAAACCGGTTCCTGGACAAGCACGATAATGCCGCGTTTGTGATGGACCATGTGCGGCGGATGAAGAAACCCGGCGCAAGGGTCGTTTTTGCTGAGGCCGGTATTGGAAATGTCACCCAAGAAACAATTTTGAGTTTAATCGGACCATGGGCTCGGGCGACAGGATGGCAGGTCGCGTTACTTTTTGGTGTCGTGATTTTTTCACTGGGAGTTCCATTCGGAGTTGTCCGAGGAAAGAGCGTGTATCAACGCGGATCCAGAGATGTGGTCTATGCCGTGGGGCAGCTGTTGCGCAGAGGTCGGAAGATAGGATATGCCAATCAGCAAATTTTTGAGGCGACTCGCCGGAGGCTATTCAAGAAGTACGGTTTGCATCCCGGATCCCCGGATTCAGACATTCGAAAGCGAGCACCAGAGAATGTTGCCGATGCATTCCTCAGATTATCTTTAAAGGTCAAAAATGATCCCTCGAAGATTAGTCTTGACGATTGGCTTGCTTTTGAAGAGTCATCAAAACTTCACCATGTGAAGAGATAATGATCGTGCAAATCCTGTTGATTGCATTGTAAAATAACTTTATGAAGCTGAACTCAAGTTCGATTCTCCTGATGATGATCGCCACGCTGAGCACCTATGCGCCCGCTCAGTCACCCAAGGCTCCATCCATGGCGGATGAGAAAAAGAAACTTGCGAGTGCCAAGGCTGGTTACACCAAGGCAAAGGTCGCGTTTGACAAGAAGCCAAAAGACAACAAGCTCAAGAAGGGCTACATTGACGCCGCAATGAAGTATGGAAACGTGGCGTTAACTTCTTCAGCTCTCACACCGAAAGAGAAATATCCTCTTAGCCTCCAGATGTACCGCGAGGTTCTGCGCCTTGATCCCAAAAACAAAGAAGCCAAATCGAACAAAGAGCTGATTGAGGGAATCTATAAGCAGATGGGCCGGCCGGTTCCAAAGTAACGCAAGTTAAATCAACTCGTGAAAGACCATCTCCACGCGCCGGACCTCAAGGAACGCGACGACCAGATTCGCAAATTTTCGCTGATTCTGGGTTTAGTTCTGGTGGCGATGGTCAGCCTTCCAAATCTCCTGGCCTTTGGGCTGGGCATTTCTGGCTCTAGCTACTTTGGAAGCGTTTTTAACTCGGACGACCATATGGTCTATGCCGCCTGGATTCGACAAGCCTCCGAAGGCGCGATCCTATTTGACAACCGCTTCACTACCGAACCGCAACCAGGACAGACGTTTCACCTGTACTTTCTCGTCTTAGGTTGGGTTGCAAAGTTCATCGGAGTTACTGCCGCCACAACTTCGGCTCGCCTGATCTTCTCGTTCGCCTTCGTTTGGATGCTTGGTGCACTCCTCCGGAGGTCGACTCTCTCCATTTATGCCTGCAAACTCAGCATGATCTTTGCAGTTTTTGGCGGAGGTTTGGGCTTTTTGGTTTGGCACAAATTTGGCCGAATGATCGTGAGTCCTCGAACCACAGGTTTTTCATCCGTGTTCGGAGGATTACTACCCGTTGATGTTTGGCAACCGGAGGTCGGAGTTTTTTCCTCCGCACTGACCAACGGCCTGTTCATGATCAGTTTGACTCTGATGGTGGTCATGCTTGTCTCCGCCATCGATGCGCAGCAGTCATGGAAGTCCGTCATTCCCGGGGCGGTTGCGCTAGGAATTCTAATGAACATTCACAGCTATGATGTGATGCTGATCGGACTAATTCTGTTGGGCTTTCTGATCACAATCATCGCTCAAAAGGAATTTTCTGGCATTTGGCTCGGCCGCATTGCCGCCATGTGCGCGGGGATTATCCCCGGAGCGTACTGGTTTCTGCACACCCTCGCAACGGATCCTGTTTTCCAGGAGCGTGCCGCGACACCGACCTTTTCTCCAAATTTCCGGGCATTACTTCTAGGTATTTTTCCCGCTTGGGCTTTGATGCTTGTTGCCCTCCGGAAGCTGCCGGAAGGTAAGCCCATCGCGGTTAGTGTTTTTGGGGCCGGGACACTTGGGCTGGCTTTTGCACTCAGCACCGTTGGAGATTTCTTCCTGATGACCTGGGCGGGGTTCGCGATTTCCGTGATCTGTGCTAGTATTGTCGTTTGGTTCGGCTCGCGCAAATGCCACTTTTGGAATCTCATGCTTGCCTGGGCGGTTTTTGGAATTTTGGCTCCCTACGCCCCGGTTCTTTTCCAACGCAAGCTCGCGGCAGGCCTAATCATTCCTTTTGCGATCTTAGGCGCACTTGGTCTGGGCGAATTGATGAAGAATATGGACCGCATCCAGCGCAATTTGCTGACAACCGTTCTTGGGGTCACCCTGGGAATGTCCAGCGTCATGTGGCTTCAACGTGATGCGTTATTGATACGGGACGACGTTTCAACAACTACTGTCCAGCCCGCATTTCTATCCGAAGAAATGTCCAAAATCATCTCAATCATTTCCAATACTCGCATCCAAGATGGTGACAAGGATCGAGCCCCAAACGTAGTCGCCGTCCCTGGAATCCCCTCTCCTACTGGTGAGCCCGATCGCTATGCCAGACCCTACATTGTGGACATGAATCCGATCGTCTCTGGCCTTGCGGGGGCGTATACCTATGCCGGACACTGGTCGGAAACGCCGAAGTATGCCGAAAAGCGGTCCGAGACAATGCGAATATTGTTCACTGGACAAGTTTCCTCACAGGAGCAGATCAGTTGGCTTGGGAAGAACAAGATCGACTTCGTCATCGCCCCAAACATTAAGAACTATCCAGACTTGCCATACCGCGACCTTCGCGGACTTGGCGAAATCCAGCTCGAAGGGCCAGAGTTCTTACTGATCCGCCTGACTCGGTAGCTCCGGGGTTTCTGGAACGGTCGTCGTTGGGATCGTGTCTGGAGTTGCGGTGAGTGTAGGAGCTGGTTTCCTGGCTTTTAGATTTCTCGCATAAGTCCTCGGGGCGCCAGCATACTTACTCACGCCGAGAGATTCCCGCTTAATCACTTTCCCGCCCTTCTTAAAGACGCGCCAAGTGGAAACTTCGTGAGCTAGACCACCAGCGTCCACAAATTTTGTTACGCCAAACCCAAGGGAAGGATCGTGCTCGTAGCGCACACCACGACCCCAGGATTTAACTCTGCTCCGTTCGATTTCCACGGTTAAACCAGGTTCCTTGATCCCGAGTAACCGGAAGGTCAATTTGCCCGGAACGTATTCAGCATCTACCGCGACTGGATGATCCATGTTGTTTTCGAAGACCAAATTGAGACTTGGATAACTCACGACGCAATCACGCCCGATCGGAACGTACGGTACTGACATCGAATGGGGCTGTCGCTGCACGATCTTGAGCCCGCCCATCAAAGCTGCGTTATAAAGCGTAGTACTGACCTGGCAGATACCTCCACCAATTCCAGTGTCGTGCTTTCCGTTATTGAAGATGCCCGCTTCCTTGAAGCCCCTTGCGACGGTGCGTTGACCGACGACCTGATTAAAGTCAAATTTCTCACCTGGCATCATCAAATGCCCGTCAATAAAGGATGCCGCGAGCTTGATATTTTGACAACGCGTCACCTTGTGGGTTGGGAAGTTGGTGGAAAAGGTCGCGTAAACTTCTTTCACCTTATCAAGTTCGGTGTCCGGAATCTGCTTTTCAGCTTCCTTGAGCGGAATCTCGAGCGAAGTTCCAGCCAAAAATGCCTCCGGAACCAGTTTCACGAAGGATTCGCTATCAAAAGCCAAGCTGGTCTGCTCATAGATCCGGATAATCTTTCCAGATTCGTACTTGATCTTCGCGGGGGAAACCGGAGGGGCATTATCCTTCACCTTATCAATAAAAAACTTAGAAGACTGCGGATCAACGCGGAAAACGAACGGAACTTTTTGGATTTCCTCACCCTTGCCGATCGTCCGAGCGGCACTCTGCATGAAGTCCTCAAATGCAATTTGCTTCACCGAAGCCACATCATCCAGAATCAGTCCCAGTTTCGTCACAGGATAACTCCCCGTGAGTGCAGGAATCTGCTTCGAGGTCAGAGAAATTTCTCGTGTTTTTTCCGATTCCCAGTAAAGCCGAACTCTCTTTTGCGCATCGGTGATCGAAAGCCCACCAACCGGAACGACGCCGACCACAGACCCCGGTGGCAAAACTTCCGTCAGCCCCTTCGCAACAATGCCAACGTAACCCCCTGAGGCAAGGATCACACTACCGGCAATTCCAAAAACAAATTTCACAATAATATCGCTCAAAAGTATATCCGTTGGCAGGTTAAGAAGAACTCTCTTTGTTTTAGACGGGAGAAGCGGTAAAATGTTGCCATGCCTAAACTGGTTTGGCTCAACGGCAAAGTGATGCCTCTGGAAGAAGCTACGGTTACCGTAGCCGACCACGCTCACCTTTACGGCGATGGGCTCTTCGAAGGAATCCGGATCTACTCCGGCAATGTCTTTAAGCTGGACGAACACCTAGCCCGTCTCTATCACGGAATCAGGATGCTCGGCTACGAGCAAATGATCCCAGTTGACGAGCTCAAGGCGATCATTCTTGACACCTGCCGCAAGAGTGAAATCACCGAAGGATACATCCGCCTCAACGTCACCCGGGGAACTGGGCTCGGACTTGACCCAAAAAACATTGATCGCAAGCCCAATGTGATGGTCATGGTCAGCACTTTGGCTCTTTATCCGCCCGAGGCGTACGATCGCGGATTGGATGTCGTCAGCACCAGCTACCGTGTGATCCAAGCCGACTCTCTTGATCCTAGGCTCAAGTGTATTGGTCGTTATGCCAGCAATATTCTTGCCAAGCAAGAGGCAAATCGCCGTGGCGCTGGCGAAGGTTTGATGCTAAATCACCAGGGTCATGTCGCCGAATGCACCGGAGACAACATCTTCATCATCCGCAATGGCAAAATCGAGACTCCTCATCCATCCGCCGGAATTCTTCAAGGAATCACCCGCGATACGGTGATCATGCTCGCCCGAAATGCTGGCATTGAGGTCATCGAAACGACTCTCACCCCGTTCGATCTATACACCGCAGACGAAGCTTTCCTCACCGGGACAGCAGCCGAAGTGATTCCGATGGTCAGTCTGGACGACCGACCGATCGGTGACGGCAAGCCCGGAGTCATTACAAACAAAGTCATCGCGCTTTTCCGAGAGCACACCAAGATTGGCACCCCAATCTTCGAAGCTGCCACAACAAAGTAAGCCATGGCACGCTTTGTAATCCGGCAAGGCAAAGAAGAAATCGGTCGTGTTTCCTCCCCCAAGGAACTTGATGCAAAGGTTGGAGTCCAAGGAATCGGTAAAGTGATCTTTGGACTCAGCAACCAGAAAGAAAATGCGAAAGGTAGGTGCCCTGCGTGCGGGTATTCCGTCTTTCTGTTGGAACAGTCGGGGCTTTTGGGCTGTCCAGCATGTTATGAGGTGTTTAAAGAACAAATCACCGCAATGCTCGCACCCCAAGATTTGGTATCTTAACGAGGAACAATGAAGACAACTTCCCTTCTGCAATTCGGTATTTCGCTTACCGCCCTGATCATCCTCGCTGGATGCGGTGGTGGAGGAGATAGTCGTTCGTCCGGTTTGCCTGACCCCGAAATCCGATTCCTTAATATTTCCCTTCCCCCCGTCGGGTCTACTCCTGGCACCGATCCGGGAATTGATATCGTTGTCTCGTCACAAACTAACCCCGAAGCAGTCCGATCCAACGGAATTTTGTTCGGGCAAATGACCCCGAACTTCCAGGAAATCGATTTCATTCAAGAATCCGATGGCGCTTACGACACCAGCATCCGAAAATCAGGCCAAATTGGCGAATTTGACCGAGAATACTCCCCGTTCCAGAAAAATACCGACACCCTGATCATGGGAATGGGCCTCCAAGATTCCGGCGGAGAGAATCGCAAGCGTGCCCGAGTGCTTTTTGTGCAAATCGACCGAAAGGCTCCAACCGGCAACTGCCGCATTTACTTCCTAAACGCCTTTTTGCGTAGCTCAGGGCTGGATACTCCGTCTGTGACGCTCCAAAATATTGATCTAGGCGATCCGAATTCCATCGAAAACCCAAGCTTTAAGATCCAAAACGTCGAATACGCGGCTCTCAAGTCCGAGAGTTTGCCTCCAGGACCGCTGACTTTGATCGTGCGACGGAATTTTGACGCAGGATCCGGAGCCCTTGTGGAATATGCCCGAACCAACTTCAACTTCGAAGCCGGAAAGGTCTACTTCGCCGTCATCACCGGGCAAGAAGCCAACCCGATTGTGGCTTGGCAACCGAGCATCAAGATCTACGAGATGCCGACTCAGGACTAAAACCAGCCCCTATTCCGTAAGAATAGCGCCCCATTCCTTTACCGTCATTGGATCGAACCGATCCTTGGCGGTAAAGTCGTCTGGGGGTAGCGCAATAAACTCCATCCGCTCGTTCGTTTCCGGATGCGAGATCGCCAAATACGCAGCGTGGAGTTGCATTGGCCCTTCCGCCCAGGAACCAGTCGCATAAATCCGGTCGCCAACAATCGGGTGACCAATCGCGAGCATATGCACGCGGATTTGGTGCGTACGCCCAGTTTCCAGTCGCGCACCGAAGTACGTAGAGCCATTCAAGAAGTCAATCACCTTGATACTGGTGGCGGCAGACTTCCCTTTTGGGTTCACGCACATCTTACGGCGGTCCTTGCCGTCGCGATCAATCGGCGCATTAATCCTCAGCGCCTTGTGCTGGACCTCACCGCGCGCCATTCCGATATAACGCCGTTCGGCGCGTTTCAGGGCGATCTGTTGGCTGAGATTAGCGTGGGCGTGATCGGTCTTGGCGATCACCATCAGGCCCGTGGTTTCCTTGTCCAGTCGGTGAACGATGCCGGGGCGATAAGGCTCAGAGCCTTCGCTGAGGTTCAAATTCCGTCCCAAAAGCGCATTCACTAAGGTTGGTTCATTAAGCCCCGGCGCCGGATGGCTAGCCACTCCGCGCGCTTTATTCAGGATCAAAAAAGAATCGTCTTCGAAGATGATGTCGAGCGGCATATCCGACGGCGTGAGGTCATGGATCGGCGTCGGCTCAATATCGTCGATCGTGACGACCATACCGGGCTCGACCTTGAAGCTCGATTTCCGTTCCTTGCCATCAACCCAAACGCCCTCGGACTCCATCCAAGCCGTAAGTTTTGTCCGGCTCATGTCCGGGAGTTTGGAGGAAAGAAATTTGTCTAACCTATCCGTAACATCTACCTGAAATTACATCTGCGCCCCCTAGGGTACCCAGAA
>JBEIDH010000010.1:0-67162 GCA_040383535.1 Chthonomonas sp.
ACAACACCAACTGCATCTGGTCTTACCGATTTAGACGGTACAACTGGGATGAATACAACTTACGGATCAACCGGATTGATCAACGTTCCAAGCGCGTTTACGGCGCGTTTTGGTGAGGCGAGAATCGGAGGATCTTGGGGTAAGGATCTTAGTGGGCCGAGCTTAAACTATGGAATTTTGCGCTGGTTTGAAGTTGGCGCGGTTGTTCTGGATCGAAACAACATGAGCAACAAAACCTTGGCAACCGGAAAAATCACGATTATTCCAAATAATTTTGATTGGCTGACGATTGGAATTGGAACCATTGATCCTTTTGATGCAATTAATAGCACTTTCTATGTGATGGGATCTGCCGATATTAATACTGCGGGATTCGGTAGTTCTAGTGCGTCCTATCCGATTGGCTTGCGCCTCCACTTTGGGGTTGGTAATGGGATTTTCAGGGAGAGATTGATCGGTGGCGCAGAAGTTTTGTTCTCTGATCGTTTCTCGATTATCGGGGAATATGATGCCAAGAACTTCAACACGTCTTTGCGCTACAAATCCTCTAATGATGTGCAACTCCAGGCTGGAATCCGAGATAAGGGAATTTTCTTAGGGATTACTAGCTCTGTTCGGTTCTAACCTAAATCTTTTGTGATCAAAGAATTCACCCAATCCGGAACCCCTATGGTTGCGGGTTGGGCGATTGCCGTTACTCCAAAGTCAAATCGGGTTGGGTTAGGGTCGATCAACACGATCTGCTTTCCTCGCGCCATATCCACTAATCCTGCTGCCGGGTAAACCTGGAGACTGGTTCCAATAACGGCAAAGAGATCGCAATTTAGGACCGCTTCTACGGCTTCATTCCATTGGTAGGGAGTCTCACCAAAAAAGCAAACATGAGGTCTGAGTTGCCGTCCATCTGGAGCCAGATCGCCGAGATTTACGTCCTGTTTGGATTCGACAACACATTCGAAGTCGGTCAGAGATCGAACCTTAAAAATTTCACCATGGATGTGGATGATGTTTGAACTTCCGCCCCGTTCGTGAAGGTCGTCGATGTTCTGCGTGATGATGGTGACGTCGTGATCTTTTTCTAAATCCGCGAGGGCATAATGGGCCGCATTTGGCTCTACGGTAAGAACTTCTTGGCGCCTGAGGTTATAGAAGTCAAGAACCTTTTGGGGGTCACGGGCTAGGGCATCGGGCGTGCAAACTTCCTCGATCTTGTACCCCGCCCAAAGCCCATCGGCATCGCGAAAAGTCGCAAGTCCAGATTCACGAGAAATCCCTGCCCCGGTTAAAATTGCGATTTTCATGACTTAATCGGGCAGGAAAGTCGGATCAGATTGACTCCATTTCGATTACTAATGTGAGGGCGATTTTCTTAACCTTCCTCTTCGCCAGACATTTCCGGGCCGGTGTAAAGCTCTTCGGCGACGGCATTGTAAAACACGGGTCGCTCGTTGCGAAGCATGTCCACCAGCGCGCGATAGTCGTGGTACTTCAGCCCGGTAATGGTTAACTCCCTAGCTCCAGGGGATGCGCCGTCAATCAGGTCGATTGTTCCAAATCCCTCCGGAATGTTCCAGTTGAGTTTGTAGTGAGTTACGCGCATATCTTGTTGTGCCATGCGAGGCATTTTACACACCATGGACAAAGATTTGGCTAAAAATGCCGCTGCAATGTGACAACTTTATCCTTCGACGAGGATTTTCATTCCATCGTAGGCGAGTCGAATTTCAGGCGGAAGTTCCTCTGCCTCGGTTTTGTCGTGATCATAGTCGTGGCTGAGGTGCGTGAAGATCGTTTTCTTTGCCCCTAGCTCCGCCGCAATCTCCTTGGCTTTTTGAAAGTGGAAGTGATTGGGGTGCGGTCTTCGGCGGACAGCATCAAGAACTAGAGTATCAAGCCCTTGAAGTAAATCCCAAGCGGCCGGAGGAATTTCGCTCACATCGGTCAGATAAGCAAAGTCTCCGACGCGGATCGCGACGACAGGCGTTGGTCCATGCATGACGATCATCGTTCGAATCTCCATCCCGCAGACGTGCAAGATTTCAGGGACATCTTGGAGCTGGAATTGCGGCAAGTGGATTCCGGGAAGAGCTTCGCGGAAGGCATATTGGAAGACCCGTTTGATCACAACTTGATCTTCTGGTTGAGCATAGATCGGCATAGATTTCCCGCTTTTTTGTTCAAAGCATCGAAGGTCATCCATTCCCATGATGTGATCCGCGTGGGTATGAGTGATGAGTACGGCGTCAATGCTCTGCACTCGCACGCTCAGGAGCTGGAGCCTCATTTCTGGGCTGGTGTCGACCAGCAGATTGCCTCCGGGCCCTTCTAATAGGAGGGAAGATCGCGTCCGCCAATTTTTTGGGTTCGCTAGAAATTCTTCAGAGTAGTCGAACCCCAAACTCGGGCATCCGTTGCTGGTTCCTGAACCCAAAATGGTGGCGGTGATCATCCTTCTATTATGATACGGGTACCCTGACTACCGTGATCCATTTGGAGCTAGTTGAACCAGATGAACGCCTATTTTCGGATTGGCAGGATCTTTGGAATCAAGGTCCGAATAGCCATCCTTTTCATCATCCAGAGTGGGTTCGGGCATCGGTTACTTCGGGAGTCAATCGTGGATCGTTCAGGGTATTGGTTGCTCGCGAAGGGCGCGACTTGGTGGGTTGCTGGGCGTTTACCGGTCGGGTCATGCGGGTAGCCGGCACAGGCGTGAGCGATATTCTCTCGCCGCTCTCGATGCATGAAAAGGCTCTGGATGAAGCGATTGATTTCGTGAGATCAATAGGGTTAAAGTGCGATCTTCACCAGCAAATTTCGATTCCTTCCGAGTTGGTTCAGGCAAAGAGCTTTCAAAAGTCGCTTGCCCCAACCATGGACGAGACCCTTAAAACGATTTCCCAGAGCGTTAGGCAAGATGTTCATAGGGGATTCAGGAATTCTGACTTGAGAGTGGAATGGTGTCAGTCGCCAGAGGACCGGGTGAATTGGTATGCCGACTTCGTGGAGTTGCACCGAAAGCGGTGGAGAACTCGGAAGCTGCCGGGCGGGTTCGTAGGCTCCCGAATTGCGAACTTTCATCGTACGGCATTGCACCAATGCGATGCCCTGATTCCCGGCAGATTATGGCAAGGCGACGACCTCGTAGGGGCGGTTTACGCAATGCGAGCAGGCACGACGATTTACTTCTACCAAACCGGATTTGATCCTGCGTTCTCAAAAATCTCCCCCGGGACGATGCTACTCGCCCATACCGCCAAACTCGGGATTGAGCTTGGTTGTACGAGTCTAGATCTCTTGCGTGGTGAAGAGCCATACAAGCTTCGTTGGAAACCTGAGAACTCAAGAGCACACCATCGAGTTCTGGTTAACATCAGCCAACCCGCAACCGTATTCGTTCGTGCGACCCACGCGATAGAGGTCAAAATCCGAGAAAAGCTGGAAGCTGGGAAGAAACCGTAGTTTAACTCCCAACTTCCAGCAGAGAATCTACTCTGAGTAGTAAAACTTTTCTTTAACGATTTTGCCGTCTTTGAGTTCGTAAACTGCAACCTCGTCCGTTTTGTTTACTTCGCCCGACTCGCGGTGCTTGGTTTCCATGATGAACCGGACAGCGAACTCGTCCTCGCCGTGTGGGTACGGACCAACGACCTCCATTCCGAGAACTTCAAAAGTAGCTTCCCACCAGTCGTTCTTGGCTTTGATCCCCTCAAAGCCTCGGTACTCCCGGTTTGGTCCGCTCGCTTCGATGCTCACAATTTCGGGGGAGTAAAGTGCTCCGTATACTTCTTCGTATTTTCCTTCTTTGCAGAAGGCGACAAGCTGTGTTCCAACTTCTGTAGCGTTCATTTTTTACCTTGGCGCTTTCGCGCTTTATAAATATTAGCAGAACTGCGTCTACTTGTCAAGAGATTGGAATCACATTTAATCAAATTTTAATGAAAGCCCGGTTCAGCTAATCCGAGTCCGTTTGCAGTACGATTTACAGCGTGGAACCTACTCGAACAGAGTTCATGCACATGGGGACGCCGCACAAGGTGGTGTTTTACGTCCTCGCGATCCTGACTACGGCCTACATGGTGTACGGTTTCGTCGGACGCGCAAGACTTTGGATGAAGGGCAAACCGATTTGGTGGAAGATTAATCCGGTCGGAAACATCGTTAGTTATGTGCTCTTGCAAAAGAAAGTGAGGTCATCGCGGCCCAAGTCCGGCGCGCCGATGCACTTGCTCATTTTTTATGGCTTCCTCTCACTGTTTCTAGCGACCTCACTGCTGGGTATCGCCACCTATGGGCCATTGATCGGGCTTCCCAATTTCCATAAAGGGGGCTACTACCTCGCCTACGAAACCATTTTTGACCTGCTTGGGTTGCTATTTGTCATTGGCGTGTCCTGGGCGATGGGGCGCAGATGGGGCTTCCGCTTGAAGCAGATGGCGCACGATTGGCGCGATTCTTGGGCTCTGGTGGTGCTGTTTTTACTCGGGATTGGTGGTTACGTTTTGGAGGCAGCGCGGATTGCGAACACTCCTGGTGCACCTGGAAATGAAGCAAGTGTGATCGGCTATCCCTTGAGCAAACTTCTAGGGCCGATCTCTGCGGAGACCTACATCGTGATTTGGTGGGCGCACGTGATCGTGTTCTTCATTTTTTGGGCTGGATTGCCGCACATGAAGCTCAAGCACATCCTACTCGCCGTCGCGAGTGCGGCTGGGAAGTCCGAGCAACACATGGGCGAACTCACGGCGATCTCAATGGAAGAAGTCGAGAGAACCGAGAAAATTGGCGTATCGGAGGCGGTCGATTTTTCAAGATGGCATTTGATGTCGCTTGAGGCCTGTATGGGCTGCGGAAGATGTACTGAAGTTTGCCCTGCTAACGGTGTAGGGAAGGTTTTGAACCCGCAAAAGGTCGTTGCCGATATTCATGGCGCCCTCCGAACCGGTGGAAACGTTGCCGAACTGGTGAGCGAAGAAGCCCTCTGGGCTTGCACAACCTGTAATGCCTGTGTTGAAGCATGCCCTGTTTTGATTCGTCACGTTGATCTGATCGTCGATGTACGGCGGAACCTCGTTGCCGAGGGGCAGCTTTCCGGTGGGCCTGCGGTGATGCTACGGCAGACTGGCTCGACTAAGAACGCCTGGGGTGCGACTGCTAGCAATCGAGAAGATTGGATGAAGGACCTCGATATCCCTCTTGCCAGAGAAAAGAAGGAATTCGACTATCTGTTTTGGGTCGGTTGCGCGGGTGCGACAGACCCCGGGGCAGTTAAAACGACAAAGGCCGTGGCTCAATTGATGCAAGCGGCAGGAATTGATTTCGCATGTCTTGGCGCAGAAGAAGCCTGTACGGGAGATCCCGCCCGGCGCGTTGGGGATGAATTCCTGTTCCAAGAAATGGCCCAAGGCAATGTCGGTGTCTTTGGTAAATACAAGTTCAAAAAGATCGTCACTCCATGTCCTCACTGCTTCAACAGTCTCGCAAACGAATACCATCAGTTCGAGGGCAAATACGAAGTTGTTCACCATACGCAGCTTCTCAGCGACCTCGTCCAGGGTGGAAAACTGGAAGGAATTGATGTCGAAGGAAAGGGCGTCACCTTCCATGATCCGTGCTATCTAGGTCGGGTGAACGCGGAAAGCGACGCTCCTCGAAATCTGATCACGAAAGGTCAACTTTTGGAGCCAACCCACCGGAGGGCGAAGACTCTTTGCTGCGGTGCTGGTGGCGGCAGAATGTGGATGGAAGAGGGCATTGACGAGCGACCGGGCAACCGACGTGCTGAAGAGTTACTCGGAACCGGGGCCAAAACCGTGGCGATGGGTTGTCCATTCTGCAAAATCATGCTCGACGCCAGCATCAAGCAGATCACTGAAGACGAGATCAACCTCGTGGATATGGCAGAGCTATTGCTTGCCCAGAATAAGAAATGATTATTGGCGTGGGAATTGATGTGGTACAGGTTTCGCGGATTCGCAAGGCAATGCAGAATTCGCGATTCCTTGAACGCATTCTCACCCCAGACGAGATGAAGCTTGAATTAACCCCCCTCCGCGTCGCGTCCCGATGGGCGGCGAAAGAGGCGATCTATAAAGCGATCGGGGGCGGTGTGCACTGGCAAGACATGAGTATTCTCAACGATGTTTCCCGTGCACCTAGAATCGTGTGGACGGGTGATTCACCCCTCCAAGAAGGACAAAAAGTTCACTTGAGCCTCAGCCATGAGCAATCCGTTGCGGTTGCGGTTGCGATATTGGAATGCTTTAAATTGCCTCAATCGTAGCAAAATGCGCTGTTGAGAGACGGAAAATAACACAAAACTAGCCTTTCTGTCCCATTTTCACTTCCAAAACTTTTTTTAATGAAGTAAATGAGTTTTTAATATGAGTAGAGTCATATCAGGCAAGAAAGACTCGCCTGCTTCTTCTCAATGCATTTTTTTGGAAATCTTTACCATGAAACAAGGACAAAAACTTCTATTGACTCAACGTTGCGTCACGCTCGGAGCCATGGGTCTTATCATCAGTCAATCCACGGCACAAACGTTCACCCGAATCTCTGCCCCTGGTTCCGGGGCGTTCGCTTACGATGTCAATGAGTCCGGCATGGTTGTTGGGTTCAGCGTTAATCCGATTGACGGAAATAACCGGGCATTTGCATGGGACGCATCAAGTTCCGAAATCCCTCTCGCAGGAAACTACTTGGAAAGTGTCGCCTTCTCGGTTAATGATAGCGGAGTTGCGGCTGGCTATGGGTTGGACGCGGACTACAAAAGACTACCATTGAAATGGGTGAATGGTCAACCTTTCGAGTTGGAGCACCTTGGCAATGGCGGTCAAGTGAATGACATCAATAACCTCGGTGAAGCAACAGGATATGTGATCCCGGTCGGGGAAAGCGGGTACTTGGCAGCAAAGTGGACTGCATCCGGAAATCTGATTCTGCTACAGGAGAATGGAACACGAGCTCCTCTCTATTCTCAGGGGCTTTCGATCAACGAAAGCGGTCTGCTTGGAGTTCAATTCAATTCAATTCAATACCCTTACGTTGGGCAACTCTTGGAAGGGTCGCAAATTCTTCCTCGGTTTGCCGAGGGAACAAATTTTTTAGGTGTTACGGCGATCAATAATCCAGGAGGCTCAGCAGGATTCTCGTTTTTCAACTCACTTTATTATGGCAATGCTGCCGTCCAATGGTCGCCCGGAGGCATCGCGACACGGCTCAACTCGCTGGGAACCCAGCAAAGCGCTCGTGCTTTTTGTATCAACGATGCGGGAGTGGTTGGCGGATACTCGCTCAACGGACAGAATGTTGATACTTACAACACGCTCGGGACCCTATGGATAAATGGTGCGCCTTTTGCGGTTGACCAACCTGAAGGCTCCAACGTAACCATCCAGGGGATCAACGATTCTGGCACCGCCGTCGGAGTGGTTTACACCATGACCGAGATGTTCGCCGCAAAGTGGACAGTTCCAAATCCCTCCGCTCCGAACCCGATCAGCATCCGTCCAGCTACGACCGTCGCACCTGGCCAAACGATTCAGATCATTGCTGATGTCACTAATCTTAACCCTGTCTCAAACCGCAGAGTTGAGTTTCGGTTCAACGACCAATTGCTCGGATTTAAAATGACGGACGCTAGCGGATCGGCAACAGTGAGTTATACCATTCCGCTTACGACTGGAGCGGGAAATCATAACGTTATGGCCTCACTCGGTGGCAGTAGCTACAAAATCATTACTCAACCGGTCAGGAAAGCCCCAACTCGAATCCAAACCATGGAATCCTATCCCAGATCGCAAACGGTAAGGATTGACGCTGCGGTTTCAAACACAGTTGTGAACCAGAATCTCTCGAATCAGAGGGTGACATTCGTAGTCGGTGGAAGACAGTACCGCGCGATTACAAACAGCACTGGATGGGCGCAGGTTACAGTTCCTCGCCCGAGGGGCCTCACGCCAGGGTTGCGCTACACCGTTAGCTATCCTGGAAACACAGGTCACCTTAGCTCGAAGTTCGTAAAGTGACCTTGATCTTAGCTTGAAAGCTTGGGTTTCTCAGTCGCCAGATCGGGGATGAGGGGGTCATTCGAAATCGAAGTATGTTATTAAGTTAGTCAGGAGTTCCGTCTTTTTCGGAACTTCAGATTTCTTGCATCTGGACTTCGGGACTCTTTCGTTTAAAAGAGCAATGACGACTGGACTTTAAAACGTGGTGCAGCGAGTGAAAACTGTCCCAACTTTGTTCCAGAGGCGACCTCTAAAGCGGTAGCATAAAATTATGCCTGTGATTCATTGGAATGGAGTTGAGGATACGGACGTTGCTGCACGGGTCGTAGGATTGCGGCTAAAGCATTTAAGAGAAACCCGCGGCCTGACCTTGAGGGAATTGGCAGAGCGAGTGGATGCGAGTAAGAACACGATTTTGCGCATCGAAAAAGGAATGCCGATCGCCGAACCGATCGTCCATCGCATTTGCGATTCCCTCCAGACGATTCTTCCCAATCTTCTTGTGAGTGAGGAGGAGTGGTCGAGACCATTGCGAGTGCATCGGAATGCAGATTCGAAGTGGCGTATTGCGTTTCGGCGAGAAAAGTCCCCGTCAATTTATAAAGATTTTGAGGTTGTCGAATCAGAATCGGAGCGCACGAGAATGGGGAGCCTTGGTTTTGTCAGTGGGTTTTTAAATACTCAGAATTGCTCGCTTAGAGGTGGGAAGCTTGAATCTGCGGTGATCGAACTGCATGGGCACCAAGAAAAGCCTGGATACCGGCATAGTGGCGAAGAGTTAGTCCACTGCCTTTCGGGATGTCTGAGGTTAACCGTTGGACTAGAAGTGCACGAACTACTCCCCGGCGACACCTCAATCTTCTTTAGCGAAGTGCGACATAGATACGAGTGCGGACTCCCGAAGGGGTCATCGGAAACCACTCGGTTTCTAATGGTTTGGATGGAAGGTCCGGAAAATCCGGAAGCTCTAAAATATGACGAAGAGTGCGCCAAATTTGGGCACGAAAAAACTCCTCCGGTTGAATTGAATGGAGATTGACGATTAGTAACCAGAACCCACAGCCTACCGAACTCTCGCGATTGTACGATCCATTTATACTTCGCCAAAATGGTCAATCGATCCACTCTCGGAACTTTTGCACCACGAATTTGATAAGCTTTCCCGCGTACCGCATTTATTGGACTGACCATAAATATTAAATTGAGTTTGCTACCCCTGATTTTGCTTGCGAGCGTATCCGCTCAGGCAATGAATACTTACAAAATCGGCAAGACGGAAACTCTTGCCTGGGTCATTCGCAACGAAGCCGTGATGTCCGAAGTCAAACTTCGCAAGGACCAGGCCGAGAAGGCGAATGCAATTTTTACAGTTTACGACGAGAAGTCAGATGCCCTCTGGCGACAAGGCGAAAATGTCACAGACAAGGAGGCCTAAAAAATTATTGATCAACTCAATAAGCTGGGAGATCAGGTCGCGGTGGACATTTTTGCGATTTTGGATGAGAGCCAAACCGAAAGGATGGAACAAATCCGCCTGCAGCGCGAATCCTTCTTTGCGTTGCGAGAAAGAAATTTAGCGAGTGCACTGCAAATTACTGGGGCGCAAGCCGAGAAAATTGAAGCCCTTTACCAGGCGTATGAAAAGCGAACCCGCCAGGCCATTGACGATAATCGAACGCGGAACGGTGGTAGGTTAAATCACTTGGAGCGTCGCGCAGAAAGACAAAAGTTGAATGAAACGACGAGCGTAGATTTCTTCATGGTCCTCACCTTTGAACAGCGGAAGAACTACACGAGAATCATCGGAAAGCCGTTTAGGCCGACTGGTTCTGCTGGTTCTCGGTAAACAGATCGAGAGAAATAAGCGGGATGAATCCATTGGATTCATC
Source organism: Chthonomonas sp. (assembly GCA_040383535.1). Classification (GTDB taxonomy): domain Bacteria; phylum Armatimonadota; class Fimbriimonadia; order Fimbriimonadales; family Fimbriimonadaceae; genus JAFLBD01. Next base: position 9,902 of record JBEIDH010000010.1, read on the forward strand.
CCGCTCGTCGTTCAACATCACTTGACTCGAACGATGCGGCGATCCGTGTAAACATGACCAAACTGGTCTGTGGTGCGAATCTCAATCGAATGGGTTCCTCGTGGCGGCATCGCGGGCAGGTTAGCTTTCCAAAGGTGATCCGTCGTTGATGCCCCTGGTAGCTTCATCCCTGGTGGTGGATTCGGTCCGGCTTCAATTTCCTTCAGCCGAAGATAGAACGGATCTTGCCCACTGAACTGGGTCATGGGCGTCCAATCGCCACTGCCGATTCGCATCTCAGTTTTTGATTTGATCGATCCAGCAAAAACGTTCACAATCACCTCGGTTTCGGCGGACTTGGCTCGCTCGATGACTTCAGGAACGAAAATACTCATCTGATCATCAACCGGTCTGCTCGCTGGTCGGAATTCGATTTTGTATTTGTTGCCATCAAACGTTATGATTGAATATCCGTTTGGAACACCGTCGGACATGGTCGCGTGGGGAATTCCTCGCTCATCGGGAGCTCCTCGCCACCATGAACCGCAAACCGTGACATTGTTGAAGTGGTGGTGTGGGTTCTTTCCTCGCCAGCCATTGGCTTCGCCATAAAAGAAGTGCCGCTGGATGTGGGTGTGAGCGGATAGGGAAAGCGTGTGCGGTCTATCTTCGATTAATCGGTAGAGCTCCTCGCGATTATCAACGCCGGCGAGAGGGATATGCATGGCGATCAAAAGGAGGTGATCCTTAGGAACAAACTTCAGATCGTTTGCGACCCATTCGAGTTGCTTTTTGGAAATTTCGCCGTGGTAACTTTTCTTCTCTGCGCCGTCCCAGATAACATCGTCAAGAACGATAACGTGGACTTTGCCATAGTTGAACGAATGGTACGTCGGACCAAAGGTCCTGATGTATGTCTCGGTGGAGTGGGTGTCGTCCGGGGCATCAAAGTTCATGTCGTGATTCCCGACGGTGTTGTACCAAGGGATACCGATTGTCGAAATCGAGCCGTTGAGGGAATCGTACAGCGAAAGAACGTCAAACATTTCATCGCCCAAGCTGATTCCAAACTTTGCGCCAATCGCCTTGGCTTCCTTCGCGCATTGCTCAATTAAGTCGTGGGACATGAAGTCAACTTCGTTCTGATTGCGGGGTTGAGGATCTCCGAAGAGAATGGCGCAGAATTTGTCAGACTCAGCTGATTTCGTGAGCGCGAAGTCAATGCTTTTCGGAAGCTCGCCGGTTGGAGCAACGCCAGGGTAGCGCTGTTTCGGCGAACCCGTGGGCTTGTGGACGTAGAAAAATTGCGGGAGTTGGGTTGGGCCGACTGGAACCGCATATCCGCTTGGCTTAACGACGAAGATGACGCAGTCCTCATAAATTGGGAGCTGCCACTTTCCGTTCTTATCGGTCTTTACAACTTCACGGCCGTTGGATACGCAGACATTTGCGATTCCTAGTTCGCCGGGATCTCGGCGACCGTTGCCATTTTTGTCTTCAAAGACGTATCCTTCGGTGAACTTCCGGCCTTGCGAATCGGTTTGCAGATTTGCGAAGAGAATTTCGTGAGCTTTTGAAAAGGAAGTCAAAGAAAGTCCGGCCAGCACGGCACCAGTGGACTTCAAAAAATCGCGGCGATCCATCCCGTGATCTTACCGGGAGTCAAAATTGGAGGGGGTTAAGGCAAGGTTAACGTGATGATTTGGGTTTTGGAAAGAGCGAGTCTGTTGAGGAGGAGAGGGCATTGAGTGAGGCTGCGTCACCAGATAGATTGAGTAGATTCGCTTGGACTTTGAGCTTTGAAAAAACGAGAGTCGTGGTCCTAACCTTTGGGTCAACATTGATTTTGTAGTACCGAATCCCTTCCGCTTTTGGCCCATCTACATAAGTCACGGCGACGTATTTGAGCCTGTTATTCTTTACAAAGGCGAGGAGGTTCTGCTCGTACTTCTTTTTCGCAATGGTTGCTGGTTTGATGAAAACAATGACCCCTCGGAGTTGCGGTAGTCCCCTTTTGGAGATCATCTGATCAAGATGTGTCGCTAACTTCGCAACGGTACTTTGCTTCTCTCCGTTGACCCAAATGTGGACACCGTTGATTTTTCCGTACTTGCAGATGGGGCAGGTATGAGTCCCGATGTCTGGCCCGGAAACGTGTTTAGGTCCAAATGGCAACATCCTCATGCCCTTTGATGGCCCGGAAATGAGCGGAGACCCAGCGAGTGCGACCACCGAAATGACAGTGCTTATACAAACAGTTAGGAGAAATCTTCTCTGCATCAGAAAATCCAATGTGCTCATTGTAATCGCATTTGGGTTTAGTACGTTCGCTGATTGCCCGGGCGACTTTAATCCGAGATTTCGTGGCGACGCAGAGAATTTTTTCCCTGTGAACAAATTCACTCCCCAAACCCGTCAAATTCTTGCTAAACTAGGAAGTCGCGTTCCGACGTTCGCCAGAACGTATCTAAAGCTATGCAAGATCCGAAACCACAACAGTACGGAGCCCCGGGTGCTCCTCAGCAACAGCAGCCAGGTATGCCACCTCGTCAGCCGGGTGCGCCTCCCCAGCAAGGGATGCCTCCTGTTCAGGCTAAAGAGCGAGAGCAATTATTGCCAGGTCAGGTTGCACCAGACCACGTGAGTTCGGAGCCCGTCGGTCAGCCAAAGGAACTTGACGATCTTCACATTGACGCATTGCTCGAAATCGTTGTGGACAGAAATTGTTCCGACCTTCATATTTGTGCGGATTCTCCACCCGTCATCCGAGACGATGGTGCCCTAAAGCGACTCAACTTCCAAAAGTTCACTCCGCAACAAGCGCAGCGAATGATGTACGAAATCATCAGCGACGAGCAAATCCAGCGATTTGAGTCCAGCTACGAACTCGACTTCTCCTATGCTTTACCTGGTGGTCGCGCCCGATTCCGTGTGAACCTTTACAGAGATAAGGGCTCCGTTGCGGCGGCTTTCCGTTTGATTTCGAGCAAGATTCCGACCGTCCGTGAACTGAGTCTGCCTCCGATCCTTGAGCAGCTTTGCATGAAGCCTCGTGGTTTGATCCTGGTTACAGGTCCAACCGGTTCTGGTAAGTCAACATCGCTCGCCGCGATGATCAACTACATCAACATGAACGAAGCGGTCCACATCATCACGATCGAAGACCCAATCGAATATCTGCACACCCACAAGCAATCGTTGATCAACCAGCGCGAGCTAGGGCAAGATACCAAGAGCTTCAACAATGCTCTTCGCGCATCGCTACGGGAAGACCCAGACGTTTTACTTGTTGGTGAAATGCGTGACGTGGAAACGATCTCGCTCGCGATCACTGCGGCGGAAACCGGTCACCTTGTCTTTGCAACCCTGCACACGAATAACGCGGCGGAATCCATTGACCGTATGGTTGACGTTTTCCCTCCAGGGCAGCAAGAGCAGATCCGAGTCCAGCTCTCGAACAACCTCGTCGCGATTATTTCGCAACAGCTTCTGCCGCGGGCATCCGGTAAGGGCCGAATTCCTTGTAACGAGATCATGATCGCGATTCCCGCGATTCGTAACCTCATCCGGGAAGGAAAAACCCACCAAATTCCGTCGACGATTCAAACCAACGCGAGTCTTGGGATGTTCTCGATGGACCAAAATCTTCGCGACCACTACATGAAGGGAATCATTACTCTGGAAGAAGCGCTGACAAGGTGCCAAAACCCAGAAGAACTCAAGAAGATGATCAGCACTATGGCTGGTCAAGGAAATCCCAACGCCCCAGGTGCAGGCGGTGCGCCTCCACGCCGATAAGTGAGATAGAGCAATGCCAGTCTACAGCTATACATACAAAGACGGTCTCGGCGGCATCCAAAAGGGAACGATGGATGCCGAAAGCGAAGATATTCTAAGAAAACGTTTTGGTGAACAAGGCTTCGAAGTCATCGAAGTCGAGATGATCAAGTCGAAGAGCACCAAGCAGAAAAATTACGGCAAGGTCAAACTCGCTGAACTTTCGATCTTTTGCCGTCAGTTCTCCACGATGGTTGACGCTGGTGTTTCACTGGTCCGATGCCTTGACGTTCTTTCAAAGCAGTCGGGTAACCCGAAGCTTAAAAAGATTCTAGTTGACCTGAGCGAGCGCATCGAATCTGGGGAAGCCCTTAGCCGTGCGATGCAGCGACACCCGCGAACATTCAGCCCGCTTTTCTTAGGTTTGATCCGCGCTGGTGAAGTTGGTGGTGTTCTTGAAGAAACCCTTCAAAGACTTTCTCAGTTCTTGGAAAAAGACGTCGAACTTCGCCGAAAGGTGAAGTCCGCGATGACCTACCCAGTTCTGGTTTTGGTTTTCGCGATCGGGATCGTCGCCTTCCTTGTGAGCTGGGTTGTCCCACAGTTTGCTCAGCTGTTTAAGGACATTGGCTTGAAAGACGACCAATTCCCAGCGATGACCAAGTTCTTGATCGACCTTTCGGCGACCTTCGTCACCCGATGGTGGATGTATCTTCTCACGATCATCCTCACCCTGATCTGCTACAAACTACTCATCGCGACCAAATTCGGTCGGCGACTAGTGGACCGAATTAAGCTAAAAGTGCCTGTTTTTGGCAAGCTTCACCACATGATTTGTATGGCGCGGTTTAGCCGAACGATGGGTACATTGCTCACGTCTGGTGTACCTATTTTGCAGGCTCTAGAAACTGTTTCTGGTACTGTTGGAAACTCGGTCATGGCCGATGCAGTGCTTGAAGCACGTGCGCGGATTCGTGAGGGAGACCGTATTGGCGACCCGCTTGAAGAGTCTCGGCTCTTCCCGCCAATGGTGATCCACATGATTGGTGTTGGCGAAGAATCTGGATCGCTTGACTTCATGTTGCAGAAGATCGCGGACTTCTACGAAGACGAAGTCGAAGCTAAGGTCGCATCGCTGACAGCGGCGATTGAACCTCTGATGATTGTGTTCCTTGGTTTCATCGTCGGCTTCATCGTTATTGCGATGTTCTTACCACTGATCAAGGTTATTGAAGGCCTCTCCGGCGGCGACGCAGAGTAAGACGATTAACTCTTAATCAATGAGCCAGCTCGAATTCGAGCTGGCTCTTTTAGTTTTGATTCGGCAACGACTCCAGACTTTCACCCATGTCGTCCTGGAACATCTGCACCATGTCTTCGCTTGCGTCTTCGTCAAGAGCTTTGCCGACCTCGCGCATCATGCCCTCCATTTCGGTCCCTGTCGTATCGTCGGTGAGGTTCGCGAACCGGTCTGATATCTCTTCGATCTTCTCGTCCTCGGTGCGGCCTCGGCGGAAAGATGACACGACTTTCGTCACGGAATCTGACCCACAAGCGCACGTAACCGATTCCACTAAGGCCGAAATCGGCACAAGGTCTGAGAATCGCTTTCCGCATACTTGGCAAACAAATTCGTAGATCGGCATCGCAAAACAGAGTTTACAGCCTTAACAACGCGGTAAAATCGGAGATACGTGGTTTTGGCATTGTTCGCCATCACCCCACCGTTTTTTAATCGAGGCATTTTGTGGCCAATAAAAGAATATTTGTAAAGAAAAAACCTGTCGAGGCTTCGACAGGGAACGTTGAAATTATCGTCAACTGTAGTCAGCGTGAAACGCGCATCGCCGTCCTGGAAAATTCCCATCTCATGGAATACCGGGTCGAGCGTGAAGAACGTGTTGTTGGTTCCATCTACAAAGGGATCGTGCAAAACGTTCTTCAGGGCATGGACGCGGCATTCGTGGACATTGGGTTGGAGCGAAATGCGTTCCTCTATGTCGGTGACATTATCCCCGACGAGCCGAATCACGACAATTCCCCATCCGGAATGAAGCGCCAAGAGCTCCGCCGACGTAAGATCAAAGAACTGATCAAGCCTGGTCAAGAGATCATGGTTCAGGTCACCAAAGGACCTCGCGGAACCAAGGGTGCTCGTGTCACGACCCGAATCGCCTTGCCAGGACGTTATTTGGTCCTGATGCCGGAGCATAACCACATCGGAGTGAGCCGAAAGATCGAAGATCGCCGTGAGCGCGAACGCCTTCGTCACATCGGCGACATCATCGCACCAAAGGGCTACGGCATCATCATGCGCACCGAGTGCGAAGGTCGAACCCAGCAAGAGCTTCACCAAGACGTCCTGTTCTTGCAACAGCTTTGGCTACAGGTCATGGAAAATACCAAGCGTCACCGCGCACCAGCTTGTATCCACAAAGACCAAACTTTGCTTTACCGAACTATCCGCGATATGTTTAATGACGACATCACCAAGATGGTCATTGATGATCCTGACGAGTACGAGAAGGCTCACCTCGTCGCCAGAATCGTCGCCCCAAGTCTGACCGACAAGATTTTCCTCTATGATCGCGATGTGCCGGTATTCGATCACTACAACATTGAGCGAGATCTCGACCGTTTGCTTCAGCACAAGGTTTGGCTGAAGTCTGGGGCGTATCTAGTCATTGACGAAATGGAAGCCCTTACAGCGGTGGACATCAACACCGGGAAAATGGTTGGATCAACGACCCTTAGCGACACGATTCTTAAGACAAATCTTGAAGCTGCCGACGAGGTTTGTCGCCAGTTACGACTGCGCGACATGGGAGGAATCATCGTGATTGACTACATCGACATGGAGTCTGCCGAAGACAAGAAGAAGCTGATGACTCACTTCGAGAACAAGCTTGGCAAGGACATGGCGCGAACTCGCGTTGGTAAGGTTTCTTCCCTCGGATTAGTCGAAATCACGCGAAAGCGAACCGGAGAATCGGTCACCGAAGCCATCAGCGATGTTTGCCCAATGTGCGAAGGTCGTGGTCGGATATCAAGCAAGGCGACCGTGAGCCTTTGGATTGAGCGCGACATGCGCCGGATGCTCAATGAGCCAGGCAACGCATTTCTTGTGAAGTGCCACCCATCGGTGATTGAGGCACTCATTGGTGCAGACGGGGAAGCAGTTGAAGACCTTGAGCACGAATTGGAGCGCGCTGTGTACCTCCGCGCAGACTTTGACTGTGCCTTTGATGAATACACGATTGAGGCTGGCGTGATTGAGGAGTTTGACAAGGCTCACATGGGCTTCCGCCGGGCTCAAGTTCTGGAATGCAGTGTGCGTCGTAGCGAAATTGACGGCCTGAACAAAGCCGTTGGTTGGACTGATGGTGGCTATTACGTCGAGCTTCTGGGCGGAATGGACTTTGCCGGTCAACGCGTCAAGATCTGCATGCTGGACATGAGGCGGTCATTCGCGGTCGCCGACGTGATCCACAGCGGAACCCCAGTGGTGCGATAGACCATGGCAAGAAAGCGACTTGGGTCGCTCACCGTGGTCTGCGGAAGCATGTTTGCCGGGAAGAGTGAAGAGCTAATCCGGCGGGCTAGGCGCGCGCTCTATGCGAAGCGAAAAGTTCAAGTTTTTAAGCCATCTGTAGATACAAGGTATGACGAGTCCATGGTGGTCTCTCACATGGGGGTGCGTCATGACGCTGTCCCAGTGAAGACTTCAGTGGAGCTTTTCGCACAGCTCAAGCCGGACGTTGATGTCGTTTTGATCGAGGAAGTACAGTTTTTTGATGAAGGGATTATTGAGCTCGCCGAGCGATTGGCGGATTCCGGAATTGAAGTGATCGTTGCTGGGCTGGATCAAGATTTTCGGCGCAAGCCGTTTGGTCCGATGCAAACTTTATTATGCGTTGCCGACGAGGTGATCAAGCTTCGGGCGATTTGCATGAATTGCGGCGAAACCGCCAGCCACACCTACCGCATGATCGACGGCAAACCTGCCCATGAGGACGACCCGATTGTGCTCATCGGAGCGCAGGAATCGTATGAAGCGCGATGCCGAAATTGCTATGAATTGCGGCTGAGAAAGAAACCTGGTACCAAAAAGAAATCCGTAGAAAAAGGAAAGAAATGAGCCATCCATTAGTTGACGTAACAATTTTAGGCGGGGGACCTTGCGGGCTCTTCGCCGCTTTTTATGCTGGACAGCGCGGGATGTCTGTGCGAATTATTGACTCGCTCCCCGACCTCGGTGGTCAGCTGACGGCTCTTTATCCGGAAAAGTATGTCTACGATATGCCTGGATTTCCTAAAGTTTTAGCTAAAGATTTGGCGCAATCTTGTATAGAGCAGGCGATGCAGTTCAGCCCTGAATTGGTTTTGGAAGAGACTGCCGAGACTCTTTACGGCGGATCGGGTGGCTACGAAATCACCACAAGATCGGGGAAAAAGTACCCGACTAAGACCATTATCATCGCTGCCGGCGCGGGAGCTTTTTCGCCGACCAAGATCGGGCTGGCTGATGAGGCAGAATGGGAAGGCAAGGGGCTTTACTATGGCGTCAAGTCGAAGGCCGTCTTTGAGGGCAAGCGGATCGCGATCATTGGCGGGGGTGATTCAGCCTTTGACTGGGCCTTGAACCTGCATGAAATTGCCAAGGAAATCATCATCGTCCATCGCCGAGATCAGTTTAAGGCTCACGAAGATACCGTGCAGAAAGTTAAAGAATTAGGCGTAAACTTTAAGTTATGGTGTGTGGTAAAGGAGATTCAGGGTGGGGAATCTGTGACCGGAGTCGTGCTTGATAACACGCAATCGAAGGATACTGAGGTCTTGGACTGCGACGCCGTGATCGTGAATATCGGGTTCAAATCGTCCCTTGGACCGATCAAGGACTGGGGGCTCACCATTGAGAAGAACCAGATCATGGTTGACGGCGCGATGGAGACGAATCTGTCTGGCGTCTTTGCCGTTGGGGATGTGGCAAACTTTCCGAACAAGCTCAAACTCATTGCAACTGGAGTCGGCGAAGCCGCCACTGCGGTATGCATTGCGAAGACTAGGCTCGACCCAGAAGCCAAGCTCTTCCCAGGGCATAGTTCAGATCGTGACGCTTAACTTGCGCTAGGATTCATCCGCTTTCCCGACATAACCCGAGGACATTTTTCGTAGAAGAAAGCATGAATCGTAGTTCATGGATCATGATTGGATATGGTGTCTTTTTGATCGCGGGGGCACTCACCGCGATTTCGATCTCGGGCTGGGATCGTTCGAAAACGGCGCTATTCAGTTCGAGCGGTGCGGCTGCCTTAATGATCGGTGCGGCATTTCTCGCTAGCCGTAGTTCTGAGAAATCCAGGAATTTGGGGCAACTCGCGGGGACGATCTTGCCTCTCCTTTTCGCGGCGACGTTCTTCTGGAGACTAACCATCAACTGGTCAAAACCCCTAGAGGCAACCTGGATCACCAACAACCCTGGGCTCGCAGTGGAAACATCAAAAATCCAAAGTCCTCTCCAGAACTGGCTCTTCCCAGTCTTCATCGCGGGGAGTCTGATCACCTTCATCGCCGTACGTCTCCAACGAGAAACGAGATAAAACTTGAGTACGATGGAGACTTGGTGCGGAGATCATTTTGACGATTAAGGAGTTAGCAGAAGAAGTTTACGAGGATTCGAATGGAAACATTGATTCGCTTGAATGGATCGGAGTGAGCCTAAGATTAGTTTTTTCCTGTAATAGCTGGGTTGACTACAAAGACAAACTCGTCTTTAGGATCACGTGCGAAGATGTTAAGATTTAACGTGTTAGTCCACAACGCACTTGGATGGAATTCATGTGGTACGAGGAGAACGACCCAATCCTCTCGATCTTCAAAGAACCAACCGCAGAGTTGTACTACGAGAGTGAACTTTCGAGTTCAGTGGAGTTGCTCGGTAAGCTCTGGTCTATTCAGTATCGAATCTATAAGGATAACTTTCCGTTTGATACATTTCTAAACGTGTATGAGAAGGATCAGCAGGTTCAGTTTGGAGAAGGCCGGGGAGGCCTTATTGCACAGGGTCCACTGTCGCTCCTAGAGCTATTTCAAACTGAAGCGGAGCGATACACATCAACCAAGATGATCGTTGGCTGCCGCTAAAGAGCGATTTAGTCCTGCTCCGATTTAGCGAGAGTGGATTCATTGTTTGCGGTAGGGTGAAAGTCGAAAAGCTTTCAGGCAACATTTAGCCCACCCCGAATAATATGGGGTGGGCTAAAACGATCTTACGCAGTCCAGACGAACGGATCGGCGTCGGTGAGGACTCTGGCTTTGTCCCATTGTTCCATCAAGTACGGAGGCAGGTTGAACACCGCGCTGTGGAAGTCTGGGGTGTAGTACCGAGTCTTCACGCCACGAGCCGCGAAACGAGCCGCGATTTCGGCCGGGTTTAGGTCGGCTGGGTTGTGCTTCTTACTCGCCAGCACAAATCCCCACGGCTGGAAGAACGTTGTCACGATGCCGTAGTATCCGGCGACGTGTGCGAAGCAATCCATGTCTTGCAGGGTCTTGATGCAACTGAGCATACATTCAGGGTAGTTCTGGTTCGCAGTTCCGGCTTGCATGGCAAACACACCATCTTCGCTCATCGCATCAGCGGCGATTTGGAAATACTCTTTGGTGAAGAGCATCTGCCCCGGGCCTTCTTCGTGCGGATTCGGGAGGTCGCTGAGAACCACGTCCCAATTCTGCCCTTTCTGAGCCACGAGCCAACCCCGAGCATCTTCGTGCAACAGAGTCGTGCGAGGATCTTCAAACGCGCCTTGGTGCCATTCCGGCATGTGAACCTTCACCATGTCCACAAGTTCTTCATCAATATCAATCATGCTCGCTTCGGTGACGGTGTTGTGCTTGAGAGCCTCGCGCAAGGTCGCGCCTTCGCCGCCGCCGCAAACCACGACCTTTTTCGGGTTTGGGTGCAAGGTCATCGCGGGTTGAGACATGCATTCGTGGAACACATGCTCGTCCATGATGCTGGTTTGGATGTTGTAATCAAGGAAAAGCGACTTGCCAAACCGAGGAACTTCGGCGATTTGGTAGGTTTGATACTGGGTTTTGCCTTCCAGCAGCATCTTTTGCACCCGGTATTGCCAGATGGCAGCATCGGTGTGGGTTTCGTTGATAAAAATTCCAGTTGCGTCGCTCATTTCTTATGGTTCTCTTTTTGGAGAGTCTTTTCAGACCCCACGGAATATACCCCTATTAGGTTAAGAATCCCTCATGCATTGCCAAGGGATTCGGTGCTTTTCGCTCATTCAATCATTTGAGGGATGCAGCTTGGAAAAAACGTTGATAACGCAAAATGCCCTACGATCAGACTCACGACCTCCTCAAAATGTTGGTCGGATTAGGAGCAGTCAAGCTCAGGGAACGACGGTTGAATCTTTCATGCATATAGCCAGGAGTGGCGCTTTGCAAGGGGTCATCGCTTTGTAATCTAAAGGGAATTTCCTAACCTATGGCGACTCAGAAACCAATCTGCCTTAGCCCCTCAAAGAGTACGATAGCCACCGAATTACTTAGGTTCAGACTTCGGACATTTTCATTAAACATTGGAATGCGCCGAACGTTTTTCGAAAGGTTGCGATTCGCGATGACCTCACGCGGTACTCCTTTGATCTCTCCGCCAAAAAGTAGCACATCGTCCACTTGAAACTCGGTATCCGAGTACAGCTTGTTGCCAAAATTCTCAAGGACCCAAATCCTCCTCAGGGCCATGGATTCAAAGAAGGCGTCCTCGCTTTCATGCACATGGAGCGAAAGGAATGGCCAATAATCCAGACCTGCTCGCTTGACTTTTGCTTCAGAAATATCAAAAGGAAAAGGCCGAATGAGATGAAGCGGCACGTTCATCGCAGCGCAACTGCGGGCGACGGAGCCAGTGTTCTGCGGAATCTGGGGGCAGTAAAGTGCAACTTCCATCAAAAAAATCCTAGAATCAAGGCTCGCCCTCGCGAGAAGCTACCTTCTTCGCTCCCATAAACGGGCGCTCGAATACCCAGAAAAACGCATAGCAAAGCCCCGCCACCAGAGGCAAGCAGGCAATCAAAAAGGCATATTGCCGCACCATCGTCGAAGCCACCGCCGGGCGATTTGCATAAATAACTTGCAAGATTGGGTGGTGCATCAAGTACAGCGAATAACTAAAGGTTCCCAGCACCATCAACGGCTTCGCCCCGATGATCTTGCACCATCGGCTCTCTGGAGATTGCAAACCAGCCAGAAGTAGCGCAGAAACGGCAATTCCCATCAAGCCATCGCGCCAAACCAGCTCCTTCGTCCACCCAATCGAAGCAAGGGCGAGGGAAAAGAACAGAACAAATACTCCTGTCAAAGCCGAAACCGGTAGTCGCTTGAGCCTAGGGTCCATCGCCCATCTTGCCGCCGCCATCCCGAGAATGAATAGCACGCCATACCAGGGGTAGAGCTTTTCGGATGCCGGAAACGCAAGCATCACCCCGGCACAAAACACCCCCGCAAGGGCAAGCACGGGCAGGGCGCCGCGCTTCCAAATCACCGCGCAAAAAGCCGGAAAAAGAAAATAGAGCTGAAACTCAATCGCGATGCTCCACAGAACGCCATTGATCTTGTACATCCAGTCCTTGCTGAGGTTGTGCACCATGAACACATGCGCGGCGATGTTCTCGTTTGTGACGGGAAGGTAATGCGCCCACGGCAGCCCTTTTTGATGCTGGGTCACCGAGAAACAGACCACCAACGATAGGGCAAGGCAAGCGTAATAAGGCGGCAAAATTCGGCGCATCCGACGAACCAAAAACTTCTTTAAGTCCAAAAGTTTTCCGTCACCACGATGGTAGAGCGCCATTTGAAGGCAGAATCCCGAGATCACGATAAATGCCGAAACCGCAAAATGCCCGTACCAAAATGGAGCCATGATCCGCGCGAGATATTCCGGCTGAGCACCGGGGCGGAGCATCTTAAAATGAGGGTCAACCATCGTTCCGATGTGCTGGAAAACCACATAAAGCGCCGCAAGCCCGCGCAGCCCTTCGATGAATCCCAATCGGTTCTGTTCAACCTTCGACAAGATAGCTTAGTGTAGACTTGTTGGCAATGCTTCGTGTGGCCATTTTGTCCGGAATTTTATGTCTCTCCAGCCTGGCTTCGGCAGAACGGCTCATCTTTATCCCCACCGCCAAAAGGCTTGCTGACTTTGAAACCCGCGCGGAGATTCTGATAGAAGGCCTGTCGCTCGCGAATCGTCAAAATTGGGTATCCGCCGGATTCGGAGGCAGGTTCGAAGTCGAGCTATACAACGAAAAGCTCCGAAATGGTCTCAGCGAACGGAGCTCTTTTAACTTTTCGATGAATCTACTTCCTGCGTTGCCAGATTTTGGAGCCGGGTTTGCAGTGGGGATTCTGGATGCGGCTAACCGAACCTCGGCTGGGCGCGGAGTATACGGGGTGTTTACGCTCCGCAGTGGCAATTACGAAGACCAGAATGCGAAGTCTTCGACGGATTTGTCGCTCGGGTTCGGGACTTACCCTCGATTCAAAGGGATGTTTATTGGGCTTCGTCATCCATTTACAGATTATTTGAAACTGTTGGCAGAGTATGACTCCCGTCAAACGGCTTTTGGCTTTGAAGTCATTCCAACCCGGGGGATGACTCTGAAATGGGTTGCTCAAGAGAAGCAGACTTTTGTGGGTCTAAGCTATTCTCTGCGATTTTGAGCGGCAAACCACCTTCGGCACAAAGAGCAAGTAGCCGATCTTGGAGAGCGTTCAAGAAAACCTCTTTCTCCTCGGACCGGGCGACGCCTTCGGTGACTTCCGCATAGGTGAAGGGTTCGCCATAAATCACTGTCATCCGACCACGCTTGATCTTGTTCGAGCCCTTTGCGAGGACTTTATGCGTGCCAATAATCGCGGCTGGAATGACTTTGGCACCTGTCTTTTTGGCAAGCATCGCGACGCCCGGGGTCATTTTTCCAAGGTATTCGCCACGTCCACGAGTGCCTTCTGGAAAGATGAGCATCGCCTTGCCCGATTGCAAGATCCCCATAGCCATCCGGATTGCCTCAATATCCCCTGCCCCCCGTTTGATCGGAAAAGCGTTGACAGAGCGGCACAAAAAGCCAAGTACTGGGGTCTTGAAAAGCTCCTCTTTCGCCATAAATGCGATGCATCTTTTGCTTGAGGCTCCCATTAGGGGTGGATCAAGGTAGCTAAAGTGCGTTGGCGCAACCAAGACAGCGCCTTCTGAGGGCATTCTTTCTCCATGAATGACCTTGATCCCGCCCAAAGCGCGGTAGATCACATTGCCGAGAGTCCACCGAGCGATTTGGTACCAGAGAGTTCCACGATCCATGCGTCAGGGAATTATAGCCCCGGTTGCGTGGCGTGGTGCCACGCTTGCTTGAGATCCTGGACGAGTAGGCTGTATCCGCCGTCGCCTGAGATGTTCGCCATTCGCATGATGTAGCTGGGGTGTAAAGTCGCAATCGCCATTGGGCCGACTAAGCTGGGCCGCAAAATCCCTCGCTCGGTGGTAATTTTGATCTTGGGATCAATTAGGTTCTTGGCGCTTGGTCCTCCGATGCAGAGGAGCACTTTCGGAGAAAGTAGCTCCAACTGCGGAAGGAGCCAGCGGCGACATGCCTTTGTTTCCGCTGGAGAAGGTGCGCGGTTTTTGGGTTTTTCTTTAATCCAATCGCAGGCACGGCACTTTACGGTATTGCAAATGTAAAGGTTTTCGCGCCGAAGTCCAGCATCCACGATCGCCCGATCCAGCATCTGCCCGCCCCGACCGACAAATGGCCGTCCAGAAAAATCTTCCTGGTCCCCCGGTCCTTCTCCTACCAAGACTAGCGAGGAATCAGGATCACCCTCGCCAAAAACAAGTTGCCGTCGGCGTTCCCAAAGTGAGCAATCACGGCATAGCGTCGCCTCACTCGCAAGCAAAGTGAGATTCTCACGCTTTTCCGTACCGCTTGGAAACATCAGTAGCTCCGACTGTAACTTGAGTTTGAGGACCCGCGTGATTGCTCGCTTTGCATGTAGAAGTAAACGCAAGTCCCGATCACGATTAAGCCGAGTAGAACAGCGAAGAACACCTTCCAGAAGCTAATTGGAGCCTCTCCCTGGATTTCGCCAGAGCGACCGTTAACCAAAAACCGATACGACTTTCCACGGTAGCGGTATCCGCCGACCCAAACGGGCAGAAGTAAATGCTTAAAGGTGACGTCGTAATAGCGGGTGTCGCGAGAGTGGATTTGTTGCTCATCGCCGCCAATATCGTAGCGGATCGCCTGATCAATCTGTGGCACCATCATTCCCTCGGCGATGCGGAATCCATCCTCCAAATCGATGCTGTACCGCATTGTTTGGAAGCCAACGAGGAACTTCTTATCCGCTGGGGCGACCATGCTTAAATCCCATTGTTGCAGGCGGCGACCATACTTCTCAGGAATCGCATTGCTCGCCAGCACCAAAAGATCGTCAAAGTCCACCTCGACTTGCCCCGATGCGGGATACCACGCGGTACGTCTTTCTTGGCGAGTGCGTGATCTGCCTTCGCTATCGGTATCGGTGACGGTGACATAGTAGTGTTCGCCGCGCATACCGGTGTAGTCGGTCTCAGTGAAGGCGTCATAAGTCCAAAAAGGGATGTACATCCCTTTGAGTTGGCCCTCTTTTAGAGCCATTTTCTTCAGGTCATTTGGCGCCCAAAAGCGGGACCCAAGCCATTTGCCAACTTCATCCCTTGCGCGCTTGTCATTCAGGACAAACGGCAAGACCCCGTTGGGTTTGATTCGGCTTTCCTGAACTGCCTCGACAACCACGTTCGAGCCGCAGAATGGGCACGACTTCGTGACCTCATTTGCCGGAACAGTGAACTCGGCTGCGCAGGAATTGCAGTGAATGATATGATCCACTTCCTTTTCCAGATCAAGCCGAGACTTGTCGGAAAAAGCATGGATGTCTAGTTCAACAACAGGATCGCCTTCGGGAACAATATCCTGCTCGAATCCGCAGTACTGGCACTTAAGATGCGTTGTGCCCGGTTGAAAAACCAACTGGGCACCGCAATTCGCGCATGGAAAGCGATCAGCAGCCATCTATTCCTTTAGATTTCGCAGACTGGGAGATCACCCTTATTGAGGAGGCAATGGTGGTGGAACTGCGCCGAAAAGCTGATTCACAGCCGGCACCGAACTTGCAGCGGCCCAAGCTGGCATTCCAGCTGTCCAGACCATCGTGTCCGGCGTGAGTTGCTGACCGATCATGCCTTGCAAGGTTGCCATGTCGTAAGGCCCGTGCTGCTGACCATTGATCGCGATAAAGTAAGTCACAGCGGCTGGGACGGGTGGTGGAGCCGGAGCGGCGTTCGGGGCGGTTGCGCCCGTCATCATGTTGCCCATTGCCATTCCCATACCCATTCCGATGCCAGCCGCACCCATTCCACCCGGATTTTCAGCGGCTTTTTCCATAGCGTTTGCGGCTTGGAATTGGGTGTATTTGCCCAAATCACCGACCGCGCCCATGCTGGATCGCTTATCAATCGCCTTTTCAACTTCTTCCGGGACGCTGACGTTCTCGATCAAGAAG
This sequence comes from Chthonomonas sp., assembly GCA_040383535.1. GTDB lineage: Bacteria > Armatimonadota > Fimbriimonadia > Fimbriimonadales > Fimbriimonadaceae > JAFLBD01. The sequence goes on from JBEIDH010000010.1 coordinate 26,273, forward strand.
TTCAAAAGCTCGATCCCGATTTCCCCAATCGTTGGAGAAATGGCGTTCTTGATGGCATCGCCAAGCGTGGAATATTGCGCGGCAAGATCAATCACGGGAATCTTGGCGGCGGCAGTTGCTTCGCCGAAGCGGCTTACGATTTGATTACGAAGGTGCTCGCTAATCTCGTCGGTGGTGAACTGCCAATCGGTGCCTGCGATCTCCTTGAGGAACTTCGCCGGGTCAGTGACGCGGAAGCCGTAGCTACCAAAAGCGCGAACACGTACGATGCCAAAGTCGGCATCGCGCATCATCACCGGATTCTTGGTGCCCCACTTGAGGTCCGTGAATCTCTTTGTGTTGATGAAGTAAACCTCGGCCTTGAACGGGGAATTGAAGCCATATTTCCAGCCTTTGAGCGTGGTCATGATCGGCATATTCTCGGTGATCAAAACGTGGCGACCGGGCTCAAAAACGTCGGCAATTTGTCCTTCATTCACGAAAACCGCGACCTGCGATTCGCGCACGGTGAGCTGGGCGCCGTGCTTGATTTCGTTGCCCTGCCGCTCAAAGCGGTAAACGATGGTGTCCTGGGAGTCATCCAGCCACTCAATGATGTCAATAAATTCGCCGCGAATCTTATCAAAAATTCCCATGTGCTTTGATCCTGTTCTGTACGGTTCCATTATACGGAACTTCGGGCTGACGGTTGCGGTTTCGGGGCAAGATTTTCGGTGTTCTGATGGTACCGGGGAGTCTTGGCACTGGATGCGCGTCCTCTAGCTGAGGAGTCCGCGCGTCCTTCGGTCAACATTTCACCGACAAGCACCCCAAGTTCGATGGTACGGGCTGAAGCCTCTCCAAGACCAGATCTCCATAAAATTGTTTACAATTTTTTAACACTCTTTTGGATTTTGTGTTATATATTGGAAGTAAGTGCGCACCGCTCAATTGCGGGGAATAGGGAGCAACAAGGGCGAGGGCTAGAGAATGGTCTGATATTTGCCTGAGGAATTCCTTAAAGCCCCATCGCACGGAAGGACGAAATGAAAAATTCATTGCTCAATCACAAAGTTACCAAGGCAAGCAACCTTGTGGCTCTTTTCTGTCTTCTCAGGGGGGGGTTAACTCAACCTTTGGGAGCCCAAGTACCGACAAATAAGGTTTACCAACGTCCCCTTCCCAACGCGCTCCAACGGGGAGTTAATGTAAGCCACATTTGGGGAAGCATGGCGTACTGGCAAAGCCAGAGATTTGCAAATCAAACCTCCCCCCGCTGGCCGATGATCTACGACGGGCCAACGACAGCGTCGTTGTTTAATACTGACAATGCCGACACAATTGAGAATAACGGATTCGGGCACGTTAGATTTTTCTTTGACCCACTTCTTTGCGGAAGCACCAATTTTCTTGGGCAGTACGTTTATCCGAGCGCAACAAATATTACTCCAGGAATGGCGGCTCTCATTCAGGATATTCACACCGCCAATGCCGAAGATTTAGCCGTTGTTCTCAATTTCTTCCCTTACTGGATTTCTTACGAACATAACTATCGAACCGTAAATGGCGATCTGATTACAGGCAAGCCCTGGAGCGATAACGCCGAGTCTTGGAAACGGTCCTGGACCGGTAGTACCGAGAATCCATTTGGAAATCCAAACCTTTATCCTGGACCTTGGAGAAAAGACTTTGCCATGCACTACGGCGACGTCTCGGGAATCGACCAAAATCATCCCCTGCCAAAGCTTTGGAAAGGTATTACTGAGATTTTGTACAATGAGGGATTTACCCCGGGGGAAGTGTATTTACAGCCCATTAGCGAAGCACAGACGGGATTTAGTGATACAAGAAACTTCGGCGAAACTCCTAGCATTCATTTTAATTACGTAAACGGAACCCCAGCACTTCAGAAACGATATGAGAGGTGGAGAAAAATTCAACTTGAAACCATCCAAGCGATTTGGTCGGTTAACCCTGAATATAAGGTTCTCGTGACCTCGCAAGAATCCTTCCCATGGAGCTATCGTAACGAACATACTGCTCAAGGCGTGCCCGGATTTACCGGATTTTCTTCCTTCGTGCCTTACACCCGTGATGAACTTGGCGAACCGACGGATAACCTGATTTATACATTCCACATGTATTCTCCGTACGACTTTACGCATAATGCCTCCGTCACAGGCGACAGAGAACAGTATATCAATAAAGGTGCTGATGCCTTGCAGGGAATTCTTTACCAATCCAACCGAGATGATTTTGCACCAAGTCCACCCTCGACGATCAGCCCTCATGTTAGAGTAAATGAGTACCACTACAATGGGGCTCTGGAGCACTTTAACTTAATGAAGAGATGGCTAAATAGTAGCTTTGAAGAAACCATAGAAGCTGACGAAAGCACTTGGGCACCGCCGCTTATGATCACAGAATTTGGAGCATGGAGAAAACTCGCGGCGGAATTTACACCACCACCGGGCACGCAGACCCCGCTGGGCGATACGGTCTATACCGTTCAGGAAGGTACGCCGACAGATGAGGAGCTCTACCCGCTCGATTACCAGCGCGCAAGATGGGTTTACGACGTACGAAAGCTCGCCCAGGATAATAACTACGGATGGACATATTTTGATTTTGCAGGTGGATTCCGCGCGTTCAAGCGCAGTATGTTCAAATTTAATCACACAAATCTGCTAAGGGAAGATCCTCAGCCGACAACTTTTGTGCCTCGATTTAGCGCAGCTCTGTTCGGAGCGTCTAGACCATGAGAAGAATCCTCTTTTCCGTCACAGCGGGTTTAGTTCTGAGCATGCCAGTCCTCGCTGCACCCCCATCCGGATATAAAATTCGGATCATTGATTCCGGTTCTGGGCCGGCTTTTCGGGTAGGGGATGTCGCCCTGAACAACCGGGGCAACCTTGCGTACGATGCAGGCGGGGCTGTTTTCTGGTCGGAGGCAACAGGAACGATTCGGGTGCCCCAGGCCCCCGTTTCCGGAACGAGGTATTTCAATGATAAGGCATTTAATGACAATGACGTGCTTGGCGGCATGTTGTATCAAGGGGACGGATTTACTGGGCCGCGCGGACTTGGTTACACTTGGAGTCCAACCGAAGGACATAAATTGTATCGCTATTATTCTCCGCCACTGATGATCGAGGATCCTGCTGTGGTCACGGCCGGGGCCGCCGATGGAACACCGATTGGAGGATATGCACGATCAACATCAAATTCTGGTTCTAGCGGATATTGGAATGTAAATACGGGCGTTTATGTTCCTTTTGCTAACATTATTGAGCAAGCACGCGTGAACAACAATGGGTGGGTTGGCTCATTTTCAAACAAAATCAGAAACCTGGGAACGGGGCAAACGGTGACCCTCGCAGCATCCAATGCATTTGATTACGTCAGCAGTATATCGGATGCGAATCTTGTGTACACACGAACCGACCTAGCTAATGATGTAGGGCGCAACCGGGTCTTTCGGACAGACGGTCAGCTTCTCTGGAGTGATGATACGCCATATCTAAGTACATACAGAATCCTAGATTCAATTGCAAGAGATCAGATGGCGTTGAAAGTTGCGGATTTTCCAACGGGAAGTGGTCTCGACACGACCTACCTCTGGAACCATCTGACGGGTGGCATCGCGCTGAGTTCACTTGCCAATGACAGTTCGCTCAGCCAATTCACCGAGTTTCGGCTTACATCGCTTAATGAAAGTTATCAAATCGCTGGCTCCGCCCGTGCGCTTAACGGTAGCTGGTACGTCGTGATCCTCGATCCCGTCCCTGAACCAGCAAGCATCCTCGCGCTCACTGCTGGCCTCGCGGGTCTTCTCCGCCGACGGAAGCAAGAGAACGTCAGCTAAGCCGGTTCAACCGACGTTTTTTCTTTTATAAGGGCGCGGATGGAAATCCATTCGCGCCTCTATTGGTTTTTAGCACTGGGCTTATGATCCGGCTTTGGCGCCGTCTACTGCTTGCTACCAATCATGATCGCGAGCCCGACTGCCGCCCCGAAGAACGTTGGAGTGAGGGAAGTATCGCAGGACGCACAACTTTTCGCGCCCTGAATCATGAATAAATGGTAGCCATATCCTAGCGCGCCGCCGCCGAGGAGTCCCGAAATCGCCTTAATCGTTAGCATTCTATCTATCTAAATGGCAAAATTCGCGCCAAAGTTCCCCGAGGATGGAAGCAAAACGGGTATCTAATGAGGGTGATCCGCGCTTTGCTCTCTGAAAAGTTTGAACGAACCCTCGCTACGTTGATGGAATCGGGGGCGATTCCGGCGGCGGATTTTGGGATCCCTGAGATCGCCGACACAAAGCAGCCGGAGCATGGCGACTATGCTTGTAACATCGCGATGGTCGCTTCGAAGAAGGTTGGCCTGAATCCGCGCGCCTTTGCCGAGCTTATTGTTGCGGATCTCATGAAGGATCCGGATTTTACCGCCGTCGAAATCGCGGGGCCAGGGTTTATCAACCTACGCCTGAATCCCGCTTTCCTTACCGATCGCGTGAAGGCAATCAATGCCGATCCACTTCCGAAGCCGACCAAGCCCGGGAAAAAGATTAATGTCGAATTTGTGAGCGTCAACCCCAATGGCCCGATCACAATCGGCTCCGGTCGCGGTGCCGCTTATGGCTCAACGCTTTGCAACATTTTGGAAGCCGCAGGCAACGAAGTTCACAGAGAATTTTATATCAACGACGGCGTCAATAGCGAGCAAATGCGCCAATTCGCCGAGTCGGTGCGGAGCATCGTGCTGGGTCAGCCGATTCCCGAGAAGGGTTACAAAGGCGACTACGTTTACCACGTCGGCGAGCGTCTGATTGAGCTCAATCGAAACTACCGCCTGGCACTTGTGCGTCCGCTGGTCTTCGAGATCCGCCGCCTTTCCAATGGGATTCACAGCGGGGTGATGGGAATGGCGAGGCTGGTTTTGCCTCACGTCAATCCTGCCGAGCGGCTGGAGCATCTTTACCATCAAGTCACCGAAGCCGAGGCTCTGGAGCACGCGATCGATCTCGTTCAGGAATTGGCAAACGAGGAGGGAAGCGATCATCACGGTCTCACGCTCGAAAATACTCGCGATTTGGTGCGCACGATGCCTGTGGAGCAACTGCAGTCAGTGGTGCAGGAGTTTATGATCACCAAGCAGCGCGAAGACCTGGAGACATTTGGCGTGACTTTTGACACTTGGTTTAGCGAGCAATCGCTCCACGATGCAGGGATCGTCGCCGCAAAGATTGACGAACTTTCAAAGGGTGGCGTCGCCGACGACGAGGCATTCCGTGCCAAGGTCAAGTTCGGCAAGAAGCAAGAAATCGTCGAGGTTGAGCGCGAAACCCAGGCTCAGGACGAAGACGATGCAGCCGGAGCAAATCCGACGCTTTGGCTCCGAAGCACCAAATTTGGCGATGATCAAGACCGTGTGTTACGTCGCCGCGATGGACGCTTGACGTATATTGCCAGCGACGTTGCGTACCATGCCGATAAGTTCAATCGCCCCGCAAATGCCGATCAGCTGATGACGGTTCTCGGTCCGGACCACCACGGTTACATCGGTCGCCTGCGCGCGGTGATTGCCGCGATGTTGATCGCCAACGGAACCATCCCTACCCAAGCATCGGATATTGCATTGACGGAAGAAGAAGCCAAGCTTTTCTCATCTCCCGGAGATAAGGTAACTTCCCTGGCCGCACTTGAAGAAGCCAAAAAGCGTCTGGATGTAGTGATTTTCCAACTTGTGCGCTTCGTGAAAGACGGTCAACCCGCCCCGATGCGGAAGCGGGACGGAAACATTTACGCTGTCATTGACTTGATCCACGAGATCGGGCAAGCCGTTGCTCCAGAGGCGGATCAACTCGAACAAGATCGCATCGGGCGAGACGTTTCGCGTTTCTTCTATCTGATGCGTTCCCACGAAACGCCGATGGACTTTGACCTTGATTTGGCAACCCGCCAGAGTGACGAAAATCCCGTGTTTTACGTGCAATATGCCCACGCTCGCATTTGCGCGATCCTTCGGAAGGCGCAGGATGAGCACGGATGGACGGTCTCTGAATCCACCGACCTTAGCCCGCTGACAAATCCAAGGGAAATGGAACTCATTAAGAAAATAGATGACCTTCCGTATGAGATTTCACGCTGCGCTGAGGATCATGGGGTACACCGGATCGCGACTTATGCCACCGATCTTGCCCGGACGTATCACCACTTCTATGATGCGTGCCGCGTGATCCAGCCTGATCAACCCGAGCTTTCTGCGGCTAGGCTTTTGCTTTGCAATGCAACCAAGCAAACGCTCAAGGCGGCGCTGTCGGTGATGGGCATCTCGGCTCCAGAAGCCATGTAACGAGAAATTCCGGACTGGAATTTGGTATCCTTACATGTCCTGCCGGGGTGGCGGAATGGTAGACGCGGCGGTCTCAAACACCGCTGGTGCAAGCCGTGAGGGTTCGAGTCCCTCCCCCGGCACCAAGCATTTTCCTTGATTACGCAGCGCGGCTGACGTCGGTGATCAGGGCAATGATCTCCGGATCGAATCGGCCCGGATCTCGAACCAGAGGTTCGCCTTTGTCTTCAACCAAGACAATCAGGACTGCCATTACTCGTGCGAGAAGCGGAATCTTTTGAGCCTTCATCTTCATTGGGCCTTCTCCGTCGAATCGCTCACCCATGGTCATAAGCGATGGAAGAAGCGGTCGGAATTCTCCTGCAAGCTCAAGCTTCCTCATAACATCAGGGTCGTTCTGCAACATTAACCTGCGATATGTCGGATAGATCGCGATCAGATTTTCCAGAATCGTGCTTTGCGCTTTGCTCAGCATCATCGTGCGGCTGATGAAGTCAGCATAGGGTGAAAGGAAGCTCACGTAGGCCTGCGAGATCGTTTTGTCCTCAGGACTTTGCCACTTTTCAATCCAGACTGAATCTTCCAGCTCAGATCCCTTCTGCTCGTCGGTAAACACGCCCTCGTAGGAAAGAACTCGGTTGCGTCCGGCTCGTTTCGCCCGGAACAAGGCTATGTCGGCTGCCTTCAACAGTGACGCGGCATCCTTGGCTGTCCCAGGGAAGCTTGACACCCCAAACGACGCGGTGACGTGACGTGTGCGGCCATTCGGAGAGGTGTATTCGATCTTCTCAATGTTTCGACGAATACGTTCTGCGACTTCCATGGAGAACGAAAGGTCCAGCCCAGGAAGAATCGCAGTGAATTCTTCTCCGCCATAGCGAGCAGCAAGGTCATAGGGTCTCACGCTGTCTTGGAGAGCTTTCGCGACTTCCTTAAGCACAAAGTCTCCGGCGTCATGGCCCTCTTCCTCGTTAAATGCCCGGAAGTGATCAACATCAACCATGACCACACCAACCTCGGTACCGTTGCGTTCCGACTCGCTCAGGCGGGCATGAAGAAAGTCTTGCATCGCTCGGTGATTTGCGACTCCTGTCATCGGGTCAAAGCTTGCCATGCGCTCTACGCTCTCAAAGAGGAACGCGGTGTTCAAAGCCAAGACCAGATGCTCGGCAAGGGTCTCAAAAAGATCTTTGCACTCCATAAAGATCGTGTCGCCATCACGACTTACTAGCTCGAGGATCCCGACTTGTTTATCGCCCAAAATCAGCGGCAAAACAACAATGGATCGCGGCTGGAAGTAGCAAATGCGGGCCTCGAGTTGGCTGGTGAGAAGGTTTTCGCTGACGTGCGGCACCCAGAAGGGCTGGCGTTTCATCGCAACGAGCTCTGCCGCACAGGAAACCTTGGACTCAGGTTCGAGCGTGTGCAAAATCTGCAATCCCTTTCGGTTCACTCCGACGTGGGCTTGCAAGGTGAAGCGAGCATCCTCGGGGCGTTTGACCCAAAGCATAATCGCTGCTAAGCCAAGCGCGCTTGCGATTTCGTGGACAGCGTAAGTCGCAAGTTCTTCCAGGGTTTGGTGGGTCGCCAAAGCCTTTCCGATGCGTTTAAAAAGTTCTGCCGAACGGGCATTGTATGCTGATGTTTGGCGTACTTTGGCTTCGTCTCCTGCATCGCAAACGAGCAGGAAGACCTCGCGCGCGTGACCCGCGCGAGCCGATGCTGAGTAGTAACGGTAGCCTTCATGGTAAAGCACACCGCCTTCGCCAGAAGTACTGGCAGATTCAATGAGGGTTGTGAGTGGGGAGTCGAGGAGATTTTTGCCTACCGACAAATGGTCTAGACGTGAGGCGATGCCCCACGTTTTTTTGACCTTACCGTAACCATCTGTGACCACAACCCCGACCGATTTGGGATCTAAATTGGACACTAAGCCCGGTTCAGGAAGATCAATAATCATCTGCTCGCCGTCTGGCAAGGCGATGGCAACTGGATATCCTTCCGCTGTCCATGGCGAAATTCCATCAGTTGTCCGTACGCCTAATTCAGCCAGGACTGCGTGCAGCCAGGTGATTTTAGGATTCTCACTCAACCCAAATGTAATGTCGGTAGATTTCGCACTTGCATGGAGCTATTCTAGTTATTTTAGCGAGAAAGTAACGTTCCTGGTTCGAGAAAACGATATTGCGAGTTTTGTCATCTCAGTTGACCACAGTAAAACCTTTTCAAGCGAATCGCATGGGATAGAGGATGAACCAGAATTTGGAATCATTTGGTTGCATTTATACGTCCAGCTCGGGTATCTTATGGCTTCAAATTGAACACGTGTGTGTGAATGCTTCCCTCTCCTGCACGAGTATTTTGAAAATACGTGGATGTTTATGCATCAAAACTTAAACATTCAAGAAGTCCCACTTTGGGGCTAACCAGAAACGAATAAGGAAAATTTTAGCCATGGCAAAGAAAGTAATGAGCATTATCAAGCTCAATATCGCTGCAGGAAAGGGAACTCCCGCTCCGCCCGTCGGACCAGCTCTCGGTCAAGCCGGGATCAACATGATGGAGTTCTTGAAGAAGTTCAACGAACAAACCGCGCCTCAAATGGGATTCACTCTCCCGGTTGAAATCACCGTTTTCGAAGACCGATCATACGGCTTCGTGGTGAAGCAGCCTCTCTCCAGCGACTTGATTAAGCGCGAGCTCGGACTTGCAAAGGGTGGTAGCCACCAGCTGAAGGATAATGTTGGCACGATCAATCAGGATCAGCTTGCGAACATTGCAAAGGCAAAGATGCCTGACCTTAACACCGACGATCTCGAAATGGCGAAGCGCATTATTGCTGGCACTGCCCGCAATATGGGTCTCAAAGTTCTTGACTAAGTCACCGACAATTTAAGAGAAGACACCGCGCCAATGAGGGCATGGGGCTTTATACCTACAATGGTTTGAACCTAAATCCTCATTGGCGCGTCTCATAAACGGAACTCACATGAACGGAACATTGCTTCGGACACTTGCCCTTTTTTCGCTGATCGCAGGCGCATGCTTCGCGGTCGCGGAGAATCCTGAGCAAGGCCCGCATAAGCCGTCACAGTCTGCCGCTGACGCGTTGCGCGAAGCCACTGGGGCCGATGTAGCATTTCTTCCTGCTGGGATGGTTCGTAACCTTGATTCTGTGCAAGATTTAGCTCAAATCTTGCAATATCCAACCGATCTGGTTGGCGTGATTAAAATCTCCGGTTCCCAAGTTCGACAAGCTTTAGAGCGGAGTGTTTCTCTTCTTCCTCTGGGATCAAGTTCGTTCTTACAGCTCTCCGGACTTGAAGCAACATACAGCAAATCGGCGCCTGCTGAAAAGCGGATCACTTCCGTGATGGTTGGCTCTTCAAAGCTCGACGATAGTAAGGATTACCGCATCGCAATGCCGATGGCATTGGCACGGGGAGGACTCGGCTACTTCAAAGTTTGGAAGTCTGATCAAATCGAAAAGACCGCTGAGCAGAGCCTTGAGTCAATCCTCAGCGGCAAGAAAGTCACATCTACTTCCGATCGTTGGATTGTAACTCCGTAACGGATTATCGAGTTCCCCAAAGACCGATCAAGTATTGACCCTGTGTCCTGACGAGTGCCTGACTACTCGTGATGTGGATCAATCTTCCGTTAACATCTACCGCGTGATTGATTTTCTCGTGACGACCAAACACCTTCCCGGAAAAAACTCCCTTCGCGGTTTCTGCGAATGCGAGTCGGGTGACTGCCTTTGCCGTCCCAAAGTCAACAGTATCGTTAATCGCCTGACCTTGGAGATTGCTGCTATCCAGCCCAATCGCGTACCCGTCGTTTCCGCCATTCATCTGCATTGGGTTAAAGGCGTTTAGCGCTGATCCGGAAACGGTTTCCGCGATCATGATCGGCTTTTCTTCCATCAACCCCTTCGATTGGAGGGCGATGCCGGACCACATTCCGTAGGAGGATTCAATCGGCTTTGAGCCCGAAAACGGGACGGATTTGGAGCGTTCTTCTGGCGTTGATCGCGGGCAAACATAGGTGCGATCTGGCTTCATACCTTCGTCTACAAGAGTGACCCAAGTGATTGGCAAACCATCCAGAAGGGCAGGAGTACCTTCTGAATCGGGGTAGAAAACAGGGGGGAAACGGTCGTTGTTATTGTCGCAATACGTGAGCATTGCTTGGCTGGCGGCTTTCATGTTGTTTGCGCACATCACACGCTCACCGTCGCCTCGCAGCTTCTGATAAATCGGGAAGAGCACAACCGCTAGCACTAACATAATGGCAACAAGAGACTTCACGTCCTTCTTGCTCATGTATTGGCTTTTGGTTGCCGTACTGCCTTCGGGTTCGTCAGTTGCGTACTGTTCCATCGCTGAATTCTGCTGTGCGCGGTGGAAGTTCCGCCTTATACGATTCCTTAAACTTGAACTCACCGAGTGTTTTGCCTAGATTCTGCTCGTCTAGGACCTGGTGCCAACCGAAACGGCGATTGCGCTCAGCTTCGATGACCGGGATCATTCCGAGCTTAATATTCTCCTGACCGACTTTAGCGGCGAATAGGGTCAGGGCGGCAACTTCAGAGGCATTCATTTCTCCACCGAGCATATTGATCGTTTCATCCGCGATGGTGGTCAGCATTTCTGGCTTGGACTGAAGTTTGTCTTTGAATGCCAACATCAAGTCCTTCTGCCTTTTTTGGCGCTCGTAGTCGCTATCGGACTTCCGCATCCGCACAAAGCACATCGCGTTGTAGCCGTTGAGGGTTTGACGGCCTTCTTTGAGGTCAATGTAGAGTCCCCCGGCTTTATCGGTGTACTTCATGTCTTTGGGGACATAAATTTCGATGCCGCCCACAAGGTTGACCACGCGTTGAAAAGCTTCGAAGTCAAGCACGGCGACGCGGTCAATGTCTACCCCGACGAGTTTTTCAACCGCTTCTTCCGCTAGTAGCTTGCCGCCAAATTCGTGGTACTGATTGATTTTGCCTGCGCGGTAGCCATCAACCTCCCAAATCATGTCGCGGGGAATGCTTACACCGGTGATAGCCTTTTGATCAAAGTCAAGGCGAAGCAGGAGCATCATGTCGCTGCGGGCGCTCTTTTTGGTAACGGCCTGATTGATGTAACTACGGTCTTGGTCACACCCTAAGACGAGGAAATACAGGTGCCCTTTGTTTTCAAAGACTTCCTGCACGGGTTTATTGGTGACACTTTGCTTCCAAATTTCGGTGGCTACCGAGCTTTGCCCGACCCAGCCAGCAATGGTACCAATCGCGAGTCCACTGAGGCACAACGTCCCAAAGACGACGTTTCCAAAAATTTTCCAACCATTAAAGCGTTTCCGTTCCGAGTACATGCAACTCCAACAGGTTACCTTCCCGTTAAGAAAATTAACGCTCAAACCGATAAAACAATTCCCGATTCGTGGCACGATTTACCTTGTTGGCTACGTTAGATATTACATCCATGCAAAATTCGCAACGCAAGCAGGCGGCATTTACGCTGATCGAATTGCTGGTGGTCATCTCGATCATCGCGATTTTGGCGGGCCTGATTTTCCCGGCGTTTGCGAATGCAAAGAAGGCTGCCCTCAAAACCCAGTGCATTAGCAACCTTAAGCAAATCGGCACCGCGATCACGCTTTACATGGGCGACTATGACGACCAGTTCCCTCACGCGGTGGATGCAAGCGATAAATTTCGCCCTGAGATTTGGAGCGACTTCCCGACCTTTCAAGCCAAAATCCCAAACATGCCGCTGATGTCCGATGTCTTGGATCAGTACCTTAAGAGCAAAGAGGTTTGGAAATGTCCGTCGGATAATGGCTCTTCGGTCTTGGACTCGCACCCACAGCTTGACTTCAACACTTCTCCGAGTGTGTTTAAGGTTTACCAATCTAGCTATTTTTTCCGGACCGAGATTGCATTTAAGGAATTCAGCTCAAGTACTTTCAAGCTCCCTGCGAACACGAATGTACTTTTCGATGCCTCGGGACACTGGCATGGCGATGCTGGGCGTGTAAATCGAAACGAGGTCCAAACCGACCCCGCGAGTGCCTACCGTAAGATCATCAAGTTTCGATACAACACGTTGTTCGGTGATATGCACGTGAAATCTCTGAACTACGACAAACTGCAAGAAGCCTGGGCGACGGAGCTATGATTCGACGAGGGTTCACGCTGATTGAGCTCTTAGTAGTGATCGCGATTATTGCGATTTTGGCTGGGCTGATTTTTCCGGTGTTTGTGAATGCTCGAAAATCCGCTCAAAAGACTCAATGCATTAGCAATCTCAAACAAATGGGTGTCGCGATCACCCTTTACGCAGGAGATAATGACGATTTATTTCCTTATGCCGTGGATTCGGGCGACAAGTTCCGTCCTCAGATTTGGTCGGGGACTCCAGATTTTCAAGCTCAAATTCCGTATCTGCCATTGATTCAGGATGCTTTGCAGTCCTATTTGAAAAGCAAAGAAGTATGTCGGTGTCCTTCTGACAATGGCACGGCGGTCTTGGATTCCACCCCGGAGTTAGACTTCAACACTTCGCCGAGCTTGTTCAAAGTGTACGGATCAAGCTATTTTTATCGGACGGAATTGGGGATTAAGGGTGCGAGCCTTTCTAGCTTGCAGTTTCCGGCAGAAATCAACGTGATGTTCGATCAGGCTGGTCACTGGCACGGCAATACCCAACGCATCGAGCGAAATGAAATCGCCACGAATTCTGCCAGCGTGCTTGAGAAGTACATCAAATTTCGCATGAACAATCTCTTTGGTGACGGTCATGTGAAAAATATCACTTGGGAGCAAGACCAGAAAGCCTGGGATACTCCCTTGTAAATTACTTCCCTTCGATGATCCGGCCTTCGCGGATTCCTTCAGTTGGCTTGTTCTTCTTGAAATACTCGATCATTGCATCGAGATCAGAAAATCCGGTGTCGAGCCGGAAGCCTTTCGCATTTTGCAAGCTCACAAATCCATCGCCACCGCGTGCCATGAAATTATTCACGACGACGCGATAGGTGGTATCAAGCCCTAGAGGCATTCCGTTGAAGCGAGTGGACTGAACTTTGTATGACCGGTCGGCGACTTTCTTCACCGTATAGCTGAATCCCTTGGAAACTTGGATAAAGGATCCCTTGCCCGCACCAACTTCGAGGGCTGCAAGGATCTCTGTTCCGGTTAGGTCCAGAACGACGAGTGTGTTGCCGAATGGCTGCACCGAAATCAGCTCGTCATAGTTGATTGGTCCCGCCGCGATTTCAGCCCGAACACCGCCTTGGTTCATGAGGGCAATGACCGTCTTCTGCTTTTCGGTAAACGCCAATTGGGCATCTGCGATGACATTGCCCATCGCGAGTTCTGGCCCCTTGCTGAAGTCCCGGTCAATACCGCCGATCGTGTCGCCTACCACTTGTGCTTTGAGTTGCTCAATCGGCTTTCGGAAGGCAGTAATCATTGCCGCGATTTGTCGATCATCGGAGATGGTTTCGTCAACTGGGATCGGTTGACCTGAATACTTTGTGATTTTCCCGGTTTTATCAAAGGTGACTTGGAGCCGTCCAAGTAGCTTTGCCCATTCCCATGCCGTGATAATCAGGGTGTCTCCCGACTTGGTCGGATAGGATCCCATTGGTGTTGGGAAGCCAGGAATTTCCGTCGAACCGAGGTACGAGTGGGAGTGCCCGCCGATGATCACATCCACATTCTTGAGTTCCTTTGCCAGGGCGATATCTTCTGAGTAACCCAAGTGAGACAGGAGAATGACTTTATTGATCTTTCGCTTGGTCAATGAGTCCACCTGAGCTTGAAGACTGGATACGAGCGGCTTGAGCTTGATATTGTCTCCAGGGGAGGCAATGGAAAAGAGGTCCGTCGTCATCGCTCCGATGATCCCGACTCGCTCTTTTCCCACATTGAGGATGACTTCTGGCTTCACGAAGGCTCCAACGAGTGGTTCGTCTGTGAAGTCCATGTTTGTGTTCACGACCGGGAAATTGACCATCCGCAGGAACGGGGCAAGTCCGGCAGGTCCATCGTCGAATTCGTGATTGCCTAGCGTCATCGCGTCATAGCCGACCAGATTCATCAATGCGCCGTCAGCGAGACCCTTATAGACATTGTAGTAAAGCGTTCCCTGGAAGGCATCACCAGCATGGAGAAGAACAGGATTGATGTCGGTCCGTCGGTGCTTTTTCACCAAAGTCGCGAGCCTTGCGAAGCCGCCGTATTCCTTTCTGTTTACGATCGCGGGTTCAATTCTGGAGTGAACGTCGTTCGTATGGAGTAGGGTCATCGTGAACTCTTGACCAGCGGTTTGGGCTAAGGCTAGACCAGGTAGGAGAACCGAGAGAAGTAAGGCTGGTTTAAACATTGAATCCCTGGTATACCGCTTTTGTGCGTCGGGGCGAAACGGTTTGACGTAAAGAAATTGTAAAGTCATGAATGCCGAAATCATCAGCGTGGGGACCGAGCTTTTACTGGGTTCAACTGTGGATACCAATGCGGCTTTCATGGGTGAAGCACTCGCTGCGATTGGGGTGGCTTGCACGAATCGTCAGACAGTAGGGGACAATCTTGGACGACTTACCGATGCGATTCTGCTTGCATTATCTCGATCCGACATCGTGATCTTAATTGGCGGATTGGGCCCGACCCAAGACGACCTTACGCGAGATGGGATTGCGGCCGCTCTCGATGATCCACTTATTCTGGATGAAGGAATTTTATCGGAATTAAAAGCATTTTTTGATGGGCGAGGTTTGAGATGGGTGGAGAGCAACTCTCGTCAGGCAATGAAGCCCGCTTGTGGGGTCGCGATTTCAAACAGAATGGGTACGGCTCCAGGTTTATTCTGCGAAAAATCGGGGAAAATAGTCGTCGCGCTGCCAGGCCCCCCGAGAGAGTTTAATCCGATGGCGAAGACCGTCGTGCAAGAGTATTTAGCCAGGCACACGGGTGGGACAATTATCCACTCGAAGGTAGTAAGAGTTTGCGGTCTGGGCGAGAGCAGAGTGGAGGAATTGATTCGTGATTTAATTGAGAACGAAGATCCGACTGTCGCACCCTACGCGAAGACCGGGGAAGTTCATCTGAGGGTGACGGCACGAGGCCAAGGACTTGAGGAAGCCTCCTCAAAAATAGAGCCGATGGTTGCCGAAATCCGTCGGCGACTTTCTTGGCATGTTTACGGCTTTGATGATCAATCGCTGGAAGATGTTGTGATTGCAGGCTGTAAAGCCCATGGCTATACGATTGCAGTTGCGGAGTCGTGCACGGCAGGAAATCTTGGTGGCAGAATCGCAAATGTGGCTGGAGCATCAAGCGTTCTTGAGGGGGGAGTGATCTGCTACTCGAACGAAGTTAAACACCGCGAATTGGGAATTTCTTCAGAATTATTAGGTGAATTTTCGGCGGTTTCTGAGCCTGTTGCCGCGCAGATGGCGGAGGCAGTTCGCACCAAATTTGGAACCCACTTTGGGATATCTGTCACGGGAGTTGCCGGTCCCGGTTCGGATGATCAGGGCAATCCGGAAGGACTCGTCTACGTCGGTTTAGCGGATGAAAATGGGACCCAAGTTGAAAAACTAAACCTGGGCAAGGGTCGGGACGGGATCCGAATTCGCGCTGTCCAGTGGGCACTGACTACACTTTGGCGCGAGCTTTATGACGAGGCGAATAGTCCAGAATCGATTGGGCTCCATCCGCCGTTATGATTACCAGCGCTCTCAGAAGAGTTTTTGCGGGCATTGTTGGTCCTCCGTAGACCCAGCCAGAATAAACCTGTGCCAGCTCGGCTCCGGACTTGAATTTGCGAATGAGATCGTCTCCGGTAGAAATTCCGCCGACTCCGATGATGTGTAAATCGGGATGAGAAAGTTTACATATTTTTTCCAGAATTTCGGTTGATTTTTCAAGTAGCACCGCTCCGGAGATTCCCCCCGTCTCGCCAGGATCATGGCGAAGTACCGTGCGGTCAATGGTCGTATTTGTCGCGATGATTCCAGTTAACTTGGCAGCATGAGACCACACACAAATTTCTTCCAAATCTTCGATCGCTAAGTCAGGCGCGACTTTCAAATAAATAGGAGGAAAATCTCCAGAAATTTTCTCACGCATGGCACTCACAATTTTATCGAGCGCGGAAACAGCTTGCAAATCGCGCAACCCAGGCGTGTTCGGAGAAGATACATTGATCACAAAATAGTCGCCAAAATCCTTTAATAATTCAAAAGAATCCGCATAATCCTGCGCTGCGAGGGAATTTTCGGTGATTTTTGACTTTCCTAAATTTATTCCAATTGGAATATCATAAGCCCTTCCAGAGTGAGATTGAAAAACCGAAGCAAGAGCCGCCGCGCCGTGGTTATTGAAGCCCATACGGTTGATGATCGCCTTTTCCGCCGGTACGCGGAAAAGCCTTGGCTTGGGATTTCCAGGCTGAGCGTGGTACGTGACGGTGCCGATTTCTGCGAAACCAAAACCCATCTTTCCCCAATGCTTAATGGCTGATCCGTGTTTATCCACTCCAGCCGCAAGCCCGAGGGGATTCACCAATGATTTCCCAAAACCAGGGACCAAGAGGCGTGGATCGCGGATCAACCGTGTTCGAATAAGCCCGGAAGAAACCATCCGCAACCCAAAATTATGTGCGGTCTCGGCATCTAGCCGAAAGAGGAGAGGGCGCAAGAGTTTCTCATAGACCATGAACCTCTCTATTGTGGATCCAAATGACCCCAGCGCACCAGGCAAATCTTCAGAATTTACGTGCTAATTTCTCCCCGTGAAAGCACCGATACTTTTAATGGGAAAATCCCGTGTCATGGATCAAGTTAAACTCGCAAGAATAGGCATTATCGTCTCTCCTACTGATCCGTACGGGACATGGTTCAACGAGGCGATAGACCACGTGGGGCTGATTCATGAAAAACTCCCCGAAATTCCCTACGCGAAGATTGACGATTACGATGTCCTTGTCCTATGCGGGAGGGGAAGTGTGGCCGACTCGACGCTTCTCCATCTGTGGCTGAAAGGAAACTCCGAAAGAGCGATTGTCGTCTGTGGAGATCCGTGGGGATTGTCAGAATTTTTGGGTATTCGAGTCGGTGGACCAATGGGAGAATCTTGGATCGAGCCAAGCGATCAGGATCCATTTCCGATTGGGGCGAGCGCATTTCGTACCTTCGGTGGCACCCGGGCGATGGCTTTCAACGCAAAGGTTTTGCTTACCTCGCGAACCGGCGCTGTTTCCGTCAGCAAGAAAGACCGTGCCTTTTTCCTTGCTCCCCATATCGGGCAAACACTTTCGTTCTACTTGATGGGTCGAAGCGTAGAGGTTGACGAAATAGGTGCCGCAGACGGGACCGCGGTGTACGATGTTGGCCCACTGAGGAGCGAATACGGTAGTCGAATACCGTTTGAAGAACGCGAGATGGGAATGTTCACAATTCCTCATGCTGATTGCGCCCGAGAGCTTTTCCTTCGGACGATTTTACAGGCTGTGGAAACCTGCAACAAGCAAGCGATGATCGCATGGCACTTGCCTCGCGGATCGGAGTTTGGAGCGATTATTACCATTGAAGCCGATACCCAGAACCCGACCGATGCCTACAATCTCAATGCGAACCTGAGCATGTCTGGAACCAGAGCAACAATCTTCACCCGGTTCGCGAACTACCCGCCCGACGTTTATACCGCCCTGCGAAGGGGCTGGCACGAAATCGGATTTAACTACGATCCAAACGATACAGGGGGATGGCATCCGGAGCAATTCCGCATCGAAGTTACGAGTCTAGGACGATTGATTGGGAACCCAAAGGTCCCATCACTTAGATTCATCGGAAATGCCTGGAAGGGTTGGCATCAGCCCTATACTCTGGCCCACTTCGGCGGGGCAAAAACGATGGTGAGTAAAGGCGGAATCGAGCCCGGTTCATCTGGGTTTACCTTTGGAACGTGTCATCCGTTCGTCCCTCGTGGTCGTGACGGACTTGGAATGCATGTGTATGAGTTTCCGTTCCACGCCTACAACAGCGGGGTGACTACCCCCGCAAAAGGGCTAGACCGGATTTTGCCCGAAGTCATCGCTCGGCATGGCTTCATTCATGGCGTGTTTAAGGTTTCAACTGTCAGTACGGAAATCGGGGTCAGCGCGATGCGAAGATGGATTTCGATCATCCGACAAGCCGGAGCAGATTTTTACACGCTTGAGCGGCTCAGCACGTTCGAAGAAGCTCGACGAGGACTTAAGCTCAGATTTGAAAATGGGGATACCGTCCACATGGTGAGTGAAAGCGACCTTGATGGCCTGACCCTCATTGTGACGGGAACTGGGTTCGAAGCCAGCGGAGTCGTCGGGCGTACCGCCCCGCAAACTGTGCGCCGTTATGGTCGGGACTGCGTGGCTTTTACTCTTAATCTCCAGGGCAGAAAACTCAGCGTCTTGCGATTGCAAGGCGAAAACCCAGCGCAAGCCGCGTAGCGGGTGCTGGGTGTTCATGCACCTAAACATTCCCTTCTGTGCGCCGGTCGGGGATAAACCACATGATCGCAACGCAAATGTAGAGTCCCATTGCAACCAACGGCGCAAATAGGCTCAATGCGATCCCTACTGCGTACGTCCCTAATGAGGTCCGTCCTTTGTAGTCCGCGCCAATCGCCTTTTTCAGAAGCGATTCCGGACCCTGATGTTGGATGATCGCGTTTTGCAAGATGAAGTACGAAATCGCGCACATGATTAAGTCAATGCCGTAACAGAAAACGGGAGCCGGCGCAAATCGCGATTCGCCAATCCAAGCCGTGCCAAAGGGCATCAGACTCAGCCAGAACAGGAAGTGCAGGTTCGCCCACAGGATTTTGCCACTGATGCGATCAACGCTGTGGATCATGTGGTGATGGTTATTCCAGTAGATGCCCACATTGACAAAGCTGAGGGCATAGCTTAGGAATTTAAGACTGAGCGGCTCTAGAGCGGCGAAGGTTGTGCCGTGTGGAACCTTGATCTCTAAGACCATAATCGTGATGATAATGGCGATCACGCCGTCGCTAAAGGCTTCGAAACGATTTTTCTGCACAAGAAATCCCTGAGCACTGGGACTGCGCTCAGGGATTCAAGACGACGAGATCTACCGAGAAACTGCACCGGAGACGGAAACTTGGCTGAAGAGGTCTTTCACGTCTGCCATTTCCGGAATCAGGTTCAAGGTCGTTCCGATTCCGTGCTCCATTGCCAGCTTATGAACCACACAAAGCGAGCTGAAATCTTCGAGCGCGAACCCGACGGAATCAAAAACGGTGATCTCTTCATCGGATGCGCGTCCCGTCGCTTTGCCAGTCAAGACTTCAAAAAGTTCGGTGACCGGGAAGTCAGCCGGCATCTGCTGAATGTCGCCTTCGATGCGGCTTTGCGGCGCATATTCGACAACGACGCGGGCGCGTTCTAGGACGCTGGCTCCAACTTCCGTCTTGCCGGGGCAGTCGCCGCCGATGCCGTTAACGTGCATGCCTGGCTTGACCTCGTTGATGGTCACGATCGTGGCATTGGTCTTATCAGCTGTGCAGGTCGTGATGATATCAACACCTTCACAGGCCTCAGGAGTCGAGGCGCAGGGGATCAAGGTGATGCCAGGAACTCCAGCGAGGTTGCGCATCAGCTTTTCGGTCGCCTTTGGATCAACATCGTAGATCTTGAATGTTTCAATCCCGAGCAGATCATTAAACGCCAAAATCTGAAACTCAGACTGAGCGCCATTACCGATCATCGCCATGGATTTGGAATCCTTCCGCGCCATCACTTGCGCCGCCAAGACCGAAGTCGCAGCGGTGCGGATCGCGGTGAGGATCGTCATTTCGGAAATTAGGATCGGGAATCCGGTTTCCACAACCGAGAGCGCCCCAAACGCCATTACCGTGGAAAGGCCCTGAAGAGGATTCTTGGGGTGCCCATTCACGTATTTGAACCCAAAACGTGCATCATCGCTAACTGGCATGAGTTCAATCACGCCAACTTCGCTGTGGTTCGCGGTTCGGGGAGACTTTTCGAAGTCATTCCACCGGCTGTAGTTCGCGCGAAGCTCTTCCACCGTCTCGCGGATGATCGCCTTCAGACCGACTTTGGTCACCAAAGATCGCATATCGGCGACGTCAATGTAAAGGGTAGTTTCGTTCACGGAACTCATATCTAGATTGTGAAGGATTGAACTCAACATTAACAACCCCAAGGCTACGAGTAAACTCACGCCAAATGGAAAAGCTCTACTTCATCCGGATTGGCGGCACAGCGATGGGGGGCGTCGCGGCGGCTTGTAAGCAGCAGGGAGCGCAAATCTCTGGCAGCGAAACCGATCTCTATGAACCGATGAAAAGCTATCTCGCCGACCATGGAGTCCAGGTTTTTCCTTCTTTTGATCCGGCGAACATCGTGGCTTCTGGTGCCGAACGGATCGTCGTGGGAAATGCCGTGTCGCGCGGGAATGATGAACTGGAATATGCCCTAGAGCACAAGATTCCGCTGGTATCGCTCCCGGGCTTAATCTCCGAAAAGCTCATAGATCGTAACACGAGCGTTGTGATCGCAGGAACTCATGGCAAAACCACCACGACTTCGATGGTTGCATGGATGCTGGATCAAGCCGGTCTCGAACCGGGCTACTTGATCGGAGGAGTTCCAGGAAATTTTAGTGACTCCTGCCGACCAGTTTCGCCCAGATTCCACAATACCGATCAAGGTTATTTCATCTCCGAGGGGGATGAATATGACACCGCGTTCTTTGATAAGCGCAGCAAGTTCTTGCTGTATCGCCCGGACATTGGGGTGATCAATAACATCGAATTCGATCATGCCGATATCTTTGATTCGCTCGATGCCATTAAGAAATCGTTCCGATTATTCGCGCGATTAGTGCCGAGGAATGGAGTTCTGCTTGCCAATCAAGACGATCCAGATGTTGCGGAAGTCATCGCAGATCCAGTCTGCCCAGTCCAGACGTTTGGGTTCGGTGCAGGTGCCTATTGGAGAGCAAGCGATGTGCGGATGGACGATGGGCTTTGCATATTTGATCTGCATCGCGATGGGGTTTTGCTCGGTTCGGTCAGCCTCAACATGCCTGGCGACCACAATGTGAGCAATATGCTCGTGGCGTGCGCAGTTGGTCTGCGGGCTGGTTTGACTTTCGACCAGATCGTGGCCGGGGCATTGTCGTACAAAGCTCCCAAACGCAGGCTGGAGGAAATCGGATCTTTCCAGGGAGCATTGGTCGTGGACGATTTTGCCCATCATCCGACCGCGATTCAGGCGACTCTAGATGCCTTGCAAGCTAAGTATCCCGGCCGGAAAATTTGGGTTGCTTTCGAACCCAGATCCAACACCACAACTCGCAATATCTTCCAACACGAACTCGCGAACTGCTTCAGCGGAGCATCTGGCGTGATGTTCGGTGCAACCGACAGGCCGTGGCGCTACACGAGCGAAGAAAAGCTCGACCTTAATGCCCTCGTCGCAGATTTAGGCGTGAAGGGGGTTGATTCGGACTTCATCAATGAAGAACAGGCGAAGGCTAAAGATTGGGGCAAATTCGCGTTCGATTGGCTGGCTTCCCGTGTGAATGAGGGAGATGTGGTCGGAGTTTTCAGCAACGGGAATTTTGGCGGCTTACGGGCAATGCTTGTGGGTTAGTACATCAATCCTGCCAGGATGAAGTTGGCCGCATAGATCAAGACCATGGAAATCACAACACTCTGGGTCGTCGCCCTGCCCACTCCGACTGCGCCTTCGGTACAGCGATAGCCCTGTTGACAAGCCACCGTCGCTACGATCAACCCGAACACAAACGCCTTGATCATCCCGCCTACAATGTCCCAAGGCTGGATGAACTGGCGCAGAGAATTCATGAAGGAAACCTGCGGAATCCCGCCGATCTCAGAAACGATCATCCCCCCAATAATCCCCGAATAGCAGCCGATCAAACAAAGGATCGGGAGTGCGATGATCGTCGCCAAAATCCTAGGAATCGTCAGATAATTTGTGGGCGAAACGTTCAGGGCGCGAAGGGCATCCACTTGCTCCGTGACGTTCATTGATCCAATCTGGGCAGCCATCGCCGATCCACATCTAGCCGCGACCATAATCCCTGCCAATACTGGCGCAATCTCCCGAGTTACCGCCAACGCAACCGTGCCTCCGCCCAAAGATCCAGCACCGTACCGGATCAAAATCTCTGTGGAGTACAGTGCCAAAACCGATCCTGAAAAGAATGTCGTGAGCGCCACAATCGGGATGCTCGCGACCCCGACAAAGGAGATCTGCTGCATCAGCTCGCCAAATTCAAACGGACGCTTAAAGAGTCTTCGTCCGGCGTCGCCCAGAAGAATGAGGCATTCTCCAACAAAAGTGAGCGTGGTCATCACCGGATTCATGTTGGAAGAGAATACCCGTCAGGTCTTGCAGCAAATCCCTCATGATGCGAGAACGAAATTTGGGATGAGTTGGCGTCATGCTCGCTTGTCATTCCGAACCAAAGGGAGGAATCTGACTGTAGTAGCTGATTGTGTGGAGTCTCGCACCAACCTATGGTCAGCCCTGGCCACCAGATAACTCACAAAATCCGAAAGCAAACACCGAGTCCAGTCAGATTCCTCCCTTTGGTTCGGAATGACGAGTAACGTCGCCCTCGAAAGAGTAAATCGGCTCGGCTGTAGGATATGCCGAGCCTTCGATTTTATAAACAAAACTCAGCCCGGAAAAAGAATCCCTTACTTCTTGCGCTCGGACGAATAATTGATGTTAATCGGCACCGGCGACATGGTGAACGGGACGTTCTTCATGTTGAAAACTTCCTTTGTTGGTCGTCCGGAGATCACGTCGATCCACACGGTTCCGGTCGAAGTCGCCTTTTCTTCGCTATCAACCTCACGGCTGGCGATCTTGATCTTCAAAGATTCCCAGGAGCCAACCTTCTCCAACGCGAGCACTTCATAGTCCGCCTTCACAGCAGGGATTCCCTTCACGATTGAAGGAATATCAGACGACCACTTGTCGCCAACCTTAACTGCCTTAACTGGCTTCCGAATCGTATTCAAATTGCCCAGTCGGATTGAGTTAAATTCCGACTCATCGTTGTCATTGGACTTTAAAATAAGGCGATCCGCGCTCATGGAAAGCTTGGTCATTTCGCTGTCTGGCAAATCTTGATCGCCGTCTTCGGACTTCAGCGTGACGCCATACTGAGTGGATTCCACAGTGTAGGAACCATCCTTTGCTACTGAAACCGTCTTGTCGCGATTCTTACCGATGACGGTAAACTTCTGGTCACCAATCACCAATTCGGCGTTAAAGGTGTACTCGGCAGTGTCCCCGTCTGCGGTTTTCCAAGCCAAATCATAGGCGGTGTCTTGTGCCATCGCCATTGCGACGACCACGAATCCAAAAAGAAGAGTTGCGCGTTTCATGAATTTATCTTGACCGATTTTGATCTAATTTGTTCTGTTCGTGCTTATCCTTTTCACCGATTTCGGAGGAGTTTCCGGTCACTCACCATGGTTGAATCATGGGATTTCTGATCTGAAAAGGCTTCACTTTGTGGAGCGAGATGACACAATAAAAAGCAATCTCTCCAACGAGTGCCCTTCTACCAGGGTAAACGGGCGAAAGCCACAAGACTTTCGCCCATGTTCCGAGATTAAACCCCCAAGGGAATCTAAGTACAGATCATCAGGACTTTCGCAAGCCCAATTCCGCCCATTGCTGAGGGTCGATCGTGCTCGGGCTGTCCATAAGCGGGTCTTGTCCCATCCCGATTTTCGGGAAGGCAATGACCTCGCGGATGTTTTCTTCGTTCAGCAGGAACATAATCAAGCGGTCAATGCCGGGCGCAATCCCTCCGTGCGGCGGTGCACCGTAACTGAAGGCCTCAAGAATATGACCAAAGCGTTCCTTTTGCCTCTCTTCGTCAATCCCAAGCAAGCTAAAGATCCGTGCTTGAACTTCCGGCTGGTGAATCCGTATCGAGCCGCTCGCCCATTCCACCCCGTTGCAAACCACGTCGTAACAGTCGGCGCGGATCTTGCCTGGATCGGTATCAAGATACTGGAAATCACTTGCCTTTGGCGAAGTAAACGGGTGGTGCATGGAATCCCAACGACGCGCATCGGCATTCCACTCGACCAATGGGAAATCAATGATAAAACTAAACTTTAATTTACGAGGATCACGCAATCCGCAGCGCTGGCCTATCTCATTGCGAAGGCGATAAAGAATGTTATTCCCCGCGCTGTACTCATCGGCGATGAAACAGAGCAAATCCCCCGCCTCCGCCTGAGATACGCTCGCAATCCCTTCAATCTCTTGGGGCGTGAGGAACTTCAAGAATCCAGCTTTTGCGAACAAACCGTTGGAAAGGGCAACTTCATTGTCGCTGCCTGCCGATTCCGACGTAATTGCGATGGACGCCATGCCTTTCGCACCGAATTCCTTGCAATAGTCTTCAACGGCGGTGACATCTTTGCGCGATAGCGAAGCTCCTCCTGGGAAGCGCACACCGCGAATCTTTCCACCCGCTTCAATTGCGGACTTGAAGACGCCAAATTCAGCCCCGCTGAGAACCTCGGTGACATCAAAGAGCTCCAATCCAAACCGCAAATCGGGCTTATCACAACCATAGCGCGCCATGGATTCATCGTAAGTCATCCGCACAAATGGCTCGACCTTTTCCTTGTCCAAGTTGAAATCTTCGATCAATCCATTGATGACTTCCAGCGTCAAACTCTCCATCATTTCTAAAATATCTTCCTGAGTAACGAAGCTCATTTCGATATCAAGCTGGGTGAATTCTGGCTGACGGTCAGATCGTTGCGCTTCGTCGCGGAAGCATTTTGCAACTTGGTAATAGCGCTCGAATCCTGCAACCATAAGGATCTGCTTGTATTGCTGTGGCGACTGCGGCAGGGCATAAAAAAGGCCTGGCTCTAACCGATAAGGCACGAGATAGTCCCTCGCGCCCTCGGGAGTTGACTTTGTAAAGATCGGAGTTTCTGTTTCGATGAAGCCCCGTCGGTCTAAAAACGACCGCATCTTTGTTACCGCGCTCGCTCGTAAGGCAAGCTTCTTATACATTGCCGGTCGGCGCAGGTCAAGATACCGATACTTAATACGAAGTTCCTCATTCACCGATTTCATCTGAGATTCATCGTTGAGAGGGAAAGGTAAAGGCTTAGCTTGTCCCAAAACCTCAAAAGACGTGACCACAATCTCGATTTCGCCAGTGTCCATATTGGCGTTTTTGGTCTTTTCTTCGCGCTCTTTGACCACGCCGGTGATGCTGAGGCATGATTCGGTGCGGATCGCGGACCCATCCAGCTTACTCGGGTCAATAAAGAGCTGAACCAATCCGGTGCGGTCGCGGAGATCAATAAAAAGCAAGCCCCCAAGGTCCCGAACACGGTGCGCCCATCCATTTAGGGTGACGGTTTGTCCGGCATGGTCGAGGCGAAGAACGCCGCAATTCTGGGTGCGCTGATTGAAACTCATAGGCGAACCCATAGGATACCGCCTGAAGTCATTTGAGGTCAGGAATCAGAGGAATTCTGGTAAGAACTTGGAGAGGAGTAGACGATCCGGGAGCAGAAATCGCCCGTTAATTCGGGATATGGCCGGCTAAAATCAACGTGCCAAGCGCAATGACAACAATGCGCCGTTCGGTAACATAGACAAAACGCCAATGAGAAAGCAATACGAGAACTTTGAATGGGTGGATTTCACGAATCCTAGCCAAAAGGAACTGCAAAAGATTTCTGGCGAATGCAATTTAGACCTCTTATTGATCAATGATAGTCTGCAACACGGGCACTTGCCCAAGTACGAAAAGGTGAACGACTATCACTTCTTGATTCTGAGAGGATACACCGCCGATAAAGATGCTCGGATCAAAGATGTCTCTGAGCTCACGAATAAATTAGCTTTTTTCTATAGCGATAAGCGTTTAATTACCATTCACAGGTTGCCTTTTGAGTTTATGGACAAGACTGGGCGCACTTTTCAGAATGTAGAACAGCTGGTTTTGGAGCTTGTTCAAAAGCTGATGACAACCTTTGAACCACCAATTGCCCATATCTCTAAGACGACGGATGAATTTGAATCCAAACTCTTTTTGGACAAGAGCGCAAGTATCTCATTAGAGGATTTATACTATCATAAGTCGCACATTCGTATGACCCGTAGTGTGATTACCTTAAACCAAGCCGCTCTCAACCAGATGGATTTAGACTTTAGTGAGAATGCCGCCAGGCTGCAGGATGCGAAAGACACTCTGATTGCTTGTTCGCTCAAGCTGAATGAGAATATGGACGATGCCCAAAACCTTCTGAATACATATCTTTCCTTTAGCGCGCAAAAGAACAATGATGTGATGAAAATGTTGACTGTTTTCTCCGCATTCTTCTTGCCATTGACGTTCATTGTTGGAGTGTACGGCATGAATTTTGACAATATGCCGGAGCTGCGTCACCCAATGGGCTACTTCGCTGTTCTGGGCGTGATGCTTTTGATCTCGCTCGGCATCTTTGGTTGGTTTAAGAGCAAGAAAGTCCTTTAAATGGCCCGTGTTACAGTTCCCTTTCTACGGCAATAAGCTTTCGTAGCACCATTTAACCGGGGATTTTCCTCAGAAATTGGGGGATTTACCAGGAGATCTCCTCCGTTTTTCCGAAAAAAAGAGGAGTTTTTCAAAATCCGGGAGGATTTTTTGACGATATTGGTGGAGATTTTGTAAAAAATTCCTTCAGTTTTTGAGAAAATTTTGGAGTTTCGCTGAAGAATTCTTGAGATTTCCCTAAGGAATCCCTCAGGGCTGCCAATAATAAGAGCGTAGAGCCAATGGCTTGATTGGAAACCGAACCTATGCCAAATTCAGACTTCATCCCTGATGCCGATGGTCAATTTTTATTGTGGTACGACCAGTTCTTGACCGCATGCATCGAAAATTCAGAGGAGCTCGGATTAACAACTACAGATTTAGATAAAATCCAATCCTTTAGTGATGACTTTAAGCAAAAATTGACCAGAGTCGTTTCTACAAAGAGCACCTATGAAGGCGCGGTTAAAGGCAAAAAGTTATCCAGGACTCTCGCAACAAAGAACATTCGCGGTTATGCGAATAGATTCAAAGCAGATCTTGAGGTTTCTCCTGGAACGCTTAGAAAATTAGGTGTTGTTTCCATATCAAGTTCTGCGCCGGTTGTGCCAGTTTCTAAGCTCGGTGTGGTTGGAATCGAAACCGGCATCAACAAGCTCAGCTGGAAGCGGAATGGTAACTCCAGCCAAACCATGTTTATTGTGGAATTTCGAGTTGCGGGCGAGGAAAAGTGGGAATTTGCTGGTGCAGTTTCCAAAACAAACTTTATTCACGACGGTCAAATTCCTGGGCAACGGGTTTGGTATCGCGTAACATCTACCCGCGCGAGCAAAAGTTCTGTTCCTTGCCCCGCGGTTGCGGCCTATGGACCACTGGAATCTAATGATTTAAGCGTCGCCGCTTAATTAAACAGACTTCATCTTGTCTCTCGCGGCGATAAAGGCCTTAAGAGCGTTCGCTAGGTCTTCTTCCGTATGCGCGGCACTTGGCATTGTCCGAATCCGGGCTTGTCCCCTCGCGACGGTTGGGTACACAATGCTAATCGCATAAACTCCTGCCTCCCAAAGAAGTTTTTCCATCGCTTGGCATGCCTTTTCTTCGCCGACATAGACCGGTGTAATCGGAGTTTCGGATCCCATCGTGTCAAAACCGGCTTCGGCGAGCATGTTTTTCCACATCTTGGTGTTATGCCATAGCTTTTGCATCGGTTCCGGATCATTTTCCATGACATCCAAGGCCGCAATCAAAGCCGCCGCAACCATTGGCGGATGGGCAGTGCTAAATAAATAAGGCCGCCCTCGATTGATCAGCCAATCTTTGAGCAAAGCCGATCCCGCAATATAACCTCCAACGACTCCTAAGGCCTTACTCAGCGTTCCAAGTTGGATATCTACACGGCCATAAAGATCAAAATGTGACGCCGTTCCCGCTCCGTTCTTGCCCAATACCCCACTCGCGTGAGCATCATCCACCATCACGAACGCATTGTATTGTTCAGCAAGGTTTACGATATCTGGCAAAGGCGCGATATCCCCATCCATGCTGAAAACACCGTCGGTAATGATCATTCGTTTTTCAAAATGCTGCGTATCTTTAAGGATTTGCTCCAGATGTTCCATATCCTTATGGCGAAAAACAAAGCCCTCGGACTTTTTGTACTTTGCCGGGCTAAGACGTACTCCATCAATGATACTTGCGTGGTTAAGCTCGTCACTAATCACCACATCTTTATTGGTTAATACTGCTGGAATGCATCCAGAATTTGCAGTAAACCCGCCCGTGAAGACTAAAACCGCTTCGGTATGTTTGAATTTTGCCAGGCGTTGTTCAAGTTCGTCGTGAACCGACATTGTGCCGCCGATCCATCGCACCGCACCCGCTCCGACCCCCCACTTTTCGATCGCTTCCAAGGCGGCTTGCCGGACTTTTGGGTGATTCGCGAGGCCGAGATAATTGTTGCTGGCAAGGTTGATCACCTGCTTGCCGTCCATCTGCACCACTCCGCCCGCCGGACTTTGCAAGATTCGGGGAATTTTGTATAGGCTTTGTTCCTTCAGGGAATCAAGCTCGGTGGCGAGCCAGGATTGCAACGGCGCATTCATGCTTGTGAGTTTACACGAGACTTGCCCTAGTTAAAACTCATACTGTGCAAGGCCGTTGACACCAAGCGTGGTGAGAGCCTGTACAATTTCATCGAGCAATTGTTGGTTTGGGGACGTATCTTTCCAAGTCTTCAGGAATCCAAGAGACTTCTTTTGCTCCTTTGATGTGATAAAGATTGCCCAGTGTCCTTGTTCGCCTTCTGGGGCATCGGGGTCGGTGCCGATTGCTATTTCGTGCTTGAATCCCGGCTCAATTTTTGTTGCGGTTGAACCATTTTCAGGCATAAGCAACCATCCCCAATCTTCTCCTATCCCGCTGTCTTTAGACAATCCCCAACTTGGCAGCGAAGCGCCCAGATATTCCGCAAGCTCACGTCCTGCGCACAAATCTTCGCCATCTTCAGGGCCGTTTTGTCCCTCCCACCATGGAAATTTGTCGGTTTGGAATCGGATCGCGTTGTCCATCGCCCAGTTTTACCTCTAACTGTATTGCTAGTTGTATCTTGCGTAGAAAGCTTTATGCCTTCGCAAGTCGTTTTGTTCCGCCGGGATCTGCGCGTATCGGATCACGCCGCGCTAAGTGGAGCAATGCGAGCCGGGATTACCTTGGGATTGATCGTTTTGGATCCAGAAATTTTGGGCGCTACTCAATTTGGAATGCCGCGATACTCCGGCCATCGAGTGCGGTTTTTGCTTGAGTCTATCGTTTCTTTGCGAGTTGCTTTGGTTGAACTTGGGGTTCCGCTGAAGGTCTTTGTAGGCTCCACGTGCGGCGCGCTTAAGGAGGTTTTCGATGAATTCCCGATCGCCGCGATCCACATCCACGACGAACCTGGCACCGAAGAAGCCGCCGAACTCCTCGCAATTCAGCGCCTCGCCCGATCTGGTGGTGTGCAAGTAAGAACTTATAAGGGAGACACTTTGTTAAGTGAGGCCGACTTGCCCTATCCGGTCACGCGGCTACCAGAAATGTTCACGACGTTCCGCAAAGATGTCGAAAGAAGATGGGATATTAAGCCGCTTATCCCTATTCCTTCTGCTCAGGAATTGCCAAATATTGCGAATTTAGGCGATATTCCGGCTTTGGAGTCTTTCGGGTTTACGGAACCATCCGTTCAGCGGTTCAAGGGGGGACTTTATGAGGCAAGGAAGCGTCTTCAGCACTATTTTTGGGATGCTGATAAGCTCCAGTATTACAAAGAGACTCGGAACGGTATGTTGCAAGATGATGACTCTTCAAAACTCAGTCCGTGGCTAGCTGTCGGAGCGATCTCTGCACGCGAAATTTACTACGAAGTAAGAAAGTATGAAAAGGAAAGAGTAGAAAATGACTCGACATACTGGATGATTTTCGAGCTGCTGTGGCGCGATTACTTCCACTTTCATGCGCGCAAGGTCAAGTCGCAGCTTTTCCAGATCGGCGGGACTCAAAACCTAAAGGTCGCCTGGAAAAACGATCTCAAGTTGTTCAAAGCTTGGAGCCAAGGTCAAACAGGCTATCCTTTAGTAGATGCCGGGATGCGAGAGCTGATAGCTACAGGATATTTGAGCAACCGTAGTCGGCAGATTGTGGCTTCTTTCGCGTGCAATGCTTTAGGATTAGACTGGAGATTAGGTGCCGCTTGGTTCGAATCCCAGCTTTTGGATTACGACGTGGCAAGTAATTGGGGCAACTGGCAATACCTCGCCGGGGTTGGGCAAGATGCTCGGGAATTTAGAGTATTCAGCCTCTCCAAACAAGCCCAAAACTATGACCCAAAGGGCAAATTCCAAAGGCACTGGGTTCCGGAAGCCTTTGATTCCAGAAAATCCAATTACCCAGCCCCAATTGTCCACTTCGAGTCTGCCGTCAACGAGCGAAGAAAGATATTCGAACGCGCCCGATGACCTTTATTTGACGAAATGGAACGCAACGCAGTGCCCGTTTCCATCTTCTAGCAACAGCCCTACCACAGGTTCGGGCTTGGTTTTGGCCAATTCACGCGCTTCTTCGAAGGTCATGCTGACCACGTTCCCAGGGAAGCTGTAGTACGCTGCCATCAGCTGGGCTTCGCTTGCCGTCGCCGCGCAACCGACGCCATGAACGACGTCATATCCCGGAACATTCTCGGCGCGTACGCAAAGATGCCGGTTCGGATCGCGGTCCAGCGTGATCAGGAACAGCTCCTGAGGAAAATCGGATTCCAAAAGGGAAGCGATCAGCGGGGAATCCATGATTTGCGACATGGTTCTATTATTCTCGATTTTGTCGGGAGCAGTTAAGCCTTGTTTTTCAGCACGGTTTTGAGGTTTTCAAAGCCCTCTTCAAAGTCTTTGCCGATCATCGCGTCCATATTCATGAATATCCCAAAGACCTTCGAGATCAGGTTGTTCTTGCCGTGCATCTGCCAACTGATTAGCGTCGCAGAGCCCTCCGGTTTCATGTGAAATTCACTGACGTGCTGCGCCTGAATTGGCTTGATGAAGTCAATTCTGATCTTGACCCGGTTTGGCATATCTGTTTCTAGAATTTCCATTGCGCCCTGACCGGCCTTGCTATTCCCGGTCCACGCCGTTTTTGCCCCGACACCAGATTCCGGACCATCGTAGGTCGTGACCATATTTGGATCAAGCTTTTCCCAAGGCGACCACTCCTTCCAATTTCGAAAATCGTTGATCTCCGCGAAGACATCTGATGGGCTAGCCTCAATCCTCGCCGATCGTTCGATTCTAAAATCGTCCGGGCGATGGGACGCAATCACGAGCAAGACTACAATGACAGCGACAAGAGCTGCTAGGACGTACAAAAAAATCATTATAGGTCGCTCATATCACTTTAACACGAAAACCGAAATATTGGCAATCCCATAAGAGCGCCAAGCCGGCGTAAAAAGACTTGTCGCCCGACAGAACAAAGATGCAATAGCCTTGAGGAAAAGACGACTCCAAAAAAAGTACAGGCCGAGCATTCCAGTTTTTGCGCTACAGTCCCTGTAATCTCAAGATTCTAGTGGGGAGTTAAGGTTGGCTTTTAGCACGGCTTTAAGATTGCCGAAACCCCGCTCGAAATCGTCACCAAGTTGTATGTCCATACTAGAGTATATCCACCAAGTTACAGGGATCGGGTTCCGTTTGCCGTGCATTCTCCACGAAATTAATGTCCCTGCACCATCGGGCTCAAGGTGCATTTCACCAATATTGTTAGGTCTCGAAGGCTCCTTAAAGTTGATCTTGAATTTTATTCGCCTTGGAAACTCTGATTCAAGAATTTCCATATCTCCTTTCCAGGATGACCCGTACCCGCTCCATGAAGACTTCGCACCGACGCCAAGGGCCGGTCCGTCGTAGGTAGTGACAATGTTTAAATCAAGGTTTATATTTTGTATTTCGTAAACTTTTTTTAAGCTTGGGCTAATGGTTTCCCAAGGTGACCATTCATACCAATTCGCAAGATTATTTAAGAGCGGAAAGACATCTTCGACCTTTGCCTCAACTCGGGCGCTTCGCTCCACCTGAAATCCTCCACGGCGGTATGCCCTAGCCCAAGAAATGAGACGAATAAGCAGGCCTAGAGCGACAAATGCGTAAATAATGCCAGTAATCATGGGGTTACTTTACCATAAGAAATTGCTCTCTAGAGTAAGTTGAGTTCCTGATTACTGCCAAGAGAGCGAGTAGCAAACCCTACGAAAGAACATATCCTTGGATAATCAAACCGAATGTAAATCAATCAAGATTTGTCCGGTCCCAAACTTTTCACCTTGTATTGCCGAATTTTGTGGTATAAACTCACGTAATTAGGAAGTGCTGGGGAGTAGCCCCTCCTTGCGCGGCGTCAATACGGGTTGATTCCAACCCCGCTCGCAAGGCAGATTCGCTGAATCTGAAGCAAGACCATCACGACCTCGCAACACTGGCCACATGGTCAGACAGCTTGGTACGTCAAATATGGTTAGTACAACTCCAAATCAGGAGCCTCGCACGGTCGGGGCAACACAATGGCACACGCTTGAAGTCGATGCGACTTTAGCCCAACTCACCACGACCGAAGATGGCCTTTCCTCACCTGAGGTTTCACAAAGGCAAGCAGAATTTGGTCCCAATGTCATCGAGAAGAAAGGTGGCGTTTCTATCGCCCAACTCATTTGGGGGCAGATCAATAGCCCGCTCATCTGGATTCTCATCGCCAGCGCAGGAATTGCAATCGCGGTTGACCCTAAGGATGGCCTCAAGAACGGTCTTGTGATCCTCGCCGTCGTGATCCTTAACACCATCATCGGCTTCCTTCAAGAATACAAAGCCAGTAAAGCCATCGCCGCACTGAGCGACATGGTGCCAGAATTCACGACCGTCATTCGCGAAGGCAAACGGTCCCAAATCGCGGTCGCTGAGCTTGTTCCTGGTGACATGGTGTTCATCCAAAGCGGCGACAAAGTCCCCGCTGACATGCGATTGGTGAACATCAAGAATCTTCAAATCGAAGAAGCCGCATTGACAGGAGAATCTGTCCCGAGTGAAAAGTACATCGCTCCAGTCGCCGCAAATGCCGGGCTTGGTGATCGCAAGAACATGGCGTTTTCGGGAGCTTTAGTAACTTATGGTGCCGGAACCGGAGTGGTCACAACCACGGGCGAAAATACCGAACTCGGTCGCATCAACACGATGCTCGCTGAGGCCACTGAAGTCGAAACTCCGCTCTCCGTAGCGTTGAACAAGATCGGGATGATCCTCAGCGTAGGGATCGGCGTCGTTGCTCTTCTCATGATCGCGGTCGGAACTTGGCGCGCGATGGGAGAAGGCAAGGCGATGGCGACCGGAATTCAAGAATCCGTGATCTTCGCGATCACCCTCGCTGTCGGCGCGATCCCAGAAGGTCTTCCCGCGATTGTCACGATTGCCCTCGCCATCGGCGTGCAGCGCATGGCGGCGCGAAGAGCCGTCGTTCGCAAGCTCCCGAGCGTCGAAACTCTCGGTTCCACCACCGTGATCTGCTCCGACAAAACCGGAACACTCACAAAGAACGAAATGACCGTCCAAGCTTTGTGGACCCAAGGTTCCGGCGCGTTCGAAGTTGAAGGTGTGGGTTACGACCCTGTCGGCGGATTCAAGCAAGACGACCGAGAAATCACCACGATCCCCGACGATGTCCAGGATCTCCTCGTCGCTGGTTCTCTTTGCAACGACTCCACCATCGAAAGAGTTGACGGAAGATGGACGCTCACCGGTGATCCAACCGAAGGCGCTTTGGTAGTAGCCGCTCGCAAGGTCGGTAAGGAAGAACATAACCTCCGCAAGGAATACGCCCGTATCGACACCATCCCATTCGAGTCGGCGAACCAGTATATGGCGACCTTACACAACTTCCCTGGCGGCAAAATGATCATCCTCAAGGGTGCGCCGGAAGTCCTTGTTAAGAAGTGCGATAATGTCTCGCTGGAAGAGGTCACCGCCCAGGTAGACCGAATGGCGGCCCAAGGAATGCGCGTCCTCGGCGTTGCAATGAAGCCATTCGATGCCGAGAGCATTGAAATGCAGGACACCGAATCCGGCTTTTCCTTCAGCGGTCTTGAAGGGATGATTGATCCTCCTCGCCTTGAGGTCATCGACTCGATCAAAACTTGCCACGCGGCTGGAATCACCGTGAAGATGATCACCGGCGACCACAAGGGAACCGCCCAAGCCATCGGCCAGCAACTCGGAATCGTGGAACCAGGCCAAAAGGCTGTCACTGGAATTGAGCTTGCCGAAATGACCGATGCCCAATTGCAGGACGTTGTGAAGACTTCCAATGTCTTCGCCCGAGTTGCACCGGAGCACAAGCTCCGCCTCGTACGAGCATTGCAAGCCAACGGCGAAATCGCGGCAATGACCGGCGACGGCGTCAACGATGCTCCCGCCCTCAAGCAATCCAATATCGGCGTTGCGATGGGAATCACCGGAACAAGCGTCAGCAAAGAAGCCGCTGATATCGTTCTCACCGACGATAACTTCAGCAGCATCGCCGCCGCCGTCGAAGAAGGCCGCCGGGTTTACGATAACCTCATCAAGTCCCTCGCATTTGTCCTCCCGACAAACATGGGACTTGCAATGATCCTCATCTGCGCTGTCGCCGCATTCCCGTTCAAGAATGGCGAATTGCTTCTTCCGCTGTTGCCAACCCAGATTCTCTGGATCAATTTGGTCGGAGCGGTGGCATTGGCATTGCCGCTCGCATTTGAAGCCAAAGAGCCCGACGTGATGAGCCGCAAGCCCCGCGATCCGAAGGAACCCGTTCTGAACGGATTCGTGGTCTTCCGCACCTTCCTCGCCGCGATCTTGATGACCGTCGGCGCGGTCGGAATGTTCTTGTATGAGTACTACCAAGAGCTTCCAAAGGTCGCCGCAGGCGCAATGACCGAAGCCGCTTTGATCGCAGAAGCCCAGACCATGGCCGTCACCACCGTGATCATGTTCCAAATCTTCTACATGCTCAACTGCCGATCTCTGCGAGACACCGTGTTTAAGATTGGCCTGTTTAGCAACAAGGCGGTGTTCTACGGCATCGGCGCATTGCTGATCCTTCAGGCCGCGTTTATCTACGCTCCGCCGCTGAACCAGGTCTTTACTTCGGCTCCATTGGACGGCACCGCATTGCTCTACAGCACCCTCGCCGGCGCGATCATCCTTCCGGTGATCAGCGTGGAAAAATGGTACCGATCCCGCTTCCGCCCAGCTTGACGCTGGTTCGGTGAAGGATCAATCAAGGGATTGGGCGATCATGATTCTGTTATAAGGAGTTTTTGCCCAACTGATGCGATTGGGAATGGGGGGGATTTCATTGCTACTGGGTTGGAATTTGCTTTCGATTGGGTGCCTCGCAACGGTAAAATGGGAGGCATGATTTCCGGCCGGATTCTGCCAATTTTTGATAAAAGCCCTAGAACGAATGCGGGCGGAGACCGTCTAACGTGTGTGAAATCGGTCATTCTGATGGTGGGCCTTTTGGTGGGTCTGATTCTCGCGGGTTGCGGTGGGGGCGGTGGGAGCAGTTCGGGCGGAACTGGACTCTCGGTGACCTACCGCACGGCCTGGGGCGCGAGTTCTGGGTCGCAAGTTGTAACCTTAGAGTCCGGCGCACGGGCAATTATTGGCACCCGCGTGCTGAACCAATCCGCTGGCCAGACCGAAACCGTCTTTACCGACCTGAGTGCAGGCACCTATCGCGTGATCGCTCGGCACCATGCTGGGAATGATGGCAATGGCGCGCTTTTGGGAGAGCTTGAAACTCCACTCAATGTCACTTCGAACCTGACCGCGAATACCGCGACGACAGGAACAGCCACCGAAGTTCGCGTAGAGCCGACTTCGCTTTCTCTCACCGTTGGTGGATCACGAATTCTTTCAGCTTATGCCCGGACAAGCACCGGAGCGACCCTCTTTACTCCTCCAAGTGGATTCGGTTGGACGGCAGTCGGAGCGGCGGCTTCGATCTCCAATTCGGGTCTGGCAACCGGGGTTCAGCTCGGTCAAGGCACGATCAACGTAAGGCACTTCCCATCCAACCTCGTCGCGCCTGTCAATGTGAATGTCACCCCCTCGGTCGCCCCCCGCACCAAGTGGACCATCCTGGTTTACATGAACGCCGCGAGCGACCTTCACCCATTCAGTGTGTTGAACGTCAACCAAATGGAATCCATCGCCCAGAATTCCGATGTTCGGTTCGTGCTGCAGTGGAAGCAAACCCGGGACATTTATCCCAACTCCAGTTTCGACGGCACTCGCAGAATGCTGGTGAAACCCGACACGACCGGGGCTATTGCGAGCGAGGTCATTCAAGACATGGGTACCGAAGTGGATATGGGCGATAAGGCGACCCTGACCCAGTTCATCAATTGGGGCAAGACAAACTATCCTGCAGATCGTTACGGCATCGTCATGTGGAGTCACGGCAACGGCTGGCGCAGAGGCGAGCGACCTTCCCGAGCCGCTAGCTACGATGATCAAACCGGTAACGCTATCCAAATTTGGGAACTCGCCGACGCCATCGGTCAGGATCAATTTGAGTTCTTAGCGTGGGACATGAGCCTCATGCAAATGACTGAAGTTGCATACGAAATCAAAGACTCAGTAGATTATGTGGTCGGAAGCGAAGAAAGCCCGCCCGGCGAAGGCTATCCCTATGACACGGTTTTCAGCAGTTGGAGAGATAATCCAAATGCCTCAACTCGGCAATTGCTCCAGAGCTTTGTTACCGCAACACTCGCGGTGCCCGAATACGCGAATCGGAAGATCAGCCAAAGCGTGGTAGAAACCGCTCAACTCACGAATCTCGCTGCTGCGATTGACACGCTTTCCGGAAGTCTGATTGACAACCTGGCTGAACTCGGAAGCACGGGACCGTTCTTGCGCGCCAATGCGCAAGTCTTTGGGACCGGGAGACCTTACTACGATCTCCACCACATGTGCACGCTCCTGAAATCCCGGAGCGAAGTGCCAACCATCGTCAAAAACAATGCGACCGCCGTGCAAAATGCGATCACGGCCGCCGTGGCCTGGGAAGGAAACAATTCCCTCAATCCGAACGCGAATGGTCTTTCGATTGAGTTCTCATCCGGACAATCGTTTAGTCCCTTTGCGGTGGATTACGGCCGGATGAAGCTTGCGCAGGATACGCGCTGGGAGCAGTGGCTGAGTCAGGCCCCCTAAAAATGTAATCGGGGCCGGCCGTGGGGAAAGACGGACCGGCCCTTTTGGATGGGTTTTTTGGGATGTTGGAACAGGAGCTGCGGGGACAGCCCCCTTCTTTTTGCTTTCTGCCTAGTGCCTGAGGGGAATCAGGCGACTTCAGACAATAACGATGTTCCCGAACCCCGTGGTTTTGAACTCGGCACAACTACTGGCAAGCGCGATTTGAACTCAAATTCACGCGCATTTACGCGCGAGAATTTGCTGTACAAGTAGCAAGATCACGAGGACTTAAGCCGGGCTAAGGCCGTCAATACGCACGATCAGCGCCGTGCAATTATCGCTGCCACC
This sequence comes from Chthonomonas sp., assembly GCA_040383535.1. Lineage (GTDB taxonomy): Bacteria > Armatimonadota > Fimbriimonadia > Fimbriimonadales > Fimbriimonadaceae > JAFLBD01. The sequence continues at coordinate 64,339 of JBEIDH010000010.1, forward strand.
ATCGGCTAGAGCATCGTTCACAAGTTGCCAACAAGCCATGCTCGGGGCATGCTGCGAAAGCACCTCGCGGATGCGCTCGATCTTGACGTGATTACTCAGTCCGTCGCTGCAAAGCAGGAAAACATCGTCCAGCGCGAGGTCAATTGGAATGATGTCGGGGGTTGGATCGCCGTCCGGACCAATCGCCTTTGTGATGACGTGCTTATATGGATGTTGCTCGGCTTCCTCGCGGGTCATCATGCCTTGGCTCACAACATCTTCAACCCATGTGTGATCGCGAGTAAGTTGCTCTGTCTCACCATTCCGCATTCGGTAGAGCCGTGAGTCGCCGACCTGGACGATGTATCCCTTGTCTTGGACCAGGAGCAGTCCGGTGAGGGTAGTGCCCATATTGCGACGGCTCGGAACCGCGAGCCCAACGTCGCGAACGAATCGGTTCGCGGCTAAGGTCGCCGAGGTCGCAGCGACGTCGACCAAGGAACTCGGGTGATTTCGGTAAACATCAATAAAGGTTTTGCACGTAAGCTCGCTGGCGAACTGTCCAGCATTATGTCCACCCATCCCATCGCAAACCAGATAGATATGTCCCTTCGCGGCAAGTTCCGAATCTACTTCCGGAATGAAGAACTCGAACTTATCTTCGTTGTTCTCACGAACGCAACCGAGGTCAGTCTTGGCGGCAACGGTCGTAGCGATCCGGGTGTGAAGCTCGATGGGTGGAGCGAGCTGTTCGGCAGGATATTCGGCGGTGATGTCTTCCATTTGAGGCGAAACCTATGCCCTTCATTGTGCATGATTCCAAGCAATCGAAGCTTGAATTGTTAAAGAAAAAGAGCAACCGGAATTCGGTTGCTCTCTCATATCAACGGTTCGAAAGATCTTAGTCTCTGGTCTCAAACTCCATGAGTTCCATATTGCGGGAACCCGACTTAAACGTGAAGATCAGGGTCTGAGTCGTTGACCGATTCCAAGGATCCCAGAACGTATAGTCCGCTTCCATTCGAGCATAGTTTCGGTTGTACTCGATGCGATAAACCTCGAAGGATCGCGTTCGGCTACCCTCAACGAGGTCGCGAATCATGTCGTAAACGTCTTCGCTACCAATCGTGTAGTAGTCGCCATTTGGAGAATAAATTCCCACTCGGCGTCGATCAGGCAGGATTTCACTCAGTCGGCGCGTATCGCGCTTCATGAAAATACGGTTGAGATCGTCTCTTGCGTCGTACATTTGCCAATCCCAATCGCGGCGCGATGGCTTCCAGAGATTGTCAAAGTCAAGATCTTCAAATCTTCCACAATCAATGGGACGGTCATATCGCACGCGGCTCGTTGAAATGTAGCCCGGTGACTGTGGGAAGCAATAGAAGGGCGAGATCACGCAGTTTCGGGAATCGTAGCTGAAGCGATAGTGTCCGTACCAGAAGTCCGTGTCGCACCACGCATCGCTATGGTTGTAATATCCTTCTCGGTATCGGCGTGCTTGACGTACTCGGTCTTCGTTCCGTGCTTGCTCCCAGACCGACTTTCGAACCGGGATTTCGTAGCTCCAATCCGAACTTCGTGTGCGCCCGTTGTAGCGATTGCTGTCGGATCTGTACGTAACCGGTCCGCTTCGACCACGTCGCTGACCCGTGCTTTCGACGCGGGTAAATCCGTCGTCAGAACTTCGGGTTGATCCACGGTCATCGCGATCCCGGTTTCCACTACTGGATCCACCAGAATTGCCACGGCTGCCAGAACTTCCGACATTGCCGCCTGAACTGGATCCACCGCCAGACGAACCTCCCGATGAGGATCCTCCGCCAGAGGAAGAACCGCCGGATGATGATCCGCCTCCGCTGGAACCACCGCCTCGGGTATCTCCCAACAGGTCATCTGCAACCGCGATTCCAAATGCGGAAATGCAGGCTAAAACTAAAAATGTTCGCATTTTCATTGTGAATGCCTCAACGACTTAAATAACGTACACCATTTTCCCGCGTTTCGGGCTACGGGAAAGTATTTTTTTCGGCACAATAGTAAATATGAGCAAGCAACGCATTGCAGTGATCCCCGGCGATGGAATCGGGCCAGAAATTATGGATGCCACTATCTCAATCCTTGAATCCACGGGGTTCGAGGCGGATTGGGTTTATCTGGAAGCCGGGCTTGATTGCTACGAAAAGCACGGTGAATCTCTCCCGCAATCCACGATTGATGCCGTGCGCGAAATCGGCGTTGCCATCAAGGGACCAACAACCACTCCAAAAGGGTCTGGGCACAGCAGTGCAAACGTTGCTCTTCGTAAAAAGCTCGATTTGTACTCAAACGTACGCCCAGTAAAGTCTTTGCCTGGAGTGGAAGGGCCGTTTGCGAATAAAGACATTGATATCATCATCGTTCGCGAAAACACCGAGGACCTCTACGCCGGGATCGAGTTTATGCTCAATCCCGACATCGCTCAGTCGATCAAGGTCATCACTCGCGGTGGTTGCGAGCGTGTTTGTCGCTACGCCTTCGAGATGGCCCGGAAGCAAGGACGAAAGCGGGTCACCGCCGTTCATAAGGCAAACATCATGAAGCTCGCGGATGGCTTGTTCTTGGAGGTTTTCAACACCGTAGCGAAGAATTACCCCGAGATCAAAGCCGACGATATCTTGGTGGACAACTGCTGTATGCAACTCGTGACTAAACCCGAGCAGTTTGATGTTTTGGTCACCGAGAACCTATACGGGGACATCATCAGCGACCTGTGCGCTGGATTAGTCGGCGGACTCGGACTTGCTCCAGGCGCGAACATCGGCGATCACTGCGCCGTTTTTGAAGCCGTCCACGGATCAGCCCC
>JBEIDH010000011.1:0-64876 GCA_040383535.1 Chthonomonas sp.
ACGGTCAAGACGTTTTTGATGTCTACGACAAGATCATGTGGGCAGTCGAGTACGGCCGCGCTGGACATGGTCCTTGCATCGTCGAGTGTAAAACCTTCCGATCCTATGGTCACGGCGACCACGACGACGACCGAGCGGCGAGGTACCGACCAGAAGAAGAAGTCGAAGCTGGTCGTGCCCGAGACCCAATCGCAATCTGCAAAAAGATCCTCGTCGAAAAGGGTTACATGACTCAAGAAGAAGCCAATCAGCACATGGCAGAAGGCAAGCACGCCTCCGATGCTCGCGATGATGATTTCCCAGCCGATGTTGTCGCATATCTTAAGCAAGGCGTCGAATTCGCCGTCAAGAGTCCACTGCCTCCAGCTGAAGAAGGCGGAATGTGGGTTTACCGGGAGACCAATTAAGGAGATTTTACGAACATGGCAACCACAGCAGATTTAAAGAAAAACCTCCTCACCGGCCTGAAGGAAGCAATCGCAGAAGAAATGGCCGCAAATCCAAACATGATTTGTTTGGGTGAAGACATCGGAATTTTGGGCGGCGCATTTGGCGTCACTGAAGGACTCCAAGCCGTTCACGGAAAAGAGCGCGTCATTGACATGCCAATCTCCGAAGCCGCAATTGTCGGCTCTGCAATTGGAATGGCGCTGAACGGCAAGACCTGTATGGTCGAAATGCAGTTTATTGACTTCATTTCCTGCGGATTTGACCAAATCGTCAATAACATGGCGACCTACCACTACCGCACCGCGGGCGAAGTCGCGATGCCAATCGTTGTTCGCGGTCCTGCTGGTGCGTATGGCGGCGGTGCGTTGTATCACAGCCAAATGAACGAGGCTTGGTTCCTCAATGCACCTGGGATCAAGGTCATCTGCCCTTCGACTCCTTATGATGCGAAAGGTTTGATGAAGGCGGCTCTACGCGATCCGAACCCCGTGATCGTGTACGAGATGAAGAATCTCTACCGACAGCCGCACATCGCCGAAGAACTGCCGACCGAAGATTACATTGTCCCACTAGGGAAAGCCCGCATCGCTCGCGCTGGTACGGATATCACAATCGCGACTTATGGTCAGAACGTCTATCATTGCCTCGACGCCGCCAAGCTTCTCGAAGCTCAAGGGATCAACGCGGAAGTCATCGATCTGCGTTCCCTGAACCCGCTCGACGAAGACGCCCTGGTTGCTTCCGTTGCGAAGACGAACCGATTCTTGGTCGTCAACGAAGCACCAAAGACCTGCGGATTCGCCGGGGAGATTGTAGCGCGAATCAACGAACTCGCCTTCGAATACCTAGACGCCCCAGCCCTGCGCCTTACCCGAATGGACACCCCAGTGCCATGGGCCAAGCCGCTAGAAACCTTTGTGCTTCCACAAGTCGAAGAAATCGCCGAAATGGCGCAGAAGCTTGTGAAGTATTGAGGCGAAGCTTATTCAGGAATATCACGGAGTTGCCTCGCAAGATGCGGCTCCTTTTCATTTCGCCCTGACCGGTAAAATGGTCGGGAGGATTCGGCGGATTATTCCAACAATTTGAGAGTGTAGGCCATGAAGATTTCTGCCATCGCGTGTAACTATAACGGAGCTGAGTTCATTGCCGATGCGGTGGAGAGCGTGCTGGCAAACCAGGATCCTGACCTGGAAGTCATCGTGGTGGACGACGGCTCGACTGACGCCTCGCGCGAGATCCTGGCACAGTACCAGAACAACCCAAAGGTCAAGCTCGTTTTTCAGGATAATCTCGGCCAGGCAGGAGCCTTTAACGCCGGAATCAATGCCGCGCAGGGCGACACCCTTTGCATCTTTGACGGCGATGATTTCTGGTTCCCGCACAAGGCGCGCACCATTCGCGAAGGAATCAAAACCCTCGGCCTTGGCAACGAACCTTGGCTCATCCGGCATCCTCTGCTTAGCCTCTATGAGCACGAGCGGACCGTTGTCCCACGCGGCCGCATGACTTACGACACTCCAACCGGCCCAAAGCCCATTGATCTGGGGGATATAAAGCAAACCTTGTCCCCAAAAGAGGTCCACGAGTTCATAGCATCCGATGGATTCGGAATCTACGGCGGCGGAAACTTTGGTGGTAGTAGCGCCATGAGCCGCGCGATGGCGGAGAAGGTTTTCCCACTCCCGATCCTGAGTAAGTTTTACGGAGACATGATGCCGCTTTACGCCGGGCCGATTGTCGGCAATTTCTATATTCTCGCCAGAGATTTGGGTGCCTACCGATTCCATGGCTCCAATCACTCCCTGACCCGAAAACTCGAGCCTCTTGAATTTTGGGACGGAATGTCGGAGTATCTCAACCGGATTTTGCAAACAGAAGGAATCCCGGTGACCGCCGACTACAAGCGAAGCCGCCGCGCACGCCCGTACCTCATCGCAGAAGGTAGATCCTCCGAAGCACTGGAACACGCGAAGAGGTTATACAAGCAGGACAAGCGGTTGATCGAGCTCGTCAAAACCCACATCCTCATCGCAAAATCAAAAACGAGGCGCTGATCTTTGCTGGAGAAACGATTAGGCTCGGCTCCATGTGGAGCCGAGCCTATCTATTTGTGTATCGAGAAGCCCTTAGGCCTCGACGACTTTCGCGTTTTCGTTCAGGAAGTTCATCACCTTGGCGTAGACCGAGCGGACTTCGAGTTCGTAGAAGCCGCCGCGATTCTTCTTGAATGCTTCGAGAAGTTGTTGCGGGTGAACGCCGTACTCCATTGCCATTTGCATCAAGGTATCGTTCAAATCTTGATTGCTTAGTTTCAGATTTTCCTTCTTGAAGATTGTGTTGGCGATCACGGCGCGTTGGACTTGTGTTTTTGCTTCCGACTGCCACTTCGCGATGAATTCTTCGACCGTAACGCCAGCTTCCTTGGCGACATCCTCAAAGGACTTGCCCATCTGTTGAGCCTTTTCGGATTCTTCTCGAAGGCGTTGGTTGGCAACGGCTTCCCACATGGTGTCAGGGACGTGAACGGTGCTACCGGAGAGAATCTTTTCTTGGATCGCTTCGTTGATGAACTCCATGCTGACGGACTTCTTGGCTTCTTCCAATCGAGATCGGAGCTTGCCCTTCAGCTCTTCTAGTGATTCCGCGCTGATATCCTTGCCAGCGTTCTTGGCAAACTCGTCATCCAGATCGGGGGTCTTAACAGAGGAAACCGATCGGATCGTGATTTGCGCCTTGTGCTTCTTGCCGGCCCAATCCTTCTCTTGAAAATTCTTCGGGAAGCTGAGTTCGACCACCTTTAGGTCCTCAACGGACATCCCAAGAATTGCTTCGTCCAGCCCCTTGAAGTTCTCTCCAGCCACAGACATAAAGTTCTTGCCTTCGCCTTCGATTCCGTCTGGCTTAATGTTCACAACGACCATATCGCCCTCGTGAATTCCGCGATCGGTGACAGCTTCTCGCTTGCCGTTGCGCTTGCGAAGTTCGTCGAGTTGCTTTTCGACTTCCGCATCAGAAACTTCGATCTTTGGAACGGTGACTTCAACGCCCTTATATTCGCCAAGCTCAACCTTTGGTTCAAGTGGAACCTTTGCGATGAACTCGCACTTGCCTTCGACTTCATCAAGGGAAGAAACTTCCACTGACGGTCGGTCGTGGGGTTGGATCTTTTCTTGCTTAAGAGCTTCGTTCATTGCCTTACCGATGATTTCTTCAGCGGCGGCATTGCCCAGCTCGTTCGGGTCAACCATTTGCGCGACCATATTCTTTGGCGCGTGTCCTGGGCGGAAACCTGGGACTTTCAATTGCAAGGCAAAGCCCTTATAAGCTTTATCAAAGCCGGCTTTCACCTGGTCCTGGGAGCAGGAAACGCTCAACTTAATCGTGCAAGGATTCAAATCCTCGCGCTGCACTTGCATGGTTGTGGACATAAGCAATCTGTTTTCTGAGACGGAAGAACCGTCGGGAGAGCTAGCGTTGGGCACGAACGCGCCGCAAATGCCGCTGGCTTGAATCTCCGATTGTACCCGCTCGGCGTTGATATCGTCGTTCAATTCGCGCTGATATCCTCAATCCTCGTACTCCATTCCGCGTGATCAAAGAGAAACTTTGCTAAGCGCATCGATGACGCCCGGTGATCTTTCCGTACAACTCCTACCAAAATCGGCGACTCCGACCGCTACGCTGACAAGACGAACCTGAAAGTAGCTCGATCCAATACGACGCTCGGCTGAGATTTGCAAATCATCCCATAAACCGTAGTTTGAAAACTGAACAAATGTAAATAAAAATGACGGCCTATTTCATTGCAAGAACTCAAGGCCGAGAACGCACTGACCAAAAGGTTAAGTGTACCACACTTTCTGTAAATAGTGTATAATAATCATATGATCAATAAAGGAAAAGACAATAGTCGCTTCATCGAAGCCGTTGCATTTGCAGCCGATACACACGCAGAGGATTTCAGAAAGGGAACCACCATCCCCTATCTGTCGCACCTTTTGCAAGTTGCGGGGCTTGCTTATGAATTTGGGGCGAACGAGGATGAAGCAATCGGCGCGCTTCTTCACGACGCGGCCGAGGATGCCGGAGGCGAGGCGATGCTTCAGCAAATCAACTCTAGATTCGGCCCCATCGTCGCCGGAATCGTCCGCGAGAACAGCGATTCTCTTGCAGAAATTGGTGCCGAGAAAGCCCCGTGGAAGCAAAGAAAGATTGACTACCTTAAGGGAATCGAAACAAAGTCAAAATCTGCGCTTCTGGTTTCGTTAAGCGATAAGGTTCACAACACAAGAGCCCTCATTGCAGATACCAGAAATGTCGGCGAAAGTCACTGGAAAAGATTCAATGCCGAAAAGAGCGAACTCCTTTGGTATTATCAGTCCTTAGCAGAGTCTTTTGAGGCAAGAAAGGAAGATTATCCGGAACTTAAACCTGCCATTGCAGAGCTTTCGTTCGCCGTAAAGACTCTTCATTCCTTAGCTGCATAAGCCCTGGAAAGGAACGAAAAAATTCAAGCCTGGATGTCTCTCATCCGGGCTTTTCACGACCAACCCAATCAGAAACGTCTCCAATTTTTCAAAAACAACTGAGATGAGAACACGCCGTAGGGCTGTTTCTTCCAGGGGCGAGGTAGGCGGAGCACCAATCTCAACCTTGAGACCGGGCGGTTTGTTTGCTCGGTTATACGGCATCCAAGGCGATCATATAATTCTCACCGCTTTTTCGAGACACTTCGATTCTACGGTCGGTATCCTATAGAGTATGAGTCAAATTCATGAATATCCGATCACTGTGAACTACGCGGGCGGCCGAACTGGGTCCGGTCACGTTGTCGCTGAACGCACCGACGTGACTAACGCTCTCGTCGTTCCACCCGAATTCGGTGGAACCGGAACCGCATCTGGCACCAATCCCGAAGAATTGCTTACCGCCGCGATAACGGGTTGCTATTCGATCACCTTTAGCATCGTCGCTGACGCGCGCAAGCTCCCCGTGGTGAATATCGAAACCAAAGCCGTCGGGGAAGTAGAGCAACCGAACGCCGCGACGTTCATCTATAAGAAAGTGACACTAAAGCCAACGATCACGATGACCGCCGATGCGACCGATGATCAAATGAAGGTTGCCGAAGAGATGGCGCACAAGGCGGATGCTTACTGCATTGTCACAAATGCCGTGCGCGGGAAGGTCGAAATCGTCGTCGAGCCAACCGTGGTTCGCGCATAAGGGCTAAACTGGGGCATCATGGCACGCACTTTAATGGTCGCTGGAAATTGGAAAATGAACCTGACGCATGCTTCGGGCACTGCGCTTGTGGAGGGATTCCTCGCTCAAGTCGCGGTTCGCAAGGACGTGGACGTTGTCATCTGCCCCGCCTTTACCATGCTCGCAAAGATCCGCGATGAGGTGAAAAATACTCACATCCGGGTCGGCGCGCAAGACGTTTTTTGGAAAGAATCGGGCGCATTTACTTCCCACATTTCTCCTGAGCAACTCACCGAAGTCGGTGTGTCCCACTGCATCGTTGGGCATAGCGAAACCCGGGGACGATTTGGCGTATTGGAAGTCCCGGAAAGCACAATCGGGTTCTTCGCCGAAACCGACGAGACGGTTAACCTCAAAATCAAAGCACTTTTGTACCATTCCATCACGCCGATTCTCTGCGTGGGTGAAACTTTGGAAGAAAGGGAAGCCGGCAAGACCGAAGAAGTCATCTCGGCTCAACTCAAAGGGGCGTTTGAGGGTATTGATGCGGCAGAATTGTTCTTCAGCGTAGTTGCTTATGAACCTGTTTGGGCGATTGGGACCGGGAAAACCTGCGCCGCTGATGAAGCCGAACGGATTTGTGGCTTCATCCGTGAATGGTTTAACACTGCCTATGGCGATCCTGATCTTGCCGAGAATGTTCGCGTTCTATACGGGGGAAGCGTGAAAGCCGCCAACGCCAACGAGCTGTTCCGCAAGCCGAATATTGATGGTGGGTTGGTCGGTGGCGCCAGCATGATCCCAGCAGAGTTCATCAACATCGTGGCGAGCGCCGCCCATGCTGTCGGAGCTTCCGCTTAGGCCGTGAGCGTCGGCAAAACCGTTACCGAAACGCGCACCAAGCTTGCGCAAATCATGACCCCGAACGACGCTAACGTCCTCGGGAAGGTCTTTGGCGGCTCGATTCTCGCAATGATTGACCTTACCGCTAGCGCGACATCCCAAAAGTTTGCTGGCACGATCTGTGTCACTGCCGCTTTTGACCGTGTGGACTTCCATGAGCCCATCGAGGTGGGAAATTTGGTCAGCATGGTGGGGACGGTGACTTTTGCGGGGCGGACTTCGATGGAAATCACAATTGATGTCAGCGCCACCGACCTCGTAGCGGGCACGACAAGGCAGAGCAACACCGCCCGCGTGACGATGGTCGCCATTAAGGACGGCAAGCCACACCCGGTTCCGAAGCTGATTTACGAGAGCCGGGAAGAAAAAATCAACGCCATTGTTGCCCGCGAGCGCCGATCACGAAGAAATCTCCACCTGGAGGAAATCGCGAAGATCCGCGCCCACTGGGAAACCGTCTCCGATCAAGACCTGATCAAAGCCATCGAGGGATAATTGCCGCAACGCCACGAAGCCGCCGATTTCCTTCGAAAAGTTGAGCCCCGGTTCATTCCCCTGATCGAACAGCATGGTGCATTAGGCTTCACCCAAAGCCCGATCACCTTCGACTCCCTCTTCAGCGTTATCAACGGGCAGCAGCTCAGCACCAAGGCGGCAGACGCAATCAAGCGCAAGGCAAAGGCGGGCTTCGGACTTAATCCGGACGACCCCGTTCCACCCCAAGCGCTTATCGGTCACACCACAGAATCCCTTCGCGAACTTGGAATAAGCCGCCAAAAGGCCGGTTATCTGATGGACCTAGCGACCAAGACAGTTGAAGGGCATATCCACTTCGATAGGTTCACCGACATGCCCGATGAAGAGATCATGAAGGAGCTCATCCAGGTGAAAGGCATCGGGGAGTGGACGGTGCACATGCTTCTGATGTTCGACCTCGCCAGGCCCGACATCTGGCCCATCGGCGACCTGGTGATTATTGACAGCCTGATGAAGCTAGAAAACCTCACCACCCGCCCAAAGCCAAAAGAAGCGCTTGGCATGGCCGACCGATGGAAGCCATTCCGTAGCTACGCGAGCCTCTATCTCTGGAAAATGAAAGACTCCCCCTCACCGAGGTAATGGGGAGCCCACCACTATCCAATTCCCGAAAGATTAGGCCGCGTGACCGCCCCCTAACCCCCCTTCCTTGACCTTGGAATCGACGGGATATTCCCGTCCAAGTGGGTCAAAGAGGAGGACTTTCTTCGGGATTTGAGAAAAGAACGTACAAAAAAGCCTCCGATCCGGGGGGATCGGAGGCTGGGGATCTGAGCTTAGCTCTTGAGGGCTTCGGCGCCGCCGACGACTTCGAGAATTTCCTTGGTGATCGACGCTTGTCGCTCTCGGTTTGCCTTGAGCGTGAGTTCGTTGATCATCTTTCCGGCGTTGTCGGTCGCGCTGGTCATCGCGGTCATTCGGGAGCCGTGCTCGGATGCCGTGCTTTCCAGAAGGAATTGGAAGATCTGATTCATCAGGTACTTCGGCAGGAGCGTGGCGAGCAGGGAAGTCGCGTCGGGTTCAAAGACGTAGTTCTTTGCGTTCCCGGCGGTTGCGTTGTCGTCCGTTGCCGGTGGCTCGATCGGGAGAACCTGCACGATCTGCGGAATCTGGCGGATCGGCGAATAGAATTTGCTGTAGCAAACCAGAATCCGGTCGTATTCTCCGGATTCAAATTGCTCCCGGGCGTACTTGGTGACGGCGACGGCATCAGCGACACCGGCTCCGGCGGTCGGGACAGACATCGCGCCAACAATATTGATGCCGCGCTTGCCAAAGAATTGAACGCCCTTTTTCCCGACGCAATAAAGATCCACCGGACGGCCCATTTCCTTGAACCAATCACTGGCTTTTCGGAGAAGGTTGGTGTTGTACGAACCTGCGAGGCCGCGGTCTGCCGTGATGAGAATGAGGCAGGTCTTGTCCCCGGAGCGCTGCTCTAGAAGCGGATGGCTCGGCAAATCTCCGCCCGACGATAGGCTCAGCATGAGCTCGCGCATTTTCTCACTGTACGGGCGTGCTTCGGTCACGCGGTCTTGCGCCTTCTTGAGACGCGCCGCCGCGACAAGCTTCATCGCCTTTGTGATCTGCCGAATGTTTTTCGACGTCTTAATGCGTTGCCGGATCTGCTTTAGAGTTGCCATTTGTCAGGTCGTTTTTTGGTTGAAAGAGTTTGGATTTTTCCCCGGATGTTTTGGATCCGGGGAGATTTGGTTTACTTAACCGAAGCGAGGAACGCGGCGGTTGCTTCGTCGTAGGCGACTTTGAGCTTGGCTTCTAGGTCGCTGCTCATTGCCTGGGTGCTCTTGAGAGTCTCGACGATGTCCGGGAATTTCTCGTGAACGTGCTTGAGAACCATCTTCTCAAGGCCTGGAACTTGCTCATTGCTGACGGCATCAAAGACCCCGCTGGTTCCGGCGTAGATCACGATAACTTGGTCGATCGTGTCGTACGGCGTTGCCAAACCTTGCTTCAGGAGCTCGGTCAGTCGTTGGCCCCGCATCAGCTGGAGCTGGGTAGCCTTGTCAAGGTCGCTGGCGAACTGCGCAAAGGCAGCAACGTCGCGATATTGCGCCATTTCGAGCTTCAACTTACCAGCAACGCTCTTCATCGCCTTGATCTGAGCGTTTCCACCCACACGGCTAACCGAAATACCTACGTTGATCGCTGGGCGAACACCGGCGAAGAAGAGGTCTGGCTCAAGATAGATCTGACCGTCGGTGATGGAAATCACGTTGGTAGGAATATAAGCAGAAACGTCTCCGGATTGCGTTTCGATGACCGGAAGAGCGGTCAGCGAACCTGCGCCTTCCACATCGCTGAGCTTACAAGCTCGCTCCAGCAAACGGGAGTGGAGGTAGAAAACGTCGCCAGGATAGGCTTCTCGTCCTGGAGGACGTCGGAGCAAGAGGGAGAGCGCTCGGTAGGCTTGGGCGTGCTTTGTAAGGTCATCGTAGACGACCAGACCGTGCATGGAATTGTCTCGGAAGTACTCACCGATGGTCGCACCGGCAAACGGAGCGAGATATTGCATCGCGTTGGAGTCCGAAGCGGACGCAACGATGATCACCGTGTACTCAAGCGCGCCGTTTTGTCGAAGGGTTTCAACAACACGGGCAACCTGGGCCATTTTTTGTCCAATGGCGACGTACATGCAGTACACCGGAGAGCCGCCCGGAGCATGGGTGGACTTTTGGTTGATGATGGCGTCGACGCAGACGGAGGTTTTTCCGGTTTGGCGGTCACCAATTACGAGCTCGCGCTGTCCGCGGCCGACTGGGATCATCGCGTCAACGGCTTTGATTCCGGTTTGGAGCGGTTCCTTCACTGGCTGTCGTTCGACAACACCAGGAGCGAGAACTTCAATGAGTCGAAACTCGTCGGATGGGATTGGACCAAGACCGTCAAGTGGTTGGCCAAGCGCGTTCACGACACGACCAAGAAGACCCTTACCCACTGGGATTTGGATAATCTTTCCGGTTTCGCGGACCTTGTCCCCTTCCTTGATCTTGGTTTCATCGCCGATGAGAACAGCACCGATGGAATCTTCTTCAAGGTTAAGGGCAAGTCCCATGACGCCGTGTGGGAACTCAAGGAGCTCTCCCATTTGGCAGTCTGGGAGTCCGTAGACGCGCGCAATTCCGTCTCCAACTTGGAGAACGGTTCCAACGTGGTCTACTTCTACAGTGCGCTCGAACTTTTGTAGTTCTTGCGTGAGAATGGATGTGATTTCTTCGGGTCGAATCGCCATGATACTTTTGCTTTCCAGCCTAGATTTGTTTTAAAACGTCGTAGAGAAGTCGGTCTTTGAGGCGTGCCATGGAGCCTTTAAGGCTTCCATCGAGGACATAGTCTCCGATTTGGACTCGCACACCTGCGATGATAGAAGGGTCGATAGAGAAAGTCGCTTCGACTTTGGTTTTCCCGCTTGCTTCGAGCTTGGCAATGATTCCTTGCTTTTCTGCGGCGGAGAGTTCTGCCGCGCTGACGATAGAAGCGTAAAGCGTCCCATCATTTGCTCGTCGTAGCTCTTCGAACTTTTCTGCAACTCCGGTCAGGATGTTTTCCCGACGCTTGTTTAGTAGGAGTCGGAGGAATTGCATAGTCAGCGCGGTGATCTTGTCTCCAAAAACACCTTCGACTAGTTTGAGCTTATCCGCTCGGGTGTTTGTTGGGTCTTCCAGGAATCCACCGAATCGCGCGTCATGCTCCATCGCACCAACGATGCCTTTAAGGTCATCGCTGACGCTGGTTACCATCTTCTCTTTTTGAGCAACCTCAAAAAGGGATTGGGCATATCGGCTAGCGACGCGCATGTCCATTATCGGCTAGGGACCTCTGCTTTTTCGATGAAGTCAGCGACGAGCTTGCGGTTTGTGTCCGAATCTACGGACTTGCCCACGAGCTTTTCTGTAGCAGCAAGGGTCATATTGACAACCTCGACGCGGAGGGAATTCATGATCTTTTCCTTTTCGGCGGCAAGTTCTTCTTGCGCCTTTGCCATCATGGAATCCTTTGCTGCATTGGCTTCGGCGACCAAAGTGGACCGAAGATCTTGCGCTTCCTTGATTTGGGATTGAATCTTGTCTCGCGCATCGGCTTCTGTTTCCACGATGCGCTTTTCGTAGTCGCTCTTCATGGTGTTCATTTCAGAACGGAGCGATTCGACTTCGCTGAACGTGGCTTCCAGTTCACCGTTGCGGGCATTGATGGCGTCGCGCAGAGGAACGATAAAGAAGGACTCAATCACCTTGAAGAGGATCAAGAATACACCGATGGAAGCGACCGTCTTGCCTGGCTCCAACGGAATTCCTTGTTCTGCGAGGCCTTTCTGGAACTTGATCACATCGTCCATCTTTGCCACGTACATGCCGCCGACCATGAGGATAAGCCCAAAGACGATCGAAACGACGGTCATGCCTGAAGATGGTTTATTTTCTGTTGCGTTAGCCATTGATTAAAAAGCGGTTGTTTTTAAGGAAGGATGGCTTGGCTGACTCACGTTCTTGGAAATCAGCCAAGCGGGTCAGGTTCTTACTTTGCAGTAAGAGGGCCCATACCGACGAAGACGGTGAGCAGGAAGACGAGCTCGACGAACGCAAGAGCGATCAACATTGCAGTTTGCATTTTGCCGATAGCTTCTGGTTGTCGTGACATGCCGTTCATGGCGCCTTGGCCGATCATGCCGAGGCCGATTGCTACGCCGAGAGCGGCGAGTCCGAGTGCGAATGGTGCGTTCATTTTTCTTATATTTCTCCTAGTTTTAGTTAGTTTTCTTGTTGAGGTTACAAATTGTTTAGTGGGCTGGAACAGGGTCTCCGTGGCCATGGTCATCGCCGTGGGCATGCTCTGGATCATGGGTGACCAAGGAAATGTACACACACAGGAGCAAGCAGAAGATGAGTGCTTGGACGACGCAGGTCAGGAGCTTGATCGGCAGCAAAAATGCTCCGAGCGGCGTGTAAAAACTTTCTCCAAGCTTGTTCATCGCCACAACGGCTTCGTGTCCACCGTGGATGTTTCCATAGAGTCGCAGGGAAAGGGAAACATTCTTCATTGCTTCTGAGACCAGCTCAATAATGAACAACATGCCGTTGATTGGAATGAGAGCAAGCCCCATTTTCGGACCGGCAAAGTGGCCAAAGTGTCCGAAGAAACCGTTTTGTCGAATACCTTCCCACTGGACATATCCGATTGCGATGAGCGCCATGCCCATATTGAATCCGAGGTCTGCGGTTGGAGAAGTTGGGAAGAAGAGGGCAACCACGCAGCTAACAAAGATGACCACCCAGAACACAAAGAGCATCGGGATGTACTTGCGGCCATAGCCACCAATGATGCCCACGGCAAGATTTTCAATAAAGAGATAAAGTTGTTCAAACGCGCCAGCCATAGGGTGCTTCAGGACGCGAGAATTGAGACCTTTCTTTGCCCAGGCCATCAGGCCGAGGATGATTGCAACCACAAATGCAATGTAGATCAGCAGACCGATCAGGTTCGGACCGTGAGCACCGCCACCCTTGTGACCTTCACCGTGTGCCGCTTCTGCGAGTAGGACTCCGCTAGTCAAAAAATCCATCATGGTCGTAAAAATAGGCTCACTCTTCCCGAGTCTGAGCCCATGCAACTGCGAGTGAGTATACCACCAGCGTTCCAAAAATAAATGCCTGTGCTGCAACGTCACCAAGACTTTTGGCGTAAAAAAGCAATCCGATCCAGATCGGCAATTTCATCACAAAAATAACGACCGTCCCGCAACCTGTTAGTCTTTGACGGCTGGGATCAGAGGTGAGCAGTTTTATTGCAATCCACCACCCGAACCAGGCGAGCGTTGTGGCCAAGATTCCCGTGAGCATCCCGATGGATGCCGAAAGTCCCCAAGGATACGCACCGACGGTGAGGATCGACCCGATAGCAATGTAAACTCCCGGCTTTTGGAATTGCGCTCTCACTGTTGAGTTCGATTGAGGATGTAAACGCAGTAGCCGACTCCAGCAAAAGCTCCAATCATCCCGAGGATTCCAGACCAAGTTTTGACTGTAGAATTTCCGTCGATGAGGTACCCAATTCCGAACCCAAGGAGGGGCGTTCCGATAATGGCGTAGGCGACCGTTAAACCAATCCCTAGGCCCCGGGCGGATTCCCCGTCGCTCCGACGCTCTTCGGTCTGCCTTTCTTGCTTGACTTCCATGGTCCGCTTAAGCTTTGCGGCCCTCGCGTGCAACTCCTCGGCTTTCGCATGAAACTCGTCGTCAATCTTCTCGACTTTCGCGTTGGCTTCGTCGGTGATCGCGTCGATGGGGTCTTTGTCTTCGTTATTCATGAGTGGAAAATTTTGAGCGGAATGTCGCGAGGAAAGTCTTCATAATAAAGGGCGTGAGCGCGGCAATGGAAACGGAAATCCAGTTTATGAAGGGCGTTGGCCCGCGCCTAGCTCCATTGTATCAAAAATTGGGGATTCATACCGTCGGCGATCTGCTTTTTCATGCCCCGCACCGCTACGAAGACCGCCGAAATCTCCCCAAAATCCGCGAAGTGAAGCCCGGAACCTTTGTGACCGTCCGTGGGAAAATTGCCGCCATTGATGTCAAGCCGAGCCGGGGGCGCGCTGCTCCGATCCGTTGCATTTTGCACGACGGAACCGCGCAGATTGGCTTGATCTGGTTCAACCAGCCCTGGATCGCGAAAAAATTACGCGAGGCAAAGGGCGACGTGATTGCTTACGGTCAGGTCAAAGAAGGGCATTACGGCTACGAGATCGCCGCGCCGGAATTTGAGATCATTGATCCCGAAGAAGATGCCGATGGCTTCACCAAAATTGTCCCGGTTTATCCGCTCACAGAAGGGCTCCAGCAGCGCTCAATGCGGAAGGCGACCGAATCCGCCATCGAGAAGTACCTGGATGAGGTGGATGAATATCTTCCTACCGATTTTCGCAAGCAGAATAGGTTGGTCGGAATCCGGGCGGCTTTGCGAGCGATCCACCGACCCGATGGTCTGGAGATTTTGGAAGCCGGACGTCGCCGGTTGATCTTTGATGAGTTTCTGCTCATCCAGCTTCATCTCCAAATGCGAAAGGCCTCGACCCAGCAGGAGCCGGGGATCAAATTTGCAATCTCCGAACTCGCCGGGACGGATGGGGGAGGATTATTTGGATCGTCCAGCACCCTCGCAGAAGGCGGAACTTTGTGGGATGAAGTCCATAAAATGCTCCCCTTTGAACTCACCGGCGCCCAGCGAAGGGTGATCGGCGAAATTTGGAAGGACATGGAAACCGCCGTGCCCATGAACCGCTTGGTGCAAGGGGACGTCGGTTCCGGAAAGACCGCCGTCGCCGCTTGCGCGATCCTTGCCGCCGTCCGCTGTGGATATCAAGCCGCCCTGATGGCACCGACCGAAATCCTTGCCGAACAGCATTCAATCGGATTAAAGAGATTGTTCTCGCCGCTAGGGATTAACGTGAATTTTTTAGCTGGCAAACTCGGCGCAAAGGAGAAGCGAAAGGTCTACGACCTGGTGAAGTCGGGCGAGGCGCAGATTGTGGTGGGAACTCATGCCTTGATTCAGGCGGATGTTGAGTTTAAAAGCCTCGGACTTGCCGTGATTGATGAGCAGCATCGCTTTGGCGTTTTGCAAAGACTCGCGCTCCGGCAAAAAGCTGAAAATGCTCCAGATATGCTCGTGATGACGGCGACGCCGATTCCCCGAACTCTTTCCATGACGTTGTACGGCGATCTGGACGTGAGCATTATTGACGAATTGCCACCCGGCAGAAAGCCCATCAAAACCCATTGGAAAAAACCTCTGGATCGGGAAACGATTTATGAAGGCGTCAAAAGGATGCTGGAACAAGGCCGCCAAGCCTATTTTGTTTGCCCAGCGATCACCGAAAGCGAGAAAATGCAAACGCTTGCCGCAGTGGATTTGCACGAACGTTTGAGTTCGGGGGTTTATAAGGAGTATCGGGTTGGCCTGCTTCACGGGCAACTTAAGCCTGCCGAAAAAGAAGTCGTCATGGAGCAATTTCGAAAGCACGAACTCGATATTCTGGTCGCGACGGTTGTAATCGAAGTCGGGGTAGACGTTCCGAACGCCAGCGTGATGGTGGTCGAAGATGCGAATCGCTTTGGATTAAGTCAGCTTCACCAGATTCGCGGTCGGGTCGGACGGGGCGAACATGCGTCGTTCTGCATTTTGATCGCGGATGGGAATAACCCCGATTCGCAACAACGGATGGAAGTCATGGTGATGACCCAAGATGGATTCGTGATCGCGGAAGAAGATCTGAAACTCCGGGGTCCGGGTGATTTGATGGGGACCAAGCAAAGCGGGAATTTGGACTTAAAGATCGCGGACTTGGTGCGCGATTTTGCGATCCTGGAAGAAGCCCAAAAGGCTGCGCAGAAGATGATTGCGAAGGATCCCCAACTCCGCGAACCCGACCATCGTCGCCTGGCAAACATGATCGCGGGGATCAAAGAAGAAGATGCCTGGATCTCAAAGAGCTAAATGGATTTATCACGATTTGCCGGACAAATGAAGGTGACGGGCTTCGGGCAAGAGTCCCAAAAGAAGCTCAGCGAAGCTACGGTTTTGATCGCGGGAATGGGAGGATTGGGTTGCCCTGTTGGGCTGACTTTGGCGACCTCTGGGGTCGGTCGGCTAGTGTTTGTGGATCCGGATGCTGTTGAGGAGTCTAATCTCTACCGTCAGCCCCTGTATTGCGAGTTTGAACTGGGGTTGCCAAAAGTTCAAGTCGCGGCGCTCCGATTACGCGATCGAACCGCCGAGATTCAGCCGGTGCATCGCCGGGTTTCGGAAGAAGATTTAGGCGGGATTGATTTGGTTGTTGACGCGATGGATGACTGGGAGTCTTCTGTTGCGCTTTCCGCCTGGGTAAATGCGGCTGGGATTCCGGTTGTCTTCGGCGGGCTTTCGGGGGCATTTGGAGTGGTGACTTCGTTGAACGGCGGACGCATAGAATACGTTTTCCCCGGTGAAATGGGGCTGACGGGACTCACAAGTCTGACTCTTTCCGCTCCGCAGACTTGCGCCGAATCCGGCACTCTCGGTGCCGTCGCCGCGCTAACCGGTCAAGTCATGGCGCTTGAAGCAATCAAGGTCATTACGGGCTGGGGTGAGAACCTTGGCAACAAAATCTGCTGGATCAATGGGGAATCTGGCGAGCAAAGAATCTTAATGCTCCCCAACAAAAACGCCCAAGAAACGGCAACAATAAAGGATATGGTTCGAGAAATTCAGCCCGAAGACTTAGCCGACTTCCGCCGCGCCAACCCAGATATGATCCTTTTGGATGTCCGGGAAACCGATGAGAGGCAAGTGAGCGTATTGCCTGGCGATGTCCATATTCCCATCGGAGACATCCAAGCCAGAGCTCACGAACTTAATCCGTCGAAAGAAATGGTCGTATATTGCCGAAGCGGGGCACGTAGCGCGAGTGTGATTGAATTCCTCGCGACTAAAGGATTTTCAAAAACGTTTAACCTCGCTGGAGGAATCAACCGCTATGCACGCGACGTTGATCCAAGCCTTACGATTTACTAACTAAGCTTTCTGCTTCAAAGCCTTTTCTATCGCGCTGGTGATCCAGCGGGAGTGAGGATCTTCTTCGGGTTTAAATCTCTTGATGACCTTGCCCTTTCGATCAAGAATGAACTTAGCGAAGTTCCATTCGATCTCGTCTCTCGGTCGATCTGATTGTGCAACCAACCACTTGTAAAGCGGGACAATCTTTTCACCCATCACGTTCACTTTTGACATTAGTGGAAAAGTGACGTTGTACTCAGTCGTGCAAAATTCCTTGATCTCAGCATTAGTCCCAGGTTCTTGATTCCGGAAATTATTGGCGGGGAAGGCGACGATGACAAACCCGTCCTTCTTGTACTTTTGGTAGAGCTTTTCCAGTCCAGCGTACTGCGGAGTTAAGGCACAGAAGGTTGCAGTATTGACCACCATCACGACCTTCCCTTTGTGGATTTTCATCGACCGCTTGTAGCCGTCTATGTCGGGCATCGTGAAGTCGTAAAAGCTTTTCGGCGCTTCGGGAGGCGCTTGAAGAAAGAGGGATGCAGTAAGAAGAATCGCGTTCATTTCTTTGGCTTGGCTTTTGCGGTCTTGGGCTTGGCTTTGATGACTTTGCTGGTCGTCTTTGGCGCGGATTTAGCGAACCCACGCTTTACTGGTTTCTTTTTAGACGGTCCAGCCGCGACACGCGCTTTGATTAAATCCATCGCTTGGTCGGCTGTGATTTCTTCAGGGGAGATATCCTTGGGAATAGTGGCATTTGTGGTGCCATCCGTGACGTAAGGACCGTAGCGACCGGAAAGGACTTTGACCTCACCCTGGGCACCTTCCAAAGTTCCGAACTTTTTGATCGGCTCAACCGGTGTTGTGGGTCCGCGTCCTGGGCGACCGGAAACTTTAGGTTGGGCGAGGATTTCGCTGGCTTCTTCTAAGGTGACGTCAGCGGCAATTCTCCAGTCTGGGATATTGCGAATTTCCTCTCCACACTTTACAAACGGGCCGTAGCGCCCGATGAGAACGACCACTGGCTCGCCCAGCTTAGGATCATTGCCAAGTTCGCGTGGGAATCGTACGAGAAGGGGGACATCGTCGGCGGTGACATCGCTCGCCTTCATTCCCGGAGGAAGAGAGATTCGCTTCGGCTTATCTCCGACCTCGATCTCGCCCGGCGTTTGCTCAACTTCAAGATAAGCACCAAACCTTCCCGCTTTGAGGAAAACCTTTCTTCCAGTTGCGGGATCTTCGCCCAAGGAAGTTGGTCCGGCTCCTTTTTGTATGATCAGTTCAATCGCTCGTTCGAGCGTGAGGTCAGCTGGGGGCATGTCCTCGGGGACATTGCCCGTGTTTCCAGTTCCGCCCTCTCCGCGCTGGACGAATGTTCCGTACCTTCCGACTCGCACGACAATCGGTTCATCAGAGGCTGGATCCTCGCCTAGAAGGAGCGCAGGGTAAGGGATTGAATCCGACTTCGCTTCAATCTGACTGGCAAGTCCGTCAGAATTTTCCCCAACGTAAAAACCTCGTAAGTGCTTGACCCAGTCTCGTTCACCATCGGCGATCTCGTCCAGCTGGTTTTCCATCTTGGCGGTGAATTCCAGGTCAACCAGGTCCTCGAAATTGTTTTCAAGCAACTCGGTCACCGCAAATGCGGTGAAGGTTGGGATGAGTTCGTTCCCGCGCTTGAATACATAGCCCCGATCTTGGATCGTCCCCAAAATGCTCGCGTAAGTGGATGGCCTTCCTACTCCTTCTGATTCCAGCTTGCCGACCAAAGAAGCTTCCGTATAGCGGGCAGGGGGGGCTGTGTGGTGCTCGGCGGCATCAAGCTGCATAAGGTTCAACTCCATGCCAACGTTGAGGGTCGGTAGAACCGATTCCTTGCTTTCGAGTTCAGAATCCGGATCGTCGCTGCCTTCAACATAAGCTCGAAGAAATCCAGGGAAAGTGATCTGCCGACCACTTGCGTTGAACTTCAGCGATTTACCTTCGGCGATGGTTTCCACTTCGACCGAGGTTCGTAAGAGCTGAGCCGCCATCATTTGGCATGCAATCGTGCGCTTCCAAATCAGTTCGTACAGATCAAACTGCTCTTTGCTCAGGTAGTTCTTCACGGATTGAGGCGTCCGGGCTAAATCTGTTGGGCGAATTGCCTCGTGGGCTTCCTGGGCACCCTTTGCCTTTGTCTTATAGATCACGGGCTTAGCCGGGACGTACTCAGGTCCATACAGGTCGCGAATGACTTCTCTGGCTTGGGCGACAGCTTTTTCACTGAGGCTCAAGGAGTCCGTTCGCATATAGGTGATCAAACCAACCCGTTCGCCGCCTAGATCGATACCTTCGTAAAGGTTCTGGGCGATTTGCATCGTGCGGCGGGATGTGAACCGAAGCTTGCGGTTCGCTTCCTGTTGGAGCGTCGAAGTCATAAACGGCTTGGGTGGGGTTTCCATCCCAGGCTTAGTATCCAATGCGCTGACGAGCCAAGGCTTGCTCACCTTTGCGGCGGCCAGAAGTTCTTCCGCAATCCCCGCCGTGACGTGCAGCGATTTATCATCAAGACGTCCTGTCTCGGCGTTAAACGACTTCCCGGAAGCAATGCGTTGATCGGAAACCTTCACCAGCTTTGCGGTGAAAGGCACATCCTTGTTCGGAGCAAGCTTGGCGACGAGATCCCAATACTCTGCACTCCTGAACTTCATGCGCTCACGTTCGCGCTGAACCGTGAGTCTAACTGCCACCGACTGCACGCGACCAGCGGACAGCTTCGGGGCAACCTTTTTCCACAGCAACGGTGAGAGCGAGTAACCAACTAGTCTGTCCAAAATTCGGCGTGTTTCTTGAGCCCGAACAAGACCTTCGTCCAAGGCCCGTGGGTTACGGATCGCTTCTGCGATGGCTTCTTGCGTGACCTCGTGAAAAACGATTCGGCTCACTTTGACGTTCTTGTTGAGCTTGAGGACCTGCAGAATGTGCCAAGAGATGGATTCGCCTTCGCGGTCTTCATCAGTCGCGAGTAAGAGCTCGCTGATCCCTTTGCTCGCTTTCTTGAGGTTATCGACATGACGCTTCTTGTCATCGGGGATGATGTAGAGCGGCTCAAAGTCGGCGTCTATGTTCACGCCTAGCTTCGCCCATTTTTGTTTTTTGAACTCGGCGGGGATGTCCGTAGCGCTTTCGGGAAGATCGCGAACATGACCAAAACTGGCTTGCACGTCATAACCGGAGCCTAAAAATCGGCCGATGGTTTTTGCTTTCGCAGGGGATTCAACAATGACGAGCTTTGACATAACGGGACTTTGCAATTCTACGCGCACTTATTGTGGCGCATCTGAATCCTGACGCACTTTACCGCGAGAATGATCCAATTTTTCATTTCGCGAAACGTTCCGGTACCAAAAACAGTTAATCTCTTAGGATGAAGCGACTGCTGATTTGTTTTTCTGGGATTACTTTGATTTGCCAATCGGTGCTGGCGAGTGATAACTGGTTTGGTATCTACCTGGAAGGGCAGAAGATCGGCTACTCGCGAGTTTGGGAAGAGCCCCTGCCAAAAGGAACGACCGGAAGGCTGTCGCTGAATAAAACGGTTCTAAAGTCGGAGATGATGGGTACCGCCCTGGAGATGGAAATCACATCCCGGAGCGATGTCGCTGCGAATGGTCGACCTCGAAAGATGGATTTCGTGACTACGAGTAGTGGGCGGACGCAAACCATTTCAGCGGTCTTTGATGCAAAGGAAGTCAAAGTCGCAATCGACAATGGTGGTCAAAAAAGTTCGAAGACGATTCCACTCCCATCTGGGATCAAAGTCGTTGACGATCCCACCGCAGGGCTTGTTCTCGAGGGGATCTTACAAAAGGGAACCTATAAAGTTCACGTCTTGGACCCAACCACAATCTCGCTTGTGGAAAATGAAGTCGCCGTTCTCGGCGGGGCGAAAATGAGCATTGCCGGTAAAGAGGTCCAAACGACTTTGGTTGAGGTTCGCGATCCTCGGTCCACTTCCAAAATCTATTTTTCAGAGAAAGGTGATGTGGTGAAGATCGTCGGCGCGCTCGGGATGGAAATGCTTCCCGAGGAGAAGAAAGTGGCCCTATCAGGCTTTGGTAGCAACCGAATTGACCTTGGCGAAACTGCTGCGATCAAGGTTTCGCCAGGATTGCCTCAGCCACAAAACGCGCTCGTGGTGACCTACAAAATTTCGGGCGAGAATCTCCCGACAATCCCCAGCGATGCCTACCAATCCGCGACCAAAAATCCCGATGGGAGCATCATCCTCAAGGTCAATCCCACTTTTCCTGACCCTAAATCCAGCAAGACTTTAGGGGAAGTCGGAGTCAATGCCCAAACCTACCTAAAGCCGAGCATGCACATCCCCAGTGATCAAAAGCGATTCAAGGATCTGGCGAAACAAATCGTTGGAACAGAAACCAATGCCGCCAAAGCCATGCGGCTGATTTCCATTTGGGTCGGCGAAAAAATTGGGGTGAATGCCGGAATTGGAGTTTTACGCGATGCAAATGAGGTTCTGGATTCAAAAGAAGGAGTATGCAGGGATAACGCGATTCTCGCCGCGACCCTTCTTCGTGCTATCGGAATCCCCACAAAGGTGATCAGCGGTCTGATTTATGACCAGCAAGCGATGTACTATCATGCTTGGAATGAGTGTTGGGACGGCAAGCGATGGGTTTTGATTGATTCGACTCGGCCTCGCACCGATCAGAACGCGCTGAGGATCAAGCTTGGTCAGGGCAACGTAGAGGAGGCTTTTCTCTTCACCGTGCTCACCCGCGCGAAAGTTGAAGTACTAAACGTAAAGTACCGGAGTTGATGACATTTTGAGATTTCTTCGAGTTGGTTTTTTGATCTTTGGTGCGGCCGTTTTTGGTTACATCTCGTTTACCTTTGGTCAGCAATGGCTGAGCGTCCTCTACAATGGTCTTCCTGATCGCGAGAAGGCGGTCAGTAATCAATTTGCCCAGCTTGCGGTGATCCTGGCTGGCGTTGGGGTTGGGGCGTGGGTAGGTTCTTCGATCGCACGATTGCTCGAACGAAGCGTTGGAGCATGGGACCAAATGCACAGCGGCGACAAGGTGAACATCTTTATCGGGGTTCTGTTCGGCGTCGTTATCACCGTGCCGTTCATGTTCATGTTCAACTCCCAAGGCGTGACCTCCGGGACATTGCTGAGCATCGCAATGATGGTCTTCTTGAGCGCGATTGCCGTGTATGCGATGCGATCTATGGAGGATGTCTTGCCTTGGTCGAAGAATTTTGGACGTGGAAAAAGGTCCAATTTTAAGATACTTGATACCAGCGTGATCATTGATGGGCGAATCTACGACGTTGCTCGGACCGGGTTCGTGGACGGACAACTGTATCTCCCAAAGTTTGTTCTGAACGAACTCCAGTACATCGCTGATCACTCCGACCCCCTTCGCCGTCAACGCGGTCGTCGAGGGCTAGAGGTTTTGAAGCAGATTCAGGCGAAGTTTCCGCTAGAAGTTGGTTCGCAGGACAGGCTCGCACCGGAGGCGAGTGATGGTGTTGACGGGCGTTTGGTGCGCCTTGCGCGAGCCCTTGGAGCCGATCTCATCACTAATGATCACAACTTGAATCGAGTTGCTGACCTCCAGGATGTCCGAGTTCTGAACCTGAACGATCTTTCGGTTTCACTACGCCCGATGGTGCTTCCAGGAGAACCGCTGGAAGTTGTGGTGATGAAGGAGGGGTCTCAGTTTGGGCAGGGTATTGGATACCTCGACGACGGCACGATGGTTGTCATCGAAGGCGGAAAGCGTGCCTTAGGTACCGAGGTTGCGGTAATCGTAAATCAGGTTCACCAGACAGAACGCGGCAAGATGATCTTTGCCGAGCTTCCTCCGGAAGAGGGCGAAGATGCAGAGGTTGATCCACGAAAGTCCCCGAAACGCGGGAAGTAAGAGTGCTTAGGTGGATGCACGCTTAGGATCAAACCGATCTCGCAGATAATCTCCGATAATATTAAGGCTTAGGATGGTCAAGCTGAGTGCCAGGCATGGCCACAGGATGAGCATCGGGTTCGACTCAAGCTGTTCACGCGAATCTTTGATCATTGTTCCCCAACTTGGCGTAGGTGGTTGAACGCCGATCCCAAGGAAACTGAGAGCGCTTTCGGCGAGGATCGCTCCCGACAACTCAATCATACTAACCGCTATCACCGTGCTTATCAGGTGGGGCAAAATGTGGCGTAGAATCACTCGCCAAGTCGGCATCCCCAAGGCGATTGATGCCGTAACAAACTCACGTTCTTTAAGGGTCGTAACTTGAGTTTTGATCAGCCGCGCCATTGAGGGCCAAGCCGTAATCGCCAGAGCAACGATGACTGGAATAAGTCCAGCTTTCCAAAGCCCCATGATCAAAATAGCGAGCAAGATATCCGGAAACGCAAACATGCCGTCCGTGAATCGCATGAGCGGTTCTCGGATCCACTTGGGAGCAAATACTCCGCACACGCCCACAAAGACTCCGATCAATAAGCTCAACGTTAAGACCGTGAGACCAACGATGAGGGACATCCTCGCTCCGAATGCCACCCTAGCGAATACGTCTCGACCCTGTTCATCGGTCCCGAACCAGAACTGAGCCGATGGTCCAAGTGATAAATCGCCTACAGGTTTTAGCGGATCATGTTTGATCATCGGGCCGAAAAGCGCAAAGAGCACCATGAACACGAGGAACCCGATCGCTAGATTGACTAACCAGTTCTTCTTCACGCCATTGCCTCCCGAATGCGAGGATCAATGAATGGATTGAGGAGATCAACCAGAAGATTGATGAGGACAAACATTCCGCCAGCAATGAGTGTAGTGATCTGGATCACGGTGGAGTTTCCAGCCTGGATTGCGATAATCGCGGTTGAGCCAAGACCAGGAATACCAAAGAAAGTTTCAATGATAAACGACCCAGTGAGTAAGATCCCAAAGTTATTGCCAATCGCGGTGATCACAGGCAAAATCGCATTTCTTAGGGCATGCTTCGTGATGAGCCGAAATGGCGGAACTCCCTTCGCTACGGCTAGCCGAATGTAATCCATGCCCATGACATCGAGCATTGTAGATCGCATCAGCCGGGTGATTTGCGCCATCGGTCGGAGCGCAAGAATAATGACCGGAAGCAATAGGCCTTCTGGCGTATCATTGTAATACGCTGGCAATACGTCCATTTTTAATGCGAAAAGTTGTACAAATAATGGTCCAAGAACAAAGGTGGGAATAGTTACCCCAAGGGTGGAAATCAACATTAAGGATCGATCGGGCCAACGGTTCTCTTTGAGGGCAGCAATGATCCCGAACACAATTCCGAAAACGGCTGCTACGACAGTCGCGCTGAAAGCAAGGATGCCGGTGAGGGGCAGCGTTCGCTTGACAATGTCTGCAACCGGCTCTTTACTTCCAGTCGAGCTTCGTCCGAAGTCCCCTCTTAGTGCATTGGAAACATACTCTCCATATCGCACTGGCCATGGACGATTGAGGCCCATTTGCTCTCGTAACCGATTGACCGTTTCGACGCTTGCTTTTTCACCGGCGGCGACGGTCGCTTGATCCCCAGGGGCAATCTCATCCGCCAAAAAGGTCACGAGCGAGATGAAAATGAGGCTCAGGATGGCAAAAAGGAACCGGATCGCAAGATTTTTTGAAAGGGACTTCACTGGAGACTGATGCCGATGTTACCCATTGCGACGGGGAACAAGGCGGTCCATCTGCATCCGGTCAACCACGAGTTCGGCAGAAATGAGCACCATCGGTAATCCATTTCCAGGCGTGGTGCTCGCGCCAACATAATAGAGTCCATCCTGTGTTTTAGCTTTGTTTCCAGGTCGGAAATACGCACTTTGCCAGAAATCATGCGAGATCCCGAACGCAGCACCTTTTTCAAGGTTAAGTTCATTTTGCCACTCAATTGGCGACCAAGACGCCTCTCCCACGACTTTAGTCCGGTCAAATCCAACCTCATGCTCTAGGCGGTCAAAGACCATTTTCTTTAATGCCGTTGCTTCCTCGTCATTGAATGGGCGATCTAGGTTAGCGCATGGAATCAGGAGGTACAAATTTTCGTGGCCCGCTTCGGCCCTAGTTGGTTCGGAGCGTTTGCTGATGCAGGCATAAAATGCTGGATCTTCGGGCCTGGCCTTGTTGTGGAAGATATCATCTAAGTTTTTCTTGAAATCTTGCCCAAAGAAAACATTGTGATGGAGCAGTTCTGGCAACTCACCCTCGTAGTCTAAGTACAAAACGTACGCTGAGCACGAAAATCGTCGCTTCTTAATTTTGGGTCGCTTTTCGAGGACGCGTTCTGAGTACGGAAGGTCCGCATTGCTCACGATCGCCTTAGCCGCGATGACAGTTCCGTCGGATAAATATACGTTCTTTCCTTCGATCTTGCACACTTCCGTATTGAGGCGAACATCTGCCCCGCGCTTGATCGCTAGCGCACTTACAGCTTCACAGATGGCTGGCATCCCGCCCTTGGGGTACCAAATGCCCTGACCATATTCCATGTAAGTCAATGTCGCATAGACCCAAGGGGCATCATAGGGGGATAACCCGAGATACATCGTCTGAAAACTGAATAACATCCTCAGGCGAGGGTCGTCCATATACTTCTCAACCCGTTTCGCAAGGTTGCCGATCATCGCGTGTTCAACGACCATTTTGAGTTGCTTCGGACCGAAAAACTGCAATGGGTTGGTGAAGTTCTTTCGGACGAAGTTTGGAATGCTGGCCTCATACAATGCCGCTAAATCGCCGATGAGTACTGGGTATTTCGCCGCATCCTTTGGGCCAGAAAGCTTTTCAATTTGGTCGAGCATCTTCGCGACGTTCGGCGTTCCATCAAGCCGGTTTCCGTCCCGATAAAAAACCCGATAAGAAGGATCGCAGAGCTCAATGTCCAAGTGATCCTCAAGCTTCTCGCCGACGTCTTTGAATAGCGACTTGAAGGGATCAAGCATCATCATCAGTGTCGGTCCGCCATCGAAGGAACTCTGTCCAACCTGCATCCGACGATTTCGACCACCGACCTGATCGGTTTTCTCAAGCACGAGAACTTTTTCGCCAAGATGCGCTAGCCGCAATGCGGTGGCGAGTCCTCCAAGTCCTGCTCCAACGATGACAATCGGTTGATCCATAAGTACAAGCTTGTTCTACCGTCTCTCGACTCCGTGCGTTTCTGACGATTATCGCTTTATCACGGGCAACTGGGCAATAAAGCTGAGGGCGACCATCAATAGAGTCAGGATGCCAAGGACCCGCACAGCTATATTTCTGGAGCTTTCGGATGGAGGCGCGAAGCGTGAAAGCACCATCGCTCCCAGAAACGAGGTCACAAACCAGCCTACAGAATTCAATAGTGGCACACCAAAACCGACATCCCCGATTGGCCACGACGTGTCAAGCCATGTCCAGTACTTGAGAGAATGGATCACGGCGAATTCGAGCGGTAGATCGGCGAGGGTTGCAAGCAAAGCACAGAGGAAAATCGCCCAGAAACCGGAAATTACTCTTGCCGTAATCGCATATCCACTCGCGACCATCATCACCCAAGCTAGTGGAAGCAACACAGGAAAAAAGTGCCCTCCTGGTAACACCACGACGGGTGCCCAAGCATCCGTGTAAGCATATTTGCCGAAAGGAAGTCCAGTATAGATTCCGAGTATTTCGGATCCTGCCCCAATAAAGACTAATCCAGTGAACGCCTTAATTGCATTGGAACTAGATTCATCCCGGGCGATTTGGGTTAGTAACGCCATTACGCCTGAACAAAGCGTCGCTGCTCCGGCAATGGGCTTGATCAGGCCGGGATCGGTACCCAAAAGGCGCTCCGCCAGCGAACCAAGGATCGAGAAGATGACAAGCCCAAAAAAGAGCTGGTACCAACGATTCGGGCGGTCATCGTTTCCCATTTTCAAACGGTACCCGATCCTTTGGTGCAAATCAGAACGGATGTTGGGTATTCTCCCGTCCATCACGGTGAGATGGCTGAGTGGTCTAAAGCGCCCGCCTGCTAAGTGGGTAACTGGTTTTCCGGTTCTCGAGTTCGAATCTCGATCTCACCGCCACCTTTCTTGAAGTCGAGAATCGTCGAGCGGACAATTTGGAGTCTTGATGCAAGTGTTTCGCAAGTCCATCCCATTCCTACTGTTGTTGACGGCAGCCGCTATCGGTCACGCTCAGGAATTGAAGGGTTACCTTGCCTCGCGGAATGCGAGCAAAATCACCGCCCCTCTCTCTCAATCAGCATTTGGTTCGTTCATGGGTGCGAAGGCCGTGGAGCTTCAGGTAGAAGTCAAGGGTTCCATTCGGATGGGCGATGAGATCACCCTAATGCTTGCTTTGAAGGGCGGCGCAAAGCTTCAGGTTTCTGGAGAAAAAATTCCCGAATGGCTTACGAACGGTGGTAATTCGGTGCGAATGATCGTCAAATTGAACAGAGCAGACGAGCTGTCCGCGTACGAAGCTCTATTTGTCAACGCCGTACCGGAAAATGTTTTTGCTGATTGGGAGTTAAAAAATCAACCCAAAGCCGTGAAATCAGAAGTCGTCAAAAGAAAGACGAGCGCCTCACGAAGCGGCGGTCGTCCACCGAGGATGGAGGGAAATATCCCAGGTGGCTCCACACCGGAGCCGAAAGAACCTGTGGTCACAGTCTCTGCCAAGTCCGCCGCTGCACTTGATGGACTTCCAATCAATGAAGCACTTCCATACTATGTTGCCCATATTCGTAAGGTCAATCCGAAACTGGGCGATACGCTTAGCGAGCAAATCGGTCGAGCGATCATTGGGTATTCGCTCCAGTTTGATCTGGATGCTCGGCTGATTATGGCGATTATCAACACCGAGAGCCACTTCCGACCCAATCTGGTAAGTCGGGCAGGGGCAATGGGCCTTGGTCAATTGATGCCGGTCAATGTAAAGGAAACCGGAATCTCGAGCGCGTTTGATCCCATCGAAAATATCTATGGAACTTGCTTCTTAATTCGCAGACATCTGAACTTGTATCACAAGAAGACCGACGGTGATCCGGAGCAGACCTTGATTTTAGCTTTGGCTGGATATAATGCCGGCGATGGCAATGTTCGCAAGTACGGCGGGGTTCCACCATTTAAGGAAACGCAAAATTACGTCAAAAAGGTAACCGCGTTGTTCCGGCAGTTCCGCGGTGAATAAGCTGGCGAGTCTGCCAGGGTGGAACGGGGACGAACTCCCCGACAATCTTTTCAGTCAACCATGCTCGGCGGAACCTTCCTAGGTTCAAAAGATGTATAACAAGGTACGCATGAATTCTCAAAAGAAGTTTGCTTTTTGGCCATGGATCGCGGCAGTCGCGGTGCTTGGTTCGGCGATGGGTGGTCGTTACGCGCGCGAACACATCGAACTCAGATCAGCTGGACTCGGCCCTCAAATGATGGATTCAAGCACCTTATTGGCAAGCATAGATAAGCCTGCGGCCGGAAGCGTCGGTGCCGGTGATATGTTCTACCGGCTTATGGAAGTCCTGAAGGCGAACTACGTTGACCCCGTCACAGATGAGGAGAAGCTGGCCGTCGGTGGAATCAAGGGCATGGTCACGAGCCTCAGTGACCCAGACGCAAACTACATGGATAAGGACGAGTTTACAGTCTTCCAGGATATGCGGAAAGGAAACTATTCCGGGATTGGAGTTGAAGTCTCGTTCCGATACGATCAAGTAGAACTTGAAAAGTACAGGAAAGCGCGAGAAAAAATGATCGCCGCCTACCGGAAAGCAACCGAAGAAGAGAGTGATGAGGAACTCGCTATCGAGGAGGATGCCTACGATGCGAACGCGCTTATTCCTGATGTGGTGATTTCTGCCGTGATGCCTGGATCACCAGCTGAGAAGGCTGGTCTAAAAGTCGGCGACATCGTTGAGAGCGTCGAAAAGAAGTGGGTTCTAAGTTCCCGGAGTATGAAGGACTTCGAAAAACTCAGCGATAAGATTCGCACCGGAAAGCTGTCCGAAGCGGAGTACGTCCGGATCCGGAAAGAACTTCGAGATAAATCCAAATCCAGCATCGCGCCGGCAAAAGTCCGAGATAAGCTGACCACAGGTAAGGGTGACGTTCTAAACCTCTCATGGCGCAGTGGGATAGCTGGTGAAGTGAAGTCGGGCAGTATCAAGCGAGCTGAACTGACGGTTCCAGGATTCAGCAAATCAGAATCAGGGCACGAACTCAGGTTTTATGCTGGCGTCGAGAACGAGCTGAGAAAAGCCCTTGGAAGTGACTTGGTGCTGGATCTTCGAAACTCTGGTGCTGGAGATGCAAATGCCATGATCAGGTGCCTCGAAGTTCTGCTTCCGACCGGCGCCTACGGGACGATCGCTACCGATCGCGGCGATAAACCGAAGCCGTTTCAAATCAAAGGTGAGGGCCTATTGAAGAAACCGCTCAAAGTCATTCTTGGTCCAGAGCAAGATAACCTTTCGCTCGCGTTTGCGGATGCTCTTCAACATTCTGACTTGGTGACTATTGAGGGTCGAGGAAAGAAGCCGGTCATGCGCGTCGAAATTGTTCAGCTCCAAGATGGAAGCGGATATACACTACCGATCGGCTGGTTCCAGCTAGGTAAGGCCCCTTTGCCGCTCACCGCAGAAGTTGTTAACAAGGAATTGGTGAATCAATGAACGTCGGAGTAAGAATTTTAGCTGTCGCAGCCGGAGTTTCCGCAGCATTTGCGGTGGGATTTGCATGGTCTGATCTCACTTCGACAGGGAAGGTTAATCCAGGGGCTTTCCAAAGTTTAACTCGTACGAATGCCCCCAAGGCCGCTCAAAAGAAGCCAACCGAACTTTTTGTTGGGGAATACAATCGAATTTCCGCAAGCTATTCAAGGAAAGTCAACCAAGAACAGGTTCTGTATTCTGGAATGGACGGCATGCTTACCGCCCTGGGCGATCCGCATACGAACTTCTTCGACCCCTATGTGACTCGCGAATTCACAAAGGTCACGATGGGGCAAGACTCTTTTGGTGGAGTCGGTGCCAGGTTAGCTCCCGATTCGCTCGGTGTGAAAGTGATCCAAGTTTTCAAGGAAGGTCCTGCTTTCAAAATTGGTATTAAGTCCGGTGACATCATAATTGGTGTCAACGGGGAAAGTGTCGGGGGGCAAACCACCGATCAAATCGTTTCAAAGATCAAGGGCAAAGTCGGCTCCACTGTAAAAGTGAAGGTCCTACGAGGTGGAAATAAGACCATCGAGTACGCCGTAGTGCGAGGAAAGATTAACCCGCCAAGTGCAGATGGAAATGTCATTGAGAGTTCAAACATTGGATACCTTCTTGTGACTGGGTTCGACCAGAAGACGCACACCGAATTTTTCGATTCTATCAACGACTTGGAGCGACAGGGCATCCAAGGACTAATCATCGACATGCGTAACAATGGCGGAGGCTTGCTCGAAACTGCTCAGATGATGATTGCAGGATTCAAGGAGTTCGCAACCGTGGTCACCATGCGCCGGCGAGGGGAAGCCGAGGAAGTTGTTCGCACTCCAGGTGGAATGCTTCGTGACTTCAAGTACCCAGTTGTTGTCCTCGTAAACGAGAACTCAGCATCTGCCGCAGAAATCTTTGCGGGTTGTCTCCGGGATTATAAGCTCGCCACTTTGGTTGGTGAGCACACATACGGCAAGGCATCTGTTCAGAACGTGATTCCTATTGCAGGCGGAACGACGGCAAAAGTCACGATCGCGCATTATGCTCTCCCGAGTGGAGACGATATTTCGCGCAAGGTGGATGAGGACGGTCAGTACGTAAGCGGTGGAATCAAGCCTGAGTATGAAGTCGAGCTGAGTTTGAAGCCCGACGTTTCGCTGGGCGATGCGAAGACTGATAATCAGATGCAAAAGGCGATGGAGATTATCAGGAAGAAAAATCCTCGCGCAAAGTAAAAAACTGTCTGGCCTGACGAAAAGAAAGAACCCCCATGTTAAGCGATGGGGGTTTCTTCTTGGAGAGGAGGGATTTAAAAGCCTGGTGCGAGTGTTTGAGAAGCAGAAAGGAATCGTTCCGGCTTCTTTGCCTCTAACAGAGCGCGAAGCTTTTTGTGTGAGCGGTGCAGGCGCGAACGCACGGTTCCGATTGGCACATTGAGCATTTCGGCGATTTCTCCGTAGGGCATTTGCTCCACGTCGGCGAGGATCACGAGCGTCCGGTGTTCGGGCTTCAACTGCGCAATCGCTTCTTCCATTTCTTCGCTGAGGGTTCCCTCAAACAGCATTGATTCGGTGTTCGAATTCGGGTCTGCCGGTTCAATAAAGAGCTGATCGTCGCTTCCCAGCGCACGCTTCGGAGCATCATACGACGATGTTTGGACACGTCGTCGGCGCGCTCGCTTCAGATCCAAAAAGAGACGAGTGACAATGCGAAGAATCCAGTTTTCAAATGGACGATCGCCTTCGTAGTCCGCAAAGCTCCGATATGCTCGGAAAAATGCTTCCTGAGTCAAGTCTTCAGCGTCTTGCTTGTTCATGGAAAGTCGGTAGGCAAGGTTATAGACCTTTTTATGGGTCCGTTCCATTTGCGCTACAAACTGGTCAGTTTGGGTTGGGTTGGGCAGAATTGTGTTCATCCTGATAGGTTTCCTTATGACTGATACAACCCCTAAGAGGTCGGTAAAGTTCCCAGGAGTACACAATTTTTACTAAAAAGTATAGATGGACGCTTAGTAGCGTACACGAAGCTACTAGTTCATTGAATCGGGTATCTCTGAGGAAATGTTTGATGTACGCCAATACTGGGACTACGGTGATCCAGCCTCAAGTCAGCAACGGTTTGAGCAATTGCTCTCTCTCTTAAACACTCCAGAGGGACAACAAAAATTTGGTTTAGCATCGCAAGATGTCCAGGCGGCCTTGCTTGAGATAAGAGCTCAAATTGCAAGGACCTTTTCGCTTAGACAGGATTTTGATTCCGCCCATCAGACTCTCAATGGAATAGAAGGTGACCCGGATCTTCGAGATAGGGCTCTGGCGGCGTATTGCCTGGAGCGCGGAAGGACTTATAACTCCGCTGGAGACCGGCACCAAGCGAGACCGTTTTTTGATCAAGCAATTCTGGTCGGCGAGGATGATCAAAAAGTGGATGCGCTTCATATGAATGCGATCTTGGAGTCCGGAGCTGAAGCTCTTACCCTCAACGAGCAGGCATTAGAAGTTGCCCGCCAGAGCCCTGATCCCCGTGCCCAGGCATGGAGGGGCAGTCTCCTCAATAATTTGGGATGGACCTACTTCGATTTGATGCAATATGAAAAAGCGCTGGAGATTTTTGGGGAAGCGGTAGAATTCCGCCAGGCACAAGCTCACCCGACTCAGCTTCATATCGCTTGGTACAGCGTCGCGCGGACCCTTCGAGCGATGGATCGCCATCCAGAAGCTCTAGAGATTTTGATGGACCTGGAAGAAGGGGACGGGTATGTCCATGAAGAGATTGCAGAGAATCTTTTTGCAACCGGCCAGATCGCGGAATCCGAGCCGGAATTTGCGAAGGCGTTTGCCCTGCTCTCTCTTGACGGTTGGCTTTCGAAAACTGAGCCAGAGAGGCTTGAGAGACTTCATCGCCTTTCGCAGTAGGATCGTCTCACTCTGACAGGAGCCCGATCTGACGATTTGCTCGCTCCGCGAATTCCTTGGCGGTTAGTGGTAGGGTGCGTTGGCTTCGAGGGAGCTTGATCGTAATTTCGTGCGGTTCGAGGTGCCAAGTGCTTGATTCGCCACTCGTCCAGTTTACCCGAGCACTTTCGTCGTCAATGTTGGAGAAGCTGGAAAAATCAGCCCATTGGTGATGCGACTTGCGCAACAGTTTGCCGAGTGTAATGCCGCTGGTCCCAGCCACGATGGGCTTTGATTCCTTCAAAATCGTCACTGAACCTTTCCAGAATACATCCTCTGCAAGGTCTCCGCAAATCCAGGATTCCCGTAGTTTAAGCTCAATTTTGCTCTCGAGTTCGGGCTCTTCCAATGCAATTGGCAACCTCAAGGCGATTCTACGCCAGGTCGTCCGGTCGTGGGACTCACCACTCAAGTTTTTTAATTGAGGATTTGGCGAGTGAACAAGGATGATGTGCTCACCATCAAGATCAAATTCTGTGTCGCATTCCTCGCAAAGCCAGCCGGGCTGTCCACTACTCTTTCCCGCTGCAATCCACCGCATTTGGTTATCCGTCACGACTTGCCCGAGGAATATCTCACCCGTTCCAAATGGGTCCTTGCTGTAGTGGATCAACGTGGTTTTGCCATGATCTGCGAAATACTCTGCATGACAGGTTTCGCACCGTAGGTTGCCCGCTCCGGGATCAGCGCCAGCCGCGATGCGTGCCCATTCATCAGGGTAGAAAGCTGTGTACTCTTTGGATTCGGGATACGCAAGGACCCATCTCCCGTCGTCGGCAGAATCAAGCTGGGTGAAGCACTGGTCGCATTCCCACGTTTCTGGTGAGCGCCCGGATAAGGTCCGCCAATCTGCCAAAGACTGGTTTACGCCGTCAGCATCTTCTAACCCAATCTTAGTTTCCTTAAACGTAGCTTCACACTTTTGGCAAGTGAGGGTCCCCTTTCTAAGGACCTTTGCCCGTCTTTCCAGCTTGCCTACCTTACAAGTAGGGCACCACCTGAGGGGATTTTCATTCAGCTTTTTGTGCAAAATCCCGAACTTGCAAGTAGGACATGTCCTTGAATCGAAGTGTCGTTTTTCTAGCCGGCTTGCCCGGCACACGATGCAAGTGTTTGCCTTGCCGGGTGAAGGAGAGAAGATGATCCCTAGGCAAGACGGACACTCCAGCTTTCCAATTTTGACTTTTCTGGCCTGATGGAGAAGTTCGTCTAAATCTTCGAAGCTCAACTCTTCTTGTTCAGTAGGGAGCTCGGGCTCGAGCATCTTCAGCATTTCGTCAGCATCCCGTGGTCGGTCCGCTAGTCGGAGGGCAAGCCCCGATGCAATGGCCAAAGCGAAAGCTGGTCGGATATCCGGGCGTATATAATCGAGAGCTGGGACGTCCTCGCCTGGAACCGGCGGAATTCTCCCTGTCAAAAGGTAGAACATTGTTGCGCAGAGTCCATAAAGGTCTGTCCCAGGTCCACGCTTTGCCTCTTCGGTGAGTTGTTCGATGGGAGCGAATCCAGGTGTAAATTCCACGGTATGTCGCTGAGTCACGTCCATCAGCCACTGCCGAGCCGAGCCAAAGTCAATCAGGAAGACGTCGCCGTCCGCAGAGATCAAGATGTTGCTGGGCTTAATGTCCCGATGCAAGACCCCTTGAGCATGAACCTCATTTAGCGTCTTCAGCAACTGAATGAAGAGCTCCTCAGCAGGTGCACATCCAAGTGGGCCGGATTTTAGGACTACTTCTTCTGCCGTGGAGGAATCTGCGAAGTGAGGCATCACATAGTAGGCCGTGCCGAGCGCGCTAAAAGCCTCGATGGGGCGAATAACTCCCTTGATATGAAGTTTTCGGAGGGTTGTAACCTCATCGCGAAACTGGCCCATCAACCTGATCGCTGACGGACGATCTCCGGGAAAGGTGATTCGGAGCGATTTATCGCGGATCGCGCCGGACGGTGCAAGTTCTTTGATGACGATGGTCAGGTCGTAACGAAGGTCCTGAGCGAGATAGGTGATCGCAAATCCTCCTCGCCCAAGCAAGCTTTCGACGCGGTACCGACTTCCCAGCATCGTGCCGACGGGCAGCGCACTTGGTTCGATCATGCCTCGTATTATGACGGGTCTCAATACGGCACTACCATAACTGGAGAATCACACCGCAAAACGTATCAATTGAGATTCTAGCTCGGGCATAATTTAGGTCTATGCAATCCGTTGCCCTCGCACTTGTCCTCGGATACCAGCTTACGCCCGGGGTTGTTCGAGACTACGACCTTACCGTCGCGTTTGATGGCACGATTCCCATCCTAGGTGGTCAAGAAGGGAAGGCCGTAGTGAACCTTGGCTTTCGGCTCGAAGGGTTGAAGGCGGCGAAGGAAGGACAACAAAAGGCGTTCAGTGAGCTCTCGAGGGCGGAATTCGTCTTTAACGGGTCGAAGCTCCCTCTTGGACTGGAAAATGTGCAGGACTTTTTCCCAAAGACTACGATTGAGTTGCTCGCCGATGGCACGATTCAGTCTTCCGATGCTCCCAAGAAAGATCTTCCGATCAAGCTCCCTGGCCTGGACATCCAGCGATTTCCGGATATCAGTTACCTCCCGGTCGTGTTCCCAAAGGGACCTTTGGAGATTGGAAAGTCTTGGTCCTTTGAAAAGCCCTTTGGCGGAAGTTTGATGAAGTACGTTTGCACCCTTTCTAGCATCGAGGAGCAGATTGCAAGGATTAGTATTCGTATTGACCAGAGTTATGCGGTTCTGGAGGATTCTGCGATGCAAGTCGTGACGGAAAAAGCAGATGCTTCGAACGAAGTGACGACGCGAATGACCGCTACGGGGGAGGTGCTCTTCGATACAGGGCGTGGCTTGGTGGATGCATACACGATGGAGGGGCTAGCTGACTCCGAGGTGAAGTCGTTGGAAACGAACGAGGTAACAAAGCGAAAATTGAAGCTATCCGTCAAGCTGAACCAGGCGAAAAGACCCACCCCGGGAACTCCGGACTAACTTATCTCGTTAAACGAGTCGAGACATGAAACACGAATCTGCGCTATTACTTCTTTTGGGATTGGTCTTGGTTGGATGTGAGTCTGCCGAGCAGGCAGTTCAGCAAAAAACGAATGCGGTCGTTGCGGATGCAACCAACGCGGCGAAGCAGCAAGTTGATCCGACCGGAGAAAAGCAACGCGCGATTGCAGCTGCGCAAGAAGCTCAGGCAATGCTCACAAAGATTAGCAGTGGCGGAATCCTTGACCCGGAAGTCAAAGTTTGGATCGAGAAGACCCTCGCAGATTCGAGTCAAGTCATTCGCGCGATCGCTTTGCCCGTAGTGACGAAGGCTTGGAATGATTTGCCCAAGCATCGGGAGTGGCTTGAATCCGAAGCGAAAAAGGCTGCCAGCAAAGGCGACGCTGCCGCAAAGCAGGCATGGATGGATTTGATTGACAATTGGAATCGACTTCAATCCGTTGCCGAAAGTCAGAAGTAATCCGGATTCCGTTCTGGCCTTTTTGGGTTAGCCCAACTAATCCGCCCCATTTGGTTAGCTCCATGGGTGCCCCAGCCTGCACTAACGATCTCGCAAAAAGTGAATTGTTAAGGACCCATGCCCAGGGTGCGCTTGCGAATACCCAGAAAAGTTACGATTCCTTTGACTTTTTGAATTCAAAACGTAGACTTTAGCGCATCGCGAACGGCATAATGATTCTTGTTAACGTGGCAAGTCTTTACGATATTCTCGGTGTCGATCCCAAGGCGAAATCTGTCCAGTTGCGCAATGCATATCGCCGGTTGGCGCGAGCATATCACCCCGATGTCAATCCTGATCCTCGGGCGCACGAACGGATGGCGCAGATCAATATGGCGTTTGAAACGCTCAATGATCCAGCGCGTCGCATGGAATACGATACTCAACTCTTTGGAGCCCCCGGCGTCAGCACGCATGCTGTCGTGGAGGATGAGCCTGTATCTCGCGATTCTGTAAGCGTTCGCCTTGCGTATCGCCTGAAGGATCACCGCACCCCGATCTACTCCCTGGCATTCGAACCTGATACGAATCAGCTGATCTCTAGCTCATTTGATAACCAGATTCTATGGTGGAACAAGGGGTTTGAGGTTCGCCGATCTCTGCGCCTTGAGGGTGGAGTAGTCAACATCGTTCATCCGATCGGAGGCGATAAGATCGTTGCGGCTGGTTGCTCGGAAAGCTTGATTTCTGTTTGGCAGATCCAGAGCGGGGAAGTCGTCACATGGCGCAATAGCCCACTTGAGTGGATTTGTTGCACCGGAATCGCGCCAGACGGTGCAAAGGTTGCTCTTGGATCCCTTCACTCTTTGGTTCAGGTTTGTAAATCTGCTACTGGGGACTGCATTTTCGTAGGAAATAAGCACGACCAAAGTGTGACCGCTGTTGTTTGGTCCCCAGATGGAAAATATCTCGCCTCTGGTTCCGCTGATGCAACGGTCAAGATTTGGAGCGCCGTTACCGGAAAGCTTCTGCATAGTTTTGATTCTGTTCGGTCGACGGTTACCGCACTTGCCTTTAGCCCTGATAGCAGGATGATTGCGGTTGCCGCCGTTGATCGCTCGATTCGTATCTTCCGACTAGGCGACAATGACTTGATCAAGACCTTCTTCGGGCATGAAAAGCCGATTGAGTCGTTGGCTTTCCATCCGCAAGGACAACTTTTGGCTTCCGCGAGCCGCGATGGTGTGGTTTACCTTTGGAACGTGCTACAAGGCCGTGGCCACGGAAAAATCGAAGCGTCCGCTCAGCCGCTTTCCACCGTGGCGTTTAGTTCCGATGGACAGTTCTTGGCCGCCGGTGGACTTGACAAGATCATTCGAGTTTACGAACTCACATTCTCGTAAGGACTCCCAGCTGGGAGTCCTTGCATATCCACAAATTCCTACGCTGGGCGCATCACGTCAAGTTAAAGATCCCACTTTGTCCCTAAAAAGTCGGAACGCTAAAACATACCAAAAGGATCACGCGCCATAATTTGAGCATGTCGGAAAGGCCGAGCTGGGATACGTACTTTATCGAGATCGCGCATCTCGTGAAGACGCGGGCGACTTGCCCCCGTCGGCAGGTTGGCGCGGTCATCGTGCGAGATCGTCGGATATTGGCAACGGGATACAACGGCGCCCCGAGAGGCCTCTCGCACTGTCCCGAAGACGGCCACCTCAACGACTATCCTCAAGGCTGTATGCGGGCAGGGCACTGCATTCGTAGCCTCCACGCTGAGCAAAATGCGCTCCTACAAGCCGCAATGATCGGGGTTGCTTGCGAAGGCGCGACAATGTATGTTTCTTGCCAGCCCTGCAATATGTGTGCGAAAATGATCATCAACGCGGGAATTTTAAAGGTGATTTACGAAGGTGATTATCCCGATGATTTCTCAATTGAACTGTTTAAAGATGCCGAAGTCGAGCTGATTCGCTACACGGCAAATGTGAATGAAGGAACTCCTGCTTGAAATTTCTGGTCGCGCAATCTGAATCAATCTCTTCTCTCCCAAGTTGGGGATTGCCGCTCATTGCGTTCTTCATAGCGGCTCTTGTCACCATTGGCGTAGTGCCTTCGGTCCGAAAATTTGCGATTGCGAAAGGGGCAGTTGACGATCCAAAGCGAGATGATCGACGCGTTCACGTCGAACCTATCCCACGTTGGGGTGGGGTTGGAATTTTTGTTGGAATTTTGGCTTCCTGCCTAGTTTTGCCAGCCGTTGGTGCGGTTCCGCTCGCCATTCTTGGCACCATGGTCGCGACTTTGGTTCTTGTATACATCGGGACGATTGATGATCTGCAATCTTTTTCTGCGCGTCGACAGGCTGTTATCATGTTGGTCGCCGCGATCGGGGTGCAATTTGTCTTTGCCGGATCGCCGAATGAACCACGAGTATTTATCGAGAGATATACGACTCCAATTCTGGGAACTCCAACTGGATATGCTTATTTCCCGGTTGTTGTTTCTGTTTTCCTGACCTTCGTTTATCTCTTCGTCGTGACCAAAACGATGGACACAATTGACGGTGTAGATGGTCTGGCGAGCGGTCTCTCCGCGATTGCAGCGATTTCGATTGCCATTGTCACCGCTCTTGGGGCTGGGGGAAGTCCTCATGTAGTAGTGCTTTCAGCCGGAGTCGCTGGCGCATGTATCGGATTCTTACGCTGGAACTGGAATCCGGCAAAGATTTTCATGGGTACAGGCGGATCGCAAGGTCTAGGTTTTTTGCTGGCATGTTTGAGCATCTTGGGTCCCGCAAAAGTCGCCGGAGGTTGGTCATGGTTCGTTCCTTTTTTGATCTTCAGCGTCCCGTTGGTTGATGCTATCCAAGTCACGATCCGAAGATTGCGAGCCGGCGTGCCGATTTACCTGGGTGATAAAAGGCACCTCCATCATCAGCTTCTGAATCGAGGTCTTGGTGCAAAGAAGACCGTGATCGTGCTTTACTTAGGAGGTTTGATGACGAGTAGCATTTTAATTATTGCGGTGGCGAATCGTGGGTAAACCAAAGATCGCTTGTATCGTTGGCACTCGGCCTGATGCAATTAAGTCCGCACCGGTAGTGCGGGAGCTTAGGCGGTTCAGTGATCAGGTCGAAACCGTCCTGATTTCCACTGGTCAGCATCGAGAAATGCTCACTCAGGCTCTGGATGCCTTTGATCTAAAGGCAGACCATGATTTGGATATCATGACTCTTGGGCAATCATTGGCTCAGGTCACGACAAGGGCCTTGGAGGGAATTGATCGGATTCTGGATGAAATTCAGCCTGCATGGGTCGTCGCACAGGGCGATACGACCACCACATTTGTCGCTGCTCTTGCTGCTTTTTATCGCCGAATTCCATTTGCGCACGTTGAAGCTGGCCTCCGAACGGCCTCAATTCATGAGCCGTTTCCTGAGGAGTTCAACCGCCGTGCGGTGGCTCAGCTGAGTACGCTACACTTCGCTCCGACTGAGCGGAGTGCTAAGAATTTACTCTTGACCCACACCGATCCGGAGACAATTTTTGTCACTGGAAACACCGGGATTGATGCCGTTGAGTACGTTGCAAAAAAAGTTCAGGACGCTCCATTTGCTGATCATTTAGGTCGAGTTGTGTTGGTCACGACCCACCGACGTGAGAATTGGGGTGAGCCTCAGCAACGAATCGCCGAGACCTGCCTTAAGCTTGTCGAAGAATTTCCGGACATCCTGCTTGTTGTCGCGATGCACAAGAATCCACTGGTTCGAGCAACTCTGAAAGAAGTTCTCGACGGAAAGGACCGTGTTCGTTTGATCGAGCCGCCCGATTACGCACCGTTCGTTAAGTTGATGCAGCGCTCTTCTCTTATCTTGAGCGATTCTGGTGGAGTTCAGGAAGAGGCTCCTAGCTTTGGGATTCCGGTACTTGTCCTTCGAGATAGCACTGAGCGTCCTGAAGGGGTTGAGGCTGGGGTCGCCAAGCTTGTAGGGACGAACCCAGAGATGATTTTGGGTACGGCTCGGCCGCTATTGCAGAATGTTGATGCCTATCGATCAATGGCTCAAGCCCGAAGTCCTTATGGCGATGGTCGAGCGAGCGAGCGCATTCGGTACCAGCTTCTGAAGCGGCTTGGGGTTGAGAGTCCGGTGGAACCGCTATGGACCTGATCCAAGCGATTATCCTTGGAATTATTCAAGGATTAACGGAATTCTTGCCTATTTCTAGCTCCGCTCACATCAGAATTGCCCCCGCGCTTTTGGGCTGGGAGGACCCTGGAGCAGCCTTTACCGCAAACATTCAGCTTGGTACTCTACTCGCGGTTTTAATCTACTTTTGGAAGGATCTGAAGCAGTTCTTCGGCGGATGGGTGGCAAGTCTTTCTAAGCCAGAACTACGGCAAACCCACGAAGCAAAAATGGGGAATGCGATTGCGATCGGCTCGATCTCAATCATCGTTTTTGGCTTCATCTTTAAGGATAATATCGAGACCAACCTGCGTTCCCTAGAGATCGTGGCGGGGATGCTCATTTTCATGGCGATCCTTCTCGGGATCGCTGAATGGCGCGGTTCGCAAAACAGGAATTTAGAGTCTGTCACCCCGAAAGATGGCCTAATGGTAGGGCTCTGGCAGGCTATGGCGTTGATACCTGGCTGCTCCCGTTCGGGAAGCACGATTACGGGTGGGATGTTCCTGGGTCTAGACCGTGCGACAGCGGCACGATTTTCATTCCTGCTGAGTGTGCCGAGTATCTTCTTGGCCGCAGTTTATACAGCCTATAAGAGCAAGGATCAGCTCTCGGAGATCATCGTGCCATTGATTGCGGCGAATGTTGCGTCCTTTGTGGTCGGCTATGCCTGCATCGCGTTTTTGATGAAGTTCTTGCAGACCAAGAGCAACTTGGTCTTTATCGTTTACCGCGTCGTTTTGGGCTTAGCGATTTTTGGATTGTTGGGGTCAGGAAAGATCGCCAAGGATCAGGGGATGACGCCATTTACGGCTCCGCCAGTTGAATCTGCGCCTTAAGGTGCGTAGCGTAACTCGACTATCTTTATTCGCGGTGGGAGCGTGAGCATGATCCAACGACCGGTTGGGATGTCCATTGTTTTTCCGTCCACAAGCGCTTTCCAGCCCTTGATGTTTCGCATTCGAACGATGAGTTCTCCTGCTCCGGGGTCTCTTATTGTGCACCTGTTCCGCACAATCTCAAAGTTCGTGACCGGTACGCCATTGAGGCTAGCGATTCCGGGTCCTCCGATGTCCTGCACCGTCCCGTCTTTTGCAACGAGTTTCGTGACTCCGGCTTCTTTAAGGGCATCAAGATTGGCAATTTGCTTGATCAACATCATATTGCCATTTACAAGTGCGGCAGGGTCTTCGCCGTTGATCTCTCGGAGCATTTCGACGGTGTCCCGGCTTACCAGCGAGTCATAGCCATTGATGATCATTGTTCGGTTCAGGGCAGGGAGGTTGGGGAGATTCTTGTCGGTTGGAGCTTGCAGGAAGTTGGGCTGGGTGTTTACGAACGCAAAACGTTCGTTCCCGCTGACATTTGATGTGAGGCTGGGAGCAGGTCCAGACGGAGGTGAGTGAG
This sequence comes from Chthonomonas sp., assembly GCA_040383535.1. GTDB lineage: Bacteria > Armatimonadota > Fimbriimonadia > Fimbriimonadales > Fimbriimonadaceae > JAFLBD01. Next base: position 41,354 of record JBEIDH010000011.1, read on the forward strand.
TGATCGCAACTAATAGGACAAATCCGAGAGTTATCCCGCAAGCCTTTCGCAGATCTCGGGCGGAGCTGACGACCGCCGCGATCACACCAACAACAAGGATGAAACCGATTCCCAAATTTCCACCGAACTGATTGGCACTCTCCATTTGGATCGCAATTCCCAGAGGTTCAGAGTCTGAGATGTTTGGGAATGGGCTCGGGAAGAAGATTGACCAAATGGCAATCGTGAATGCGAGGCTAGTAATGATTACCAAGCCTGACTTTGAAAATTCTGGAGGGCTGATCTTATCTTCCTCGTTTTGGGACTTTCTCATTCCCCCGAGGGCAGGAATTCCAGCAAGAACTACCCCAAGCACCATCAAACAAGCCGCCCTTCCGGGGCTACCCGTTGCAGACCAGCCTGGGAATGAGAAATACATCGCCTGGAGCAAGGGACTGGGCAGGATGAGCAGAAGCCCAGTCAGCGCGACCACGATGCCTGGGAGGGAAGTTTTCAAGCTTTTCCGAAACCCAATCAGCATCGCAACAAACAAGATCGGCGAAACGTTGATCGCCAGGTCGGCGGTGTTCTTCCATGGCTTTGTGAGCGCGGGCATGAAGGTTGGCAAAGCAGTATCAGCTAACGGATCACTCATGGTACCTCTAGCGATCGGGTTAAACAGATATGCAAAGTCCGGCCCCTCGGCCGTGGATCCAGCGTACGCCTTCCATCCCTCCGCAATTGCTGGAGCCCTGCGGTGGCTTTCCTGACTAAATTCCAGAACCTTACCAAGTTGCGGCCAAGAAAGAATGATCCCAGCAACAACTGCTAGTAATGGTTTCCAGGAGAATTTCCATGCAGAGTGCGTCGCGCAAAAGCTGACGCCCCACACAAAAGCACCGATGAACCCGTAAGCCGCAAACTGAAGGTGCCCGCCAAGGATCATCAAACAAGATCCAAGACCAACGAAAATCCAAGCCCTCCAGTGCCGACATCCCTCAAAGAACTGGAGTATCCCCACCAAAATCCAAGGCAACCAAGCCAGAGTTGTTCCGACGCTCGGAATCGAGAGCCATTGGATCATGAACATGCTGAGGCTTGCGGTGATCGCTCCGGTCCCAGCAAGAATCTGTTTCTCTTCGCTGTCTCGGCAAAGTTGGATCAGAACCGCGTACATCCCGATTCCAAACACCATCTGGTGAAAAACGCCGAGGAGGTTGATCCCAACCCCGGTTGGGATGCCAAGAATTCCGACAAGGATATGAGGAGGGTAAAGAGCACCAGATTGGGAATTGGCGAGCAAGGGTGCCCCGCCGAGAACGTACGGATTCCAGGTCGGAACTTCAAAGTGACGCCAAGACTCAAAGACTAAATCGCGCCACAAGTAAAACTGAAGGCACGCGTCCGACTGAAGGATGTCATACGGCCGATTGGGTGGACTTTGACCGGTGAGAAGCGCGTTGAAGACGTCCCAATTCCCGGGCAGACGACCGGAGAACAAAAAGTAAAGACTCGGCAGGGAACAGAGGATCGCAACGATGGCGACTGGAATCCCGTGCTTCTGAAGGAGGCTCTTCATCGCGACCCGTGGTTAGTCTGGGCAGTAGATGACTTGCCGATTGGCATCTTCGTGAGCAGGATTTTGCCGAAGAACTTCTTTAAAATTCGCACATGCTTCGTCCATTTCGCCCATCATCATTTGGGTCATCGCGAGGTCGTAGCGCGCACTGATGTGATCGGGATTGGCTTTGACTACTAAGCCGAGGAGCTTCATCGATTCTTCGAACTCGCCTTCGAACCCTAGTACTAGGCCAAGTTGCCAGGCAGCATTCGCGTTCTTCTGATCCTGACCAAGGACTTGCAAGAAGTATTGACGAGCTTCGTCATAGCGCCCTTCGCACCGCGCGTCAAATCCAAGTTTATAGAGCTCGTCTGGTCCCATAGTTGAGCCTCAATGAAAGAGGTGCTTGATGATCTATTTCACCAAGCACCCTAATTTACCACGAACTCCTTACGCCGTTCCAGGCTCTAGCCGTGGCGGGATCTGAATTCCGGGGATTGTCCCGGATTCTTCCGTCTTCGATTCGGCTTCCATAGGGGTGCCTCCGGCGGGGGTCTCGTGATCTGGCTTAATCGGATCTGGCTCTTTTCCGATGATTTGCAGGAATTCAGGTCGTTCCAGCGTTTCTCGGTCGAGGAGTGCTTGAGCAACTGCGTCGAGTTCCTTTCGGTACTGGTTCAGCAACTCGGTCGCACGGCTATGCTGACCTTCCACGATAGCTCGAACCTCATCGTCAATCATCTTGGCGACGTCTTCACTATAATCGCGATCTTCCTGAACGCTTCGACCTAAGAACGGATTGCTCGCGCGTCGACCGAGTGCTAGAGTTCCAAGGGCATCGGACATACCGTATTGGCAAACCATGGCTCGTGCAATGCGTGAAACTCGATCGAGATCACTCACGGCGCCAGTCCAACGTTCGCCAAAGACGATTTCTTCCGCGACGAGACCACCGAGGGACATCGCGATGTCGTCGAGCAATTCGCTCTTACTCACCGAGTACTTGTCTTCTTCTGGAAGGGACCAGGTGATCCCGAGCGCCATTCCGCGAGGAAGGATCGTGACCTTGTGGATTGGATCGCAGTTTGGTAAGAATTCTCCGATGATCGCGTGCCCGGCTTCGTGGAAAGCAGTGAGTTCGCGATCTTTTTGAGTCATGATCCGGCTCTTCCGTGCCGGCCCAACCATCACACGGTCAAGGGCTTCTTCGATCTCGTCCATCGAAATCTTGTTCTTTGCTCGACGTGCAGAAAGAAGTGCGGCTTCGTTTAGCGCGTTGGCCAGATCGGCACCGGTGAAACCAGGGGTCCGCTTCGCGACGGTTGCCATGTCCACATCGGCTTCAAACGGCTTACCCTTGCCATGGATTTCGAGGATTTTCTCCCGACCCTTGGCATCTGGGGCATCAACAACGATCTGTCGGTCGAATCGACCCGGTCGCAGTAAAGCGGGGTCAAGAACGTCCGGTCGATTGGTCGCGGCGATCATGATGACGCCGCTATTTGCTTCGAATCCGTCCATTTCCACCAGAAGCTGGTTCAGGGTTTGTTCCCGCTCATCGTGACCACCACCCATTCCGGCACCTCGCTGGCGACCGACGGCATCAATTTCGTCAACAAAAATCAAGCTTGGACGGTGAGCCTTCGCAGTTTCGAACAAATCGCGAACGCGAGCAGCACCGACGCCGACGAACATTTCGACGAAGTCAGATCCGCTAATGCTGTAGAAAGGCACACCCGCTTCACCTGCAATCGCTCGGGCGAGGTGCGTTTTACCTACGCCGGGAGGGCCAGTGAGAAGAATCCCCTTCGGAATTTTCGCGCCAAGCGCAACATATTTCTTTGTCGAGCGAAGGAAGTCAACAATTTCGACAAGTTCGGCCTTCGCTTCGTCAATCCCGGCAACGTCATCAAAGGTGATTTTCGGACCTTGGTCGCTCATGCGCTTGGCTTTGCTTCGACCAAAACTCATGGCTTGGTTTCCACCTTGTTGGGCTGGCTTGATAAAGAAGAAATAGATGAACGCGATCATCAAGATCGGAACACCAAGGAAGCTAAGGAATGCCCAGAATGCTGGGCTGACGGCTGGTTCAGGAGTCTTATAACTCACCCCAGAGGCGTCCATTTTGCGGCGAATTTCAGAGCCTGCATCGGAACTTGGAGTAGCACCAACCTCAGCGGAGAACTTCGTGCCGCCAACCATTTCTCCAGTGATGACAGCGTCGCGCCATTCGGCAGAGGCGATTTTCTTCTCTTGTACTGCTTTCACGAATTCGGAGCTAGACAAGCGCGTCTCTTTTGCACCCCCGACAAGACCAGAGCTTCCGCCAATTGCATTCAATGCAATGATGGCGATCAAAGCGGTGATCAGTGTGAAAACTAAAACTCGGGCTGGTTTATTCAAATTTTCTCCCTAGGATTTCGATAGCAATAGTATTTACGTTTTATACTGAGCTTACGTTCGGTCTCACTTGGGTCTGCAAGCACATTCAAACGATTGGTCCAAAGCGAAGCAAAAGCCCCTGCTTTGTTAATGGTGTTAATTTTACTCGTTCGGCTGGGCCAATTCCTGGAATCCAGATTGGACCTACGAAATCGCAAATGACTGGAATGCGTTTACGGGCAGTCGATGTGATCTTGGTTCCCGAAAATAGGTCAGAAACAGCTTTCGGTTTTTCCAGGCCAATGCGATGGAACACCTCGCCTTGGGTTGCCGCACGGAAATAAACTTCACCTTTTACTGTCTGCACATCAATGCACGTTGAGAGTTGGTGAAGGTCGCGGACTAATTCGGGATCAGAGGTCCTTTCCGCTGTTATCATCCAGCCAAATGAATCGGCGAAAGTCTCGCCTGGAATGGTTACTGGGTACCTGAAACTTCCGACATCGTCGAGAGAACGAGCATGAATCTGCAGATTATTCCACTCCAACACGATCCTGGCTCCCGGGTAGGTCACGCTTCCTGAGGACTGTTCGTTGATTTGCTGTGCGACCAAGTCCGCCCACGACGGCTCGGAACCTGATCCCAGTGCTTGACCGACAAGTTGAATTCCTCTCCGTTGCATTGCCCTTGGCAAAGCTCTAAATCCATCGGTTTCCAGGAACACTTCGTCTGACTTGGACAGGAATCCAAACACTGGGTCGAGAGGAATTTCAATTTGCTCGAGCTGACGGGCGGTGACAAGATTCAGCAGATCGTCTTCTTGGGCGGCCCACTCTGCGGTTCGGGTAAGTCCATTGAGCAGGCTTGGATTGAGCTCTTTGAGGGCAGGGACAACCGACTTCCGAACTCTTACCCGGGAATTTGATTCGTCGTCATTCGCGGGGTCATCGTGGAACCAGAGACCATTCTCCTTGCAATAATCACGGGTTTGACTTCGTGATATGTGCAAGATTGGGCGAATGATGCTGTCTCTTTCTTCTGGAATTCCAGCCAAGCCCTTTAAGCTCGTTCCTCGTGCCAGGTTGAGCAGAATCGTTTCCGCATGGTCATCGGCCGTGTGCGCGGTAGCAATGAAGGTGCATTGCAGTTGGCTGGCGGCTTGATTGAAAAATCCGTAACGGGCGGTTCGTCCGGCCTCTTCCATACTCATGCCGAGTTCACTTGACATCCGGGGCACATCGGCTCGGCCACTTACGAACGGGACGCCCAGTTCTTCGCAGAATGCCTCGCAAAGTTTGAGTTCCTGATCAGCTTCCGGTCTCATTCCATGATGCAGATGAGCCGCAATGACGTCTAACCCAGCTTCGGCCGCTTGATGTAACAAAAAAGTGGAATCTGCTCCCCCGCTATACCCAATCAAAACTCTCGAACCATGCGGCACAAGGCGATTCCAGCGAGCTAAAACATCGTTCTGCATAGTTCTTTCGGGTTATCCCAGCAAAATATATGTTACCCCTTGTCTACGTACATCGTCCCGGTGTATTCTCTTTACAACGATGGACTACGGAGCTATAGGAATTGGACTCACTTTGGGGTTGTTGATTGCGGGAATCTTGGTATTCCTTTTTTCGCAAAAAACCCTTTCTTCGGTCCGGGCTGATCACGACAAAGTCCGGCAGGGGCTTGAAAACGAGCGGAATGATGCTAAGGCACTTATTGCTAGACTCGAAGAGCGAGTTACCCAGGTAGATCGGCTTGAAAATGAGGTGATTTCACGAGATTCCGCACTCAATGACATGCGCGAAGAAATCGCGAATTTTCGTGAGGAGAGGCGGGCTTTGGAGGTTTCGCTGCAGGAACGGGAGATCGCGCTAGGAACCGAGCGGGACCAAATGGTTCAACTCAAGAAAGAGTTTCAAGCGCAATTTGCTGAGCTATCGGCGGTGGCTCTAAAGGAGAATAGCGAAGCATTTTTGAATTCTGCGAAGAAAGTTCTGGCTTTACAGCATCAAGAGGCTGATGCCGATCTGACGAAGCGTCAGGAACAGATCCAGCAACTGGTGAAACCGATCCATGAAGGCATTAAGGCAGTCAGCGATGCGGCTAAGGAAATGGAGCTGAAGCGGGAAAAAGCGTTTGGCACGATCGAGGAGCAGCTGAAGCAGTCGATTGAGCATGCCGCCGAAGTAGCCCGGCAGGCAAGCGGACTAAAAGATGCTCTGAAAAAGCCGAATGTTCGTGGTCGTTGGGGTGAAGTTCAGCTGAAAAATTGTATTGAGCTTGCGGGGATGGAGGAGCACTGCGATGTGGTTTTCCAGGACTCCACCACGAATGAGGATGGCAAGATGTCCCGACCAGACATGATAGTCCGCATGCCGGGCGGGAGGAAGATTGCCGTCGATGCCAAGACTCCTATGGAGTACTTTATCCAGTTCGTGGAGGCCAATACCGACGAGGAGCGAACAGCAGCTTTGATAGGTCACGGTCGTGGGGTACGTACCCACGTCTCGAACTTGGCAAAAACCGATTACATGCAGAATGTTGCTGGAAGTCCAGATTTTGTCGTAATGTTCCTTCCAAATGAATCGTTCCTCGCGATGGCATTGGAGAAAGAGCCGTCGCTTATGGAGGAGGCTCTTTCAAAGAAGGTGCTGATCACGACACCAGGAACTTTGGTTGGTTTACTCAAGGTGATCCGGTACGGCTGGAACGAGCAGAAAATCGCGATCAACGCCCAGAATATCGCCGATGCAGGCGCAAAGCTCAATACGGAAATTTCTCGATTCCTAGATGATTTTGCAAAGGTTGGCTTGGCATTGCAAGCGGCTACGGAAGCATTTGACAATAGTAAGCGCCGCGTCGAGAAGCAAATCGCGAACACCTCAGCGAACCTCACTGCTTTGGGCGCAAGAAGCAAAAAGGAATTGGACAAAAAGTCGGCGAAGTTTCTTAACCTTGGGGAAGCTGAAGGAGAGGGTAGTGAACGTGAAGAGATTGCTGGCGGAGCAGTCGTGGAACTCGGTGAAGACTTGGCCGCGCTTCCCTTTGGAGACGGGGACGGAGCTGAAGATTGAACTTCGTCTTGACTCCGGGAGAGACTGAAACTGGTTTTCTGACCCTTCATCCACAAGAGTTTGTATATGTAAATCCGGCTCACATTTTGAGTCATGACCCAACTCTAGATTTGGATCAAGGGGCACCGAATTGGATGCCGCAGCCGATGCAAAAACTGATTGCAAAATCCGGCTCCGAGCCGATAATGAAAGCAGCGTACGGTAAAGGACAGGCAATTTTGACAACTGGATTTCCCGGGAAATTGACATTGCACCGGTTGCCAGGAAACTTCCGAGTACGATCAGGCGCTCTCGTCGCACGGGATTCGACGATTGGTCGGAAATCGAGTCAATCATTCAGCTTAAATCAGCAGCTTGTTGAGCTCGAGGGAGACGGTGATCTCTTGTTAGCAACCCGAGGGTCACTTATTTTGATTGAGCTTGACTTCGATCAGATTCAGCATGTCAGCGCATTTAATTTTGTGGGAATTGCAGGGCGGGCGAGCATCAAACTGAGTCGTTATCCGGCACGCGTTGATGCGAAGAGTGGACAATGGTCGCCGACTTTTCATGTGGTGACTGGCCCCGGAACAATTTGGATGCAGTCACAATCCGAGCCTGTACTGCCGTACCAACTTCGCAAAGTGGGGAAGAAGTAGCGATGTTGTGGCGTACTTCGTATGCAACAACTCTTCTGGACGCTTCGGATTTCTCGTGTCCCACCGGATTCCTATTGACAGGGGATGTTTGGCAACCAGAGGGAGCATTCTGTATCGCGCTCGCACTTACGGAAGAGGGTATTCGCAACCTTGGCGTTTGGCGTCGATTGTTCGATTCCGTACCCACAATTCTTGGTTACCTGGGCTACGTCCGGACGGGACTCGCGGACGAGACTTGGAGCCAAATTCCGGATTTGACTCCGCCGTCGGCATGGCAACGGACGATCTTGATTGAGCACCTTCCTGATTGCTTGCAGGCGCTTGTCGTTGACTCAAAAGTCATTGGATTCGTTTGCGATGGGGCGAGTATTCTCCACGCTGTATCCGGTCCACCGACCGAGGATGCTTGGGAAGAATTTTGCTCCATGACGATAATTAGCTGAGTGATCGCCACTGTCTATCTATTTTGCTTGATTATCACGCAAGCAATGCCGATGACAGGTCAGACGGAACTGTGTGGTTTCAGCAATCCTTTTGGTGAGGTCATTTTGATCCACAAAGAGCTCGTCTTGGTGCAAGAAAGGGGACCCGGGATAGGGACCAGCACGACAAGGACGGTTCAATGAATTTTGACGTTGATTTAGATTATTTAGTCCAGCATGGCCTAACCTAAGATTATTCCCTAACAATAGCGATGTCGTGCGGTTACAGCGCTGCCCGATCAGCTTTCTTTTCCACCTAGTTATCGTCTAAAATCAAAACAAAGTTTGTAATGGTAGAACGCACCGAGTCCCAAGACCCCAATCCTACATCGAAGCGAGTGACTCTGACCGACGTCGCGCTCGCATCTGGGGTTTCCGTTCAAACTGCTTCGCATGTAATGTCGGGAAATCTAAAGGTTCGATTGCCAGAAACCACAAGAGATCGCGTCAAGGAAGCGGCGAAGAAGCTCGGTTATCAACCAAATCGTCTGGCACAAGCAATGAAAACAGGGAAAACCAACATGGTTTCCCTTTGGATGCCAATTGACCGTCCCAACTACTTTTTTATGCGGACACTGACCGAACTGAGCAAAGCCGTTAAGGATGACCATTATGACCTCATGGTTGTCGGTCTTGAGTCAGCTCAGGCCTATGGTGAGGAAACTCGTTTGCCTTACCAGTGGCCGGTGGATGGTGTGATGTCCATTGATGCGGGCCGTGCGATGAACACCTGGAGAACGACTCCTGGCAATGAGCGCATTCCGCTCTCGATATTAGGAAATGAGTCGTTCGATTTTGCCGACACTGTAAGCTGGAATGTCATTGAGGGTTCGCGCAGTGTTATCCGCAGATTTATTGCAAACGACTGCAGAAAGATCGTTCACGTCAGTCCGAGCTGGGTCCTAGAAAGATTTCCGAAGGAGCAACGCCGTCGTGGGTATTTCGAAGCAATGGACGAAGCCGGTTTGGAGCCTGTTTTCATTGGCACAGCGGAGGAATCAGCGAGTTCAGCCGCCGCCGCGATCTCAGCTTACATCCAGTCGCATGGTGTGCCAGATGCCTTCTCCTGCTTTACGGATACCTTCGCAATTGGAGCGATGCGCGCTTTGCTGGAAAAGGGTGTTTCCGTTCCAAATGACTGCCAAGTGATCGGATTTGGTAATTTTCCGGAGGCCGAGGATCACCGAATTCCGATTTCAACGGTGGTTGCGCCGATTACGCAAATCGTTCCCCAGGCTTGGACCTGGCTCAATGAGCGAATTCAGGCGCCGAACTTGGAATCCAGGTCGATGATGTTTGAAATGGACATCATTCTCCGAGCCACAACCAGAGTTTAAAGAGAGACCGTCACCACTCGGAGTGGTGACGGTCTTAGGTGCTGAAGATTCAGCCTTAGCTTGCTTTTGCGGTCTGAAGATTTTCTTCGATCACCGCAGATTGAAGGTGTGGAGCGGATTCCATTAGCAGCTTAACCAGGTCCTTTCGGATTGTTCTTGGACGATTCTTCATCCGATCCCACATCCATTGCGCGAATTCGATGTCGCTGGCCTGTGAAAGCAAATCAAATTCATACTGGTCAATCTTGACCGGGAATGATTTCTCCCACTTCGCATCAAATGGAACACGGATTTGTACTCCAGCCGGAGCTTCTGTGATTTGCGGCCATTCTTCCAAAGTTGCTAGATCCCATTTCCATTGAAAAATCTCTTTGTTTCGTTCAATGCAATCGTTGTACTTATTGGACTTGTTATCCATAAGTGCGCCGAAAGTCTGGGACCCATGATGCCAAAGGTATGAACCCTCAGCGATCCAAAGCGAGTAACCCGCAAGCTTGCATCGTAGATTGTGATCGTCGTCTTCGAAGTTTCCGATGTTGAATCGAGGATCAAAACCACCGACTTCTGCAAGGCACTCTCTTCCAAAGAGCATAAACATTCCACGAATCTGAAATACCTCGGTAAGGGTGCTGTGCTTTTGGCTGTGATATTGTTCGGCATTAAAGTACAAGCTTGCCGAGTCGGAAACCGTTCCAATATCAACCTTCTGTCGGCCGTTGATGTTCGTGGTTACGGGAGCGACTGCGCCGATTTTGATGCCGTTTGACTCCAAAGCTTTGTATGCCATGACCAACTCAACGACAGTTGATGGTACGGCAGCAACATCGTCATTTGTTACGCCGATAATGTCGAGATTTAATCCAGACAAGTACTCAAAGCCGATATTGGAACCGATACCATAGCCTTGATTCTCTTCAACGGAGATAATCTTGACGATCTCTGGCATCGTAAGCTCAAATTTTCTCCACTCATTTAGCGTTGCGAGGCTTGATCCATTTGCAACGACTGCAAACTGTAGCTTCCCAGGATAGAACCGTGTGAGGTGAACAATGGTTTCCATTCCGTGCTGAATGTTGTTAACCGTTGGCATACTCAAGCCAATGCTTGGCCACTGCGGAAGCTCGCCATCACCAATGACGGCAATACAATACATCGCATCGTCATCTAGGCCTTCTGTGATGAGACCTGGCCATCGGGAGGCTTGACTGAGAAATCTGACTTGCCGACCCTCGTAAATCTTGTTCACGAGTTCTGCGAATTCATTTGGTGTCCATTCGATCGTGTGGTACGGGTTTAGAGGCTTGTCTTCGAGCTTGTTTCCAGGGGAATGGGTCTTGCGATTGGGGGTGCTAATGACGATTTTGCCTTTGCAGGAGGCAAAGGCACGGAGAAGCTTCTCTGGATCAGGAACGTGCTCGATCGTCTCGAAGCTTACGACGAGATCGGCTTGGGAGTAATCTGCCTCGCAAACGTCCTGAACATCAAATTTGGTTTTTGGGTATCGGGTTTTCGCGTGGTTGATCGCTTCTTCGCTAAGGTCAATACCGTAGGATGACTCAGCATAGTTTGCGGCGAAAGCGATTCCGTAGCCCTCTCCGCTCGCGGCGTCCATGACTTTGGCGTCTTGGTACCAAGGGCGGAAGTAAAGGTACCTCTGCCAGTGAAACAGTTCGGTCGCGGTATCGCAAAGACCGGGGATCATTCGTTCGCCCGTCCAGGCGAGGGTGGGGATATTTTGTCCGCTACTCATGCTAGTGTTTTTATCGGCACGAGTTTTTGAAACCTAGAGGGTCGTGTGAGATTTTCTCAGTAAATAGCTAAGAGAGAGCCTCATGGTTGGTCACTTTTTGTCGTAATGATCGTCACTACTTAAGGCGTGTCCTCAAGATGAAGCGATGTTTAGCTTCGTTTTAGAGCGAATTTTCAAAAAGTATTGAAACATATCACTGGATTGTGTACAATCCATGGAGGACGCAATTTTTCATGAGTCAAGTCATTTCACTACCTATATCCCAAGGGCCAGAGGTTCAGTCGAACCGCTGGATGGTTGTGATCTTTAATGATGATCACACTCCCTTTGATGTCGTCATTTTTACCCTTATGATTGCGACCAATTGCAGTCGAGAGGAAGCCGAGCTAGAGACGTGGGAAGCTCACCACATCGGGCGAGCTTCCGTGCATTTCGCATCCGAAGAAGAGTGCCTTGCCGTGGCAGATGTGATTCGACGGGCTGGAGTGAAGGTCGAAGTGTGTGCAGAATGGAAAGACTAATGAGCCCGATGATGAGCACACTTGAGCAACCGCTGATTCGAGAATTGATCGAATCCATGCCTTCACGGGACTGGATCGTCACGGTGTTCAACAACGATCACAATACTTACGATGAGGTCATTATGATTCTGCTCGTTGCCACTGATTGCTCAATGGAAGAAGCCGAGATTGAAACTTGGGAAATTGATCACCTTGGTAAATCGGTCGTCCATCACGGCTCAGAAAGTGAGTGCCACGACGTAGCAAAGGTCATCTCCACGATAGGCATTCGGGTGGAAGTCGCCCAAGAACTCTAATTCCTGGGTAAGAGAAAAATCCTCGGAGCGAATCGCTCCGAGGATTTCTGTTTGCCTGAGAGAAAAAGTCAGTCTTTGGACTTAACTTCCCGTTCAAAGGTGACCTTCATGCCAGCCTTGATTCCTTTTCGCTTGAGGAGTCCCGGTTTGAATTCTAGGGCGTACATTGCCTTGCCCTTCGAGGGAGTGAGGTTCTGATCCATCGCCTTCATTGTGGCTACGGTAAGAATCTTCTTTGCGGGGCTTAAATATGCGATGTCCAGATCCGCGTAGCAATTCGCCATCCAGAATCCTCGTTCGGTTGCATCTGGAAAAACGAACAGCATGCATTGATGCGGCTTATAGTCTTCCGCAACGAGGTACATCATGCCTTCTGCTCGTTTGGCGTCCGTATCCATGATCCAAGCTGTAAATTCATGCTCGCCGTCAATCTTGATCTTTACGGTTTCTAATTCGTGAAGTTGATAAAGCCGGCGTGGATTGTCGGCTGGCTTTTCTTCAGTTGCTGGCGATTGAGTTTGAGGTTCGCTGGCGGTTGTTTGAGGTGTCTTGATTTCCTCTTGAGGCGGAGTTGCGATGGGTTCAACAGGTTTCGGAGATTCAACCGGAGTTGGGGTGTTTGTGGGGGCTGCGGTGGAATTTGAACCACATGCACCCACCATCAGTAGCACGGAAAGAATTCCTCCGGCGATCATTAATCCAAACTGTTTTTGTTTCAAGCTGTTACTCCTGTAGGGATAAACGTTTCGAGCTGAGATTCGTATTCTCTAATCTTGTCTTCGTGTTGCATTGTCATGCCGATCAAGTCAAGCCCAGCGATGAGCTGCATCTTTGTCGCTTCTCCGATCTCAAACTTCGCAATCCCTGCCGCACTCGTGACGGTTTGGTTTGGAAGATCAATACTTACTTCTGCACCGGAGCCTAGCGCAGCAATTGCGTCGTGATCCGCGGCAGAAAGATCAATTAAAGCAAGTCCGCAATTCCCGGCATTTCCTCGGAAGATGTCGCTGTAAGCCGGACTATCGTCGGTGATCTTTGCGATCACGACTTTATAACCCGCTTGCTGAATCGCCCAAACCGCATGCTCGCGACTACTGCCACAACCGAAGTTGGTTCCAACGATCAGGATGTCTGCCCCCTTGGCTTCGGGTTGATCAAGAGGGAAGTCGTGCCCCTTCACGTCGGCAAACAGCAGTTCTCCGTACCCACTTCGGGTGACCATGCTCAAAAAGCGCGCGGGAATAATGCGATCCGTATCAACATGATCCGAATTGTAAACCGCGATCCTTCCGGTGTGGGTTGTAAAGCCGCTCATATCGAAAGTTTGGCACAAAACCAAAACCACCAACACATATTCACAGGAAAAGGGCCACCGATCCGCATCGGTGAGCCCTTGATTGACCCTGGAGTGTTTACGTTATGAGGTTAAAACCTGTATATATCAGTTGCGCGCGGCAGCCATTCGTGGTGAAGCCGGAGCAACTTCGACATTCGCGTGAACAGGAGCGAGCAGGTACACGTTAGTGCCGAGTTCTTCCCAAGTTCCTTCTTGCGAATAGTTGACGCCAGACATAAAGTCCTTGATCTTCTCGCGCAAAGTCTCGTCACAAGACGAAAGGTTCATGATCTGTTGCTCACCGCGCTTCAATCCATCGGCGGCCATCACGGCGTCTTGAAAAGAAGCAACATTTCGCCGTACGGTGATGCCGTATTGCGACCGTGTGTGCACACGATAAGTGGTGGTTGGGTTCGTAGGAGTGGTGGTTTCTTGTCCCTCTTCCTCGTAAAATTCGTCCTCGCGAACGAAGTAACCCTTAATGCGACTAAAAAATCCAGGTCGCTCCTGGAGTTCCATCTCTTCCATAATATTATTAGTCCTTCCTGGATCTAAATGCTGTGATTTAGACGCGCTGCCCAAAGATTGCAGAGCCAACCCTTACAAAATGCGATCCTTCTTGGACTGCGACTTCGTAATCTCCACTCATTCCCATGCTCAGAACTGGGTTTTCTAAAATCTCTTCAGCCAAAAGCCGACAAGCCTTAAAATTCCCGCGTTGTTCTTCCGCATCGTCAAGCGGAGGGCCGATCATCATTAACCCTCGTAACTGTACGTGGTTCCATTGTAAGACACTTTTACTGAATCCGTCAAGCGCCTCGGGCAAAATTCCCGACTTTTTTTCTTCTTTTGCGATATTTACTTCAATTAAGAGGCTTGGTTTGGCGTTCGCCTTCCCAATTTCGCGCAAATGATCCAGATTTGCCAAAGAATGGATCCAAGAAAAGTGCTCAGCGATCTTTTTTGCTTTATTCCCTTGGAGCGTGCCGATAAAGTGCCACACAATATCGTCAGGCAATGCCGAAATCTTTGGCAGAGCTTCCTGCAATCGGCTTTCTCCAAAGTGTCTTTGCCCACAATCATAGGCTTCTCGAATCGCCTCAATCGGAACGGTTTTACTCACCGCCACAAGTTCGACGGAGGAAGGATCACGACCAACAAGTTTGGCGTTTTTCACCAAATCCCCTCGAATCTTTTCTAAATTCTGCGCGATCATCCCCACGGTTCTACGTTGATACCAGAATCCCAGCGCAATAAAGCCTCAGCAAATCCAACACAATTTGCCCCAAAATAGCCCGTATGCCGATCAAAACCCCCATCAGAGCCGTATTTTTTGACCTCGACGACACACTTTGCGGCTATTGGGACGCGAGCAAGGCGGCTCTTCGGCAGACTTTCACAGATTTCCCGGTGGATAACAAGACTCCCGACGAAATGATAGCGGCATGGGCAAGCGCGTTTCGAAAATTCGGACCCACCCTCAAGCAAACCGATCTCTACAAAACATATCTCAAGGTAGGAAAACCCACCAGAGACCTCCAAATGCAATACACACTCGAAGAACTCGGCATTATTGATACAAGTTTGGCGGAAAATCTTGGCGATTCATACGGATATTTGCGTGATGTGAATCTCAAGCTCTTTGAAGAGAGCAGAGAAGTCATCGAAGCCCTCAAACCCAAATACAAACTCGGCCTGATCACCAACGGCCCCGCCGATATTCAACGGCAAGAGGTCAATACCCTCGGGCTTCAAGACGATTTTGATCCCATCCTCATCGAAGGCGAGATGGAAATCGGCAAACCCGAGTCCAAAGTCTTCAAACTCGCCATGGAACTGACCGGGGTCACAGACCCTCAGCAGATTCTCATGGTCGGAAACAGCTACAGCCACGACATCGTCGGCGCAATCAACGCCGGATGGCAAACAGCATGGATCAGAAGGCCGTCCGACGTGCCGCCAAGTCAGACCGAACCCGAGCAAAAACCAGCCAACGGCCCCGAACCGGACATGACAATCGGCAATCTGCGCGAATTACTTGCCGAAATTTAACATTTTGAGGCAGAAACACTCTCAAATCCGTCCAATCCGTGTTAAAGTAGTGTTGATTCCTGTGCGAAAGCGAAAAGGAATCCGCGGAGCCAACTTAAAATGAAATTATCAAATCGCCGTAGATTTGGAGCATTCACGCTCATTGAACTCTTGGTCGTCATCGCGATCATCGCCATCCTCGCCGCAATCCTGTTCCCGGTCTTCGCGCAAGCAAGAACCGCCGCAAAGAAGACGGCCAGCATCAATAGTCTCAAGCAAATCGGTTTAGCGACCGTCGGCTATTGCACGGATAATGATGATCTTATGCCTCTGGGCACTCCCCTTAACCTTGGCGCGGGTGTTCCCGTCGAATGGACTTGGGACCGCTTCATGCCAGTTCCGGCAAGCCAATTGGGCGCGGCAGAACCGCAAGCAAAGAAGGATGTTGCCGAACAGTTCGTCATGAACTCGATCCAACCGTACATGAAGAACGTGCAAATCCTCGCCGACAGCGTCGGATCAGTGATTCGCACCGCCGGAACATTCGGTCCAACCACTCCTCAGCCAGCAGGTTTGCCCGCAATCACGTTTACCTACAACGGTTTGCTCCAGAGCTACTCACAAAGTAGCATCGCAGCACCGAGTAGCCTCGTAACCTGGTGGCACGGCCACGGAAAGCGATCGCTTTATGGCTACGGCTACGCTTCTCCTTGGATGCAATGCGGAAATACAGGCGCACCATGCGTCTATACCGGCGATACTCCAGGGTGTTCAGGAGCATCCAACAACATCGGCGGATATACCAGCAACACCAGCAACACAGGCATGGACGTTTTTACCGGAGGAATGCTCTTTGGCAATTCCGACACCAGTGTAAAGTATAAGAGACTGCCAGGAGACGGAATTACTCCGAATCCAGCCGAGCGAGCCGACCCTCGCCGAAACCCATTCGCCAACCATGGCCGAAAGAAGATCCCGTGCGGACGATGGTACAGCCAAAACTCCTGCTACCCATACTTCTTCCGACCAGATTTCGACTTCGAAACTGCTGAACCTGCCAGCTACCTGGCCGGAACAGTAGCCTCCCAAGCCGCAGCGTGTACACCATGAAAACTAAAATCACTCTTCTCATCGTTAGCCTAACGGCATTTTTCGCAATCGGATGTGGAAGCTCTGATGCTCCGAGTGCCGACAAGCCTGTTGAAGGCACTGTTGAGTCAAAGGAAGTCACGACCGTTCCAAGTGAAGCGACCGGACGAACTTTTGAAGGCAAAGAAGGCGACAAGTAAGCTCGCTTTCTGTTTATCCTAATTGAAATTCCCAGCCCCCAGGCAAACGCCTGGGGGCTTTCTTTTAACCACAGAAAAGTCCCCCTCTTTGACCCGCCGTGCTCTCGATCATGTTGTGCTTTTGTGGTCAAGGAGGGGGATTTAGGGGGCGGTCTTGCTGCGGGCGATCAAGAACGTGCTGCCAGGAGTCCAGAATCCTTCGACCTCACCCCTAACCCCTCTCCTTCGCCACCACATCCCGGGACGGGACAAGTGATGTGTGCGAAAGAGAGGGGAAAATCCAGAAAGTTCCCCCTCGCCCGGCGGGAAGAGGGGGCTAGGGGGCGAAGGGGGCGCTGATGCTTAGCTCGTATCTTGTCTTTACTTTATAAGGAATTCTTGCCTTGAGTACAAGACCTTCTTTCCCTAGCCCTTTCTTCCTAAAGGCGAAAGGGGACAAGCGGGATTTCATAGGGATGTCCGCGCATGATCCTAAAAGCCAAGGCGTTTTTGGGTCCTTTTTACGCGATAGCGCAAAAAGAAACCCCGCCTTCTAAAAACGATTCCCACCCATCCCCGGTAGAATCAGGACAGCGTTATGCGAATGAGCGAGTGGGCCAAGTGGCTCACCCAAAATGAGCGGTTTAGCCAGATTTTGACCTCCCCCGAACTGCCGGCGGAGTGGAGTGATGTTGCGCCCGATGCGCGTCCTTTGCTGGTTGCGTCGCTCTTTAAGAAGAATCCGCGGCCTCTGTTGCTGATTGTTTCGTCTCACGAAAAAGCCCTGATTTGGCAAGCGAAATTGCAGCTTTGTGGGATTCCGGATTCGCGGATTCGGCAATTGCCTTCGGGATTAAGCGCGCTGTTTGAAGATGCTTCGCCGGAAAGTGTCGCCTTGAGTGACAGAATTGGGGCATTGCGATTCCTGGTCGGCGACGTGCCGGGGATTGTGATCACGACTCCACAAGCGGCGCTCGAGCGAACTTTGCCGCGCGATTTGCTGGAAAGCGCATTCTTTGAGGTCCGCGTGAATGACACCGTGGACATGGATTCGATCATTGATAGCCTGAAAAGATTGGGCTACGATCCCGCCGAACCCGTGCGCGTTCCGGGCCAATATAGCCGGCGCGGAGGGATTTTGGACGTGTTTGCGATGGGCATGGAGCAGCCGATTCGCATTGAATTCTTTGATGATTTAGTGGAAAGTATGAGAATTTTTGATCCCAATTCTCAACGCTCCATTTCCAAGATTGAAGAACTCGTGCTCGCGCCAAGTCGTGAAGTGATTTACCCCGCTGAAACGGATTTGCAGGCTTTTATGAGCATGATTCAGCGGACTTTGGAGCAAGAATGCGCAGGATTGGACGAAGAAACCGCGTCTCGGCTGAACTTGTTGGTGGATTCGGACATTTCGGCTCTCTCTCAGCGTGTGTATTTTGATCGCTTGGAGCTTTACCGGCCATTATTGCACCCGGATTCGGGTTGTGCGATTGATTTGCTTGGGGAGAATGGGATTGTCATGTTGGATGATCCGTTCGAACTCGAACCGATTGCGGCTAGGGCGGAGGAAGATCTTTCGGAGGCCTTGACCGCACGAAGCGAACGCGGGGAAATCCTCACCGCTACCGCGAATGATTACCTTTATTCACCGCAAAAGATGGCAAACGGCCCGAATTGGATCGCGCTTACCGCGATTGGGGCGATTCCATCGTGGATGGGGCATCCGAAAATTGTGGAGATTGAGGGATTAAGCACGTCTCCTTATCGTTCTCAAGCGGCTTATTTGGTGCAAAGCATCAAGAATTGGATCGAGGCTGAGTATAGAGTCTTCGTCGCCACTGATCAACCGACAAGGGCAAAGGCAATGCTCGATCAGGTTGAGTTATTCGCTAACGAAATCAAACAAGATACAACTCCAGACGCGCCTGGATTGTATATGGTCACCGGAAACATCGCTGGTGGAGCACTATTCCCGCAAGACAAGGTTTGTTTGCTCACAGACATGGAGCTTTTTGGGGTAGGTAGGCTGAAACTACCGCAAAGAAAGTTCAATGAAGGCGCGCCCATCACGACTGTCTTAGACCTTAAGGAAGGTGACTTTGTTGTTCACATCAACTTCGGGATTGGCATCTTTAGAGGTTTGGTGAAACGATCCGTTGCTGGGGTCGAGAAAGAGTTTTTGTTTATTGAATACGCGACTCCGGACAAGCTGTACGTCCCTGCTGATCAGCTTGATCGGATTCAGAAGTATTTGAACCCCGGAGATGCGAATCCAAAGTTGAATCGCTTAACCGGTGGGGAATGGCAAAAGACAGTCAAAAAAGCCCGCGAAGAAGCTAGAGAGTTTGCAAGAGATCTCACTAGCCTTTATGCGGAAAGGAAGACGGTACAACGCATCCCTTTTGGCCCGGACAGTCCGTGGCAGGGGGAAATGGAAGCGACGTTCCCCTACGTGGAGACGCCGAGCCAGATGCGAGCGATCAATGACGTCAAGCTTGACCTAAAACAAGACTTTCCAATGGATCGCCTCGTGTGTGGGGATGTAGGTTTTGGGAAAACTGAAGTCGCGATTCGGGCTGCATTCAAAGTTGCCCAAGCCGGTAAGCAAGTCGCCATCCTTTGCCCGACTACCATTCTTTCTGAGCAGCATTTCCGCAACTTTGAAGAAAGATTAGGTGCTTTTCCGATCAAGTTGGAGCTGATTAATCGCTTTAGAACAACGTCTGAACGCCGCGAAGCACTCGCAGGACTTGAAGATGGCTCTGTTGATATTGTGCTCGGGACTCATGCACTTTTGAATAGCGAGATCAAGTTCAAGGACTTAGGGCTAGTGATCATTGACGAGGAGCAAAAATTCGGAGTCAAGCATAAAGAGCAATTGAAGAAACTACGAGTTTCAGTGGATATTTTAACTCTTAGCGCAACTCCGATTCCCCGGACGTTGAGCATGGCATTGATGGACATTCGCCAGATGTCTCTTATCACTGATCCTCCGCCCGGACGTTTGCCTGTTCGGACTTTTGTGCGGCCATATAGCAAAGAAGTCGTCCGCGAAGCCGTTTTGCGCGAACTCGCCCGCGGTGGGCAGGTTTATTACGTTTATAACCGAGTCCAGGGGATCTATCACATCGCGGATGAGATTCAGAAGCTAGCGCCAAACGCAAAGATCGTCGTTGGTCACGGGCAAATGCACGAGAAAGAACTTGAACCCGTCATGCTCGCCTTCATTCGGGGGGAAGCGGATATTCTGATCTCGACCACCATCGTCGAATCAGGTTTGGATATTCCGAATGCAAATACTCTGGTCGTTGAGGATGCGGATCGTATGGGTCTCGCGCAGCTTTATCAACTAAGAGGACGAGTAGGGCGGTCAGATCGCCAAGCTTACGCCTACCTTTTGCACGAAAATAACAAGGTTCTGAGCGAGAATGCGGTGGGAAGACTACAAGCATTACAGGAATTTAGCGCATTAGGTTCTGGATACAGCCTAGCCTTTCGTGACTTGCAAATTAGAGGTGCTGGTGACCTACTGGGTGCAAAGCAGCACGGGACGATGGCGACGGTTGGTTATGATCTATTCATGCAATTGATTGCCGAAGAAGTGAAGTTCCTGAAGCATCATGCAGACGGAGAAACTGGAAAGGCATCGTATAAGGATCCATTGGATGGACTAGAACCTTTACCACCTTTAGATCTCCCAACCAAGGCATTTATTCCGGAAAGCTACATCCCCGATCAGACTCAAAGGCTTTACTACTACCAAGCCATGATGAGCCGAAGAACTCCCGAGAAACTCGCGGAAGTGGAGCAGGAGATCACCGATCGCTACGGGAAGATGCCAGATGAAGCCAAGCGAGCGCTTTGGATCATGCGACTCCGCATGCGGGCACACAAGCTCAAGATTGACAAGATGGATGGTGCCTCCGGACGCCTGGTTGTTCACTGGAGACCAAACGTAGAGCACAATCCTAGGCTTTGGAATCTGTTACAACGCATCCAAAAGGACTGTTCTCACAATCGTGGAGTTTTGACTTGGCCGTATACCGGGGGGCCGCTGGCTGCGTGTGATCGGATGATCGAAGCGATTGAGACCGTCACTGCCGATCTTGATGCCCAACTTGCATCCATAGGTCACGCGCGAACTTAACTCTTACCTAAAATCACAACCGAATAGGGCGCCAAATTCACGGTACCGCTTTGAGCCATTCCGTCTTGAGCTGGAGCGGTGGTGTTCAAGTTGAAGTTGCTTATATTCCCAAACAACGAGGAATAGCCGTTCCAGTCGCTATTGAATAACACATTCCATCCACCGGCCCGTGGTAAACCGATTCTATAGTTGTTGTAGGTCGTGTTCCTGAAGTTCGCGATGACAACGACATCATCATTCGTTCCACCATTCATCCAGCGGTGGTAAGCGATGACCTTATTAGACTCATTCATATGGTGAACGTTGATATTATTGCCCCGCAGGCCGTTGGAGCTCCCATTAAGATTCCGACGCAATCGAATGAGGTCGCGATAAAGTGCCTTGATTCCAGCGTAAGTCGTGTTTTTCGTCCAATCAATTGGATCGGTATCTGCGAACCAACCATCTTCTAAGAATTCCTGCCCTTGGAAAATCATCGGCATTCCGGGTGCGGTAAGGGTAATCGCGGCGCCAAGGGTAGATCTCTTCTGAGCCCAAAGAGAATCAGGATCGGCAGGATCTATCGTGCTGGTTACTCGCTGCTTACCATTCGCATTTTCATCGTGTGATTCGGTGTAAATGACGCGCTGCATCGGATTACCATTAAAGTTTTCTAAAAGCTGAGCGCGCACGTTAGACATGCTTCGCGCATTATCGTCGCCACCGGTGATTTGACTTCGGATGTTGTGCACATAATTGGACCATTGAGCATCAAATCCGGCTCCGCCCTGACTCGTAGGTCGCGTAATCCACGAATCGTTTTGCAAGTCTTCTGCGATGTTGATTTTCCAAGGCTGAGAGGCTTTGAGTTCGTTGTTTAGGTATTGAAGGAGACTCCAGCCGTCTGGATTATCGCCCCAGTTTGTGCGACGAATGTTGAGAGTCGAATCCCATCGAAAACCGCTGACCCGGTATTCATTTGCCCATTCCATTTGGTTATCGCGGATGAACTGCCGGACTTCTCCTCGACCAAAATCTGGCCTTGTATCGCCCCAAGGGGTGATCGCCCGATCGTCATTGTAAAAGAAAATCCCACCTCTACCATTTTGTGACCAACCGTCAAATTGCCAAATCCCAAGGTCACTCGGACCGTAGTGATTGTGAACAACATCTAAAAGAACCGCGATTCCGCGAGCGTTTGCCTCGTTAACAAGTCTCTTAAGATTCGCTGGTCCACCGTAAGCGGATTCAACCGCGAATTGGTGGGAAGGGTTATATCCCCAGCTGTAGTCACCGGGAAACTCTTGGACGGGCAGCAGTTTAATCACGTTCACTCCCAAATCATGTAAGTGATCGAGCTTCAGGATTGCACTACTAAAGGTTCCAGGCACTCCTCCGGGAGTATCGTTATACGTACCGATGTGCATTTGGTAAATGACCGCATCGTTCCACGTTGGAGTTGCGAAATTATTGTTGGTCCAAACAAATGCTTTGTGATCCATGATCACCGAGTTTCCAACGGAGTTTGTCAAACTTCTTGCCCAAGGATCATTACGCCAAAGAGTGTTGGTGCCATTCTTCAAAACAAATTTATATTGTTGACCCGCGAGAGCGTTGCGCAAGTCTAGGCTCCACCAACCGCCTGGCTCGCTGACCATCGTAGCTTGCGTTGTGCTCCAGTTATTGAATTGACCAGCAACATTGGCTCCAGATGCATTCGGTGCCCAGATTCGGAAAGTGGTTCCACCGGTGAATGGAATCGCGCCCTTACCGTCAAATTCCGATTTAACGATGCTCACTTGCTTTGTGAACTTTGCCGGAGTGACGCGCGAGTGGTAAACCCCAATGTGATAGGTTGATGTTTGGAGAGCCGGAACGGACTTGTTTGTGACGCGAATCGTCGAACCTTCTTTGACTTTCGTGAAAACGTGATCATATTGGGTGAGATTTGGTCGGGCTCCTCGGCGGAGGTAGACGGTTGACCCTGCTGGAATTTTGGTGAGCTTTACCGAGAGTTCGCCGTGCCAGTTCGAGGTTGTGATCTGGTCATAAGTCCACGTCATGTTCGGTTGCGGACGTAGAGATTCTAGGTTCTGCGCATTGGCAAGAGAGATGGCGGAGCTGAGCGCGGCGATCAAAAAGAATTTAGAGGAGCATCGTTGCATCATCTTGTACCTAGTTTAACATGGGAATACGTATTCTCGGTGGCATTTGTGACAGTGTGGTTAAATTTTTGTAAGAATCTGGTACACCGGGGAGCCATGGTGTGAGACGCAAATCCTGTGCCACGGTTTCCGGTGGCTTGAATTTGTCGCCTAGTTCGGACATCGGGCTTAACCTACGCTGTCGATCGATTCGAGGCAATCAGCGACCTACTAGGGCAACACGATCGGCGGAATGCCTTTTGGTCCGATCACTCCACCATAGGTCCTCAATGTTTTCACGTGGATGCCTCCCTCTTGAAGAAACACCCGGCCGTTTCGGATTTCCTCAAGGGCCTCCGAATCAAGGTCATTAATTTCGCTGAGAGACGCTGGATACTGACCAGATTTTACTTTCGCTTCCATCATCGCCAGAGCTGCGCGGAGGGAGCACCGGATTGTTTGCCAATCTGGGGCAAATTCCAAACTCGAAAAAAGTGGCCTTGTTTCATAGTTCTCCCTCGCGCGCGGAGTGAGTTCCTTGCTGTCGAAGAGGGCGAGGATTGCCTGGCGCAAGGTGCTTTCCACTTCGCGGAGTTCC
>JBEIDH010000012.1:0-61524 GCA_040383535.1 Chthonomonas sp.
CTACCCAAGGGCGAATGGAATGCTTGAAATTTGGCTCAAGACGATCCCAACTGCGGCCCAAACCGATGGCGATAAGGTCACCGCAGTCCAGTTTCTCGACCTAGATACAGGAGAAGAAGTCATTGTCAAGGCGAAATACGTACTCGACGCAACCGAGCTGGGCGACCTTCTCGCGATGACCGATACTGAGTACCACGTCGGCGCAGAAAGCTTTGGCGAGACCAAAGAGAAGCACGATCCCGGTCGAAGTAACCGCAAGGATATTCAAGGCTTCACCTGGTGCTTTGCGATGGGGTTTGAGCCTGGTGGCCAGAACGTGATCGAGAAGCCTGAAGACTACGACTACTGGAATAACTTTACGCCTGAGACTGAACCTGAGTGGCCGGGCAAGCTATTCTCTTGGACCGTTCCTGATGCCGCCACAATGGCCCCTCGGACATTCCCGATGTTCGGTGATCTTGGAATGTTCACGTATCGCCAGATCATTGATTCCAGAATCTATGCTGGAAATGATCGTCCTCACGATGTGACCATCGTGAACTGGGCCCAGAATGATTACTTCTTCGAACCGGTGATTGATGTTTCCCAGGCAAAGGCTGACCGAGCGCTTTTTGAAAGTCGTCAACAATCCCTGTCCTTCTTCTACTGGCTCCAAACCGAGGCTCCCCGCGACGAGGGAGGTTACGGCTACCCAGAACTGTATCTCGTTCCGGAAGTCCTTGGAACCCGCGATGGGTTCGCACTTGCCCCTTATCACCGGGAGTCACGTCGGATCAAGGCCGAGTTTATCGTTACCGAAAATCATGTTGGCGTAATCGCCCGGAAGGGCCATAACGGCGCCGAAAAGTTCAGCGACTCCATCGGAGTTGGGGCTTACCGAATTGATCTTCACCCTTCGGCAGTGCGAAACTCGATTGACCTCGCGAGCTACCCGTTCCAGATTCCTCTAGGCTCTCTGATTCCAGTACGGATCGAAAATCTGCTACCGGCATGCAAGAACATCGGTTCGACTCACATCACCAACGGTTGCTACCGATTGCACCCGGTTGAGTGGAATATCGGAGAAGCGGCGGGCTTGCTCGCTGCGCACTGCTACCTGGAGGGACTGACACCTCGTCAAGTTCGCAACACTCCGAACTTGCTGGAAGACTTCCAGCGACTGTGCGTCCAACAAGGATTTGAACTTGACTGGCCCGCTGTGCGACCATTGTAGACATCAAGATGAAAAAATTGTCCCCGCTCCAAAATGGGGCGGGGACTTTTCCTTTCTGAAGGAAATTTTTCTAAGGAACGCGAGAAAGTTCGTCTTTGAGAATATTTATGCTATCAATATTCTCAGGATCTACGTCGTTCAGAGCAGCTAGGTACAAAGAAACAAAGTCTCCGTAAAGCGCTAGGCTGACCATTTTTTCGAGCAACGTGTTTCCAGTCGCGGTCACGGTCTCAAAAGAGCAAACGCCAGCAACGAGCCGGGCAGTGACTTCAAATCGCTTCTTGAGCTTCGCGCTCTCGGTCCCGTCCTGGAGTAAGATACCGATCCACTGGTCGACGCCTTGCGCATCAGCCTGAACCCAGCCCAGAATTTCATTGTGGTTAAGCTCAGGAAACACGTTTGCGAAGGTCATGTTCTTCGCATTTTCGTTAATTTGTCCCTTCCATCGGTTGCCGACCAAAGCTGGCCATGAACCTAATCCGTAGATGACGCTGACCTTTCCTTGGAGCTTGGCGGCAAGTTGCTTAGTTGGGTTTTGATCAAATCCAACTTCAACACTCCACTCGGCAACACCTTTGCGGAGATGGGCAACGAGTGCGTCCATGTCCTGAGTTGGCAAGAGTCCGTATCGAGAGAGCAGCACGACGACCGGCATCAACAAGAAGCCAAGGGCGGTGCGAGGAGGTTGACCACCAGGAATCTGGATGACATCAAAACCATCGGCAGCGGCTTGGGTCGCGAGTTTTCCACCCGAAGTTACAGCAACGATCATCGCTCCTTTCGCCTTCGCTTCCGCATAGGCGGCGAGAGTTTCCTCGGTGTTTCCGGAATACGAGCAAGCAATGACGAGCGTGTCTGGCCCGATGTAGCTTGGCATCACGTAATCTCGATTCACGAAGTAAGGAACCGTACCGGATTCTTCGAACATCGCCCGAACGAAATCTCCACCGGCGGCAGATCCGCCGAGCCCAGAGAGACAGACCAAGTTAGGATTGCGCGGCAAATCCTTCAGAGGTGCAGCTTCGGCGATACTAATCGCTTTTGCGCACTGATCTGGAAACTCGACCGTCAGACGGTACATTTCCTTGGGATCATTGCGAACGACGAATGCCTTTTCGTCAAGTTGCGTTGACACTTCCATGCTTCAGTCCTTATTCGTCGGCAAATGGATCGTATTCGTCAATCGCGGCGGCCTTTGCCCTTGGGGCATTGTCTCCGCCAACTACGGCTGATCCGCCTGCTTCGTCCTTCGGTCGATCCAGCGATTGAACAGAATCAGCGACGATCTCGACGACCTCTCGCTCGGTGCCGTCCTTCGCCGTAAACTTGCGACTGGTCAAACGACCATCCACAGCAACAAGGCGACCCTTGGTGAGATAGTTGCTAATGTATTCAGCGGTTTTGTCCCAGGCGTTGACCCGGAAGAAATCCGCGTCTGGAGAACCGTCTTGGGGCTTGAACTTCTTTGTTACAGCAATGCTGATATCAACAACGCTCTTTCCCGTTGAAGTGGTTCTCATTTCTGGATCGCGCGTGAGGCGACCGACGATGACGACTCGATTTACCATAGTGTTTATCCGGATTTGAAAGGTAATTTGGAAATAAGATGCCCCCGGACGGTTTGGTCGGGGGCAAGAAAATTATTCTTCGATACGAAGGATGATGTGGCGGAGGACATCGTCGCTATTGCGCATTTGTCGCTTGAGCTCGGCAGTTGCCTTTGGATCACTCTCAAAATTCATGATCACGTAGTTGCCTTCTTTGAAATCAGCGACTTCATAGGCAAGCTTTCGCTTTTCCCACTTTTCGGCCTTTTCGACCTTGCCACCTTGGGCTTCGACGACGCCTTTAAATTTGTCGGCGATGGCTTGGACTTCCGCATCGCCATGCGATGGAGCCACGATATAGAGTGCTTCGTATTTTCGTTCGTTCATGTTCTGACTACCCTCTGGTCTAAAATTCAGTCCACGCGAACGCGGACAGAGTAGACCTAAAAGGATACCCGAAATGGGGCGAGAAATCCATGCTTCAACCTGGATTGAACCTCGATAATCGGAATTGCCGTCACTTCGCCCGTTTTACGAAAAACACACTTTTCATTGATGCTTCAAAAAAATCTCTTCGATTCGAAGGGAAACCGAGGTCTAAAACTTTCAAATCGAATTTGAAGGCGCAGTTCTGCCTCGAAATGTATTCCAGGCAAAAATACTAGATTCACGCCTCGCCATGCACGTTTGGTTAATTCTTCGCTATGCTATATGATTGAACGTGTGCGAAACGAGGGTGTTTCGCGCCTGTCCGTCCCTAACGGAGAACTAATGAACAATAAAAATCTTAAAACGCTAGCAGCACTGCTTGCTTTCTCTGCAGTTGGCTTCGCCAATGCGCAGAGTACATTCACGATTGCGAGTGCTAATGTTAACGGCTATACAAACGCCGAAGTAAATGACAACTCGACCAGCACTAGCTTGTCGGTACCCACGGTGCTTGGACCAGCTGGTTCAAACTACTTCGTCGGACCGAACTTAGCAATTACCTCGGCAACGATTTCAATCGTTGCGGCAGGCTCCTTCGGAAGCGAAGCGCGATTTGAATTCTACAACAGCGCATTCCCTGGCCTAGAAATGAGCACCGGGCAGATGTTCCAGTTCGGAATTTCTGCGACGAGCGGTCCAGTTGCAACAACGTTTACCACAACACCTCTCACCGGTTCATTGGCTGGAGCTGCCATTACGTCAGCTTCGACCTACAGCTATAACACCTGGGACTCTTTCCCAGATGCTATTGCAGGTGTCGATGCTACTGTAACCGACTTCACGTTCACCATTCAAGCAGGTATTGATCCAAGCGCTCCAACAGATGCAGAAGTAACCATTAACGGTTTCACCACGGACAGCGTTGGCGACGCAGATAACGTGATCCTGAATTTGGGAACACACACAGGAGCTCCGTTCGTGGTCAAGGACTTGGTTATTAAGAGCGGATCGATCAACTTAGTCAATCCAGCATCGTACGCATCTGAAGCCGGAGTCCTGCTACGCAATAGCGCATTCCCTGGCCTAGCCCAAGTCGTCAGACCTGCTACCACCGCGCCAGCAGGTCCTATCCCTTATCGTGTGGTCAGTGCACAATTCGCCACTGGTGGTTTTGCTCCAGATGGTTACTACCTTAACCTTTGGGGTCAGACGATTCCAACAGGTTCGACCTGGACTGGCGAACTGTTCGAAGCGTTCAACGATGACCAAAATTTGCCAGAAGGTGAGTTTGTCAATTTCAAGCTCGGCTTAAACGGTCCTTCGGCGGGTAGCTACGCAACGGGAACCGCTCCCACAACTTTCACCGACCTTGGTGTGATCGACTCGAGCACAGCTCCCGAGGCAACGCCGTTGACATCCGCTCAAACCGCATTCGGAACTGTTGAGACTCGATGGTTCAAGTTTACGTTGAATTCGCCTACGAGCTACGCGAACTTCCTCGATATTTACACCACTCCAGGTGCAGATTTGGCAGGATCGGAAGATACCGACATCGCTCTCTTTGACGCTAATGGTCGTGTCCGAGCAGTCAATGACGATGGCGGTGAAGGCTTCATGTCACAGCTTGCGATCGGTGGAACAATCATACCGCGTGCAGCGACAACTCCAACCGCGGGTGGCTCTGCTGGTGTCATCTTCAACGGTATTGATGCCCTCGGTACTCTTCCAGCCGGAACTTACTACCTGGCGGTAAGCCCTTGGGATACTGACTACGATCACGGGTTTGTTGCTGACACCGCCTTCGCCGATCCAGGTCTCTATGCATGGACTCTGAACTTGCGAACCAACCTTGCTCCAGGTGCTGGAGCAGCCACAATTGCCGGTAACCTTGAGTTGCTGAACACTGTCGGCTCCGGCGGAACAGAATCCATCGGCTGGACACTCACTAATGGCGTCAACTCCTACACCGGTAACGTTTCGGTCGCTGACGTAGGTTCGAGCGCTTACTCGATCGCCATTCCTGGTGGCGCACCAAACGGCGCTTATACGCTGAAGTTCAAGGGCGGAACATTCCTCTCCAAGACTCTCAACGTGACGCTCACCGGTAGCTCCCTCACAGGACAAAACGCTGCGCTCAAGAACGGAGACATTGACCAAGACACAGAAGTTGGACCTGGCGACTTCGAAGCAGTCGTGGCTCAATTCGGTGGCCCTGGCGACGCTGACGTTGATAACGACGGCGAAGTTGGACCATCTGACTTTGAGACTGTTGTTGCTAACTTCGGTATCGGCGACGAATAATAGCCTCGTAAGCTAAGAAACGCAGATCGGGGTCAGGCAACTGACCCCGGTCTTTTTTCACTCATTTTGTCAGACCTTTGACCAAACGTTCGAGCGACCGTTCCCGTCTTCCGGTAGAGCCATCTACAATTTCGCCAGAACCTTTACCAGGTTTTTTTTGAGACTTCAACTTTAGGTTCAAAATTAGCTATCCTTTACCATCAGCGTGTACCAAAACATGAGGCATCAATTTATGACAACAAAATCCACCAGAGTTCTCGCGGGACTTCTTGCTATCTCTGCCGTGGGGTTCTCCCAAGCTGTTGATACTCTTAACTTTGCGACCACGACTATCCAGGCCGTAGATCCATTTGGAGATGCCAGTAATTTTGTGTATCCTGGTCCAAATGCCTCGTCCAGTTATCGGCTCGGACAAAGCGTCAACCTGGTTTCTTTGACGCTCAACAAAATCGCGGAGAGCACCTACGCCAGCGAATTCCAAATCGGGCTTCGAAACAGTGGTTTCCCAGGAATTGACGCCCGTTTCGCCCCCTCAACCACCGATGGTTATACCGGTACGTTAGTCGTCGCTCCCTCTTCTCGACCGCTGACCGGATCTCTCGTCGGATCGAACATCGTTGCCGGCACTGCTTGGAGTATCGAGGCCGCTGATACCCTCAACGACACGACAAATACCTCCGAACAGAATGCGACAAACCTCGTGTTCTCAACCACGGTTTATGTTGCCCCACCTCAAACGTTTATTTTTTCAGGCTCATCGGTCGACTTTATCGGCGATC
This sequence comes from Chthonomonas sp., assembly GCA_040383535.1. Classification (GTDB taxonomy): domain Bacteria; phylum Armatimonadota; class Fimbriimonadia; order Fimbriimonadales; family Fimbriimonadaceae; genus JAFLBD01. Next base: position 6,270 of record JBEIDH010000012.1, read on the forward strand.
CGAATAACACGATTATCAACCTTGGTACTTATTCAGGTACGCCATATCGGATAGGACCAACGGTCAATCTCAACGGCGGAACCCTTACTGCGATTGACACCAGCTGGCCCAGCGATACCGTAGTTATTTTGCGGAACAGCGCAAACCCTCTCGGAAGGATTGCGATTCGGCTCTCTGAAAGTATTGATGCAGGTACAACCGTGCCGATCTCTGGCGCGATTGACCTTTCGTTGCCACTCACAGGCGTCACCGAGCCCGCCTACTCATACAATCTCCTACTCGCGACAGTTCCAACCGGAAGCACATGGACCGCAGAGTTCATCGAGACCTTTGACGACACGAATAATATTCCGGAAGCGACAATTTCCAATTTGTCAATCAGTCTAAACGCGACAACTCAGACCCTCCCGACCGTTGGAACACCGACAACATTTACCGACCTCGGTTCCATCAATTCGGTCAATGCCTCGCTCGCAAGTCCACTCGTTATCAACCAACCTGCGCTAGGGCTAAACCAAGTGCGCTGGTTCAAGTTTACTATCCCTGGATTCAATCAAGGCGGAAAGTTCCTGGACATCTATGGCAAGACGGATACCGTATCAACTCTGTCCGAAGATACTGAGTTCGCACTCTTTAGCAACTCGGGACTGCTCATCGCCGCAGACGATGATAACTCTATCGGAGTCCTGTCCCAACTCTCGTTCGGAGACTCAGTAACCGAAAGACCAGGAGTTGCGGCAACAGCCAACGACCTTGAAGGCTCCCCGATGTATGGTTTAAACGGCGATGGTTTGCCTGCCGGGACTTACTGGCTCGCCGTTGCACCTTGGTCTTCAATCTCAAACAACTTCAATAATGGCTTTGTTGTGAACACGGACATTGGTAGCATTGGGGCTAATCCTTGGAAGCTGGTCTTCCAAACCAATGTTGTCGCTCAAACCCTAATTTCTGGGAATCTAACGCTCGCTGATACGGTTGATGACGGCATCGCGGGTACAGAGTCCATCGGTTACACATTGTCAAACGGCACAAATACTTACACCGGCAATGTATCGGTGAATGACTTCTCCGGTGGACCATATTCGATTACGGTCCCTTCAGGAGCCCCGAATGGTGCATACACTCTTCGCTTTAAGGGCGGATCGTTCTTAGCCAATGTCCTCAATCTCACATTGTCTGGATCAAATTTGACCGGACAAAATACGACTCTTCAAAACGGGGACGTGGACCAGGATGGTGAAGTGGGACCGGGAGATTTCGAAGCCGTCGTTTCTCAATTTGGCGGAACCGGTTCTGCCGACGTGGACAATGATGGCGAAGTTGGACCGGGAGACTTCGAGATTATCGTTGCGAACTTCGGACTCGGAGATCTCTAAGTTCTTCCCTCCGAAATGCGGGACGCGATTCTACTCGAGTCGCGTCCCGTTCACTTCGAGGAGAAACCTGAGCCCGATCAAATCTGCTGCTCGGCGGCACATCACCATCCGGCTTAAAAATATCTCGAAATATTCCATCACCGTTGCCTGCCTGCTATCGATTTCAAGCGTTAGCTGAATCTCCTTGGTTTCTGGGTTCAAATCAACCCTGCTTCTCTGCACGGCTCCGTTCACCCTGTCATGGATATCGTAGGTTTCCATGAATGGGTTTTGCACTCGGCTGAAGTGAACATCACTTTTATCGGCGATGATCAGTGCCGCCGACATCGGGCTAATAGGAGTACCTACAAGTTCTTCGTGGTTCCCGATTGCACCCAAGACCGGTGTGATCTCCTCAATAGGCATTCCCATCTCGTCCAAGATTCGATAAGCTAATCCAGCCCCCGAGATCGGATGGTCGGCCCGGGCGATACAGTTCCCGATGTCGTGCAAATAGGCCGCGATCTGCCCTAATTCAGCCGTGCGCCCACTGTTGCCGCTACCCTCAAGGATGTATCGCGTGATTGTAGAAACAACCCCTGCGTGGCGATGGCCGTGTTCCGTGTAGCCCATCGCCTTCATTACCTCGTTGGCACCATTGATCAGGTTCCGGACCTTAGGATTGGCTTTGACATCTTTTAGTTGGATCAGGGTTTGCTCTGGCATCTTTATCTCCTTCTAAAGACGAAAACCCCAACAACTTTGAACGTTGCTGGGGCTGATTCTTTTGAGGATCGTGGCTTAGGGGAAGATTCCTCGTGCTTGGGTAGCTTCCGAGACGCGCTGAACACCGATAATCATCGCAGCCGTTCTCATATCGCACTTGAACTTGTCACGGGTTTCAGCGACGCCCAGGTAGGCACGGCGCATGATCCGGTCAAGCTTGTTGTTGACTTCGCCTTCTTCCCAGAAGAAGTTCTGAAGGTCCTGAACCCACTCGAAGTAGCTCACGATCACACCACCAGCGTTCGCAAGAATGTCTGGCACGACCATAACGCCCTTATCGGTGAGGTAATTGTCTGCATCAATCGTGGTTGGACCATTTGCTCCCTCCACGATGATGCTCGCCTTGATGTTTGCCATGTTCTTTGCCGTGATCTGTTGCTGGATCGCAGCAGGAATCAGAATATCGCAGTCGAGTTCGAGCAATTGTTCGTTTGTGATCTTTTCACAATCGGCATACTCGGCGATCCCGCCATCCCGCCCGCTGTACTTGTGATAGAGTTCACTGATCGGCAAACCATTTGGATTGTAGATCGCACCTCGGGCATCGCTAATTCCGACAATCGTTGCCCCATCCCGGTGAGCAAGCTCCGCTGCAACCGAACCCACGTTACCAAATCCTTGGACTACGATACGTTGTTTATTGAGATCAATATTTCGCTCTTTGCATGCTTCGTGAGCAGCAACGATTACCCCACGGCCGGTTGCTTCAATGCGTCCTTGCGATCCTCCCAGTGGAATTGGCTTCCCAGTGATGACTCCAGGAACCGTGTAACCAGTCTGCATGGAAATTGTGTCCATGATCCAAGCCATCACTTGACCATTAGTCCCAATGTCCGGAGCTGGGATGTCACTTCGCTCGCCGATCACAATGTTGATCTCGGTGGCAAATCGTCGGGTGAGCTTCTCCAACTCCCTCAGGCTGAGCTTTTTGGTGTCAACTTTGACCCCACCTTTTGCACCGCCATAAGGAATATCAGCAACCGCACACTTCCAGGTCATCCACATCGCGAGAGCGGTGGTTTCTTCCACATCTACATCTGGGTGATACCGGATGCCGCCTTTCGTTGGACCTCGGCCCGTATTGTGCTGAACCCGGTAGCCCTCGTAGCAGTGAACTTCGCCGTTGTCCATCACGACCGGGAAATTAACGATCAGTTGTCGCTTTGGACGGGACAGCACCTCGTGCAGACCCGGATCCAAGTCAAGATACTTTGCGGCGTGCGCCAATTGCTCACGCGCCATCTCCAATACTCTAGAACCACTCATTAAAAAACACCTTTGTTTACTCAGCCCACGGTTTCCTTCCGAGATAGGAGCGGGCGTAAGACCGCGTAAATCGGTAGGGCAAGTACCGCGTTGTACAGGCCACTTGTTATTGTATCCCGCAGGTAGTCCGGAATGGAGCGCGGGGGGGCTAAGAACATCAAAACCACATCAGAAATCAATGAACCGAACCCAACGAAGATGCCCGCGAGCACGACGCCAATTTCAACATCAAGCGCACCAAGCCGTGCGGTGACAAAACTCCCTGCAATCCGACTCACGACGAACTGCGTAAGATTTGCTCCGATGAGGCATGCTTGCGTCAACCCAGCGAAGAATCCCGTCCAGACTGCGGCCGGATTTTGAGCCGTCAACCCGACCACAAGCGGAATGATCAACAAAAAATTCGGCGTCGCTCCAAAGATAGCAATTCGTTGACTCACCCCATGGTCTAGGATGGCGGCAATCCAGAGCGAAAGCGCAATGATCCCAATTGCTTTCACTGGAGTACCCAAACCTCCCGAACCGAGCCAATCTCAACGCTCGGCTTGACATAGAGATCGATTGTTCCATACTCAAGGACGGTTTCTTGCCTCAGAATAGTGCCGATCCTGATTCCACCCGGCACCTTTTCCGAGTGCATGGATGTCAATACTTTAGTCCCTTGCTTGAGGTTCAAGCCAGAAACGAGGATCTCCATTTTCAGGCTCGCTGTCCCAGTTCCCCGGATGAGTCCTGCGATCGGGGGCTCTGTATTCAGCATGGCTCCAATCTTTAGCGAAGGAGAAGTAATCGCCAAAGCCTGAGATCGAAGGGGATCAACGTTCTGAACAACGCCAACCAATCCAGCGGCCGCGACTACGGCCTGCCCGGGTTTAATTCCCGCATTCCCTCCTGCCCCGAGCATGATCCGACCAGTTTGGTAGTCGTAGTTGAGAATCTCGGTTGCAACCCTCTTGGTTCCGGCAGGTATTGGGAGGTCAATTAATTCTCGGAGATCGGAGATCCGCTGCTCAAGTACCCGAACCTTCTCATTCGCTTCCTCCGCGGCGATCAGCCTACGTACATATTCTTGGTTTTGCCTTTTTAGAGATTCACTCGAGGTGATTCCACTCCAAAACCGTGCATTGCTGTCCAAACCACGACCGGCGGCATCACCGACCGGCACAACAATAGCCTGAATCAGCCGGGTGAAGGGGTCTACGGATCCAGAGTTACGGGCACGGGTTTGTAACATCCCAAGAAGGAATGCCACGACACAAAGGGAAATAGCAAGAAGAACGGACGAACCTGTGGAGCGATTTACCCTTTCGATGCTTTCTCCAGCATCCGACGGATCTGAGGATCGTCGTGTAATGCTTCTAACATTTTCCCGGTTCCAACGACAACACAGCTCAGTGGATCACGAGCAATTTTTACGGGAAGGCCAGTTTCTTCGCTAATGAGCCGATCCAAACCGCGAAGCAAAGCACCACCACCCGCCAGCATAATTCCATCATTAAAAGCATCCGCAGCAAGCTCGGGAGGAGTGCCTTCAAGAGTCAATTTGATCGCCTCGATGATGGCTTGAATCGGCTTTGCAATCGCAGTTCGAATCTCCTCAGAGCTGACTTCCGCGCTTTTTGGTAATCCGCTGATTAGATCCCGACCTTTCACGGTGAGGGTCAGTTCCTGCTCGAGCGGGTAGGCACTCGCAAGTTCCATCTTCGTGTATTCGGCGGTGCGATCGCCGATAAAAAGGTTGTAGGCGACACGGATGTAGCTCGCAATCGCTTCATCAATCTCGTCTCCGGCGACACGAACTGAACGAGCGTTCACAATCCCTCCGAGCGAGATGACTGCGACCTCCGTGGTTCCGCCACCGATATCAACGATCATGGATCCGATGGGTTCCTCAACAGGTAAACCCGCTCCGATAGCAGCCGCCATTGGCTCTTCAATAACGTAGGCCCTTGTAGCTCCTGCCTTTTGAGCAGCCTCTACGACAGCTCTCCGTTCAACTTCTGTGACGCCGCTAGGAATTCCGACGACAACGTTGACGAATGGTGCACCACGACGGTTGACGCGCCGGATGAAGTGCCTCAGCATTTCTTCCGTGGAGTGATAGTCCGCAATGACGCCGTCCTTGAGCGGACGAAGGGCAACGATGTTTCCAGGAGTTCTGCCAAGCATTTTCTTGGCTTCTTCTCCGACTTTGATCACCTTTCCCGTGTCTTTGTTGATCGCGACGACGCTGGGCTCACGAAGTACGATTCCCCGCCCAGCGACGTGGACGAGAGTGTTAGCGGTTCCGAGATCAATCCCGATATCGCGGGAGAGTCGGCGCATAATGCCGTTCCAAAGGGTTGGTCTTGAATCACTCATCTTCGTTATCTATCTCTCCGGTCGAGAGACGCTTCGCCAGCGTCTCCTGAGAAATAGCCGAGAGCACAATATCTTCCCCAGTGGTGAAGATGATGGATTTGGTCTTTCGTCCTTGGGTTGCATCAATGACGTTCCCCGAATCCTTCATCTTCTGAACGACCCTTCTCATCGGAGCGCTATCACTGCTGACGAGCGCCACGATCTTATCGGTCATGACAAAATTATAAAAGCCTACGTTAAGAACAACTGGGAATGGCAATCGGTTTACCGTCCATCTCTTCCGCTAGCCTCAACACTGAATCCGCCACCAGAAGGTGCCGCACCACCGCGCCCGGCAGAAGCACCAGCGCCTGCACCACCGCCGGCAGGACTGCCTTCGCCAGCATTTGGTAATCCGTTCGTCTTCACGACTGTTCCAGGAGGCAAAACTACGTTTACAGCCGGGACAGGAGCTGGGTCAGCAGGGGAGAATGGCTGAGGCGCATTGGATGCAATGACCCCGCAAGCAATGAGCGCAAGCAATATCGCGACAATTTTGACAATAAGATCTGTCTGATTCTTCATAACTGCAACCGTATGACCACAGAGTTTACCAATTAATCAAAAGAAAATTGTAATTTCCGAAAAGAAATCGGATTAATGACGGAAATGACGGTTCCCGGTGAACACCATGGTCAGCCCCAGAGCATCAGCAGCGGCGATGACGTCACTGTCTTTCTTGCTTCCCCCAGGTTGAACGAAGGCGGTAACTCCGGCGGCGGCGGCGGTTTCGATTGAATCAGGGAAAGGAAAGAATGCATCGCTTGCCAGTGCGGATCCTTTGGCGGCTTCTCCTGCTTGCTCCAGCGCCAATCGAACGGATTGCACGCGATTCATCTGTCCAGCGCCCACGCCAAGGGCTCGATCTCCCGAACCAATCACGATCGCGTTCGACTTAACGTGCTTGCAGACGATCCATTGGAAGCGCAAGGCGGCTTCTTCTTCTGGAGATGGGGCGCGTTTTGTGACGACTTCCCATCTAGCTCCGCGCTCCTCGTCAGCATCCTGTATGAGCACTCCGCCCCTGATGGACCGGATAGTTTGGCCTTCGTCCATCGGCGAAATTGGCAATTCAACCAATCGAACATTTGGTCCCCAGCCTGGCTTGTTTTTGAAAATCTCCACAGCTTCATCCGTGAACGATGTCCCTAGAACTACCTCCAAGAAATTTCCCTTTTCCGTCATTGCTTCGGCATCGGAGGCTGTGATAACTCCATTGCAGGCTGAGATTCCTCCAAATGCAGAGATCGGATCACTTAGTCGAGCCGTTCGGTAGCTATCGGCGATGTTCCCCAAGGCAGCTACACCGCAGGGATTTCCGTGCTTGATGATCGCGCAGGATCCGGCGGGGAGGTCGCTAACTAATTCCCAGGCTGCGTCTCCATCAAGAAGGTTGTTATAGCTTAGTTCCTTTCCAGAAAGGAGCTTCCCTTTTGCGATCCCAAAGGTTTGAAGCGGGTCCAAATACAGCCCAGCATTCTGGTGAGGATTTTCACCGTATCGAAGAGTATAAGCCAGCTGATAACCAAAGCTTAGTTGCTCATTAAAGACCTCTTCGCCGGAAAAATATCTGGAAATCATGGAGTCATAGTAAGCGGTATGGCGAAAAGCCTTTGCCATGAGCTTCCGGTTGATTCCGTCTTCTTTTTCCCCAGATAAATTGTTCAGCACGCGATCATAATCACTCGGATCAACGACTACCAGGACGTTTGCAGAGTTCTTTGCCGCTGCCCGAATCATTGCTGGACCGCCGATATCAATAGATTCGACCGCCTCATCATCTGTGTGGGGTGAAGTTACAGTCTTTTCAAACGCGTAAAGGTTTACACAAACCACTTGAAAGGGTGCAATTTCGGCTTCCAGAAGTTGCGAGCGGTGAGATTCTTGTCTTACATCTGCTAAGATTCCACCGTGAACGTTTGGATGTAATGTTTTCACTCGTCCGTCAAGCATTTCCGGGAATCCGGTCACCTCGGCGACGTCCATGACGGCAAATCCAGCATCGCGTAACGCCTTAGCAGTTCCTCCTGTACTTACAAGTTCAAATCCTAAGTCGACAAGACGAGTTGCAAAAGGCACAATGCCGGATTTATCTGTTACGGAGAGGAGTGCGCGATTTTTCATAATTCTTTAATTAGGTGCAGCGGAAGGTTCAGGGTCTTTTGACGGCGTTGCGGGAGGAGTGGAGCCGCCTGGAGAGGCAGGATCTTCGGATTGGTTAGGGAGATCACCCTTCCCTTCAACGGTGAGAGTGAGTTGTTTTTCTACAAACTTGCCTGCTTTATCATAAGCACGGATCGTGACAGTAGAAGAAGTCGAAACGCTAATCTCCAGGCTCCCCTGGACAGGATCGACGGTGGTTGGAATTCCTCCGTAAGAGATCTCAGCTCTTTGGCAGTTCGTCAAACTCCAGCGGAGCGTAACTTTATCACCTTCTCCTTCTTTCAAAATTATTGGAGTAGCGCTAAACGTAACAATCTTTGCCGCTAAATTCTCTTCTTTCTTGAATACTTCTACACTAATCGTGCGTCGAGCAGTCTTTCCGGCGGCATTCTGAACTTCCAGAATCAAGTCTTGAGATTCAAACCATGTAGGAACAATGCTCAGCGATCCAGTTTTCTTTTCTACGTCCAGAACAAGTCCCACCGGAAGCAAGGTTGCTTTTGTTACACCGTCTCCCAATCCATAAGTCACCTTAATGGGTTCTCCTGCAGCGACCTTTGTCTTACTGACGGAGAACATATCAATCTCAGGATCGGGCAAAACATCTGGTGCCTTGACTACAATCACTGCGGTACGCTCTACACGCTTATCATTCTTCGATGCGACTAATAAAATATTGTACGAACCAGGATCTTTCGGCGTAAAAGTTGTTGATCCAGCCAATTCCACACTTGTCTTAATCGGCTCATTGTTTACGGAAATCACCACACTACTTGCGTGTTCGACTCGCCATGAAATTGTAGTGGATTCTCCTGCAATCAGCTGCTTTCGATCTAACCCAAAGACGTCAATTCTTGGAGGTTTAGGAATCGTTAGGAACCATGCGGTGAAGATTCCAACAACTGCGAGCGCAGAAAAGAAAGGAATAGGGCTTAAAAGAGGTCTCACTTCCAGCTGAGCATTTGAATATGCCGCCACAGTAGCATTGGCAGTGCTTCGCGCACTTAGGCTGATCGCAAATAACTTACTCGCGCTCAAAACAGATCTCTTTCGAGTCTTTAAAATCATCTGTAGAGTGCGTTGCTGACCAGGTCCAACGACGGCCTTTTCTAATTCAAAGGTATAGGTACATTCGTGATCCGGATCATTGGCAAAAAATTGTAATTCTTGTTCTGTATTCCCCAGATTTAGCACCCTCAGAGCGAGCTCACTTTCTGGCTGAAATGGACTAACAATCAACCGACGCGGTTCCACATCAAGGCTAAGCTGATAAAAGGGTTTAACTTCCAGAATTCCTTGAACTGTACGACCTTCGCCAGAGTTTAGAGAGCGCACTCGGACCAAAAAAGGATAAGAACCAGAAGCACTTTCGCTTTCGCGAGGAATGCGGAACACGATCCTTTCCTTATGGGATTTCCCCGGATCAATCACCACGGATGCTTCAGGAAGCGCGGTCCAACTAGGGTCAAGTCCCTCGACCGTGACTTCTAAATTATCCAGCACAGAGCCTTCGTTGACGAGCTCAATACTCAGCGGCTGGGAAGAACCAGGATCAACAGCGACCACATCCTGGGCTAGAATCACCGCAAAACTCATAGGAATAGTTTAGCAGAGCAAGGGCCCGAGTTGCCCATTTTTCGCACAGGTCGTGGCCGGGTTCGCAAAAAATCCGAGAGAAAAAAAGGGTTGTTCCAAGATTTGGAGCAACCCATATTCTCCGCAATAGAATGATTTACTCTCCGTCGACAGGGGAAACTTCTTCTGAAACTTCTAATTCTCCGTCGTCGGCTTCCTTAACCATCCGTGCAATAGAAATCACGTGGTCATTTGCAGCTAGAGAAATCAGTTTCACTCCCTGCGCAACGCGTCCGGTTGTTCGAATATCCTTCACATTCATTCGGATTGCCTTTCCGGTAACAGTCATCAGCATTAAACGATCATCGTCATCCACTACTTCTGCACCGACAACCTCTCCGGTTTTATCGGTGACGTTCATGGTGAGAATTCCGCTGCCTCCGCGACCTTGCACACGATATTCTTCAACAAGCGTGCGCTTTCCGTATCCATTTTCTCCGACAACAAGTAGGCTAGCGCTGTCTCGGGCAACAGATGCCCCGACCACGCAGTCATGCGGATTGCCTTCCTTAAACCTTACGGCCTTTACGCCTCCAGCGGCACGGCCTCGGCCTCTTGCTTCGGTCTCATTAAACCTAATGGATTGGCCTTGGCGAGTAATGAGCATGACATCTTCATTTCCGTTAGTCTTTAAAACCCATCCAAGCTCGTCTCCTTCTTCAATGTTGAAGGCAATCAGACCATTGGAACGGATATTAGAGAAGTTGGTCATCTCTGTCCGCTTAATCTCACCCATTTTTGTGATCATTGTAAGGAATCCGGCATCCCGAATATCCTTCACGCTCACTGTAGCGGTGACTCGCTCTTCACTTTCGATGGCGATATAGTTAATCACCGGCATTCCCTTGGCATATCGGCCAGTTTCAGGGATGTCATAAGCGCGTAAACGATAGACGCGGCCGCGATCGGTAAAGAATAGAATGAAGTGGTGGGTATTGACTTGGAACAGATGTGCAGGTTCGTCGTCTGCCTTCATTGTATTATTGACTCCCTTTCCACCGCGCTTCTGCTGGCGATAGGCGTCAATGCTTACACGCTTAATGTAACCGTCTCGGCTAATACTGATGATGGCTTCTTCTTCTGGAATGAGGTCTTCGTCACTAAATTCGCCGGCTTCGCGGGCAACGATTTTTGTCCGCCTTTCATCGCCGAACTTGTCACGAAGATATGTGAGCTCTTCCGTAATCACGGCCTTCATCCGCTCTTCACTTGCGAGAATATCAAGCAAGTCTTGAACCTTGTAAACGGCCTTTTTGAAGTCTTCTTCTAGCCTGGTTTGCTCCAATTGTGTTAATCGGCGGAGCGGCATTGCAAGCACGGCGTCTGCCTGAATTGGCGACATGCCGAAATCTCTGATGAGCTTGATCCGTGCATCTGCTGGAGACGCCGAACTTCTGATCGCGGCGATCACATCATCCAGATTCTTCCGGGCAATTTGATATCCTTCGTTCAGGTGAACATCGCTGAGGGCTTCAAAAAGTTGGTAGCGGGTTCTGCGTTCAATAATCTCGCGTCGGTGACGAAGATATTCGTCCAACATGAGAAGGATCGGCGACGTACGTGGAGCGCCGTCGACCAAAGAAAGCATATTTGCGCCAAAAGTTGTTCTGAGCTGGCTGTGCTTGAGAAGGAAATTGAGCGCCTTGTTTGGGTTAACGTCCCGGCGAATTTCGACTTCGACGCGCATTCCTCTTTTATCGGAGAAGTCATCTACCCGGAGGATTCCGTCAAACTTTCGCGTCTTTGCGATCATTGCAATTTGCTCAATCAGAGTCTTTTTGCTGACCTGGTAAGGAATTTCCGTGATGACAATTAGGCTTTTGCCCATGTCGCCTGGTTCGATCATCGTCTTTGCTTGCATGACGATGCTTCCGCGACCAGTCATGTAGGCATTTTTGATCCCCTGAGTGCCCATGATGATGCCGTAGGTCGGAAAATCTGGACCGGGCATGTGCTCCAAGATCTGCTCCGTCGTGCAATCTGGCTGATTAAGCCGCAAAAGAAGTGCGTTGCAGACTTCGGTGAGGTTGTGGGGCGGTAGATTTGTAGCCATCCCGACCGCAATTCCCTGGCTACCGTTGCAAATCAAGTTCGGGAACTTGGAAGGAAGTACGGTTGGCTCGTCCTTTTCCTGCGCATAGTTCTTAGCCCACTCGACAGTCTCCCGATCTAGATCTTCCATGAGTTCCATGGCAAGTGGGGTCAGTCGGGCTTCTGTATAACGCATCGCAGCGGGAGGATCGCCGTCTACCGAACCAAAATTTCCTTGTCCGTTGACCAGCGGATAGCGCAAAGACCAAGGTTGGGCCATTCGCACTAAAGCTGGATAGATCACAGCATCGCCGTGGGGGTGCCAGTCTCCTGATGTATCGCCCGCAATCTTTGCGCACTTCTTGTGCTGAGAATCCGGGGAGAGATTTAGGTTCCGCATCGCGAACAAAATTCTGCGTTGAACCGGCTTGAGTCCATCGCGGACGTCCGGAAGGGCACGCGCGACGATCACGGACATTGCATAGTTGGCGTAACTTCGACTGAGCTCAACCTCTACATTGACCTTTTCAATACTATTTTCTTCTTCAGGCATAACGGCAAATCAGCAAAACACTGCCCATAGGGAAATGGTGCCTAAGCCGGTATTTTACCTCGTATTGGGCTTTCTCTTAACCAGCCGCGTGGTGAGTTCATAATGAGGTGTGGTTTCGGGGCGCGAAAAATGGATTCTGGGAGTGGTCGGTCTACTGACTTTGTGGATCGCGGCTTTCCCTTCGCGCCTCACGGAGATGCTTAAGGACTCCGACACAGTTGGAATTCTCGCCGGAATCAAGCAACGGGGCAATGCGTTCACCTATTTCTGGACCGATTGGCCCTTGGAAAACCATTTCTACCGTCCTTTTCCCTCGCTATCCTTTGCTTTTGACGCCTGGCTTTGGCCGGATTGGACTTTGGGGTTTGCAATCTCGAATGCGGTGATCGTAGCGCTGTTGGTGCCCTTGGTTTTTTGGCTTGGAAAGTTTCTTTCTGATTCTGATTGGGTTGGTTTGGGCTCGGCAGTTTTGTTTACGCTCTGGGTGAAGGGGATCCCGATGCTGTCGTTCTCCTTGGGATTCGTGGTGTTTTGGACTGCAGGCTTCGCTTTGCTCTGGGGGCTGGATTCTTCTAAAAGATTAGGATTTGTTGGGTTCTGGTGGTTGCTTTATGGATTGATTCAGCCGATCGTCGCTCTGAATTATCGAACCGTTGGTTGGCTTCCGGGGCGTACCGCAACCATCATGGCGCTCTTTGCTTTTGGCGCAATGATCGCGTGGGTGATTGCGTTTCGATCCAAGAAGAATGGGCTTTACTGGGCTACAGGGATTCTGTTCTTTTGTGCATTGGCGAGCTATGAACAAGCCGCAATGCTGCCTGGCTTACTCATTATTTTGTGGCTCGTGTTGCGCGACCGATCCGGTCCCTTTCTGAAATCTGTTCCAAAACTCGCGCTTGGGGTTCCTTTCTTGATCCTGGGAGGCTACGCAGTTCTTAGAACAATGATTCTCCCTGCTTCTCAATCGAAATATCAAAGTCAGCAATTCCGTGACTTTGGTGGAGGGGTAATCACAAGCCTGGGGGATTTCTGTTTTCCTGCCACGAGAGAATGGATTGTGATTCAATCCTGGGCAAGCCTCTTACCAGAAAGCCTCATCTTGCCAAATTTCTATCTTGCTCTACTCAATATCTGCCTAAGCCTGCTGGGGCTGATCTACATCTATAAGCTAGAGGAAAGAACAAAAATTCTTTGGCTCTGGTTTGCGAGTTTTGTCGCCTTCAGCCCAATGGCGTTCTTGCATATGTTTGAGCACTACTACTACTTCCCAATGGCGCTCCGCGCGATTGCGATTGCGATGCTGGTGCCTCACCTTTGGGGGTTAGTTTCAGGAACTCGCGCTCGAATAGCTACGCATTGCGTAGTTCCAGAATCCCCGAGCGGCGAAGAACAACACCCCAGCCCAAACCAAGCCTAAAGCAAACGCAGCCCCATCCACACCTTTCACCAAGGCACGGGCCGGCATCGTTGCCAAGAACACAACCGGGATCGCAAATAAGAAAAAGCGCTGGATCATCGCCGAATAAATGTCCGTCGGATACCGCGCAACCTGCATCAAAGTATCCCCCAGAACCCAAAGGTTATCCACCCGCACAAGCCAAATCCCCAACGTCATCAGCAACAGCATGAACGAATAAATAATCGTAATTCCTGCCATAAGCAACGCAAAGAAACTCACAAAATTCCAAAGATTCGGGTGGCTTTTACCAGAGATAACCCCGTAAATGATCAAGCCAATCGAAGCACCAATCGAACCAAGCTCATTAAAATTCACTTGCCGCATCGAAACCCAAAACTGGGAATCAATCGGCTTTGTTACGATGAAATCCAAGGTGCCTTTACGGACATTTTCAGGAATCTGGGTGAGGGAAAAACAGAAAAACTGGAATACTGACTGAATCAAAGTCGCACAAGCTGCTAAAACAAAAGCCTCGCCCCGGTTCCATCCAGCGACCGAAGTCGTGTTTGAGTAGACGACCAACAAAACCACCAAAAAGAACACAAACCAGATCATGTTCTGAAGAATCTTCGCCACAAAATTCGCCCGAAATTCCAGCTCACGCTGAAGGGAGCTCTGCAAAAATCGGCCATAAATGCGAAGGTAGCGGTGCATACGAATGACTCTATGCTACCTGCGTATAATGGAGCGATGGTAGCTTGGCTGGCGATCTTACTTTGCGCGCTCTGTGCCCCTTGGATCGGTTGGCGAGGGTTGCAAAAGCGGTTCCCAAGCCTCCACCCGAGCGAAGCATATGGCCTTTTAGGCGTCATGATGCTCCTCGGAACAGGTTGGATAACCTTCCTCTTAGGGCAATTTGTTGCACCGGGAATCGCGGCCTTGGTCGCCTTCGGGTTAGCTTTGATCGGAGTGGTTGCGCTTTACCCGCAGAAGGCGGAATTCCCCAAAATAACCCCGGAATTTAGACCCTTTCTTTTCGCGATCCTCGTTCTGTTCCTCGTCCCGATCTTCAATTCCCTCAGTCCTTCCAACATGCTGGACTGGGATACTCTCGCGTACCACTTCGCGGTTCCCAAATTGTGGATTGAGTCCGGAAAAATGGACTACATCCCCTTTATTCACCAAAGCAACTTCCCGTTCATCATTGACAATCTTTTCCTTATCGGGCTGCAACTAGGTTCGGAACAGGGCGCAAAGGCATTGACTTTCCTTTTGCTAGTTTTCGGAACATTTTGGCTGAGGGGGTTCTTGGTTCGAAATTTTACCGAGGACGTTGCCAACTTTGGAGTTCTGATTTGGCTAGGGGCACCAATCACGCTTTGGCTGAGCGGATCCGGATACTTGGATACCAGCCAGGGATTGCTGTGCGCGATGGGGTTAATCTACCTTGCCGAGGCTCTTTCAAACGAAGATTTTCGCCCACATCTCTGGCTTGCTGGCATCGCACTCGGGGGAGCACTTGGTTCGAAATACACTGGACTCCAAGTTTGCCTGATCGCCTTCCTTTTCCTTGCCTTCGGACTCGGGACAAAGAAGCTGAATTGGAAACCCGCCTTAGCAGCAGTCGCGTTGGCATTGGTCATCGGTAGCCCGTGGTACATCCGCAACATCGTTAACACCGGCAACCCAGTTTTCCCGTTCTTCTACAGCGTGCTGGGCGGGAAAAATTGGGACAAGTGGCGATCCGAGATCTACACCAATGAGCAGAAGTCATTCGGAGTTCCGCCGACCATTACCAATGCTGGTCATGCCACTCTTGGGTTGGCTTACCAATCGGGCAAGTTCATCAACCCAGGCCAGCAAGAAGGCTTCGGAGCCCAAGCCGGGAGCATCGGATTGGTTTCACTTCTCGGGTTCCTTGGTTATGGACTAATCGGGAAGAAATCTGGATTCCTGAATACCCTCGGGATCATGACCCTCATGCAACTCGGTTTTTGGTTCCTGCTTAGCCAACAAGTCCGTTACCTCACCGCGATTTTGCCGATCCTGGCAATCCTCGGTTGCGCCGTTCTCGCACAGCTTAATCGGCAACAGATCATCGCGAAAAGCCTGGTCGGTTTGCAGGCGTTTTCCTCGCTATTCACGCTCTACCAATTCCAAACCAGTGCCCAAATCCCCGTCGCCCTTGGCGCGATGGAACGAGAAACTTACCAAAAGCAGGTCGTCTCGTTCGCTGGATTTGCCGAGGAAATCAACCAAACCGTTCCACCGAACGGCAAGGTCGCTCTCTACGACGAGGTCTTCGGTTACTTCCTTGATCGCCCATACTTCTGGGCAAATCCTGGACACTCTACGATCCTCAACCACGATCCAAGCCAATCAGGCAAAGCGTATGCAGATAACCTGAAGGCCCAAGGATTCACCCACGTCTACGTCAGCATGCGTTGGTGGGCGGATCCAGAAATGCGAGTCGCATTCTTGAACCCCCAATCGCAACTCCCCGAGCCGATGCAGACGAGCCTGCTTCAAAACAAGGAGTCGGTTTGGATTGCGCTAGTGCATCAAGCCATGATTGAAGGAGCGATTCGCCCCGAGAAGTTCTTCGGCAGCCGCCAGCGCGAGGACGGATCTACGACCATCCCTTCCGCCGTCCTGTTCACCCTCAACTAAGCGCAATGGCGCGGCATTCTTTCAGGTACTTGATCGCCAAAACCTGCCCTTCGCGTTCCAAATCTCCGGCATAAGCCGGGTCGTGAAACCCTTCGACATCTACCGAACCGGTCCAACCAGCTCGATCTAGGGCACGAAAAACTTCAATCCAATCCGTCTGCCCGCGACTCGGGAGCCGGAAATGCGTCACCCGAACTCCAGCCTGATTTCCCCACCGCTCAAGGGCTTCGCGATTAATCTCGGCGTCTTTGCCGTGGATGTGTGCAATCTGTGGCACCAGCCGATCCAACTGCGCGAGGGGATTGGCAAATTGCAGAATTTGGTGTCCCGGTTCCCATTCGAGAAACACCGAACCCGACGGGAAATGCGCAGAGAACAGGTCCCAGCCCCGCAACGAATGCACCAAATTCCGCTGCGGATTCTCCCAAAGCCCGCCTTGCGCGCACTGCTCAAAGGCGATCTTGACGCCAAGCTCCGAAGCCAAAGCGACAAGGGGATCCCAAAGCGAGGCGACTTCTTCGACTTGGTCCAGCACCGATCGATCAGGAAAAGCCCCCGTGAAACTCGAAACCACCTTCACCCCGGAGCCATAGGCATACCGGATCAGGTTCGAAAACTCGCTCACGAACCAGTCATCATGGACGATGTCTCCGTACAGACCGAGGCAGGAGACAGGCACGGGAAAGTCATAACCTTCCAAGGCGGTCAAAAAGGGAGTCTTGCCAAAAATCTGAACGCTTTCAAACCCAGCCCCAGCCGCCCACTCGGAGTCTTCCCGGCACGACTCCGCCCGGATCAACGTACCAATCTTTATGCGCTCGGGTCCCATTCCTATGGTAGAGCCTACCAGCAACGGGTCAGCACTTACCGGATTTTCATCCTGGTGACTAAGTCTCCATCTTTGAAACCAGTGGGAGGTCCCATTCCCGCCGCCTTCGCTTCTTCGGGATCAAAAAGGTCCAAGCCCCCTTCATCAATACCATTCAACCCCACCGACCAAACACGGATTTCTTGATCTGAAATTCGCAACCCATAAGCTTTCTCGGCTTTCGCCAACCGATCTTTTGCGTCAAATCCGGCCTCCGTAAGGGACGTCGGATACCGCCCTTCTTTGTTTTTAAAATCCTGAACCGTAGCAACCGCCCGTGCCATGTCCAGCCGGGCAGAGGCCAACCAAGTCGCTTCATGAGCCTGTGGAAAGACGGGGGCAACCGATTTAAACAATACTCCGAGCCAAGATCGATCATTCTCACCCTCTCTCGCTAACCGTTTAATCAACTCAACATATTTCTGTTCATCCTTAAACGAGCCATCTGGACTTGTCGTTTGGATAACTGGAAGGAATTTCTGCATGGAATTGGCAAGGGACGCTCTGACTAAAGACTCAACTCCAAGACCACTCTTAACGTAGGGCGGGCTAGAAGGGCCATGCGGGCTCGCTTCTAGGTCCGTTATCATTGCAATGATGTCTTGATTTTTGAGTTGACGGCTGGAGCCTACAAGGAAATACATCTCACCCCGGAAAAAATAGGGGAATGGTTTTATTGAAACCAACTTTATGGCGTCCATATATCGGGCTGCCCCCTCCGGGTCTCCGGAGATGCAATCAATCACGCCCCGAACGAGAAGTTGGACAGTGGCTACCTGCGAAAGTCCATGTATTATCGTCGGGGTATTGCCAGTGAAGTTTGAAATCTTGGATACTGCGACCAAATCGCTAACAGCCCCATCACGTTCCCTAATCTCAGCACGAAGCAGAGCCCTAGCAAGAAGTAACTTTTTAGCTTGACGAAAAATTCCTAGCTCGTCAAAAACCACTTCAGACGGATGGTCCCAGTTACGCTCAATGGAAAAGCTTGGCCGATCCATGCTCTTAGTTACTCGATCAATCTCAAAATCAAGAACACTAAAAGCCTTTTTTCGTTCTTCAACAGACACTACTTTAGCCGAAGCATCAAGTGGTTGATAGTCGATCGTGGCGTCTTTAACATCCTTCGGCGCACTCGAGATCGCTTCTTTCAAAGCCTTGATCGCTTTCAATATCTCGGGAGCATTGTTTTCTTCATCGGGAATACGCAAAGATGCCGCAAATGCTTTGGAATCCAACGGAATTCCTTCGGCTTCAAAATCGCGGTAGACCTTCTCCGCCGATGCCGAGGCCGCAGCAAACCCTGACCCAAACCACAGTGCGATCCCGATTACGAGGAGGAGCACAACTAAGCCAAAAAGTGCGCTGAGAATCAATTTCTTTCGTGACATCTCCGTGCGACGAAGAATACCACCCAATCCTCAGCGCACCTAGTGGAATTCTGTAGCTTCGGATGCCTCTTCCTGAACCTGCCGCTGGATATCCTCTTTGGCTTCCTTCGAAATTCGCACGACTGGTGGGGCGTTGAGCATCCGTTCGAGAATCGCGTCATCGGAAAACTTCTCTCGACCCTCACGCAGGACTTCGTACATCTGATCTAGATTCCCCAGGTTCCGGTGAATCAATGCAAGCCAGCGATAGCTCATCTGCAAACCTACCTGATCATCCTCGGTCAAGAGTTTAGGATTGATGCTGAGGCCAATCACACGTGCCCGTTCGAAGGACTTCAGACTATCCTGAAACTTGTGCAACCGGGTGAGCTGAACATAGCCCTTTTGATTGTAAATCGCGATAGAATTCGGATTTTGCTCCAATCCTTGGTCCAAAAATTCGATTGACTTGTGATATCCGCGCTCCTCTTTTCCGAATGCCAGAACAGCCGCGCCGGTCGTCCACCCAGGAATAAAGTATGGGTCGAGCCAGGTCATCAATCGGAACAGCGGCAGGCTCTGCTTTGGATTGTTGTGGTCATGATTGGTCATGTCACGGTAGCTGGATGTCGCCCGTTCGATGTCGCCAAAAATCCCTCGGAAATCGCGATCCGCGCTTGGAATCACCGTCACGACCTTGGAGTCATCGTGCAGAGTTCCCTCATGATTATCTGAACTCCCAACACCCTTGCGGCCATTTTCAATCTCAGCTTCGGAGAGAGGTCGCATCTGGACGCCGTTGTGCAAATACAAGTCCGTACGCACCCAAAGCCAACCACTCACGGAAGTCCGAAATTGACCCAGCAGCGATGCAGATGCGTGGGTTTCATGTGCGTTTAGCCCCGCGACGCGGCCCTTCGGCTCAACCTCGGGCTTGACATCAATTGCCTTGTATCCGCCCAAAACCGCAAGTCCGACCGTGCAAAAAACCGGAATGTTAGAAAATTTCTGCATCATGGATTACACCGCCTGATTCCGGAATTTGAACCAGCTAAGCGAGAGCATCGCGCTGCAATACAGCACCATATAAACCGCCAGCGTTCCTACAACCCAAGTTGGAACAGGTCCCCAGTTCGTATTCGCCGTCCGACTTCCGAGGTCGAATAATCCTACTTGCGGCAACAGTGCATTCAAAAATTTGAAGACTGGTTGCATCGAAGTCTGACCCGATTCGTATGCCATCACCAACGCCTTGCTGATCATCCCCGATCCAAAGATAAGCACAAACGACATCGTGGTCGCGGCACTTGGGGTCATGATCATGCTGAGCATCAGGGATACCGAACAAATCACCGCAAGCCCCATCAGCTTCAGCAAAAGATATTGCGCCATGAGCGGCTCGAACTGCACTCCAAAAATCGTCAAGGCAATCCCTGTGAGCCCAGCCAACAGCAGGAATGAGATCCAGCTAATCGCGGTCGCCCCGAGGAATTTGCCAAACAGCAAGTCAAAGCGAGAAATCGGCCGGGCAATGAGCGGGTAAAGCGTGCGATTCTTGATCTCATCCGGCATTAGTCGCGAAGTCGTCACAATCGCCAGGATCGTGCTCATGGCGCCGAGTACCGTGGTTCCCAAGTCCTTCGCAAAAGACTCCAGACCAGACATCCCGAAGAACCCAAGTGCCCCTGCACTCAAGCAGATGAGGAATCCAAGGATTCCAACTACCCATAGATCTTTTCGGCGAACGGATTCAAGAATCACGCCACGCGCGATGGCTTTCCAAATTTGAAATTTTCGGTTCATGCTGCTCTCCCAATAGTTTCGACAAAGTAGTCTTCGAGTGACCCTTCCTGGGCCACCACGTCAAGAATTTCGGCATTTGCGGCTTGCACGCGCTCGATTGCCTTGAGCAAAGGCTCTTTGCTCTCGAATATAGCGGTGATAACGCCGCTTTCTTTTTGCGTGATGTCGTCAGTCAATCCAACCATGCTCGCTGTTCCCTTGAAGCTGAGCGAGAAGTTTCTTAGTTCATCTTTGAGCGAGTGGATATCGCGCTCCTCAATCAGTTTGCCCTTGTGAATCAGCAAGATTCGATCACACAGCATCTCAACTTCGGCTAGCTCGTGACTAGAGAAAAAGAGCGTGGTTCCGTTTTGTTGCTTTTGCTTCAGAAGTTGGCGAAGTTCCTTTCGACCAACCGGGTCAAGCCCGCTGGTGACCTCATCGAGGATCAGAATTTCTGGACTGCCAAGCAAAGACTGCGCGATTCCAACCCGCTGGAGCATCCCTTTACTCATGCTTCGATTTTGCTTATACATCGCGGCGGATAGCCCGACACATTCCAAAAGCTCGGTTGCTTCCTTCTTTAACGCTTTGCCCTTGAGACCTTGGAGTTCACCGTAAAGGGTCAGAGTCTCGACCGGAGTCAGGAACGGGTAGTACATCGCGACTTCGGGCAGGTAACCGACCCGCTTTCGCGCTTCCTCGGTGTAGCTTGGGGTGCCAAAAACCTGACAATCGCCAGCATCTGGGGTCACAAATCCCATCAAAGCTTTAAGAGTAGAAGATTTCCCCGCACCGTTCGGGCCAAGGAATCCAACGACTTCTTGCGGCTTTACCGAGAACGAAAGTCCCTTCACAGCCTCAATTTTCCGCCCGTCCTTTTGCCGATAGCTTACGACGAGGTCTTTCACATAGATTGCATCAGACATAGTTACCCGTAATTATCGGGGGGTCCTGTCGCCAACTTTACTGATAATTTCTTGCACCAATTCTAAAACTTGCCGGAGACTTCCACGCAAATTTGCAAGCATAATGACTCTATGAGTCGGTTCGCCCTCGGTCTCGTTTTGATCGCTTCTTCCTCCGGGATTATTGCCACAGTGAAGAGCACCAATTTTAGTCCGGCAAGCCCGCAGCCTACCGAGTGGCTTACCCATGCGATCGTGGAAGGAACCGATCCAAAAACCCGGGGAATCAAGCTCAAAATCGAATCACTAGTCAAACCCGACGGGACGGAGATTGGATTCGGTAAGCCTCCGGTAAAAAATGTGACATTATGGCCAGGAACACGGATCACCCGACGCAACCAGCCCAACGAATGGCTTAAGGCTAAATCTCTGGAGAAGGGTCAGCAGGTCTTCGCGTACATCAGTCCGACCCGAAACGCCGACTGGACCGCCCACAAAGTCACTGTCAACTCCGACGCCAAGCTCCCAGACATCGTGACTCCGCCCCCAGTCACGGAAGTTGCGCCTGACCGCGTTTGCCTTGATCCGGTGACCGTCCCTATGGTTTTTCCGGTGACCGGAAAAGTAACTTGGAGCGACACCTTCCTCGCGCCACGAGGAGGAGGGACACGCCGGCATCAAGGTCAGGATCTGATGGGAGATCGGCTCGTCCCTCTGGTCGCATGTTTCACCGGACGAATATCCATGAGGACCGTCGGAAAGAACGCAGGCTATTCAGTTACGCTTGTCGGGGAAAATGGCTGGACTGCCCAGTACTACCACGTCAACAATGACTCTCCAAGCACCGACGACGGAATTGGCGGTGAGCGGTATGCCTTTGCCCCAGGCCTTGTCGATGGAGATAGGGTGCTTGCAGGGACGTTCTTGGGCTACCTCGGCGACAGCGGCAATGCCGAAGAAACCGCTCCCCACCTGCACTTTGAGCTCTGGCACACAGCCAGCCGAGTTTGTTACAACGCTACACCTAGTCTTCGCGCCGCAACCAAACTTACCACCCCGACCTACTCGATGCCGATGCCGGAGTTTGAACCAAGCGGAAAACTCACCCGGGTGGATGGGGTCATTCTCAGCGCGAATCCTGAATCCAGTCTATTCACGCTGAATCTCATCAGCGCGTTTGACGCTAAAGGGATTCCGAAGGTGATCGTCCGACCGTCCGAACAAATGATCGGGATCCCGTCCACGGCTCAGATCATCGGAACCTACCCTTGGGATGTCGTCACTGTCGCAAATCTTCAACCCGGAACAAGGATTGCCGCCATGGTTACCCCCGGCGAAAACCGAGCTGTGAGCGTCGCGGTCCTCGGAACGGTTCCGGTCAAGCCCCCAGTTGCCCCACCGACTGATGAACCCGCGCTGGAGCCAGATCTTATTGATCCAGGCTATCAGAGCCCGACGAACAACCAGTTTCTAACTGAGTTCAACACCATGCGTGCCAAGTTCACCGAGCCTGCACTTGTCCTGGACGACAACCTGAGCAAGGTCGCGCAAAGGCATGCGAGCTTGATGATTGATCGCGACTTTTACAGCATCATCGGACCCGGGGGTTGGGACCCGTTCGAGGAAGCAAAACGCGCAGGGTTCTCGACCAAGAATATGTTTGTGCTTCTCGGCAAGGAACCCAAAACCGAGGACGCCATCAAAGCCATGCTGAACGATCACGCCGACAAAATCAAGGCTAAGGGCTTGATCAAGATGGGTATTGGCTCAGCTTTCATCGACGAAGATCCAGGCAGAATCCGGCACAAAAACTACTGGACTGTGATCCTCACCGGCAACACGGACTAGGCTCAGTTTCGGGGATAATGAACGGGATGAAGCGAATCGCGGTGATCACAAGCGGTGGCGACTCTCCGGGCATGAATGCCGCCGTGAGGGGGGCCGTTCGGGCAGCAATCGGACGTGGAGTCGAGGTTTTCGGCTACTACCACGGCTATCAAGGCATCATTGACCGCGAAATCATCACTCTTGATTCCAAGGCCGTCGGGGGCATTATCGGCCAAGGAGGGACGATTCTTCGCACGGCGCGATCGAAGGAGTTCCGCACATCTGAGGGCCGCGAAAAGGCGATGGAAAACCTTCGCTCGGACGGCATCCAAGGTCTCGTTGTGATTGGTGGGGACGGATCCCTCACCGGGGCTAGGGCCCTACACGAGGAATTTGCTTTCCCAGTGATGGGTGTCCCAGGTTCCATCGACAACGACATTTCCGGGACGGACTTTTCGATTGGGTTTGACACTGCCGTCAATACAGCACTTGATGCGATTGACCGTGTCCGGGATACGGCTTATTCTCATGAGCGCGTGTTTGTGATCGAAGTCATGGGTCGGCACAACGGCTTTATCGCTCTGGAAGCAGGGCTCTCCGGCGGGGCCGAAGCGGTGATCATTCCGGAAGTCCCCTATTCACTCTTTGACATGTGCAACGACCTGAAGGAAATGTATTCCCGAGGGAAAAAGTCGAGCATTATCATCGTCGCCGAAGGCGCACTGCGGGCAAGCGACGTTCGAGATTTCATCGAAAAGAACACTGGGTTTGAGGCCAGATACCTTGTGCTGGGTCACATGCAACGGGGTGGCAGCCCAACGGCTTTCGACCGCGTACTCGCCCTCCGGTTGGGCGCCCATGCCGCGAACCGTTTGATCAGCGGCTTCGCCGGAGAGATGGCGGGCGTGGATGGCAATAACTTGGTCAGCCACCCACTGGGATATGTCCTCAGCACGGAACGGCACATCGATCCAGAAAAGCTTCTCCTCGTTGAGGTCATGGCGCGATGATCCTTTCGGTCACGCTCAATCCAAGCGTGGATCAAACTTTGTTCGTTGAGTCTCTAGAAGTTGGCGATACCAACCGCATTCAAGAAGTTCAAACCGATGTTGGAGGGAAAGGACTCAACCTGAGCCGGGTTGCAGCCGAACTTGATGCAAAGTCGGTCGCGACGGGATTCCTCGGCGGAACAACCGAAGGCTACATCCGACGCGTTCTGGTCGAAGAAGGGATTCAATGCGACTTTGTTCACATCGAAGGCGAAACCCGAACCAACATCAGTGTTGAACAGAAAAATGGTGGTCCTCCGACAACCCTCAATGCCAAGGGTCCAATGATTTCGGTCTTGCAGTGGGAAATCATGCTAGCCACTTTTTCCAGGCTAGCTCAAGAGGCGAATTGGGTCGCAATTTGCGGGTCCATGCCTCCTGGTATCCCCGATGACGGCTACGCCCAACTCATAAAAATTGCAAAGGAAGCAGGAACGAAGGTTCTTCTCGATGCGGACGGTGAGGCAATGAAACTTGGCCTTGAGGCAAAACCGGATTTGATCAAACCAAACACCAAAGAAGCCGGGCGTCTGCTTGGGAGAGCCGTTCTTACTGAATCAGAAGCTGAGGCCGGCACCCTCGAGCTCCATCAGATGCTTGGTCCGGATTCAACGGTCGTACTCAGCATGGGTGGAGACGGAGCAATCATGAGTTGTCCAGATGGTCTTTTTCGTGGAATAAGCCCTAAAGTGACGGTGCTAAGCACTGTGGGCAGTGGGGATTCAATGCTCGGAGCGATCTTGGCAATGCGGATGCGCAACCTTGGCTGGGAAGAATCCTTTGCCTTCGGGATCGCCGCTG
This sequence comes from Chthonomonas sp., assembly GCA_040383535.1. GTDB lineage: Bacteria > Armatimonadota > Fimbriimonadia > Fimbriimonadales > Fimbriimonadaceae > JAFLBD01. The sequence continues at coordinate 31,133 of JBEIDH010000012.1, forward strand.
GAGCCGCGACCGCGACAACCGACGGTTCCGGAATCGCCAAACGCACCGTGATCGAATCACTGCTTAAAGAAACAAAAGTTCGGAGGATATCTTAATGGCCGACGCAGAAAAGAGATTCAAACTCAAACAGATTCAATGGACCAAAGTCAGCGAGCAACTAAGAACCGCTGACCGTGGTCAGGGCGTTTGGTTGAAGCTCCGGAAACGGGAGCACGAAGATCCCATCGTTGAAGCCGATGCAATGGCGACCGAACTTGGGCTGGCACCGCAAGGCGACAAGTGGACCGAAGTCAATTCGTTCACAGGACTTACCCTGATTTACCGAATTCTGGGCAAATCCCTCGTTGTGGATTACTGGATCATGGAGCCCATTGAAGCCCGGGCCACAACCGAGCATTTGGTGGATACATTTAACGAAAATCGCAAGTTTCTTACCAACGTCATCGCCTTAGACGATGTGGGAGTTTCCAATTGGAACGCGCTGTCGGATCAAAAATTCGATGCCGGAGTTGTAATGATGGACGACGAATGGGTTGGATTCCTGGCAACCGCCGAGCACAATTAAGCTTCGCCAAGGACGCGCTCTGCCAGAATCAGCGCAACATAGTCATCGACAGGGACTGGTGGTACTTGGAGGGATGAAGGGAGCAGTCGTCTCCATCCTCGTCTTGGATTGAGCTCCCAGTATTTCTCTCGAGCCTGCAATGAGGTCTCTCGTTCGTCCACGACCAAAACCCCAAGTCCGGGTGAGAACTTGTTGATCCTCTCCACCGTTGGGCGCGACTTGGTGCCATTCCCAACGATCACAAGGTTAAAAGTCGCCTGATCTCTGGCAGTTTGTAGGTTTGCTTCAAGTTCTTCCGTCTGGCAAACAGTTTTCCAGAGCAGACTGAGCTCACCGATCGCGTTGCGGTGGACCAGGGCAAGTCCGTATTTTGAACTTCCAGGGTCAATTGCCAGAACAGTCTTTTCGCCCAATACGCTCATTTCAGCACAAACTTGAGTTGGAGTCGGTCGGCGCGTCGAGTCTGCTGAGCGGCAACCGCTTGCACCCGAACAAACCGCCCTAAAGCAGAAATCTCCTTCACGAGCCTGAGGATTTCGTCATCACTGACTTCTCCAAGGCCGGCATCGCTCCCGATCTTCGGGATCATTTCATCTTTAATCGCCTGGGGAGCGACGCGATCCCGAATGAAATCGCCGATCGCATCTAAGATTCTGCGTTCATCCTGCGCCCCGTCGATCCGAGTTTCAACAATGATCTGCCCTTCCCGATAGACAACGGTGTTCGGCAGAACATCCACCGTGATCGGCAACCACTCGCCTGAGAAGATGTTCGCAGGAGCCCGAGCAATCAGAACCTGAGGTTCATTCTTGCCTAGGATTCTTTTAAACAGATTTGCCTCCAATTCCTCCAAAGGCACCAGGGTTCCATTGGAGTTTTCGATTGGCAAAAGCCGGGCAAGGCCATACTCCGCGTCCCGGACGGCACCCCGTCGAGTCGCCTCATTTCGTGAAATGCGTAGCAGCGATTCATATGCATCTCGAGCCTCAGCAAGGGTCGCTCCTGCCGAGCTGATCGTCCGGGCAACTTCCTCATTTCTTTTGAAGATCAGATCTCGGGTTCTTGCCGCGCTTGCGGATCCCTCCAGCATCACAACGGCACGTTGGTACTCCAGAGTTCTGGAGACGAGGTCGTCATAATCTTTTCGCGCTTTCTGAACTTCTTCCTGAGCCAAACGAACCTGCTCCTGTAACAGCTGAGCCGTCGCCTCAGTCTGACGCTTAACCGTGCTGGCAACTTCTTGTAACCCCTTGACCTCAGCCTCTGCTGCGCGTAGATTCGATTCGGCCTTTCTGAGCGCGATATCAAGTTCTGTCTCTCGATCGCTCAGATCCTTGAGTAGCCGTTGCTGAACCTCCGTGGTCTGCTTCTGAGTCTTTGCTTCCTTTGTCAGAGCGGCGACTTCCGATGTTTTGGCGGCAACGGACGCGCTCAGCGAACGGAATGTGCTTTGCAGTTTCACTGCCTGCCGCCTGAGATTTTCAGCGAGTTTAGTCTGAACGCGGAGGTTGGTCTTCACTCTTCCGATCTCTCCAGAAAGCTTCTGCTTGTCTGAAGTCAACCGAACTTTATCCTGAGAAAGCGAGTTCTTCGTAACGACCAGTTCTTCCTTCAACTGCGTGAGATCGGCGACTTCTTGCGCTTTCGCATCAAGGCTCTTCTCGGTCTTCTGAAGGCTATGCTCAATTTGAATCAGTTTTCTACGTGCGAGTTCGGTTTCGGTCAGCATGACGCGTACGTCCGCACTCACGATGTAGAGCAGTCCCAGCGTCACAACTGGAATCAAAACCCCCGCAGTAGTCGTGAGCAACGCCGCTGTGTGCTTTGGACGCATGTGACCAATGGTCAAACGCTTCTTCCCAAGGGTTCGCCCAAGTAAATCTGCCAGGTACGCGATCCCACCACCCATAAGGGCGAGGGCGAAAATGAGTTGTAGCGTCCCTGCTTGCATATTTACCTACCTATTCTTGATATACGTCAAGTATGCGCCAGCCGCCACTCCCAGCACAATCGGCGTAAAGCTCGCAACCCATGCCGGGATCGCTCCACCCTGCGCGGTGATCGCCAGCACGTTGCTCAACAGCATGTAAATGAAGATGATGATGACGGCAAGCCAAAACCCAGAAGCCGCCCCCGAGCGATGGTTGCGAATCCCGAGAGGAGCTCCAACCAAAGCATAAACCACTGCCGCCAAAGGCACCGAAATTTTATTCCAATAGCCATATTCCAGGTTGATGATTTGGCGCTTATCCACCTTCCCGCTTGCCTTTGCGGTCTTGATCCGTTCCTTCAGCTCACCCATGCTCTGAGCGTCAAGGTCCTTCAAAGACTGAGCAAGAATGTCCTCGGGAGTGATCTTTGGTTCAGCAACTTGTTTCGGCCAGGCACCTTCTTCAAGCACAACGTAGGTCGAGCCGTCAACGCTGGTCAAGGAAGAATTCCCCACGATCTTCCAATCCTTATCGCTCACATAAGAGAGCTTTTCTGCTTCGAGCGTGAAGCTCCGCTTTCCGTTGTTATCGTAGGAAATGATCGTGACCCCGGTCAGCACGCGACTGCCTAGGTCAAAGTTCTTGGCATTGATGTAGGCCTGAAGATTGCCATCTTTGTCCACGATTGGATAGCTCGTCGGGCGGTTCATCGAACCTTCAATCTGCTTTGAAATTTGAGTCTTGAGCACTTCAGCCCGGATACTCGCCCTAGGGACAAGATATTCATTAAACCCAAACGCAATCCCGGCAACAACCGCACCGAAAGCGACAACAGGGGAAATCACCCGAACCAGGCTCGTCCCCGCCGCGCGGATGGCGATGAGTTCGCTCTCCCCGCTCAGCCTTCCGAAAGCGAGTAACGTTCCCAGAAGCATCGCCATTGAGAAAGTCTTTACAATAATGCCTGGGAGCAGGAGCACCGTAAGCTCAATGACCGTGAACATGCTCACCCCCTTCACCAAGTAGTTCGTGAACTGGAACAAGAACGAACCCGCCATGATCAACACGGTGAAAATCGCAACACCGAAAACCCAAGGGCCAAAGACTTCGGAGATGATCAGCTTATCAAGCTTCTTCAATCAGCCTCCCCATCGTCGGCGACCGGACCGGTAGAAACGACTGCCTCTACTTCGCCAAACTCCCCAGCTTCGATTCGGGTACCAAACTGATTTCCAAGATAGAACTTGCGAACGAGCGCATTGCTAATGATGTCCTTCTCATTGCCACTGGCGATAATCTTTCCGTCAATCAAAATGTGATTCCAGTCGGTGATGTGCAAGGTCGCGGCAACGTTATGGTCGGTGATCAAGACCCCGATATTGCGATCCTTTAGCTTCAAAATAAGCTGTTGAATCTCCTCAATCGTGACTGGGTCAATGCCCGTGAACGGCTCGTCGAGCAAAATGAACTTTGGATCCGTCGCTAGGGCTCTCGCAATTTCGACCCGCCGCCTTTCGCCTCCGGAAAGAATCCCCGCCGTGCGATCCAGGATATGTCCGATGTGCAATTCTTCGGCGAGTTCTTCGATCTTTTTGGAGATCTGAGCTTTTGACGCCTTTCGGACTTCCATGACCAACCGAATATTGTCGGCAACGCTCAGGCGTCGAAAAACGCTGGTCTCTTGCGGCAGGTATCCAACCCCTGCATCCGCCCGTCGGAACATCGGCCATCGCGTTACATTGACCTCATCGAACTTAACGATCCCTTGGTTCGGCTTGACCAGACCGATGATCATGTAAAAGGTTGTCGTCTTTCCCGCTCCGTTTGGCCCGAGCAAACCAACCACCTGGCCCTGCTCAATCTCAAAGCTTACGCCATCAACGACGTTTCGCCCTTTGTAATTCTTGACCAACTCGCTGGCGACGATCTTCAATTGCCTTCCCTCGTCTCCTGGGTCCCGGGTTCGCCTTCCGCCATCACCGATTTGATTTGCCCTTGGCTGTCCAAGATCACCCGAACGGTATCAGCGGTGAAATTCAGTGCTTGCTTTTTTCCGGTCGGCGGAATGGTTACCCGACGAATGTTCACGCCTCCGGATAGCAGAATTTCTTGCATCCCACTCACGAAAGTGATCTTGCTAGCGCTCCCAGTGACCTCGGATTGCTCCGTTCCACCAGAGGTCGAAGCCTTCGAGCGAAGTTGGAACGTGATCGGTCCGCTCAAGATCCCTTCCTTGACCGAATCGGTTGTCCCCGGAGTTAAATCTAAAGTCACGTTCGCGCGAGTCGCTTTGACTTGCAACCATTGGGTTGAGTCCTTAAGCGCGCTAGTCAAGACGACATTGCCAGTGAGCGCTAGCTCACCCGATTTTGGTGTTCCGACCCACTTGGCATTCGAACCAGTCACGGTCGTCTCTCGACTGGATTTCTTCCCGCTCACCAATTCCGTCTTGGCAAGATTCACGCGAACTCCACCCATGATATCGGCGAGAGAAAGGTATTTGGTACCTTCATTGTCATCTTTCACGGTGCCGACTATACGATTTCCATATACCTTCAGATTCTGCTTCTTTAGAATCGCCTCGACTGGCTTTCCGGTCACGTCAAAGTCAATCTGCTTATCCGTAAGGCTAGTGACCCCGCCCGACCGATAGCGAACGAACAACGAGCCTTCGTCATCGGTGATCGTAGGCGATGCCGTCAGCATTGCCCCAGCCAAAGTTGCAGCGAGGAATTTCATCGTTGGGTCGTTCCTAAAGAGATCGGGAGTACCATATTTTTTGAGATCGGGTGCGAGTAAGAGTACCGGGTACGGACCGGTGGTGATGCCGTCTGAGTTCACAATCGCGTTTCCGCGTGCCACCAAAGCCCGGTCTTTTGACTTCCAATCCACGGAATCAGCGGTCAAAACGCGCTTTCCATCTGCAGACTCAATTTTGACGTTTTTTCGGAGGATCAGTTTTTGTGACTTCTGATCGGCGTCGGCGATGTCCGATTGGAACGTGTTTTGGACTTCGGTCGCGTTGGTCTTCTTATTGAATCCATAGGTCTCTCCAGTCACGGTTTGAAACTGACCAGCAACAGATCCCTGTTCGCGGATGTTTAGATCGCTGGATTCTGCCTTGACTTTCCAAATTTTGACCAGCTTTTCATCTTTTGAGAGAATCTCGACCTTTCCGCTCTGAACGCCGCGGATCGTAGGATCTTCCTTTGGTGCCTCTACACTTTTCTCAGTTGCGACTTCTTTTTTCGAACTTGATCCACAACCAACCAGGGCAATTCCCGAAATGAGAACAATTGAGGTCAGGGCGCGAGTGGTAGCGTCCATGCTGTCTCCTTGCGTTTTGCGAATTTGCCTTGATGCTGCCCCGCCAGCTGACCACAAGCCGCCGCGATATCGTGACCACGCTCAACCCGCTCAGTCACATTCACGCCACGATTCGCCAATATTCCTCTAAATGTTCTCACGCGTTCTCTTGTAGGACGCTCGAAACCATTGCCAGTATCCACCCAGTTCCATGGGATCAGGTTCACCACGCACGGAACACCCGCGACTAAACGCGCCAAAGCATTCGCCTGTTCTGGGGTGTCATTGATGCCGTTGATAAGGAGATACTCAAAAGTGACCTTGCGCCCTGTAGCGGCTTGATAGTCTCGCATTGCCTGCATCACGCGTTCTACAGGCCATTTGTGGTTGACCGGCATCAGGCGGTCCCGAACTTCGTCCAGCGGACTATGCAGGCTTAACGCAAGGTGAATCGGAAGGTTCTCTTCTGCCAACTTCTCAATTTGAGGGACTAACCCAACGGTGCTGATGGTGAGGTGACGATAGCTCAGACCAATCTCGTCGTGAAAAATCCTGAGCGCCTTAATCACCGCGTCTAAGTTCAAGAGCGGCTCGCCCATCCCCATGAAAACGATGTGGCTAATTCTGCGCTTCGAAATGCTTTGCAAAAGCAGATACTGCCCAACAATTTCACTCAGCTTCAAATTGCGATCAAATCCTCCTAGCCCGGTCGCACAAAACACGCATCCCATCGGGCATCCAACCTGCGTGCTAATGCAACAACTCACGCGGTCTTCGTAGGGGAGCAAAACGCACTCATAAACCTGGCTATCACCGTTATGCACGAGCAATTTTTCCACCCCATCCGTAGAAACCCGGTGTTGAGCGACCGTCAAGGGGGACACAACCGCAGAATTCTTGAGCTTTTCTCGAAAACTTGCCGGAAGATCCGTCATGGAATCGAAGTCCTGAGCGAATTTTTTATAGAGGTGATTTCCCAACTGCCGACCACGAAATGCAGATTCACCCAAACCTTGGGCAAACTCAACAAGTTCGGGAGTCGTTAGACCGATAAGGCAAGAGGGTACGGACATTTTTGATAAGTCTACCTTTTCAGGGTAAAAATCGAACGTATAATAAGTCAAGGTACGTTAATAAAGGCACAGTATTTGCTGTAAGGAATATTTATCTCATGAAAAATCGAGGATGGTTTATAGCCGGCGTAGCCGGTCTAGCCCTTGGAGGTGTGACGGTTTCGAATAATGCCGCACAAAACTCTAAGGCACATAGTCACACGGAGGCCTGTATCCACCCAGCGCCAAAGGCAACCCAGGCGGACGTGAAAAGTCTGTTCAACACGGATCCGAAAACAGGAAAGGTTACATCTGACAAGTTCTATGCTTGCTTTGACGAAGGCACTGACCCTGAAAAAGTTGAGTCTTTCCATGCTGCACTTGATGCGGCGATCTGGAGTAATCCTGAGTACTACCTTTCTGGATCGAGGTGGAGTCCTAGTGTCGCGGGCGAACTCCCTTCCACGATTTCCTGGAGCCTAGTTCCAGATGGTCTGAGCATTCCGTCACAAGGCAGTTACGATAATGGTGGGGCCGCAGGTCCTAGTAACCTTTTTGCGACTCTTGATGCTCAATACGCCTCGATTGGCGGACGGGCAAGATGGATCGCGCAAATACAGGCAATGTTTGACCGATGGTCTCAACTTGGCGGAGTAACTTATGTTCGTCGGACAGCAGCAGGCCAAGAGTGGGACGACGGCGCAAGTTGGGGTACAGGGAGTGGGACGAATCGTGGAAATGTTCGCATTTCGATGCGAAACATTGACGGTCCGTCCAATATCTTAGCCTACAATTTTTACCCTACCGTTGGCGATATGGTCATTGATGCCAGCTTCACCTGGAATAGTGGATCTACGCTGAGGTATTTCCGGAACGTGCTCTCTCACGAACACGGTCATGGTCTTGGAATGCCACACGTTTGCCCAATTCAGCAGGTCAAGCTGATGGAGCCAACGGCCTCATCAGCGTTTGACGGACCACAACAAGATGACATCCGCCATCTCCACGCGGTCTATGGCGATAAATTCGAGCCAAACACTTCCGCATCAACAGTCCTTGCAGGAACAGCAGCGGCGACGATTTCAGCGAACGGCACCACAACTCTTGGCGATGTTCCAGAAGATCCAGCCGCCGGTTCCGGTTTCGTTCCGCCGAACTCTTCGATTATCAGTCTCCACGCTACCGGGCCTGATGTAGACCACTACAAGTTCACGCTGACTGCTCCGCGATCAATTCAGGTGACAGCGAGACCAATTGGGAGCACTTATGGGCAATCCCAGCAAGCAAGTAATGGAAGTTGCCCAGCAGGGGTAAACATCAATACGCTGACCATCGCAAATTTGAGACTCTTCCTTTTCAACTCTTCCCTTGCCCAGATTGCATTCGTAGACAACGCTCCTGCGGGAACGAATGAAGTAACGACTCGGGTGACGCTTCCTGCTGGAAACTACATCGCTAAAGTCGATGCACCAACAGTTTCGGAAACTCAACTTTACAAGATTGACATCTCCGCAACTGCCGCTCGAGAACTTCGGGGTCGCTTGACCGTGAATGGCGTGACCGCGTTCTATCCAGGCGAGCAGGTCAAGGCGATCCTTACTCCAACGGGTGGCGGAGCTTCAACGGAGTTCACTACGACCTTGGCAACAAATGGCGACTACGCATTTACATTGCTCAACCTACCAAGCGGTACCTACAACCTTCGGATCGACGGCCCAGCCGCATTGATCACAAGCTCCGCATCTTTCTCTGTGGTAGATGGAATCGTGACCGTTAATCGAACGGGTCGGAACGGAGACATAGATAATGATGGTGAGGTTGGTCCAGCCGACTTCGAAATCGTAGTCAACAACTTCGGCACCGCCGCAACCTCTCCAACCCAAGGAGATGTTGATCGCGACGGCGAAGTCGGTCCATCCGACTTTGAACTTGTCGTAAGTGCCTTTGGCGTCGGCGACGTTTAAGCCAAAGCCAAAACCAAACTACCGAAGCCCGGTCTCGATCAGAGATCGGGCTTTCGCTTTAATCCCCTCAGAGTCCAATCCTAAGTCCCGACGGAGAATCGCCTGAGTTCCGTGCTCAACAAAGTGATCCGGGATCGCCATGATCTGCGTGCGGATTCCGGTCAGCCCTCGCTCAACCATTTCGTCTCGCACTTGTTGTCCGAACCCGCCAATCCTTGAACCTTCCTCCATCAGGATAAGGTTGCCAGTTTTTTGCGCGTCGGCAAAAATCGTGTCGAAGTCGATTGGCTTGGCAAAGCGAGCATTGATGACAGTCGCTTCGACTCCATCTGGAGCAAGCTCTCGAGCTGCCTGATGCGCAGGCCCAACCATCGAGCCAATTGCGCACAAAGTCAAATGCTTTCCTGTTCGTAAAACCTCTGCCTTACCAATAGCAATAGAAGTTCGAGCTTCGGGCAAGGAATCATCCCCGGAACCTCGCGGATAACGCACCGCAGTCGGACCGCTTTGGTAGCCTGACATCCAGAACATCATCTCCCGGAGCTCAGTCGTATCCCTTGGAGCAAGTAAAACGATATTCGGGATGTAACTCAACATGCTGATATCAAACACGCCATGGTGAGTTGGACCGTCATCTCCGACTAAACCAGCTCTGTCCATAAGGAAGCGGACAGGCAGTTTCTGAATACAAACGTCATGTAAGACCTGATCAAAGCCGCGTTGTAAGAACGTGCTGTAGATCACGCAGAATGGCTTCTGACCGCCCGCAGCGAGTCCGGCGGCAAAAGTTACGGCGTGTTGCTCGGCGATGCCTGTGTCGTAATATCGGTCCGGGAATGTTTTCGCAAATTTTGTTAGTCCGGTTCCGTCGGGCATTGCCGCTGTGATCGCTACAACTTTTGGATCAGCTTCAGCACAGGCACACATCGCATCGCCAAATGCCTGTGTAAAGGTTACGACTGGTGCCGAGGTGGGAATCTCTGATGTCTCGGGATTAAATGGCGCGACGCCATGCCACTTTCGGCTGTCTTCCTCGGCAACGCTATAGCCTTTCCCCTTGGTCGTGATCGCGTGAACAAAAACAGGTTGATTCAATTGCCGCGTATTGCGGAAAATCTCGACCATGACTTCAATGTTGTGACCATCCACCGGACCTAGATACTCAAAGCCCATTTCTTCAAAAATTGTTCCGGCCTGCTCGGGCGCGAAGTAGTGCGTTAAGCCATGCCGCAACCCAGCAGCGACACGCTCTACCGGGCCCCCAAATTTTTCGACCAGGTTCTTCGCTTTCCCTGCAATGTCCTGAAGATCGGGTCTTGAACGAAGACGAGTGAAATATTGCGTTAATGCACCAACATTTGGCGCAATGGACATGCGGTTGTCGTTAAGCACAACCAAAAGCTGAGTTCCTAATTCGCCTGCATGGTTGAGAGCCTCCCAGCTCATTCCACTACAAATCGCGCTATCGCCGGTCACAGCGACGATTTTTTCATCTGTTCTCGCGATGTCCCGGGCGGCAGCGAAACCTAGAGCCGCACTTATTGCGGTTCCGGCATGCCCAGCACCGAAGGCGTCAAGCTCGTGCTCGTCTGGCTTCAGGAATCCAGACAACCCTTTGTGCTTTCGCAATGTGTCAAATCGGGGCAATCTTCCGGTCAAAAGTTTGTGTGGGTAAGCCTGGTGACCAGTATCCCAAACAACCTTATCTGGAGGAAGTGAATAAGCGGCATAGAGCGCGACCGTGAGTTCTACAGTGCCCAGGTTTGAGCTCAGGTGTCCGCCAGTTTGGCTTACGTTCGAAATGATCGCTCGGCGAACTTCGTCGGCAACCTCCTGAAGCTCTTTGATGGAGAGGGTATGTAAAAACCGAGGATCGACGATCTGTGATAGGTATGGGTAGGAATCCATGAAGGGAAAGCTCCTTGAAACTAGATACGTTCCGAAGCCTTGCTTTGACTTCACTTATGGAAACACGCGCACACGAAAAAAAGTTCGACCCTGGGAAAACCAGGGTCGAAGGACTCATGCTTATATTGAGATCTTGAGCGATTTAGAAGATTTTCAGTCCGAATCGCTCAAGAACGAAGATGAAGTTCGCTGCGGCGGTCGAATATTGTGAGATTCGGTTGATGTCCGGAGAATTGCTTTCTGGGACGTAAACGATGTCTCCTTTTTGCAATCGGACATTTTGGGACGAATCAGCCTTCTTGAAGAACTTAGTCAAGTCCGCATTGATCACAGTGTAGCTACCAGGCATCCCTTTGTTCTCTCGGTAGATCAAAATCTTTGAGAATGACGATCGGTATTGAACTTCGCCTTGCGCTTGAGCAATGGCGTCAACCAAGGTCATTCCTTCTCGGAACGGGAAGCTAAAGGGTCGCTGAACAGCACCGAGGACGTTCACCACGTTGACCTTGTCTTCCGGGATTGTGAGAGTGTCCCCGTCCTTGAGCTGGTAGTTCTGGCTCATATCGCCAAAAGTCAACATCGCAAAAAGGTCGATAGGGATGGCTTCCTTTGAACCAGATCGTTGAAGCTTGGCACGGCGCAGATCAGCTCGGTCAAGGATCGCATTGCCACCAAGGGCAAGGAGAGTGAGAATATCGTCAGTCGGTCGGATTGGATATGTTCCGGGTCGGTTAACCATTCCGGTGATGTTCGCTCGGACTTCCCGATATCGTTCGATGGTCACCGCGACCTTTGGGTTTCGAATTCTGAGCGTTTGCTCGTACTTCTTAACCAAGATTGATTCGAGTTCAGAGGTGGTCAGACCTTCTGCTCGGACGATGCCGACGAATGGTGCGGAAATATTTCCATCTTTACCGACTGGAACGACGGCGATGATTTGATTCTCATCATAAACTTGGACTCGGAGCACGTCCTCCGGCATCAGCCGATAGGGCTCTTCTGCCTGAGCAAAAGCGGCATTGAGGCACATCGCCAACAGTCCAATGATCCAAAACAGTCTCAACTTGAGCATAAACTTCTTTCTCCGTGCGCAGAGTTTCCTATCGTACCCCGTATTGCACTATTATTCACGACGTTTGCGATGCCCTTCAAGCACGAGGGTAAATTCCCCTTTTCGCAACATTTCTTGTTCTGTCGGCAGATTTGGAAGAATTCCTCTCACAACTTGCTGGTGCATTTTCGTCAACTCGCGAGTTATGGCAAATCTACGGGGGCCGAGCACTTCGTGAGCAAGCGCGAGCGTTGCGTCTACGCGAAATGGCGACTCAAACAGGACGATCGTGAGGGAAGAGTCCACAAACGGCAAAAAATCACTTTTGATCGCGCCGGGCTTGCGTGCTAAATAGCCGAGGAAGGCGAATCGCTGGGCAAAAAAACCGCTCAGCATGAGCGCATTCATCACCGCGCTCGGCCCAGGAAGGGCGTCAATCTCAAAACCTTTCGCATACGCCATATCCACGAAGATCGCTCCAGGATCGCTTATGCCCGGGGTTCCCGCGTCGGTTAACAAAATTACATCGGCGTCGGGTTCTAAACCTGAAAGATATTTTTCAATTGCCCCCTCGGAAGTATGCTCATTGACGATCCTCATCGGGCACTTGATCCCCAAGTGCGATTGGAGTTTCCCGGAGACCCTTGAATCCTCCACGAACCAAGTCTGGGCTGTGCGCATCGCCTCTTCACAACGCGGTGAGATGTCGCGAAGATTTCCGATAGGCGTGGGGACAAGGGTGAGTTTTGGCATGATTGATCTGAAAAAGCCCGTCCATTGGATCGGACGGGCTTACTCATTCGCGTAGTCGAAGATTACTTCTTTTCTGGAGCGGGCGGAGCCATCAGATCGGAGCTACTGGTTCCTGGCTTTTCAGGCTCCTTTCCTTTCGCTTTTTCTGCGGCCTCAGCAGCAGCTTTTTCTTTCGCGAGAGCGGCCTCGGCTTCCTTGCGCTGGGCGGCTTGGGCAGCGATTTGCTTTTCATACTCACGCTTCCCTTCGATCCAGCGCTTTTGGTTTTCCTCGACCTGCTTGATCTCCTCCGGAGTAATCAACTTTGCGGCCTTAGCCTTGTCCAACGCCGTGTTGATTCGCGTATTGAAGGCTTGGCCCATTTGACCGAAAGTACTGTTGGTCAGAGATGCAGGGATAAGTTCCGCACCAGTAGCCGGTGACTTCATCTCAATCAGCAAGTCAACCATGTCCAGTCGAACGGTTGGACCGTCGAAAGCAGATACAAAGCCGCGCATTGCTTCCAGGTACGGCTCGAACTTGGTCTTCTTTTCTTCCGGCTTCAGCTTGTTGTAGTAACGTCGCTCGAGGAAGAACCGACCAACGTCTCGAGGACGAGGAGAACCTGTAGTTAAGGCTCTGGCCTGATTTCGTAACCCTTCTTCTAAATTGGCATACTTTGCTTCTCGCATGAGCATGCTGGTCTTATAGAGGATTTCGTACCCGCCATCCACGAACTTTGGTAAAGTCATCATGTCTGCTTCGAGTCGCTTAAAGTAGGCGACATTCGCAACAAACATTTTGTGGTTTTTCATTTTCTCGGCTTTCGTGGCCTCGAAATCGGGTGGAACAGAACCTTCGAACTTGATCAGTCGGTAAATCACTGGGCCATCTGCGCCCTTGATTACGGCTGACATTTGCCCAGGCTTTAGATCCATGATCGGGGCATAGTCCTTGTCAACGAGCAAGAACTGCATCGCAAGGATGTCCTCGTGTTGCGAAGGCTTCTTGTCTTTTGGTGCGAAGGGGTTTTGTGAATACTTGTCCATTGCCGCTTCGAAAGTGATTGTCCCAGCTTTGATTTCGTCTAGAACCTTTTGGGCTTCAGCTGTCCGATCCGGCCCGGTTGGATTTTGTTTGAATACAATCGATTTCAGGCGAGCGGATTGGAAAGACTTCTTGAGTTCATCTTCTGAAACGACGGTCTTTGATTCCATTTGGGCCTTATAGGCCGTCACTGCGGCACCACCCTCCAAGATAAGTTTGCCGCCCGGTGAGTCGTAAAGGTCACTTGCTGTAGCCGTGTTTTCGGCGCGAAGTTCAGTAAGAGTCTTCCCGGCGAGTTCCTTGATAGCCTTATCCAAATCCTCTTGAGTCGAAGTGGCAGTGAGTTTGCCCTGTTGGATCAATTGCTGGCGTGCCGTATTCACTTGATCTTCAAACTGCTTGTTGGACTCGGCCAAAGCCATGTCCTTACTGATTGAGATCCCTGCTTCCTGAGCGTAATGCATGTTGATCAGGTTTGTGACCACCTGGCCGGCGACCTCCGAATAGACAATCGCTCGGTCGCTTTGGGAGAGCCCCTCAAAGTTATCACCGGCTTGCGCTCGAACCTGAGTTTCTCGGATTTGTATGGCGCGTTCGTACAAGGATTCAAAAGCAGAAACTGGAGCCCCAACCTTTCCAACTGTTACTACTGAAGGCTCATTGGCAGGCGTAGCGGCTTGCTCTGACTGAGCATTTTGGCCAACGCCACAACTCTGAAAAACACTGACAATCATGACGAGCGCAATCACAACGCCGAACGCCTTGCCGCAACCGCTCTTTTCTATAAAGTTTTTTGTCGTATCAATGGACATAAGAATCTCGTACTGTTTCAAAAACAGATTTTCTATTGTAGCACTTCAAAATACCTGTGGACATGTGGTACATTTAATGTAGACAGATAATCACGCACTAAAAAGAATCTTTTTAGTTGCAGTATCGTCTAAATAGTAGACACGGAGAACGGACACATGGCAAAAGGACTCACAAAGCGACAAGAGGCAATCCTTCAGTTTCTGATTGATTACACCCAGCGAGAGGGATATCCACCTTCTATCCGAGAAATTGGGAAGGAATTTGACATCGGATCTCTCCGTGGTGTGACCGTTCACTTAGATGCTCTTGAACGCAAGAGTTATATCGCCCGTGCTAATACACCTCGGTCAATTCGAGTCACCCATCCCGCCTACCAACCTGCCCAGAAGGTGACGATGCTTCCTTTGATCGGAACCATTGCCGCAGGTATTCCGATTACTGCAACAGAACAAGTCGAGGAAATGATTCCCGTTCCAAGCGATATGGTGCGGAATATTGATTCGGCCTTCCTGTTGCGCGTTCGTGGAGATTCCATGATCAACGATGGGATTTTGCCTCGGGATCTCGTTGTGATTCGGCCGCAGGTCACCGCGAATCACAACGATCTTGTCGCTGTGCTCTTGGGTGATGAAGCCACCGTCAAGCGGATCCACTTTGACAAAGACGCTATCCGATTGATGCCAGCAAATCCCAGCTACGAGCCCATTGTCGTTGAGCAGGAAGATGCCCGAATAGTCGGACGTGTTGTTGGTTTGCTCCGCGATTACGAAGGCATGGCCTTCTAGCAGCCTGGGATTAAGGTCCCGTTACGTAGTTGAGAAGGGCGCGGAATTCTCCGTTCCACTTCTCTTCTTGGCGAACGATCCCAATTCCAGGCACAAACACGGTCGTCGTTTTGAGCGTGTTTGCGTCGAATGTGAGTTCGCGCTCGACCTTGATCGCGCTCAACTTCCGTGTACCAAGTTGATGCTTGATCGGCTCCTGAGTCCAGGTGCCTTGGTACCGGAATGATTGCCCTGCAATGATGGCTTTCCCTGAGAGTTCGCCCTTCCCGTCCCGTACTCCATCCCTTATGAGTAGGAGCGGTGGGTCGTACCATACTCCGGCAAGTTCACTTGCGACCAAATCAACCCCCTTCCACGCCATTGCACACCGACCCATCGGACCTTCCAATATGAATCCCTGATGGCCGGAAATTGCTGTCGGACCAGTCACGGCCAGCTTCTCAACTCCTGTTCGAAGGCGAGCATTGTAATTGTAGGTCCAGACCTTGCCCTTTCCGAGCGGCATGAGCGTGCCCCCAGAGGAGCATCCTCCGAGAACCAAACCGATCACGTACAGACTAAATAGCTTCCAATTTTGCAAGGCTTTGTACTAACTTCTTGACGCCAACAACGCCCGGAAAGGCGACGGTTATTTCGGCATCGGTTGATTTAATCGGGCTACAGGAGATCACTACCCCTTCCCCAAATTTAGAGTGGCGAACACGTTGACCGATGTTGAAAGGCGCATTCCACTTCGGCTTGGGGGGGCTTTCAGCCGGCATTTGCGTCTCCCGGACGCTATATGAACCGGATCGGTTCTGGGTTACTTCGTGCAATCCGGAGGTGTTCGAAGCCCTCTTAGGCAGCAGAGAATCAAGTTCATCCGCCTTGATGTCTTCGAGGAAACGCGACCGGCGATTGAACTGCGAATTGCCGTACATTGAGCGACGAACGGAATGTAGCAAGTGCAGTTCTTCCCGAGCGCGCGTGAATCCGACATAGCAAAGGCGGCGTTCTTCTTCCAATTCG
Source organism: Chthonomonas sp. (assembly GCA_040383535.1). Lineage (GTDB taxonomy): Bacteria > Armatimonadota > Fimbriimonadia > Fimbriimonadales > Fimbriimonadaceae > JAFLBD01. The sequence continues at coordinate 47,295 of JBEIDH010000012.1, forward strand.
GTTTCGTTCCCCGCCGACCTCGAGTGCGGAAATACTCCTTCCTCTAGCCCCATTAAGAACACAACTGGAAACTCTAATCCCTTGCTCGAGTGGAGCGTCATGAGGGTCACCGCATCACCTGATTCCTGCAAATTATCCAAGTCAGAAATCAACGTAATCGTTTCAAGGAACCCCGCAAGCGAAGGTTCCTCTGCCGTGGCATCATATTGCTCCGTCACGTTCAAGAATTCTTGCAGGTTCTCTAGCCGCGAGATGTTCTCCTCGGTGCGCTCAAATTTAAGCATATCCACGTAGCCTGACTTCTCCATGCAGTGCCGGAGAAGGTGTGTCACCGTGGTTTGCCCCAGAACTTCACGAGCGTCTTCGATCACGCCCATAAATTGATTGATCCCGGTTAGAGCCTTCTTCATCATCTGCGACTGAACACTTTGCTCCTTCATCGCATCCCACCATCCCAGGCTTCTTTCCCTTGCCCACTGATCTACTAATCCCAGCGAGCCCGGCCCGATTCCTCGTGTGGGTTCGTTGATCACGCGCTTCATGGAAACTTCGTCGTATGGGTTTAGGATCACCCTGAGGAACGCGATCATGTCTTTAATTTCTTTGCGTTCGTAGAAGCGTTGCCCACCAACCAAAATGTGGGGGATTCTCATCATCAGCAGAGATTCTTCAACGATTCGGCTTTGGGCATTGGTGCGATAAAGGATCCCAAAATCGCCAAACTTGCGCCGTCCTGCGCGGACTTCCTTGATGATCATGTCGGCTACAACCATCGCTTCTTCGTTATCCGTCCCGGCTTCCGTGACCGTGACCCCAGCCCCCTCTTGGTTTTCTGTCCAAAGTTGCTTTTCTGCTCGACCTCGGTTGTGTTTGATCACGTCGTACGCGGCGCGAAGAATGACCTGGGTCGAACGATAATTTTGAGCAAGGGTGATGACTTTAGAATCCTTATAATCCGCGCTGAACCGGAGCATCAACGACACGTCCGCCCCACGCCAAGCATAAATGGATTGGTCATCGTCGCCTACAATAGTGATGTTTTGATGCTTTCCGGCAAGCAACTGTGCAAACCGATATTGGACAAAGTTCACGTCTTGATATTCGTCGATCAAGATATGCATGAATCGCTCTTGCAACCGTTCCCGAACCTCTTCTGACTTTTCCAAAAGCTCCACGGTCCGCACTAAAATATCGTCAAAGTCAAGTGCGTTTCCTCGAGTGAGAGCTTTTTGATACGCCGGGTAGATTTCCGCGACCATTTTCTCGACATAGCTACTCGCACTTTCGGCGTACTTTTGCGGGGTTAGCATCTTTTCTTTGGCGTGGCTGATTTCGCTTAGAATTGCCCTGGGTTGAAGGGACTTTTCGTCAATCGCCATCCGCTTGAGAATGTCTTTAATGATCCCGAGTTGGTCTGAGTCGTCGTAAATCACGAAATCTCGCGTAAGGCCTATCGCCTCGCCTTCCATTCGAAGGATTTTCGCGCAGGTACTGTGGAAAGTCCCAAGCCACATTGACTTGGCTTGACCTCCAACCAAGTCCTCAATGCGTTCACGCATTTCCTTGGCGGCCTTGTTCGTAAAGGTGACCGCCATGATCCGCCCTGGGTGACAGCCATCCTGAATCAGTTTTGCAATGCGGAAGGTGATAACACGAGTCTTTCCTGATCCTGCGCCAGCAAAAATTTGAAGCGGACCACCTGGCCAAAGAACAGCCTCGCGCTGTTCGGCATTTAAAGAATCGAGGTCCAAAGAAATCACCATGAACCCATAATTATGACGGGTATCAATTCCGAGATGGTTGTCTGTAACGAATGCCTGTGAAAATGCGTCAAAATGGGGTACAAGGCTAGCGTGAATGACTCCACGCGGAGACCATTATTTATGAACCGTTTCCTATTGACTTCGTCCCTTCTTGCCCTCGCGGGCATGGCCCTTGCACAGGGAGCCTTCACCATCCGTCGCCCAGTTGAAGGCGCGAAGGTGCGCGAGACAGTGCAGATTCGCATCCCGGTGGACTCTGTCCCTCAAGGCGTTGGATACGTGGGCTTCTGGGTCAACGGTCGATTCCTAGAAGCTGTTGCACCTACTTCGCAGAATATTTCAGGTCGCGATTTTGTTTACGAACTCAACACGAAGGATCGCAAAATTCCAGACGGTCGGATGACGGTTGAAGCTGTTCTGTACGCCGCGGATTCCAGATTTACGCGACGACTTAATAAGACTCAAGTCACTGTCACTCTTGATAATTCGGCAAGCATCAAAATTCCAGCCGATGGGCTGAAGCTCCGGTATAAGATGATTCCAAATACGGAATTCACTTATTCTATCAAAACGCTTACAACGTATTCTAACCTCACGCAGGAACAATTCCTGCTTGATCCCGATCTGACTCAACTCCAACAGGACGGAGAGTCGCTGAGATACCGGTACGTCTGGATGAACCGAGAACAAACTCGAAACGGGCTAGAGGGACTAGTTATGGCACAGCCGTTGACAGAGAAAGGCAAAGACTATGCTTTTTTGACAACCAGCGGTAGTGAAGGCCCGAAAAAGTATTACGACTATCACATGTCACCGATTTACTTCCGGCTCACTTCGACAGGAAGAGAGCTCTGGGGATCGTCTCCATTTTTCACTCCAAGCGAGGGTTCGATCGGAGAACCAAGCAACTTTAATCTCTATGGTAATTTCCCACTTCCAATCCTTCCGACAGGCGGGATCAAACCGAATGGCATCGCATGGCCTGGCACAATTGCATCGGGAGTTCTTGATTTAGCAAAGCTTTACACTCAGGATAAGTTTACAACTGTCAATCCAGGTCGTGGTGTCCTCCTTGGAATAGAGTTTGAGCGAGGTCGACCATGCGCCAGATACCGAATTGAGCTTGCTCAAGGTAATGATCTTGTTGGAATCCAATCCCTCAGACAAGATGTCTGGTTCGCACTTGATCTCGGCATGCCGATCCGAGTTGAAAGTCGTTCGACCAGCAGGGTTCGTGTCGCCGAGCAAATTGGTGGTGGAGCTGGCGGTCGTGCCGGTGCAGGCGGAGGGCAAAACGGAGGCGAAGGCGGTGCTCCGGCTGGTCCTACTGCCGGTGGTCGTGAGGGCAGGTTCATGAGGCCTGAAGTTCTCCCCGATGACCAGAATCGAATGTTTGGGCCAAGTTTCCTCGATCGATCCCAAGTTGAACCATATCTAGTTCGCCAAAATGAGGGGGCAGGTTCACCAGAGAGTGGCGGAGGTCGCGTGGGTGGCGGTCGGCCTGGTGGAGGTCAGCGCCCTGGTGGCGGTGGTGGGAATCCAGGTGGTGGGGGCCGAACCCGCAATCGTATCGTGACCCAATCGCAAGCCTTCATCATGATCATGGAGTAATCTCCTCTCCAGCATGAGATTAGACCAGCGCGATGTGCGGAACCTCCCGGATGACCCGGAAGCGTTCCGCATGTCATTTGTAGAGCACCTTGATGATCTGCGGAAGCGGATCATTATTTGTGTCGTCTGCCTCGGAATCGCGATGGTGATCGGTTGGTTCCTTTTCGACCCTCTCTTCGAAGCAATTTTCAATCAAGTCAAGGCCGGACTTCCAAAATCTTGGCTGAAAGATTTTCGCCCCGTCTTTACTGCTCCAGGGGAGGCTTTCATGCTTAAGATGCGCCTCAGCTTCATTCTTGGGCTCATCGTTAGCGCACCGCTGATCACCTTTCAGCTCTGGGGATTTGTTGCACCTGGACTAAAGGAAAAAGAACGCAAGCCGTTCCGGATCATTATCCCGTTTAGCGTTTTTCTCTTCTTTCTGGGCGGATTTTTTAGTTGGATGATCACCCCGGCTACCATTGGATGGTTCGCGTCTATTCAAATGGAGAGCTTTGTCAACTCCCAGAATCTTCCTAGGCCAGAACCATACATCATGTTGGTCGCAGGCTTGATCTTCGGGTTTGGAATCTCGTTCCAACTTCCCTTGGTCGTCTACTACTTAGTCCGCGCTGAACTTCTGGAAGTCAATACCCTTATGAAGAACTGGCGACAGGCGGTTGTGGTCATCTTCATTGTCGCGGCGACGTTTACACCCGGAGCAGATCCATTCTCCATGCTGATGATGGCAATCCCGCTCTGCGTGTTATTCATGCTCAGCGTTCTAGCGGCCCGGTATTCAATGCGAAACGATGCAAAGAAGAACCTCGAGGCAGAGGAGATTGACCAAGAGCAGACCGAGGTTTACACCGGAAAATCAGTCCCCTATCGTCCATTTGACGAATCGCAAACCAATGATTCTTCAAATAATGAAGAAGAAAATCGCGTAGAATAAAGTCTACATGATCGTTCGCTACGATTCCCCATTTAAGCTTGCCGGCGGTTTTGAACCGAAAGGTGACCAAGCAACTGCCATCGCCGGGTTGTGCGAAGGCCTAGAAGCTGGTTACAGGTTCCAAACTCTTCTTGGAGCTACGGGAACGGGAAAAACATACACGATGGCAAGCGTCATCAACCAGATGCAACGCCCGGCACTGATTTTCGCGCACAACAAAACCCTGGCGGCCCAGCTATGCCAAGAATTCCGTGCCTTCTTCCCTGAAAATTCAGTTGAGTACTTTATCTCGTACTACGACTACTATCAACCGGAAGCGTACGTCCCCGGCAGTGACCTCTACATCGAAAAAGATAGCTCCGTGAATGAGGAGATCGAGCGCCTTCGGCACTCCGCGACCCAAGCCCTTTTGGAGCGTAAGGATGTCGTTCTTATCGCATCAGTATCTTGTATCTATGGTCTAGGCTCGCCCGATACGTACGCCGAAGGGGTGGTCACCTTTGAAACCGGCTCAACATTTGATCTTGACGAGGTTCTACAAAATCTTATCCGGATGCAGTTCACCAGGAACGAATTCGCACTCGATCGCGGGACCTTCCGCGTTCGCGGGGATACATTAGAGATTCAGCCAAAAGATGAAGAAGTTGTGACGAGGGTTGAGTTCTTTGGAGATACGATCGAACGCATCCGACTCGTTGATCCATTGACTCAGGAAGTCATTGACGAGCCGTCGAAGTGCTCAGTCTTCCCCGCAACCCACTACGTCACCCCGATGGATAGGATGGATGAAACGCTTGTCATTATTGAAGCCGAGCGAGATGCACAGTGCGAAAAATTCACCGCCGAAGGAAAGCTTGTTGAGGCACAGCGGCTTCGGCAGCGTGTGGATTTCGATATCGAAATGATGCGCGAAGTCGGCTATTGTAATGGAATTGAGAACTACTCTCGATACTTCGATGGGCGAAATCCAGGCGAACCTCCTTACACACTTCTGGACTTCCTTCCAAAGGACACCATTGTTTTTATTGACGAAAGCCATCAAACGCTTCCGCAAATTCGAGCAATGTTCAACGGTGACCGCCAAAGAAAGTCAGTCCTCGTTGATTACGGATTTCGACTACCTTCGGCCCTTGACAATCGCCCGCTAAAGTTTGAAGAATTTCTTGAGCGAGTACCTCAGGTCATCTTTGTCAGTGCGACTCCCGGACCATTTGAGGCGGAAAACGAAGCCGCCCGAGTCCAGCAGGTGATTCGACCAACCTACGTCGTCGACCCCGAGATTGAAGTCCGGCCGACAAAGGGACAGATCGACGATCTCCTCAACGAGGTTCAGGAAAGAGTCGCAAAGGGTCAACGAGCCCTCGTCACGACTCTCACGAAAAAAATGTCCGAGGACCTTACCGCCTACCTCAAGGACATCGGGGTCAAGGTCGCCTACATCCACAGCGAGGTTCACTCTCTTGAGAGACCAGAGATTCTACGGGATCTTCGCCTTGGCGTGTACGATGTTCTTGTCGGCGTGAACCTACTCCGCGAAGGATTAGACCTTCCAGAAGTCACACTTGTTGCAATCCTAGATGCTGACAAAGAAGGATTCCTGCGCTCGAATACCTCACTCATCCAAACCATTGGTCGTGCAGCCAGAAACCAGGACGGCAAGGTCATTATGTATGCCGACAACATGACCGGATCAATGAAATTTGCCATTGAGGAAACAGATCGCCGAAGGGAAGTCCAGCGTGCTTACAATGAAAAACATGGGACATTACCATCAACCGTCATAAAAGCCGTCCGGGAGACGGTGCGAAGTTACGACCACGTCGCCGAAATTGCCGCTCAGTATGATCAAGCCACCTTGGATACCATCGGTAAAGATGGTTCGCCAATCCGAATCGAAGAGATTCCCGTTCTCATCGCCGCGATGGAAAAGGAAATGAAAGACCTTGCTAAGGCGATGGATTTTGAAAAAGCCGCTGGGATCCGGGATGAGATCACCCGCTTGCGCGAGATCATGGGTGTCAGTGGTGGCAAGATTGGTCAGGAGAAGCGAAAGCTCCCTGGTCGTCGCCAAAGGTAATCATCTCAACACTTCGTTGTAAATGACCTGGGGAGCGGGGGGCAACAGGATCGGTTTTGCGCTGATAACGCGTATATTCAATTCGGCTGCGCCCGGTTTGGCCGCTCTTAATGTGAGCTCGTACCGGCCTTTCGTTTTGCTTTCCTGAACGACGACCTCTTTGAGGCCCGGTCCCGCCGAGAATTCTAATGTCTGCGGACTTTGTAGCACAAGACGCTGACTTTTCAGGTCAGGCGCAATCCACTTCACCGCGTATCCATCGGCTACGTTTTTCGCCGAAAGCGGAGGACCGATGAGTACCCGAACAGGGTTCACAAGCATTGGCAGAACCGGTTCTCGTTTCGTGATAAATTTTTCTCCTGGCTTGAACAACCGCCGACGAATCTGTTCAATTGGCTCGATCAGTGGCGTTGGCTTCTTCACTCCAAGCCAAAGTGAAAGCGCCCGCTCCGCAACGAGTCCGGCCTCCAGCATCGCTGCATCAAGTTTCATTCGTGGATCAGCGCTTAAAGCCCCAGCGACAGCGACAAGAGCCATAGAACGACGCCTTAGCTTGGAGTCCTCTACCGACTCAAACCGCCAGGTCTGGACGTCCCGCGACCAAATCAAACTGGAATAGAGTGCATTTGGGCGGGTGTTCACTCCCTCGGAAACGGTGACGCCCTGTTGAAGCAACGCATAAAATGCCGCCGTTGAAACACTCAATCCATCGTTTTTGTAGGGCAATGGAGAAATGGTGACTGGCTCAGTTTCAAAAGGTTGCTTTTCTAAGTACTGATCCAAAAGCCCGATGAGGCCATTTGGGTAGAACTTCGGTCTTGCTGCCACGATGGAGCTGATCGCCGCATTGAAAAGGGAAAATGGCTTCGCGGGATCTGCGACCGGTGGCTTCCAGTTCTCGGAAGATTGTCCCACCAGACTCCGACCCCTGGGGAGTGTCATCACGGGAAACTTGATTTTGAGCTCTTTGCCGTCAACATATGCCAATGGACCTTCATTTGTCGGTGCAGGGATCTCCCGGATTCCGGACAGAACTTGGACAGCGTATCCGCCACGTCGAGCAAGAAATGCCGCAAACGGAACCACCGCCCTTCGCTCGCTAAACCTCCAGGTAGCCATGACTGCCTCCTTTTGGTTCTCCACGTCCAACGAAATCGGCATTGGGGAGGGTCCTGACCAAAATGCTTCATGGTCCAGGATGGTCTTCACCATGAGCCCCAGCATATCGGCTCCACGGGTCGTCAGGGCTCGAACACCTAGCGGTAGCGAAAATCTCACCCATCCCCGGTAATCCTCCCCGACGGTCTTAAGAGTCCAATCTCCCGCGCTTCCGGTGATGATCACCGCTGGCGGCGGACCAATAAAGCTGATCAATACCGGAGGTTGGCTATCTTGATAACTAATCGCAACCCACTGACTTTTAGCTGCTTCAACTTCCTCACCAACGCTCCCGTCGCGCCAACTGAGTCTCGGAGCAGCGAGCGTCCGAAACTTTAAAGCGAAGCCCTTTTCGAAAAGAAGCTCAGGACCCGGTGAAAACAGATTGACCCTTGCTCGGGTTGGAGCATTTCCTTCTGTGACCAGAGCGTAAGTCGCATATGAAGCCTGGACGGATGTAGGTTTCCAGGATTTGACAATTCCGGCGTAATACAGCGTATCCGACGATTCAAACAGTGGTTTCAACCCGTCATCTTTGAACTTCCAATTTGGGGGTTTTGGAACATCGGTAAACCCAAATCGACCAAAAGAGCCAGCCCATACTAGGCTGCAAAGCAAAAGAAAAAGGAAGCTAGCGAAGAGACGAGCCAAGGATTTCGATTCCAATTCGGTTGGTCCGCCTTGACCAGCTCAGACCGATTTCTCGAAATCCGACTCGATAGGCAAGGACGACTGAATAATCAGTATAGCGGCTCCCGCGAAAACTTTCAAACGTGGACGTCGCGCCTATGCGATACAGCCCACTCAAACCGTACGAGAGGTCGGCTTGGAGGCTAGAGCGGTCGAGTCCAAGAGATCGGGATGCATAGGTCGTGATCGAAGTTTTGCCCTTGCTATAGTTTAAAGTTGCCCCGATGCGATGCCGACCGATAGACGCGCTTGAGAAGCGATCATCCGAAAAATCATAACTTAGCCCGTACGTTGCCTGGTCGCTAAAAGCAGCATCGTAGCGTAAGGTCGCAGCCGAACTTAGTCCTGCGTTGACGTTTCGCCCAAAAAGCTGTCCGCCGCGCGCCGAAAAATTGAGAAACCCGTTCCCTATTCTCTTGGGACTTGCACCAAGGTTCATCTCTAGCCCAACCCCATCGCTAAATGTTGAAAATCCTGCTGACGAGAATTGACGCGTGTTGTAAACAATCCCTGGAGAGAAGGTGAAGGGAGAATTCTTAATCTTCACTGGATTCTGCCGAATGGAAATGGATTGGTTGAATGAACTTGACTTGATTCCCTTCACGGAACGACTGACGTTGGTATACAAATTCGCTCGGACCGTCTTGCTCAGTCTGGTATCCAGGCTCGCAGTGCCGTTTATTGCCCGGTTCGAGGGGAAGTCGGCCTGCAGGTACGCATTGGTCGCACCACTAAATCGCATAGATTGGCGCAAAGACAAACCCCAATCCCTGCGACCGATTCCACCAAGTGTGAAGTAGCCTTGATTCTCTTCCCGGCCCAGAGTCCAGCCATTTTCGTAGTCCAGGAACAACCCTCCACCAGCACCGACCCCGCGACCAGAGTTTAACCCCCATCTCAGTCTCAGCAGCGAAGAACCACCTGGCCGAATTCCAAGATAGTAAGGGAAGTCAACGTTCAGTTGGTTATTGCTGACGTTGATAAATTCCTCAGAGATGACAGGTCGTACGGTCTCTGTGCTTGTTCGAAATAGAGGCACGCGCAAGACCTTGGCTCCCTGAATATCCACGGTAGCTTGCTGGAAAACGACTTCTTTACCAGGGTAGATCGTCGCTTTTTTGGCATAAATCAGAGTGGGGATGAGTTCCAGGTCCTCGAACAAAAACGTATCCGCATTGACCTCCGACCGCTGAGGTTCAACGATCCCTTGAGTGATTTTGACCAGCCCAACCCGTTCCCGGTCAACAAATTCGACATTCACGAAGGGGTATTTGGCGACAATTTTTGGCCTTCTTTCCGTGATCTTGCTCAACCCGATCCCGGTCAGATCTTTCAGATTCAACTTAAGTTCGATAAAATCTTGGTTCAGCGAGTCTGATTTAACGGTGACCTTCTTTCCGATCATCGTCCAGTCAAGCACGCTGTATTGAAGTTCTTCGGCAAGGATCGTAATATCCTTGACCCGGAGTTGAACTTTCTGCCCCGGCCCGCTCGCTTGAAGCATCCTGGTCTCAGGAGCATAGGTCACCCGAACGGGTGCGGTGACTTCGATGAAAACCCTCGATGCTCGCAGAGATTCTCGGTCTTTGAGTAAAGGGATCTCGATGACCTGAGTGGTTCGAAGGCTAAGGACAGAAACCGTAACCCGGGCCGTTCCTGCGATTTGGCCAGCAGTAAGGGTTGCCGTGACCAGGCCATTTTGGGTGCGAAGCACGGATTCTTGAAATGTCCCGAGGGTTGATTCAACAATAACCTCAGTTCCATCACGGACGAAGCGCCCTGTCTTATCATAGACCTTGATCGAGAGGGTGACATTACTGATGCCATCGGCAAGGATCGCATCCGGAAATTTTGTAACTTCCAGCGCTCCATCTTGGGCCGATGCAAAGCAACCTAAGACAAAGAGAAAGATTGCGGCAAAAAGGACCCGGACAAATAACAAACGGGACGAAGAGGTACTCCTTTTCGTCCCGTTTGACCGTAGCATTGTCTTATCTCAAGACCGTGACAGGCACAATCTTTCGAACACGCTCGCCGTTAGCACTTTCTGCAAGAATTTCGACTTGGTAGGCTCCTGGTGCGACAGCGCGATTGCTGTTGTCTCGGAGTGCCCAAGTGGCAGAATTCTCACCGCTATTGGCGGATCGACCTCGCTGAACTGCGAAGACTTCCTTACCAGTGCTTCCAAGAATGCGGACGGTTGTGACCGCATCGGTAGAGAGTGTGTAATTAATCGTGATCGGTCCATTGACGTCTCGACCAGGTCGAGCGATTGTGACGTTACCAATCAGAGCCTTAGCCGCTCCTGCTGGTTCCATCGTCAATGTGAATTCTCGATTACCAACTTCTTCCATATTGAAGGTATAGCCACTGTTGAAGCGCAAATCGCGGACTTCGTTAGTTGCCTTATCCTTCACCGTCATGCGAACATTTCGTGGAATCGTGTTGATGTTTGGCCATGTAAGAGTAACTTCACCTGGCTCAAGAACCTTCGCGACCACATCCCATGACTTGCGTCCCGCTCGTTCCGTGAAGCTAGATGCCATTCGAGTTGGTTGTCCGAGGACACTTTCTGTAATGGCGAGTTCAACTGCTTGCTTAGGAGCGACCGGCGGCTTCCGAACGGAGAACTTCTGCACGTCAGCGGCGGTTTTGACGACGCCGATAAAGTTATTGGCATCTATTCCGGTTTGAGTTCTTGCCGTCAGCTGGAGCTTCCATTGCTTATCGGACTGAGTCCATCGTTCGGATTCTCCGGCTTGAGCACGGGTGGATCCGGAAATACCAGCTAGGAAGACTGGTGGCCAGTTGATATCAATAGAATCTGTGATCGTGTTGTAGACCCAGTATCCAGTCTGTGGTTCCATCAAGCTGGTGCTAGACGATGTGTATTCATAGCGACCAGTTGTTGGATCATCAGGATTTCGAGTCCACTTCGCAAGCGCTGGGCTGACCCATCCCTTCGCAACCATTTGGTTCCAAGTGAAGGTGTTTTGCTGATCAACTCGGCTGAATCCAACCAATTGACTAATCGGGACTGGGAACGTGTATGGGTTACCAATCATGTTCCAGCCTGGACGCAACGTAGTGACGTTCGTCGTACCAGTCGCGGTGTCAGTTGGGCTTTGGGCACCGACAAGATTTCGGAAATCGAAGTCGTTATTGGTGACGATCCAAAGAGACTGACCACGAACAGCGGAAGTCGCTGGGAGGTAGGTGCCTGTACCAGGATCCCATCGGTATGCAACGTAGTCAACTCCAAATTGCATTGGGTTACCTGCGTCGGCGAAGATGGCGTCGAGAGAAGAGTTCGCAAATCCCCAAGGAATCGTGATGAGCGATGCGCCCTCCGGAATGCGCAAGCGTGGAGTCGCAGCGATGAGAATCTTGCCGGTGAAGACCTTGCTGGCTCCGCCAGATCGCACTCGAATCGTGAAGGATTTTTCGCCTGGGAGGTTTCCGTCGGCCTGTACATCAAAGTCAGCGAGTCCCAGTTGGTTCGGGTTGATCGCGGAGATCGTCTTGCTAGCAACGTCGCCATTGGCGAGGCTGAGACCGGATTCCGGATCAAGCTCCAACACAACTTCGGTGTTACGCATGATCAGCTCTTGGTCCAAAAGATTGTATTGATTATCAACCGTCACCGCAATCGTGAATGGATTCGGATTGAGGTCACCAGTACCTCCAGGGGAAGATTCAATCAATCGCGGAGCATCCACGACAGGAACAAATGCTGCGGCTGGGCTGATTCCATAGTTACCGATTCCCCACGGGCTCTTTACGTAGTGAACGATTGTTCGGGTCGCATTCTGTGCGAGTGTGATCGGAGCGAAACCTTGCACAACGCAGACTTCATTGATCTTGTTAAGATTTGATTCCTCAACAGCGATCCCAGGGAAGAGCAACGGATCTCGTTGGTCTGGGCTAGTGTCCGTTGCAGTTCTTGGACGAATCGTGTTGCCTTGAATAATTCCGGCAAGGGAATTCGTTAATCCAGCTCGCCCACCGTAGTTCCCAATTTGGAATTGATCCACCTGAGTGTGATCTGGGAAGTTGCCAGAGGAGGTGTTTTCAAACCTCATTCCGTATGGGAAGGACTGTCCAAATTCAACGTTTACAGCAGATGGGAAATTGATGCTGTTTCGCAGGTAGTTCCGTTCAGTTCGCACCGGACGCCCACTAGGAACAGTTATGAGAGCAACATAGTTGTCAACATCTTTCGCTACGCCACTTCTGGTACGGAGGAGAGATCCGGCTTGGTTATTGCCACTGATGTCCGACTCATTTGACCGGAGGCCAACGTAATTCGCAAACCGTAGTCCAACTCGCTGAGATTCACCCGTGTTCGTAAGACGCCATGTAAATTTGGCGGCGTCTCCGATGACTTGCAAGACGAGATTTGCGCGGACGTTGTTGCTCGCCGTGAACGCGGCTTGGATTTCGCGCTTCCCAAGTGGGATCGTGAGCAGATCAAGCCTATTTCCGTCTCCAAACAGCACGGATCCATTGTTCGTAACGATGCTAGCGTAAGAATAATCTCCCCCGACATCCGGAAAGTTTGGAGTCAAACTCATGTTGTCGTCGAATGTGGATTGAGTTGACCCCAAGTTCCCAACGGAGAATGCAAAACGACCCGCAGCTTCGGCCGTAAAGGCCGGGTTGTAGCAAGGTCCAGCGGTGCCGCCGTAGGTGACCGATCCACTGCGACCAAGGAGAACCGTTAAAAGTCCGTTACCGATAAATTCGAAGTTGTAATCGGTGGTTCGAGGCGTAGTGTTCAAAGGGTCGATACACTCATTTGCCCAAGGGAATTGTGCTTGTGCAACAGTGTTAACAGCCAGCAATGCCGCTATAAACGCGATTCGACGAGAGGATTTCATGTTCATGAGATCTAAAAAAGTTTTGATTTGTGGTTCCCCCGCTGGTTTTCAACAGGGGAACCGTTATGGATTGGACTCTTAAAGGATCACCAAGGTTCGCAGTAATTGCGCTTGGCTAGTCTATGGGGCTGGTGGTACTGGCGGCCGAGTGAACGTACTGCTATCGGAGAAGATATATCGCTCTCCTGTTGCAGCATCAGGCACTGGACCCGGTACGTCGCGCTGAGCTCTCACCCCGATTCTCCAATAGATTGGAAGCGCAGGATTTTGAGTCGTGAAGTATGCCAGAGGATCAATTGACGAAGGGGTCACAACGGTATTTGTCCCGCCAGATCCTCCACCACTTGAACCGCCAACCTTTTGACCCCAGGTTGCAACATTAACCGTGCTTGCTCGGGAGAATCCTGGGTTCGATGAGAACTGAAGAATGCACTCGAAGTCTTGCCCAGCAGCTGCGCCTGGATCAAAGTTCGCTTCGAACTTCGTGGCGACTGCAAGAGGGAATCCGGAAGTCGGCAACGATGGGATAGCCTTGTTTAAAGGTGTCGCCACGTTGTCGTCCCAAGTGATCGAGGTCCGTCGGTAGCACGTTTGAATCGTTCCACCAGTACCACCAGTACCACCCGTAGTGGAACCACCCGTACCAGGTTGACGACCCGAGAGCATGTTTGCATACTGGGAATCAAGATCAGCGCTCACACTTCGACCAGTGCTTGAGGATCCCCCAGTCCCCGTACCTGTGCCAGTTCCGGTACCACCGGTACCCGAACCACCACCGATAGTCACTCGCTGGGTGTAGATAATCTCAACACCGTAGATATAGCTAATGCCTGGGATGATAGGAACGCCAGTTCCTTCTCCACTACTATCTTCAGGTGCACATGCGACTGTCGAACCAATCTGAGGAATGTCTTCGAAGCTGAAGAAACTGAACGCCCCAGCATCTCCGGCATCCTCTATGAATAGTCCACCAGCTACAGCTGCAGGTGCATACCAAACCGGAGCCGAAAGCCCTTGTCGGTAGTACTGGAACGCATATCGCGAGCCACCTTGAATGGAGAAGTCTGTCTTGAAGTCAACTCGCACAGCAGGCACTTGCCCAAACGCGGAGAACTTC
>JBEIDH010000013.1:0-60572 GCA_040383535.1 Chthonomonas sp.
AGTGAAGATCACTCGGGCTTTTATTCCTGCGCGCTGGCTTACTTGAAGAACTCGAAGGATTCAAGCTTTTGCTTGAGGCTCAGGAGGAACCTTCCGGCTAGGCCGCCATCAATGATGCGGTGGTCGTAGGTGAGCACGAGGTTCATGATCGAGCGGATCGCGATCATGTCGTCTACGATGACAGGCATTTTCTTGATGGTGTAAGTTCCGAGAATCCCGCCTTGAGGAGCGTTGATCATCGGCGTTCCAAGGATTGCCCCGTAGGAACCTGGATTGGTGAGGGTGAAAGTTCCGCCTTGGACATCGGCGACGGTGAGGGAATTGCTGCGGGCCTTTGCGGCAATAGCTTCAAGATCCTTTGCGATTTCGATGAGCGTCTTTGACTGGCAGTCGCGGATGACTGGAACGATGAGGCCTTCGTCACCCTTTTTGCCGAGCGATACCGCAATTCCCATGTGAACATTCTTGTTCTTGACGATATTGTTGTCTGGCATCAGGGCGGCATTGACAAGCGGGAATTCCAGCAAGCATTCGGTGAGCGCCTTGATGAAGAACGGCGTGTAAGTGAGTTTAACGCCGAACTGCTCTTGGAACGATTCCTTGTTGCGGGATCGGAAATTGACCATATTGGTCACGTCCACTTCGGTTACGGTTGAGACGGTCGGAACTTGGCTTGACCGGACCATCGCGTCGGCAATCATTTTGCGCATTCCGACCAAAGGAACAATCTCTTGGTCTGGACCAGCGACGGTTGGTGCCACCGGGGCGACTTCGATCTTTGCACTCGGCGCGGCGGATTGTACAGCGACGGGAGCAGTCTTTGCGCCGCCATTGGCTAGGAATTGCTCGACATCTTTTTTGGTCACACGAGCGCCGGCTCCGGTTCCTGGGATGCTGGTGAGGACTGCATCGGAGAGGTTATGCTCCTTTTGCATCGCGCGGACGACTGGTGTGAACCAAACTTTTTCCCCATTGCTCGGGGCGGATGGTACAGGCGCGCTGGCTGGGGATACAGCGGCGGCGGCTGGGGTTTCGGCGACGGGAGCTGCAGGTGCGCTCGGCGCGGAAGTGGACACTTCGCCCTCTTCTCCGATCAATCCCATTGGCTTAAAGACTTCAACCGGGGAGCCTTCTGGAACGATGATCTCCATTAGGATTCCGCTGGCGGGAGCACCGAGTTCGGTGTTGACCTTGTCGGTCATGATCTCGACAACAGGTTCGTCTTCTTTGACAAAATCTCCGACTTTTTTCAGCCAGCGACTTACAGTTCCTTCATGGACGCCTTCGCCAAGCTCCGGCATCAAGATCTCTGTGGGCATATTTAATTTTAGCCCATATTCCTCCTGAATATTAGGAGATTATGCGTAAGATTGGAACGGATCTTCTAAATCACGGTAATCCACATGGCCCATCTGGACGCCGTTCCAGTCTATGGCATAGCGGCGCGGTCTTGGACTTTGGGCTAGAAGCTCTTTGACCAGCTTGGATCTGCCAAATGCCCTGGTGTTTTTGGGTGCATCGGTGGTGGAATCGAGGATATCCAGATCGTCTATGACCCTTCGCATCGGGATAAAGTCCCTGTAGGCGTGATAAAGGCTTTGGTCGGGGTCGATGTTGTGGTATTCGAGGTCAACGCTGTGAAGCGCGTCGTCCTGCCAGGATAGCCCTTCGTCTTCGCGGTACTCATTGACGATCTGCCGCTTTGCAACCCAGTCAAGCCGGTCCGAAAGGGCGAGAGGATCGGACTCCAGGCGGTTGAGAACGTCTTGCCATTCGTTGAGGATCCAATCGGCGTCGGGTGATTTGCCTGAGTAGGCGGCTTCGCAGGCTCGCCAATAGCGGCGCTGGAGTTCGATCGCGGTGATTTGCTCTCCGTCGTGGGCGGTTGTGACGAGCCACTGGTAATTTGGGTCTCGGCTGACGGTGCGAAGGGCTATGAGGGGGCTGGCGATGAGGACTTCTTCCGGCATCAGTTCGTCTTCGATGAGCCTCAAGACCAGATTTGTTGTGCCGATTTTGAGGGCGGCGGCATATTCGGATTGATTCGCTTCGCCAAAGAGCACATGGAGCCGCTGCATTTGATTTAGCGAGTAAAAATGCTCCCACTTGGGGTTGATCAGGGCTCGATTAAAGCGGACTCGGCTTGCAACGGTGCGGAGAATGTGGTCCGCGCGCTGGCTCAGCTGGAAATCCACGCTGGGATCTGGGACAGCATCGTAGGTTTGGCTGACCCAAACGAAGTCCACGGGGTTTGCCATGACTTCGTCGTAGGATGGCCCGCGGTCGTTTGGCACCAAAATGTGCCCCCCGACCCTGCCGACGCCAGCAAAGATTTGCCGCGTGACCAGGAATCCAAACATGTGGTTGATCCGGTGAGAGAAGAAGTCGTCTTCCATTCGGACGAAGTAGTTTTCGTGACACCCGAACGTGTGCCCTCGGAAGTGATCAATGGAATTGTTGTAAATCTTGACCGTGTCTTGAAGGTCGAGGTCCTTGATCGCTTGCAGGATGATCTTTTGCCCTGCTCTTTCGTTGGCGAGGAGGTCCTTAATCGTGCGGGTTTCTGCGGTCGCGTATTCTAGGTGACTTCCGACGGCGTCGATGTACAGCCTGGAGCCATTGATCATGAACCCGCCAGACTCGGCTGGCTCAAAGACTTCGTCGCGGGCTTGGAGGTCGATCATCCCGAGCTTGAGCTTGCGGAAAACGTGGTCTTTGATCTCTTCGACAACGTCTTCGGGACGGATGTTTTCATCTTCCACGAGACATCCGAACTCGGTTTCGATGCCAATGATTCGGTCGCCGGGAAGATGCTCCATGTTTTCTACTACTCGCTTAGGACGTCGTTTATTTTTGCGTGCCATTCGGAAAAACCTTTTTGCGCGGCTTCGATTTTGAGGGTCTTTTTGACGCCTTTGTCACGAGTTTCTATCTCCGGCTCGGGGAATAATCCCCAATTGATGTTCATCGGGGCGAATTCTCTTTCCGTTTGATCGGCCAGGTGACCCAGCAACGAACCATAAGCACAGGTACGCGGGGATTGGGGAATCTGTTTCCCTTGCAACCTTGCCACAGCGACAAGCCCTGAATAAATCCCCATCGCCGCAGATTCCACATAACCTTCTACGCCGGTCAATTGCCCGGAAATGAAGAGTCCTTGGCAATCGTTCATTTCGAGATCTTGGTTCAGGACAGTCGGGGCGTTAAGATAAGTGTTGCGGTGAATGACTCCGTAACGCACGAATTCGGCAATCTTTAAGCCCGGAACCATGCGGAAGATCCTCTTTTGTTCGCCCCACTTTAACCTCGTCTGGCAGGCCACCAGGGAGTACAAAGTTTTTTCTTTATTCTCGGGCCGGAGTTGAAGAGCGGCGTAGGGTCTTCTTCCGGATCGGGGATCTTCTAAACCAACCGGCTTAAAGTTCCCGAACGCCAAGCTACGTTCACCCTTTTCTGCAATCGCCTCAATCGGTGTGCAACCCGCGAAGTACTTGATTGTCTCGATGAATTGCTCCTCCAGCGTTTCTCCAGGAGCAAGGTCGCGCTTCCCTCCCGCTTCGAAGGCGTGGATAGGCGCGCGTTCTGCGGCTACAAGCGCTTTGACGAAGTCGTAATAGGAATCTTTTTCGAAAGGACAATTCAGATAGTCATCGCCTTCGCCTTTTCCGTAGCGGCTTTGCGCGAACACGATGCTCCTGTCAAGGCTTTCGGCGGTTACAGTCGGGGATACGGCGTCGTAAAAATAAAGGTGTTTACGACCGGTGACTTGGGCGAGCATTTCACTCAAATCTGGGGAAGTAAGTGGGCCGGTCGCCAAGATTAAAGGACCCTGATCCATCGCCTTTGAAACATCCGCGACGGTAAAAGGCGTACGGACCACCGTGATCATTGGATGGTCTTCGATGACTTTAGTAATCGTCTCTCCAAACAAGTCGCGATCCACTGCCAAGGCCTCGCCACCGGGCACAGAACACTCTTCTGCAATCCGTAAAACCAGAGAGCCCAGAGCATTCATCTCCGCCTTGAGTTGCCCCGCTGGGGATGTAGGGAGCTTGGACTTAAAGCTGTTAGAGCAAACGAGTTCAGCGAAGTACGCGGTCGTATGAGCAGGAGTATTCGCCACCGGGCGCATTTCGTACAGAGTGACCGCAATGCCCCTTTCCGCTACGGCCCAAGCTGCTTCAACACCCGCGAACCCTGCCCCAACGACCGTCACCATTGGGTTAATCTTGCAACTTCTTCGCAATCGCGTCGCCCATTTCGCTGGTGCTGCAAAGCTTCATATTGTTTTCGTGGATGTCAGCAGTTCGCAAACCCTCGCTCAAGACAGCCTCCACGGCTAGATCGACCCGGTGGGCGCCATCGATATCGTTAAATGAATATTGCAACATCATTGCCGCGCTAAGAATTGCCGCGATCGGGTTCGCTCTTCCCTGCCCAGCGATGTCTGGAGCTGAACCATGAGCGGGTTCGTAAAGGCCAAAGATTCCGCCTTCCTTTGGATCGCTGAGACTTGCGCTCGGAAGCATTCCAAGAGAACCAGTGATCATCGCGGCCTCATCGCTAAGGATGTCGCCGAACATATTTTCAGTAAGAATGACGTCAAATTCTTGGGGATTGCGAATGAGTTGCATCGCGCAGTTGTCCACGAGCATGTGGCTGAACTTGACATCAGGATTTGCCTTCGCTTTCTCATCCACAACTTCTCGCCACAGGCGGCTGGTTTCAAGGACGTTGGCCTTGTCTACACTCACGATCTGGCGCCGCCGCGTGCGGGCGATTTCGATGGCCCTGTCGGTGATACGCTCGATCTCATGGCGATGATAAATGCACGTATCCACGGCAGTAATTCCACCATCACGGCGCTCTCGTGGTTGACCAAAATATATTCCTCCAGTAAGTTCGCGCATCACAACGAGATCGATCGTCCCAGATTGAAGCTTGATTGGAGATGCGGTCAGCAGAGGCTTGAAAACCTTCGCCGGACGGACGTTTGCGTAGAGATTCAGCTTCAAACGCAATGGTAAAAGCGCTCCGGTTTCGGGCCTTAAAGCCGGATCGGTGACCTTGTCCCACTTTGGGCCTCCTACCGCGCCAAGAAGAACCGCATCGCTTGCTTGGCAAAGCGCAAGTGTTTCATCCGGCAACGGATGCCCAGTTGCATCCAAAGCAGCTCCACCAATTAAGGCGTGCGTGAAAGTGATGTCGTTTCGAACTGCATTTAAGACCTTGACTGCCTCGGCAGTCACTTCTGGCCCGATGCCATCCCCAGCGATGACGGCGACCTTATATCCCATGCGGATATTATGGCACTCAGAACGTGGGCAAACCGTTGGTACACTATGAGTCCGCCTGTGAAACCCTCCCGATTTCTGGTTCCAAGTCTGTTCCTGCTTCCGATTCTCGGAGCTTTGGGTTACTTCTTTTTGCCTTGGCGCGATGTAACCAACCCGCTTCCCTATCCGGTGAGCCAAGGCGTTCCAGAAGCTCGGTACGAACGGCTTGGGATGGGTGTGAACTTGACCCACTGGTTTGCGCAAAAGGAAAAGTTTGAC
This sequence comes from Chthonomonas sp., assembly GCA_040383535.1. Taxonomy (GTDB): domain Bacteria; phylum Armatimonadota; class Fimbriimonadia; order Fimbriimonadales; family Fimbriimonadaceae; genus JAFLBD01. Next base: position 5,556 of record JBEIDH010000013.1, read on the forward strand.
TTTGAAGTTATGCGGCGATATCACACAACTGCCGAACTCGATGCCTTTGAGGAAATGGGCGTTAGGCACGTTCGATTGCCGTTTGTGATGGAGGCCTTCGATGGAAGCACTTCAAACCTTAAGATCAACGAAAAGAAATTCGAGCTATTTTTGAATTTGATTGAACAGATCAACAAGCGCGGAATGATGGTCATGGTTTTCTTCCATCCGCCTGAGACCTATAAAAAAACCCTTCAAGATGATTCCAAAGCGGTTGAAGACATCCTGAAGATGTGGGCTCTCATGTCCAAAAGGCTGAGCCGTTTCTCTCCTGACCAAGTCACCTTTGAACCCCTCAGTGAGCCGAATTTCACCAGTGCCAAACAGTGGGAATCAGTCCAAGATTCTCTCATTCAAACCATCCGGAAGAATTGCCCAAAGCACACAATTATTGCCCAAGGGGGTGGCTACAGCACGATAGATGACCTCATCCAGCTCCGTCCATATCAAGACACGAATATCGTCTACGCATTCCATTTTTATGAGCCCTTCCTGTTCACCCATCAGGGTGCAAGCTGGGTAGATCCCAACATGACCGGGCTCGGGATAGTGCGCTATCCAAGTACTCCCGAAAACCTCAAGTCTATTTCAAGCCGAGTTCGCACAAGCGGGCAAAGCACGTATTACGAGCGCCATGCCAACGAACACCCTTGGAACCAATACACGCTTCGTAAAAAGCTCGCACTCCTTGAGCCTTGGCGCAAAAAATATGGTGCCAAGGTCATCTGTAACGAATTTGGTCTCAATCGCATGGAGATCGTCGCCGAGGACCGGGCTGCCTGGCTTCGGGACATGACCGCCGCATTCAAATCACAAGGGATCAACTGGTCGTTCTATGAGTGGCTAGGCGGAATGGGGATCATCTATGATCGCGTCACGAAAAAGGAGGGCTTTGAATCAATTGACCGCCCGTGCCTCGAGGCGCTAGGATTCAAAATGCCGACCTATCAGCCCATGAGCCCTACCGTAAAAGATTTTACTGGAGCAGTTGCAAAGTGAATGAATTCTTTCAGCTCGATCGAGAATGGTTTCGCATCATCCACGGCTTAGGTGGCGATCGAACTCTCAACGCCATATGGTTAGGAATCACGCAAAGTGGACTCGCCCACATTCAAGCTGGGGCGCTATTGACGGTTTGGTCCACAAAGTCTCCGAAAGTTTGGGTGCAAGCCCTAGTGCCATTTCTTTTTGTCGCTACGGCAATTGGAGTTGGGTTGGAGGATGGGATTGCCCTCAATCACGTTCTCGTTTTCCTAATCTTCACGGTCGCTTGCTTGAAACTTCCTGTAGAAGCGATCAAGGCCGGGCTGATCGGCTTTGCCTTCGGTGGAATCTTTCATCTCATCCTCAAACAATTGGTAGATCGCGAACGCCCAAGTAACTTCACTTGGGCCGTTCCGCTCGAAAATGTTTACTTGAGTCCGTCGTTCCCAAGCGGGCATACTTCGAGTTCAGCTGGCATGGGATTCGCAATCGCGGTGATGATGCCGTGGTCAAAAATTGCTTGGAGCTTTACGATCTGGGCGATCCTCGTCGGGGTCAGCAGAATCTATGTTGGGGTGCATTTTCCGAGTGATGTCATCGCTGGGTTTGGGTGTGGTCTAGTCGGAGCAGGATTAACCAAATGGTTAATGGAGCGCAATCAAACCCCCGAACCCAAAAAAGTCGTAGAATAAAGATATGCGTATACGCCCGCTCGCAGTTTCCCTCACGTTTTCGTTAACGATTGCGGTGTTCGGGTTTGTGCTCATGCGCTCTACACCACCCGACTCTTCGAATTCCCGGGCGTATAATATCCCTACCCGGCATCCTGTAACACCGGAAATGGAAAAGGCGGCCGCCAGCCTCAAGCGCACCCCTCTCCCCGACTTTACTTTGCCCGATATTGATGGCAGGCTTTACGGAAAGACCGAGATGAGCAAAGGCAAGCCCTCGGTGCTCTTCTTTATAAAAAACAACTGCCCTTGTAGTATTGAGGCACAACCGATATTCAACAGCATCGCCAAAGCCTACGCAGGGGATGCAAATTTCTATGCGGTGATTGACGATTCAGCCGAAGAGGCCGATAAGTATGCGATGACCAACATGGTTCCGTTTCCGGTTCTGCTCGATCCAAAAAAGAAGTTGATCAGCGCACTGAAACTAGTAGCTTCAGCAAGTTATGTTCTGATTGATGGTGAAGGTAAGGTTGTCCAGCTTTGGCCCGGGTACTCAAAAAAGACGATCCGAAACGTCAACTTCTTACTGGGAGCGCTCAGTAAGTCCGGTGCGAGAGATGTGGATGATTCCGAGGCACCGGAGAAACTCACTGCCGGTTGTGCATTCTTTGAATCACCTTAAATCATAACTGGAGTGCCTTTTGACACGAAAAAACCTCCCGAGATGAGCTCTCGGGAGGTTATTCGTGTCGACAAGAACTTACTCGTCGCCAAGGCCGAAGTTTGCCACAACGGTTTCGAAGTCACTCGGTCCAACTTCATCGTCATTGTCTACATCAGCGGATCCAGCTGCACCAAACTGAGCGATGACGGCTTCAAAATCGCCCGGTCCAACTTCAGTGTCTTGATCAATATCGCCGTTGACTAAGCTGACATCTTGAGAAGTCAAGGAAGATCCTGTATAGTTCACGGTCAAAGTCTTGCTCAAGAATGTTCCACCCTTAAACTTCAGCGAATAGGTGCCGCTCGCAAGACCAGCCGGAAGATTAATCGTATAAGCCCCGTTCGCATCTGTGATCGAAACCGTACCGTTATAGGAGTTAGTGTTGTCCGAAAGAGTCCAACCAATGGTTTCCGAAACGCCGGTTCCCGCAGTGCTGAGAAGCGTAATCACGCCCCCGATAGTCTTCACGGAGGTACTTGCACTAAACGTCAAAGTATCCAGACCAAAAGCATGATCATTGCCTGAGTGATTATCGTCCCACCATCGGAGAAGGAGCACGGTACCTGGAGCCCAACTCAGCCCTGTAATTGTTCCGCCCAAACCAGTGACAAGTCCTGCAGTGTTCCCATTAACGGCATTTGCATTATTGAACAGCGGCGAAGTCCCGTCAAACGAACCACCAGGAACAGTGAATCCAGGTCCATTGGCGTCAGTATCCGTGAATCCAATCGAGGCGCTTGTCAGCACTTTGTAATCGAAAATCAACGACTGGGCGACAGTGTTGCCGTCTCGCCATTGCTCCATCTCATATCCGAGGTTAAACTCGTTCAAGGTTGCGCCAGTTGTATTCTTCAGCGCGAGAACGAATAAGTGATCGCCGGTTGTGTTCGTATTGAGAAAGCCTAAGGATCGGTCCGAATCGTTCCCGAACGAAAAAAGCGCACCGACGTTACTAGAACCGTTTCCGGCAGCATAGGCCGTCGTTCCAAGAGAAGTGAAATCACGGAGTCCACTTAGTCCCTGCGAGCGTGTCTGCCAAGAAGACCATCCAACGATGACTGGGAAGCTCGGGTTATTTGACCAGGGTGGGCTGCTTACGGATACAAGTGAGTTGAAATTTTCGCTATAAGTTCCACCGGCCGTCGCGTAATTGCGGATACTTTGGGAAAATGCAGAAGCGCTGACAATTCCAAGAACTGCCAAAGTTGAGATTCGAGTGATCTTCATAATGTTTCCTTTTCGGGATGTTTAAGCATTGGTACTCCCGCCCTTTTTCCTGTCAAAAGGTCAAGGCTTATTCGCACCAACCTCTATGATACGACATTCATATCAGTGATTTATAGTGATTTATCACAACCTGGTAAAAGAATTTGCGAGGAAAAAGTGAATCACGACAGAGCTAACGCGACCATCATCTTCACCCCGATCTCAAGCGCATCATCGTTAAAGTCAAACTGCGGGGTATGCACGCTCGGGTAGGTTGATTCTCCATTGGGAATCAACCCAAGCTGGTAGAAACAGGACGGACACTCGGCACCATAATAGGCAAAGTCTTCCCCTCCCATCGTGGGAACGGCATCGTCGTCTACAAACTGTTCGCCTAAAGTTTGCTTCGCTACTTCAAGGAATTTTTGTACTGCGACCGCGTCATTGACCACAACTGGATAACCCTCGTTGATCGTCACTTTTGCCTTGACATCATGTGCCATGGCGATCCCTTCTGATATTTCCGTGAGCCTTCGCTTCGCGAAATCCCGGTTTTCATCGGTCATTGTTCGAATCGTGCCGTGAATCATCGCGGACATGGGAATCACATTGTTGGCAGTTCCGCCATGAATTTCCCCGACGGTGACCACGATATTGTCAAACGGATCAATGTTTCGACTAGCAATCTGCTGTAACGAGGTCACCAGTGCGCAAATCGCAACGACGGGATCGCGGGTCGTCTCTGGGGCTGCTGCATGACCGCCCTGACCGATGATTTCAACAAAGAATTCATCGGTGCTTGCCATCATGGAACCAATCCGTGTTGCAACGTGACCCAATTGCACGCTCGTCCAGCCGTGCAAACCAAACATGAAGTCTGCCTTCTTGCCTAGCAAAGTCCCATTCAGGCATCCATCTTCGACCATCAACTTCCCTCCCGCTCCGCCTTCTTCGGCAGGTTGAAACACGAGCAAGACATTATTTGGGCGATCGGTCTGAGCAGCTAGCTCTCTCGCAACCCCGATGAGAATTGCCGTGTGCCCGTCATGACCGCAGGCGTGCATGCGACCGGGCGTTTTGCTGGCGTACGGCTTGCCGGTTTCCTCATGAATCGGCAATGCATCGATGTCTGCCCGGAGCGCAATGGTCCTCGCATTTTCCGGATTCGAAGTTGCGGGAAGAAATCCAAGCACACCTGTTCCCTTAGCAAGACCTGCCTTGAACTCAATCCCGAGTGCTGTGAGCTCACGCTGAATAACCGCTGAAGCATAGGTCTCCTCAAATCGAATCTGAGGATTGGCATGGAGGTCATGGCGAATATCGGTGATTGTCATACAAATATGCTACCAGCAATTGAATTCAAATTTAGTTAAAATGAACCCATGACGGCTGCTCTCCTCACTGCCCTCCTAAGTCAAACTGAAAACCGGTTTGACCTTGCTTATCCACTACCAAATCTCGCCCCGGTTCGGATCGACAAGATTGGGAGCGGATTTGGGATCGCACAGCAAACGGCTCGTGCAAATGGGTTCCAGGTTCGGATGCTGTGGGTTGACGCAACAGCAAACATGGCGAGCTACAACACCCCCGAAAAGGTAGATCTCCTCATGGCCCGTGCGAAACGCTCCGGATTCAACACGGTCGTCTTCGATAGCAAACCCATCGTGGGATACACAATGTATCCAAGCGCTTTTTCGGAGCAACTCACCCAGTGGCGAAATGTGGGCTACGCTGCAGGATATGACCCGATGGCAGAATTCGTCCGTGCCGCAAGGGCGAATGGGCTGACCCTATATACGTGCTTTAACGCTTTCAGCGAAGGACATCGAATCGCAAAGGAATCCAACGAAGCCGGATCCAAAGAGTTTTTCGGCGGAAAAGCGGGAATCGGCTGGGACAAGCCGGATGAGCAAAGCGTTCAGTACACTCAGGAACGCGTGCTCAACATTGGTAACCGAAAATTTATCGTCGCACCGCGATTTAACCCCAGATCCGTTGACATTCTAAACAGGACCGCGATTTACCAAGGCAAACCAGATGTGGAGGGTTCAGCGATTGTGGTTGGACCGGACCGCAAGATCAGACGTGTGTTCAACAATGAGGCGACCCATCGAAACGAACGCATCGTCCTCTTCCCCAAAAATCTTGCGCTCACTACTGGCGACCTTGAAAAGATGGTCGGACTCACAGCTGAACTCGCGGTTGAAACAGGATTCATGCGCAGCGGCGAATTCCGAAATCAGATTCCACTCATGATGAATCCGTTTCATCCAAACGTGTGGCAACGCACGATGGAGCACGCCCGCGAAGTTGTTCAAAAGTACGACATCGACGGTCTGCTGTACGATGATCGTCTCAGATACACGGGGATGGATGGGGATTTTAGCCCTTTGACCAGAGAGCTTTTCGAAAAGAAAGTGGGTCAAAAATTAAGCTGGCCAGATGATGTTTTCTCCGTGAGCAACATTGATTGGGATCTCAAAGTTTCGTACAAGCCGGGGCGATTCTGGGACGCCTGGTGGGCTTTCCGCGCCCAGCGAATGCAAGATTGGGTTCGTGCAATTCGAACCACGATCAAGAGAGAAAAGCCAAGTGTTAAGCTCGGAATCTACGCAGGAGCCTGGTATGGTGAGTACGATTCTTACGGTGCCAACTATGGATCCAGCGATAATAATGTTGGATTCACGAGTATGACCCGGTCCTACCGCCGTACTGGTTTTGCGTCTGACCTAGACATCTTCATTGCGGGTTGCTATTACACGACTCCGACCATCCATGAGGCGATGACTCGCGGAGTTCCGGAAGGAACCACGATAGAAGCGGGTGCGCAACTCGCAAATCGGGCAATCAACGACGCAACTTGGACCATCTCAGGCATTGCTTTAGATCAATTCTTCAGCAATCCCAAAAGGGTTGAGGATGCCCTTCAAGCTGCTACCGCCGCAAGTCAGGGAGTCATGGTTTTCGACTATTCGCACCGCTTTGAGCTCTTCGAAGGGTCATTCCAAAAGGCTTTCGCGAAGCCTGCGAAGTCGCCCGTTCAAGTTCCAGGATTACTGGATCAAGTTCGAAAACGAAAAGCCCAACTTAAAGGTCAAGACCAGCTTCCTGTATTCATCCAACCTGGAGCGCCTGGCGTAGGTCACTGATCAACGATTGAGAATTCTCTTCCCTTTTGCCATGGCCTTATCTAAGGTCACGGTCTCTGGCATCCCCATGCGTTTTGTGAGGAAGCCGTAAACACCTGCAGTTACGATAAAGCCACTCAAAAGTCGGATCAATGTGAGCCACACCGATTCAAACGCTAATCCTCCTGGGAGTAATACCGCGACCACAACGCAAGCGGCGGTGACCGCCAACGCGGCAAGAAGGCACTGACCAACAGCCTCTCCGATACGCCCAAGATTCAAACCGCCGAGATCCTTTTTCATAGCCGAAAGCATAAATCCTACGAGGAACATCGCCGCGATGGAACTCGCCAATGGAAGCGCACGCCACTCCAAAGGAGTTTGCTTAAGGACTAGGCAAAGCAAGATGAAAACGAACGTCGTGATAGTCCCCTGAACAATGGGCTTGACCGTGTTCTGGCTGGAGAAATAGGCACGCATCAGAATCGGATGCAAGCACCAAGCTGGAATGCCCAGACAAAAGAGTTGCAGGCATTGCACCACGCTACTCGGTTCCGACTCCTTAAACTTTCCGTAACCAAAGAGGAGGTTCACGATTTCCAGAGCAAAAACCGCCATGAATACAGCGATTGGAATCGTGATGTAGAGGGTGGTGCGGATCGATCGTTCGACCTGATCACGGAACATGTCCATCTTCTTTTGAGCATAAAATTGGCTCAATGCCGGAAAGATCGCGATGGCAAAACTCTGTCCGAACATTGCTAACGGGGCTTGCATGAGCTTGTTCGCGAGCTCCAATGAGGTCACAATTCCATCGGCTTTGAATTGCGATCCAAAGTTTCGCATGATAATCGCATAAACACCAGGGAGGGAGAGACCGAGCACTACGGGCAACATCAATCGAAAGACCTTCCGGACCCCTTCGTGCTTGGTGTCAAAAGATGGCCTGATGGTGCCGCCAAGCTTCAACATCGGAAAGATTGGAATGACGATGTTGCCCATGAAAGCCCCGATCAGGCCACCCCAAGCCATTCCGACAATTCCTGGCTGCACGAATTGACTGATCACGAGCGCACCAAAAATGATCCCGATGTTATAAATATTTGGTCCAAGGCCTGGAATCGAAAAGCGCTGGTGGGCGTAAAGCGTCCCAAACATGAGCCCTCCAATAAAGAATGCCAGTTGAGCCGGAAGCAATATTCGGCTCATGTGGGTGATTAACGGGAAATACTCAGCCTTCTCCTTCGACACAACGATCGCTACGAGTTGCGGAGCAAAGGCAAAACTCAAGCCAATGAAAACCAGCAAGCCCGCGGTCATAAGAGTCGCAACGGAGTTGAAAACTCTCCAGGCCTCCGATTTGCGACCAGTATGCAAATATTCCGAAAAAACTGGGATAAAAGCACTACTGAGCGCGCCACCCGCAATCAGAAAGAAGAGCAGGTCCGGCACCATGAAAGCCAGGGTGTAAGAATCGGTGACCGCATTTCTCCCGAACTGGTGCGCCATGATCGCATCGCGCAATATTCCCAGGAAGCGGCTTCCAAAGAGTGAAGCCATCATGATCAAGCTCGCTTTTTGAACTTGCGGTTTAAGATCTGCACCATCCGGTGAGCGGACTTCTTCCATGAAATTTACCAGGGTTACGATACCAGATCGCCGATTAACGAAATTTAACAGGAAATTGTTTTGGAATTGAAGGAATTAGTTGTATGATGAGAGAGTGTGTTTGATAGGTCTCTCCCGACTTACCAATTTGGTTTTCGACCGAGGTTTGTTTTTGAAATTTATCCCTGGAAAAGGAAAGAACGTCTTTGCCAGAACTTTTAGGCCAGCACGAGCAATCACTTCCGCGATGGTTCTAGCTCTTTGTGCCACCTCGTCCGGGGTGAACTACATCTGGTCAAACCCTAATAGCTCCATTTGGGGTCAAAGTTCAAACTGGGGAGGCGCCTCGATCACAGCAGCCGGAAGTTCTGACGATGCCTATATCCATTTCTCCCCATTTCTGGTTCCTGGGATCAACCTGCCCCACACGGTCACCCTTGACGGATTTGGAGTACTCAGTCCGACGGTTGGACGACTGCTCTCCGGTACAAACATCTCGCTGACATTGGGAACGTTGACACTGAGTAACGCGGGTTCGATCATCCAAGGAAGTCTTACGACCGCGACGAGCACGACGCTCACCGGCGCAGGATCACTTACGGTAAATGGACCCATCAACCTGCAAGGCGGCTTGTTGAGCGGAGCCGGGAAAATCACGGCAAACGGCGGTCTATTGATCAATTATCCCGCCGGTGGATCAACACTCCTTAAACCAATTGATCTCTTCGGAAGTTCGGCTTGGAATTCTGGTTCCGTATTTAGCTCTGGTTCGACCGCAAGTACCCTTGTCACAAACTTTGGGACCTTCACGATTAATGTTCCGAACGGAACGACATGGAACGACTACAGGAACTTCATCAATTCTCCGACGGGTACCGTGGTGAAGAACCTTCCATCCACCATCAACATGCGGATGTCGAACAATGGAAGTCTGACCGTCAACAATGGCACTTTCGAAATCACAAACCAGACTGGCGTGGACGATCATGCGGGAGACTTCTCGATCGCTTCCGGGGCGAGTTTAAGGCTTAGAACCTCAAACAGACTTCTGAACGGTAGCACGATCATTGGACCAGGTTCGCTCCGAACCGAGGGAACCGTTGAGTTTCTTTCGGGTTCAACGCTAAGCAGCCCGACTCTTGTCCAAGGAGGGTCACTGAGTTTCCGGTCTGGGGCGACCATTTCCCTACCCGCTTCAGTTAGCAACACCAGTGCAACCACGAATTTTGACGCCGGTGGAACTTATAACTTGTCGTCGGCTACGTTCAGTGGATTCGGAAACACCGTAAATGGCCCGATGAGCGTGGGGCCGTTGAGCTTAACTACCGGAGTATTAAACGGATCCGGTGACATCACAGCATCAGGACTCGTCTCTTTGACAGGTGGAACACTTTCTGGAACGGGCAAAATTATTGCCAACAGTGGGCTACTTGTTGCTTTTCCCGCAGGTGGTGCCTCCATTCTCAAGCCGATGGACCTATCCGGCACCTCGAACTGGAATTCTGGAACCATCTTTGGTACTTCAGCCACTCCGATACCAGTTGTCACAAACTTTGGAAATTTTAACGTAAATTCCACAAGCGATGTCTCCTGGGACACCGCTCGAAATTTCGTCAACGCTCCCGTTGGAACAGTAAACAAGACGCAGCCCACTACCGTTAGCATGAGGATGGCAAACAACGGAACCCTTTCCGTGAACGACGGAACCCTTGAGATCACAAATCAGGCAGGTTCGGACGATCATGCGGGGGACTTTTCAATTGCGACCGGGGCGAATCTAAGGCTCAGGTCGGCCAATAGACTCCTTAACGGTAGCTCTATACACGGACAAGGAACTCTACGAACAGATGGATCCGTTGAGTTTCTCTCCGGATCAATACTGAGTAGTTCGGCGATCATTCTTGGCGGCACCGTCACTTTCCGGTCTGGCGCAACCATTTCACCTCCTTCCTCAATTAATAATACAGGAGGAACAACCAGCTTTGATGCAGGAGGGTCATATAGCCTCGCATCGGCAACATTCAGTGGATTCGGAAACACCGTAAATGGCCCGATGAGCGTGGGGCCGTTAAGCTTAACTACCGGAGTATTAAACGGATCCGGTGACATCACAGCATCAGGGCTTGTTTCCCTGACGGGTGGAACACTCTCCGGAACGGGCAAAATTATTGCCAATAACGGATTGGTTATCGCTTTTCCCGCAGGTGGTGCCTCCATTCTCAAGCCGATGGACCTATCTGGCACATCGAACTGGAATTCTGGAACCATCTTTGGTACTTCCGCCGCTCCGATACCAGTCGTCACGAACTTCGGGACATTTAACGTAAATGCCACAAGCGACGTTGCTTGGGATAATGCTCGAAATTTCGTCAACTCCTCTACCGGGACGGTAAACAAGACGCAGTCCTCTACCGCATCGCTCAACATGACAAACTCCGGGACGACGAACGTCAACGGAGGCACATTAGCCGTGAAGAACGGAAGCAGTGATCCTGGGCACGCCGGGACGTTCAACGTTTCATCTGGTTCTGTGCTTGCACTCTCAAGCTCAAATAAGTTGGTTGCAGGATCAAAGATCCAGGGCCTCGGCAAGACCACGGCCCAGGGTGATGTCGAATTCCAGTCAGGATCCCTCTTAAATTCTGACCTTGAAGTCTTGGCAAATACTGTGACATTCAAAAACGGAAGCACGGTTGCAAATACGACAGATATTCTGGTGACCCCAACCGCAAGCGGGTTGGTCTTTGAAGCAGGGGGAACTTTCTCGTTGAGTAGCTTGACAGTTCAAGGAGGGATCAACACCATCAATTCTCCTCTGACCACTGGCGCTTTATCGGTGACAGCGGGCACTTATGAGGGATCTGGGGCGACAACCGTTACCGGACCACTAACTTTTGTTGCTGGAATGTTGAACGGGACAGGTTCAATCACGGCTCAAGGCGGGATAGTCCTTAACGGACCGGCGCAAAGAAACATTCGGAAGCCGATGATCCTGCAAGGAGCAAGCACCTGGTCCGACGGATCCATCAGCCTTGATCCAACTGGAACTGTGAACCTGCAGGGCTCACTGAACATTTCAAATGACGGCCTCTGGGATAGAGGGACGTTCACGAACAATGGGACAATCACCAAGACCGGTGGATTATCGACAAGCAGTACAAGGTTTGCTGCACCAAGCGGAAACTTGATCAATGCTGGAACTGTGAATGTTCAAGGCGGAAACTTCCAGATTCAAACCGATACCTCATCTGCCCCTGGTCAGGTTCATACCGGAGTTTTTAATGTTAGTGCCGGGTCAGAACTCATTATTCAAGGAAGTACGCAATTCGGAAACGGTGCCAGAGTACAAGGCTCAGGGACCTTCAACCAGAACTGGAAAAATGCGACCTTTCTAAGTGGATCGGTGATCAGTACTCCAATTCGCGTTTCGGCTGGCGCGGTTCGGATGCAAACGGGTTCAGCTTTTGCTGGCAATCCGCCAATCTCCATTCCAAGCTCTAACGAGGATGGAATCATCATCAGTACAGGGTCCGCGCAGAGCACAGGATCGATCACTGCGTCTCCGAATGCTTATATTGAATCCAGCTCCAACGTAGTGGTAAACGGTGGCCTCACCTTGAACGGACGGCTTGTTGGATCAGGATCATGGACCGTAACCGGCGTTACAACACTCGGCTCGGTACCAAGACCGGCATCAAGCAGCGATACGTTGATTGATACCGGAGGAACACTCACAGCCTCCGGTGGCCTTATCATCGGAGGGACAGGGGGAGCTGGAGTTGATTTTCGACGACCGATTGTGATTGGTGGTTCGAGCCAGTGGAATGGAGTCTCGGTATTCTCTACAAGTACGACCACCGTGACCGGAAACCTGAGTATCAGCGGATCCGGCACCTGGCTCGGTGGAGCAATTTCTAACTCGGGAACCATTGAGAAGACATCCGGGACGGGCACAACTTCATTCAGCAATCTGACGAGTCTCTCAAGTACGGGTCTCATCAAATCTGCAACCGGAACGTTATCTGTTCAACTCGGCGGATCGGTAACAGGTGCGATTAACGGTCACGTTGAAACGGAAAATCCCGCCTCAATCGTGAACTTAATCGGAAACTTCCAGTTCGGCTCGGATACCTTAATTTCGGGAGGAGGCAAAACGATCCTTCAAGCTGGTAGTTCCAGCTTTGCAGCTGGGGCGACAGTCTCGGGAGGGCTAGAATTCCTCGGTAGTGCAATTTCTTTCCAAACTGGTTCAAACATTAAGAACCCGGCCTCCATTTCAGCAAAGAGCTCCACGCTCAACCTCTTTACGGGAGGAGTCCTGGAGATGGAGGAGCTTTATATTGAGAATAGCGTCATAACCTCCAGCGACAATCTGTTGGTCACGGGAAAAACAAGATTCCTTTACGGAAACCTGACGACCGCAGGCAACCAGCTTCTGGGAGGTCTAGATATGACTGGTCCGCTTGAGCGTGTTTTCAACAACAATACGCTTGTAAGAGGGCCATCACTCTGGTCAGGTGGATCTGTCACCGTCACCGAAGGCGCGATCTTTACTCATGAAGGAGACCTCACCATTAATGGAGGAACCCGTTGGTCGGGCCGTCATGTGTTCTCAAATAAGGGATCAATTACCAAACTCGGTTCAGGATCAACTGAGTTGGCTTACTCCGGACTCTTTGTCCAAGGTAGCTTTAGTGGAGCCCAGTTTAGCAATTCAGGTTCAGTTTCCGTCCAGGCAGGCGATCTAAAGATCGGAGGGTTTGGAAATCACACCGGAACATTTACTGCCGCCACAGACGCAGTACTTACGTTTGATAGCCCACAAATTTTCCGAGCTGGCAGTGTCTCAGGAGCTGGAAAGTTTAAATTTGCAAACGGGAATACGGAGTTTCAGACTGGGTCAACCCTTACCGGTGACATCGCCGTTACCGGTGGAACGGTCACGTTTAAGCAAGGTTCCTCGGCCAATCTCTTGCAGAATTTTAATCAGGAAACCAGTGGAACACTAGTTCTGTCCACGGGTGCTCCTAAGGCATTGACGACTTTAGCAGTTACTAAGGGCCAACTTAGCGGCTCTGATCCGATAAACGTTTCTGGCCTCACCACCCTACAGGGTGGAAACCTCGGTGGAACGGGTTTACTCACGGCAACAGGAGGCATAAACATCCTCGGTAGTCTCAAGAAGACACTCGGAAAAAACATCCTCTCACCGAGCACAACTCAGTGGAGCAATGGCGTAATAGAAGCCCTCGGAGGGACTTTCGGTAATGCGGGCACATTCAACATGAATGGTGACCTGATTTGGAACTGGGGTCAGTTCAATAACACAGGCTCGCTCGTCAAGACCACTGGCGACGGCATTGGTTATCTTGATCCGGACGTTCTTACCAATTCCGGTGTCATCGAAGTACGAAGCGGGACCTTGCGGATAGGAAATCTCAGCAACCTCAATTTGATCTCTGGTCAATTGATTGGTGGAGTCTATCGCGTTCAGGACGGGCAAACCTTGCAACTAGGCAATCTGCCTGGATCAATTATTGGCAACGGCGGAGTGATTGACCTCTACGGTCCAAACTCCCGCTTCAGCAATCTCAACGACACGAATTCGCTTGCAGGACTGATGAGCAATTCGGGGACGCTCAATCTTCAGGATGGAAGAACTCTTGACGTTCCAAACGGCTTTACCAACACTGGCAACCTTGTGGTTGGAGCAGGGTCAAGCCTCACATCTTCCGGGACGATCATTTTTCAATCAGGAACGGTTACTTTGAACGGTTCCATCATTGCACCAAACATCGTTTTGGCTGGAGGATCCCTCATTGGTAGCGGACAAATCAACTCTTCGATCGTCAACAATTTTGGAGAACTTAGCCCTGGACCCGGAGTCACGGTGTTGGATGTTTTGGGTTCATACTCGCAGGGCCCTCTTGGCAAAATGCGGATAGAAGTTCAGGGTCCGACTCCCCAAGATCACGATGTCATTAACATCCAAGGAAATTTAGTACTCGGGGGTCAGTTCATTGTGGACCTCATTCCGCTGGCTTCAGTGCCAACGGGAACTAGACTAAGAGTGGTCACAGCAACTGGGACAATCACAGGTAATTTTTCTGTCGTCCCACCAGATACGGAATGGTCGGTCATCAAGGGAGCAAATTTTGTCGATATTATTCGTGTCGGTGCCGGACAGCCGAGCTATCCCTTCTCTGGGCTTGCTGTCCTGGAAGGATGGGCGGGAGGAAATCCTGTTCGTGCAATCAATTTGGACTTTTATTCAGGATCGAATTTAGTTGTTAGTCGCCCGATTTCCCCGGATGCTGACCTGCTCTATGCTTACTCTTTCTTGACTCTGCTGCAAGGTCCTCACACAGTACGAGCCTCATGTCCCGGGTTCCTGGATCGTGTCTTCCCGGTGACGATATCTCTTGCCGGAGCTGTTGGGGTTAACTTCACGATGACACCAGGTGACGCCGATGGAGACAATGAAGTCGGGCCAGGTGATTTTGAGAGCGTAGTCGCTCTCTTCGGAGCCACATCTAATGACCCGGATTACGACTTCGCTGTTGACTTTGACGGTGATGGGGAAATTGGTCCTGGCGACTTTGAGAAAGTTATTACCAATTTTGGGTTGGCTGGCGACGTACCTCCCTAAGTCCTAGCACCAGGGTAATTTTTGCCAAATCTTTTCCACAAGTAAAGGTGGAAAACCTGGTGCGAAAAAACTAAAAAACCTCATCCCATAGTGCTGTAATCTTCGTCCATACACAAGATGTTGACAAGACGTGCATCCAGATGAAGTGTCCCTACTGTAATTTTCCTGAACAACGAGTCCTCGATTCCCGGCCCTGCCGAGATGGTCAAGCCATTCGAAGACGTCGTGAATGTGAAAGTTGCAACAGACGCTTTACCACCTTTGAGGAAATCGAACGCCAACGCCTGTACCTAATCAAAAGGGATGGTAGCCGCGAAGAATTCAGCAAAGAAAAGATGCTACAAGGCCTAGTTTCCGCTTGCCGAAAGCGCCCTGTATCCCATCACGAGCTGATCGAACTTGCCGCTCACATTGAACGGCAACTCATTGACCAGGGCGACACCGAAGTGCCCTCCGCTAGTCTCGGAAAAATAGTGCTGGATCATCTCCTAAAAGTTGATCATGTTGCATATATCCGATTCGCCAGCGTTTATGAGCAATTTGAAACGCCCGCAGAATTCTCGAAAATTGTGGAATTTATTTCCCTTGCCCACTCAAAATAGTGGACACCCGTCTATAATATAATTAGAGTCATACATGAAAATCGAACGCTACTTCACACGCCCCGGCGAAGACGCCTATGCCGGAATCACCTTTGAACCTCGAAAGAGCGAGATCCGAAACCCGGATGGTTCGGTCGTTTTCTCGATGGAAAACGTGATGGTGCCTTCGGCTTGGTCTCAGGTTGCAACAGACATTCTCGCCCAAAAGTATTTCCGAAAAGCCGGGCTCAAAGATCCTTCTAATGCGATGGGCAACCCGAGCGGATACGGCGATACCGAAGCGGATCACGAAACCGACTCCCGCCAGGTCTTCCACCGACTTGCTGGTTGCTGGCGACATTGGGGAGAAAAGTACGGTTATTTTGATTCTGCCGTAGACGCCGAGGTTTTCTACCAAGAACTCTGTACGATGTTAGCGAAGCAGATTGCTGCTCCGAACAGCCCTCAATGGTTCAATACCGGACTTCACTATGCCTATGGCATTACTGGAACTCCTCAAGGCCACAGCTACATTGATCCGGATACAAAGAAGCTCAAGAAGTCCTCTAACTCCTACGAGCGACCACAGCCGCACGCCTGCTTCATCCTTGGCGTTAAGGATGATCTGGTAAATGAAGGCGGGATCATGGATCTTTGGACCCGTGAAGCTCGCATTTTCAAGTACGGATCCGGAGTGGGTACGAACTTCAGCTTGATTCGTGGGGAAAACGAGAGACTCAGCGGCGGTGGACGATCCAGTGGTCTAATGAGCTTCCTTCGCGTAGGCGACCGATCTGCAGGGGCGGTCAAGTCCGGAGGAACAACTCGTCGGGCGGCGAAGATGGTTTGCCTTGACATCAACCACCCAGATATCGAAGCCTTTATCAACTGGAAGGTCAAGGAAGAGCAGAAGGTTGCATCCCTTGTGACAGGTTCCGAGCTGAACAACAAGCACCTCAACGCGATTGTCCAAGCTTGCTGGAAGTACAAGCCAGAAGAAAAGGAAAACAAAGACCGGTTCAATCCTCGCCTCAACGAAGGTCTTAAAACCGCAATTGCCGAGGCAAAGAAGCACGCGATTAGTTTGAACTACATTCAGCGCGCAATCCAGCTAGCGGAAAATGGCACTACCGCGATTCACTTCCCTGTCTATGACACGGGTTATGAATCTGAAGCTTATGCAACGGTCTCGGGACAGAACTCTAATAACTCGGTTCGTCTCAGCAATGAATTCTTAACCGCCGTTGAGAATGACGATGACTTCAATCTCACCGCCAGAACCAACGGTAAAGTTGTAAAAACTGTAAAGGCGCGTGACCTTTGGGCGCAAATTTGTGAGGCTGCTTGGCAAAGCGCGGATCCCGGAACTCAATACGACACCACCATCAACGAGTGGCACACTTGTCCTAGCGCGGGCCCGATCCGTGCCAGCAATCCGTGCTCGGAATATATGTTCCTTGATGACACGGCTTGCAACCTCGCCAGCATCAATCTGATTCAGCTTTTCAACCCCGAGACTCAGGAATTTGATCTCAAGGGTTATAAGCACGCGATTAACCTCTGGACGATGGTGCTTGAGATCAGCGTTCTCATGGCGCAATTCCCGAGTAAAGAAATTGCCGAACTGAGCTACGAATACCGAACTCTTGGATTGGGTTACGCGAATCTGGGTGCCTTGCTCATGCAAATGGCGATCCCTTACGATTCGCCGCAAGGGTCCGCGATTGCGGGTGCCCTGACCGCAGTCATGGGCGGCGAGAGCTATGCGACGAGTGCCGAGATGGCGCGAGAGCACGGGCCGTTCCCTAGCCACGCTCCAAATGCCCAAAGCATGATGCGCGTGATCCGCAATCACCGGCGAGCTGCATACAACGCAAAGTCCGACCAATATGAAGGTCTCAGCGTGACCCCAGTCGGAATTGATCCAGACGAATGCCCAACCGACATGCTCAAAGCCGCTCGCGAGGCATGGGATCGAGCTGTCAATCTCGGCGAAGCCCACGGTTTCCGCAATGCCCAGGTCACCGTTCTTGCCCCAACCGGCACGATCGGGCTCATCATGGATTGCGACACAACCGGTGTCGAGCCAGATTTCGCGCTAGTCAAGTTCAAAAAGCTTTCCGGTGGTGGTTATTTCAAGATCATCAACCAGAGCCTTCCGCCCGCGCTCAAGAAGATGGGGTACAGCCCAGAGCAGGTCGAAGATATCGTGCGATTCTGCGTCGGTCACAAGACCCTCGTAGATTGCCCGCACATCAATCACGAAAGTCTTGCTGCAAAGGGATTCACCCCCGATGCGCTTGCTAAGCTCGAGAAATCCCTCGAGTCCGCCTTCGAATTGCAATTTGTGTTTAACAAGTTCACGCTCGGCGAAGAATTCTGCAGGGATTACCTCGGACTTACCGATGCCCAGCTAAATGATTGGGGCTTCAATATGCTCGAGCATTTTGGATTCACCAAGGAGCAAATCGTGCAGGCAAATGACTTTGTTTGCGGAACGATGACGGTCGAAGGTGCGCCGCACCTGAAGCTCGAGCATTATCCGGTCTTCGATTGCGCTAACAAGTGCGGGCGAAATGGCCAGCGATTCATCAGCTACATGGGACACATCAATATGATGGCCGCCGCCCAGCCGTTCCTCAGCGGCGCGATCAGCAAGACCATCAATCTGCCGTCCGACGCTACGCTTGAGGACATCGACCGTGCCTACATGGAAAGCTGGAAGCTCGGAATCAAGGCGAATGCCCTGTACCGAGACGGCTCCAAGCTCAGTCAGCCACTGAATGCATCCTCCAGCGATTCCGCTGCCGCGATCCTGGAAGCCGGCATGGACAATCCGCTCGATGAGGCAGAATTCAGCGCGATGTCGCAAGCCGAGCGTGTGGAAAAAATTGCCACAAAACTCGTCTACCGCTACATCGCCAAGCGCCGCGGGCTACCCGGTCGCCGAAAGGGATACACCCAAAAAGCACGCATCGGCGGGCACAAGGTTTACCTGCGCACCGGCGAATATGACGATGGCACGCTGGGCGAAATCTTCGTGGATATGCACCGCGAAGGCGCCGCTTACCGCTCGCTGATGAACTGCTTTGCCATCGCGATCTCCCTCGGCTTGCAATACGGCGTGCCGCTGGAAGAATTCGTGGAAGCATTTGTGTTCACGCGGTTCGAGCCAAATGGCCCGGTCAGCGGTCACGACAATATCAAAATGAGCACGTCGGTGATTGACTTCATCTTCCGCGAGCTTGCGTTTAGCTATCTCGGGCGGCACGACCTTGTGCAGGTGAGACCGGACGATCTTCGCGGCGACAACATCGGAGATCCTAATCAGAACCCCGATTTTGACGACGAAGAAGAAGGCGACGAAGTCAGTGGCGTCATGCCCGGCGCGGCGCGGGAATCGCACGCATCCAAGGGCTTCCTTCGAGGAGAAACTGGGAAAGCATCCGCGGTGACGGCGGTCTCCCAAGTGGTCGAACCGATCGCGGTCGCTCCAAAAGTGGTCCTCAGCGTCGCCCCATCTAGCAATGGAAACGGTCAAGCCGAAGCCAAGACGAAGGTGAAAGCCCCAATTATGACAACACTTCAAGCGCAACAGCGCGAAGCAAAAATGAAAGGCTACGAAGGCGATCCTTGCACCGAATGCGGGGCGTTTACACTCGTCAGAAACGGCGTTTGTCTCAAATGCAACACCTGCGGATCAACCTCTGGTTGCTCGTGAATTCATAAAGAGGTAAATGAATAAGGCCTATAGGACTCAAATGTCCTATAGGTCTTTTTCTTTACGAACTGCTAATGCAGAGAATTAAGCAGCGACCAATAAACCCATATTGTCGGTATCTCCGTAAACGACCACGGGTGCGCTAGGATTGGAAGTTACCCCGCCACGGAATGCGGAGACTCGGTAGAACAATTTTCTGCCCGGGATTTGCTTTTGATGATAGAATTTTGTCTTTGTTGTGGGTTCGGCGTACTGCCACGGCTCACTTGCACTCGCACGAAATTCGATCAAAAAGATTGTTCCGGGGGCATTTCCGTTGCGATTCCACTTCAAGATATTGACTCCGTCGTCTTTTCCTTGAACGGTGAGATTCTTAATCGGTCGAAGCGCGGAGCCGGTGCTTTCCTTCAGAACGCCTAGTCCAGAAAGCGTGGCGGGGGTCACATTTTCGTCCGCCTTGAAGCCTCGGGTCAGCGCTCGCACGCGATCAACGACTGCAATTTTTGCATTATTCTTACCGGTTACGGCTGCGCGTAGTTGAGCTTTGATGATCTCGATCGCGCCATATCCCGATTTGAATTCTTCAATTTCTGAAAGTAGATCAAGTAAGGACTTTTCAGATAAACCCAGCTCTTCCTGGTTAGCGACGCATTGATCGTAATAGGACTCAAGCCAAGCAACCAGCTTGCCTTCTTCGGTTGGGACGTAATCGTAAATTGACATGGGAGCGTTCCTTGAAAATTCTTCTTCTTCAATTTATTTGATCGGCAAACTCCTTGAATTTCCGTAGACTATTTCTAAAACATAGTCAAACTTTTACGGATAATTCCTGCCGTTAGTCGTCTTTTCGGCAGGATTTTCGCAAAAAATGATAGGCTTTTCCTAGAAAAGCCTATCGAAAAAACGCGTTACGAGAACAAGTTTTCTGAAAACGTTGAAATGAAGCTAACCATAAATGACCTAAGGAGAACTTTCCTGTTCGGTCCCAACTTCTAGCGAAACTGCGCGTTTCCTGACGGTTTCGGGCAGGGTCTCGTCGGGGCGTTTGATCGAAATTTGAAGGCTGATGCGGTCGCCTTGCTTCAGCGTGAGATCGGTTTCGATCACCTTTGCCCAAGAAGCGCCCATCGAATAGAGATCGATCACGCGCTCAATGCCCCCATCCTTGCGCTTTATACTCAAGGTTTGAAGATTTGGACCGAATGGCGTTTGGATTTTTAGCCGCCGGACGTTCATGTCTTGCGGCACGCTAAACTCCGCGCTGACATCGGTGCCGTTGCTTCCAGACATGAGAAACGGAGTCAGATTTTGGTGACCGAGGGGCGCGATTTGCTTGCCAGAATCAAAAAATTCAAGCACCGGTTGGTCGTGCTGGACTTTGAAAGAGCTGTAATAGCGCAGTTTGATTGTCACGACAAACCCTTTTGGAATCTCAGCGATTGGCATCGGTCCCATTCCGGGTTGCCATGATCCGAGCCAGACTTCCCTTCCGTTTACATCTTTCGTAAAGATGTCCGCGCTCCTCAGCATTGTGGGAATTCGGGACTTCACCGAGAATCTTCCGAACTTCAAATCCTGCAAAATCCGCTGCCTGACCGTCCGGTAGACGTGAATTTCTCCGGTCGGAACCACGATTGGGGTGGTGATTTTGAGATAAAAATCCGGCTGCACCACGGGATCGGGCTTATCGGGCTTGAGTAATCCGGGGCGGCCGGCGGCGCGCCATTCGGCGAGTTGCGCGTCCATGATTTTGCGCTCGGCGTCGGGCATTCCGTAGGGCGGCATGATGCCGTTGGTCACGGTTTCGTGGATCATGGGCGCCCAGCGTCGGACGTCCACGAAGCTATCAAAAGGGATGGGCGATGCGCCGCCCGCGGTGTGGCAAGGCAGGCAATTGCGCTTTAAAGATTCATGAACTTTATCATAAGCCGCAGATTTCATCGCGACGGAATTCCCCATTTCCGCCATGATCGCGCATCCGACGATCTTAGTCTGCGATACGGCGGGGGCTTTTCCGGCGATTGCGGCATCGAGGGCGTCGGCTAGGTAATGCTTCGTCGGATGGCGTTCGCGCTCGGGGGCATCGTCGATCATGCCGGAAAAGACGATTTCATTCGTCTTGGAAATGACGATCGCAGTTGGAACCCGATCCACGCCAAAAGACTGCGCGATCTCAGCGCCTGGGTCAGTGATCCACAAAAATTTATGCTTTCGTTGCTTTAAAACCTTTTCAACGGCGGCGCGGGTTTCCCCTTCTTGAGGGAAATACGCTTCGAATTGGACATCTTGCTTCACGTACTTATCGACCAAAAGGTTCAATCTTTCCGTGTACTTTGCGGCGACCGGGCACTCGATACTCCAGAAAAGGATCACCCGGATTGGGCGTTTTTTCTGCGTGATTCCGTCCTGTAGCGCAAAGCCATACGCGGCAAAAATCCCCAAAACGAGCAGAAAAAGAATGCGGTTGGTGAATCTCACGGGGTGCCTGATTAGATTATATCCATCCCCGGCAAAGGCGGGCAAAAAAAGAGTTCCGAAATCCCTCTCGGGACTCCGGAACATTTCCGCATTTCACTCAAAATCTTATCGGCGCATGAGCTGCTTGAGCTCGGAAACGACGCCAGCGTACTGGATCGCCATCGCCTCGGTGATGACGTTGGCCTTTGCATAGCGCACGAGGGATTGATTCATCGTTTGCATGCCCCAGAAAGCGCCTTCGTTCATCATGTTGTAGATATCGTTGAAGTGGCCGTCTTCGATCGCCTTGCTGACGGTCGGGGTGCAGATCAAAATTTCGTTGGCGACGACACGCCCGGTTCCGTCGGCCTTTGGCACGAGCTTTTGGGCGATAATCGCTCGAAGCGAGTTCGCCAAACGCTGGCAAAGGTGAGCCTTTTCGTGCGGCGGGAACATGTTGATGATCCGGTCGAGGGTCTCGTATGCAGACGCGGTGTGGACGGTGGAGAAAACCAAGTGGCCCGTTTCACCGGCGGTCAGCGCGACGTGCATGGTGGTCGTGTCGCGCATTTCACCGATGAGAATAACGTCGGGAGCTTCACGAACGACCGCACGGAGCGCAGGTGTAAAGTCTTCGGTGTCGATTCCGACTTCTCGCTGGGAGAAGTAAGCGCGCTTATCGGGGTGGACAATTTCAAGCGGGTCTTCGACGGTGACGATGTGGCAGGCTCGGACTTCATTGATGATGTCGAGCAAAGCGGCAAGGGTGGTTGTTTTTCCCGATCCGGTTGGTCCGGTAACGAGAATCATTCCTTGCTTGTGCTTGGTGACTTCGCCAAGAACTTGCGGCAGACCAAGTTCGGCGAGGGTGCGGATCTTCATCGGAATAATCCGCATGACAGAGGCGACATTGCCGCGCTCGCGGTAGATATTTGTCCGGACGCGGCACTTTGTTCCGACCTGGAACGCAAGGTCCATTTCCATCGTGTCTTCAAACTTGTTAATTTGTTTTTCCGACATGAGTTCATAGATCATCCGCTTGGTATCGCTTGGTTGCAGGATGGGCCATTCTCCAGGAATGTGTTGCACCTCGGAATTTCGCTTGAACATCGGCTTTTGGTAGGCCTTGAGCATCAAGTCGCTGGCATTCATTTCGAACCCCATTTCAATGAGTTCTTCAATTTTAAGGGAAGCGGAATCGCGCATAGTAATGTTCCAAAAAAGATGTTAGGCTTTCCGACGGCTTGAACCGCCAGAGCGCCGTCCGGTGAGCATCCAGTATACCAAGACGCCCGCCGCAACAGAAGCTACGATGATCAAGAGAATGATCTCCGTTCGCATTCCGGTTTCGGTGGGCTTTTTTGGCTCAAGAACCTCGGCTTTTTTCGTCGTATGTTCCAGCGGGATCGTGATCTTTGTGGGATCCTGAACCCGCAGGTTAACGGTGTACTCCAGCGAGGGAGGATTTCTTCGGGCTGTACCAGAGACGACTGTCGAATCGTTTACGTTCGATTGAAGTGTGTTTGTGCGGACAGAAAAATCCTCGATGATAACTGTGAGGACGTCGATCGTATGGGGCGCGGGGATTCCGGCGACGGCCTTTGCGATGGATTCGAGGCTGATTTTGCCGGATCGGGAATCCATAATGCCGTTGATCCCGAACTTAGATTTAACAAATTTTTGGGTTACGCCCTCGCCGTATGCTTCTTCATAAAGCTGAACTCCGTTTGCTGGCACTCCGGTTGTCTCGCTGAGGTTGCGGATGATCTGCTGGACGATTGCCTTCGGGTAGTTGGCTTCGCGCATGGTCAAAGAAACGACTTCAGCGCCGGAATAGGGGTCCTCGCGAACAGAAATGGTGAGGTCAGGCCGAAGATCTTTTTGCTGGCTAAACCCAATCGAGACCAGAAAAAGCAACAAGAAACCTACACAGAATTTGCTCACGCGCCAAACATACCTGTAAAACCGGAACTTTCTCTAGAATTTGACGTAAAAAGCGTTGAATCCCCCATACGGATTGGCTATACTAGCCGTCTTATTCCGGGAAAGCAAGATTACTTGGTCGGTGGCTAGGACGGCGACCCCGGTGAAGGAAAATTTATGATGAGCGAATTTGAAGGTGTATCAATCCAGTCAAGTGGAGTCTTTTTGACTCCGGATGGTCACGACCGATTACAAAAAGAACTGGAATTTCTTACCGTGACAAAGCGGCAAGAGATCGCTAGTCGTATCCGAGAGAGCAAGGAACACGGAGAATTTAGCGAGGACAACAACGAACTCGATGAAGTGAAGTTTGAGCAAGCCATTGTCGAAGATCGTATCGCAAACCTCAAGGCAATGTTTGCAAATGCCCAGGTGATTGATGCGGATCACCTGAACGAAGAGGTTGCGAACGTCGGGAACTATGTCGAAGTCAAGGATACGAACAACGGAATGAAGTTCGAGATTCGACTCGTCTGCAGCGTTGAGGCCGATGTTGATCGCGATTACGTGAGCAATGAGTCCCCAATGGGCGCGGCTATTCTGGGTAGCCAAGTCGGTGAAGTCGTCGTTTTTGAAGCTCCGGCCGGAAAGATCAGCTACGAAATCTGCAAGATCCGTAAGTAAGGGTCGCCTTTCGGAAGTGATTCCGGGGTAACATATTAGTTCGCCAATCTCGCCAAGCGAAAGTTAAGTGCGCATGGCGAATGGTCAAAGTTGAATGAAGACGATGGATCAAGAACCAACGCAATCCCAATCCCCAAGCTCGTTGCCGACCCCAAAACTTGGTCGCCGAGGAATTGGTGGGTTTTTCAAGGATGTTCGCCTTGAGATGAAGAAAGTCCACTGGCCGGCGCCGCGAGAGACTACTCGCTTGACGGGCGTGGTCATGGCGGTTTGCTTCATGGGCATTTTGATTCTCTGGGCTCTTTCTACCGGCTTCGGTGTGTTGTTGGATATGATTTTCAACAGGATCTAATTTTTTTCTAGGGATATTTTAATATGGCAAAGTGGTATGGAGTGCACACCATCTCTGGGCACGAGAACAAGGTACGCGAACTTTTAACGCGTCGAGCGGAAGTACAAGGACTTTGGGACTACGATCTTTTTGAGATTTTGATCCCGACTGAAAAAGAGCAAGCAACGCGAGCTGGCAAGCGTGTCGTTGTGGATAAGAAGCTTTTTCCTGGCTACATCTTGGTTCAAATGAATTTGACCGATGACACCTACAAGCTCGTGCGCGGCACTAGCGGTGTTACTGGATTCCTCCAGTCAGGTGATAAGCCCGTTCCTCTGGAGAATTATGAAGTCCAGCGGATTATGACCAACCTCGAAGCAAGCAAGGAAGCTCCTAAGATTGCTTACAACAAGAACGACATCATCCGCGTTGTGGAAGGTCCGTTCAGTGAGTACACTGGGAAAATCGAAGAGGTCAACGGCGAGCGCGAAAAGCTCAAGGTTCTCATCAATATCTTTGGTCGTGAAACCCCGGTCGAACTTGACTTCACTCAGGTTGAACGGGCTCAATAATTCCTTGCCCCCATAAAAAAAGAAAGTCCGCTCGGCGATTCCGAGTGGGCTTATTTTTTGATACCGTATGGTGATAGTGACTTACTTTTTCGCTACGAGGTACTTAGCCTGATCTTTCTCAAACATTTTTGGGCAGGTTTGGCAGCAAAAAATGTATTTGACTCCATCTAAAATTGTTGAGGGATAAGTTCCCTCTTCGGCCTTCGCCACGGATTGCTTCATCACAACGCAGTAAGCATCGCCGGAGGCGTCGCGAACGACGCCATCCGATGCAACCTTGATATTTGGGAGCTCGCTTCTGCTTCCTCCGAGCGGTCCGCCGCCACCAGGCTTTTCTGAAGGGGGTGTACTTCCGTCACAACCAGCCAGCGCCATCGCCAATATCGCTACTCCGAGATAAAGAACTCTTTTCATCCGAGTCAATATACGTTATACAGTGCGTAAAAAGGAGCAGATTTCTTCCAACCATTCGGAAAATTCCGACTTCTTGTGACTTTCCATATACTCTTGGGGGTCATCATCCATGTGAACCCACCTCAGAATTTGGTGCGGCATACTTACTTCGACCTCGGGAGTCAGGTCCTCTGGCCAGTTTTCGAGGTTTCGCGCGTTGGGAAAAGGCACCTCTGCCCGGAGCGTCACAATCGGGCAATCCTCGTGGATCAATTGTTTAACTTCTTGGAGAAGGCGTTCTCTAGCCTTACCCGGATTGGGTAGCTCCTGTCCATATTTGTCGAGATAGTGCTGCGACGGGCAAAAGATAACCGCATTAGCGTCCTTGAGCGCATCTTCAATGTTGTCAACACATTCTAGTTCGTGATTACTTTTTGCTTCCTGAAAAAACGATCGACCGAGCAGATAAAAGAGCTGAAGTCTCTCAGCATCGTAGTCGTAAAGCCGGATCGTCATTGGCCGCTCACCAAAATATTGAGCCAGTCCTGCCAATACCGGAGCCCCGTCACGAATGCTACCGATCCCGATCACCGTCAGAATGATCCGGTCCATCACCAATTCCACCTCATATTCTTGATGCTACCGACTTTTTTATCCGCAGATGTAGCATTTCTTAACATTAAAATCTTCATAATCTTAACGTGAGACTTCTTTCCCTCGCCTCGACGTTGCTTCTTTCTGCGAGTATTTTCGCTCAGACCGCTCCGAGGGTCGCCTTTGTTCCTGTTATCAACGCCTCCAAAAAGACGCCAAAAACTTTACAAACTCGGCAAAACGTTGCCGCTGGAGAATGGCTCGTCCGAGAAATGGAGCGACGCTCCATGAGGCTCACCCCAATCCGCTCGATCAAAGCCGAAATGCAAACTCAGAAAATTGATCCGCTCCAGCTTGATAAGCTCACCACCGCAAAGTGGATTTCCTTGGGACAAGCCTTAAAAGTTGACTTTATTGTCGCGACCTTGATTCTTGACTCAAAGGCAGAGAAGGTCGAGAAGCCGCGATTCCTTGATACCGAAGGGGTCGTGAAAATGAAGTTCTGGCTAATTGACGTTGTTCGAGAGATTCCTTTGCTAAACGGAAAGGAAGCGACATTCCGGTCAGGATCGAAGCACGAGCACCTTGTTGACCTAAAGGGCGATGATCGACAGGTTGAATCGGCTGCAAAGGGAATGAAAGAATCCTTCTCCGAGTGGCTGAAAGGTTTCCCCGTCAAGAAGGACTAACCCGCAACAAATTCGTATGCGCTGTAAAGCGAGTGACTGGCGTAGTAGGCAGTAAAGATGGATATTCTTACCTGCCCGCTGAAGGGGATTGAAGATGTTTGGCCAGCCGAGCTCTATGTGATTCACCAGTTTGAGTCCGGTCGATTTGGAGTCTATTGCTTCCAAGGGGTTTACGGAGTTGCCGCGTTTTCAACGACTTCAAATGCAAGGGCATTCATTGAGCAAATTGACGACTCTGGAATGGATGTCATTCATGTGGACTTTGAGACTGCGCGCGAAATCGCCAAGCAAAGACCGCATCCTGTCGTATCATTGATGTTGCTTGACGATATCCAGAAGCCAGTTATTCACTACGTGCGCTAATCGCTGGATAACAGAGCGACAGCGCAAGCACATATTGCAGCTGTATCTACTCGGAAGATTAACTTCCCCATCGTTGCGGCTTTTGTTCCGATTTGGGCAACCTCGCGAGGCGACCAACCTCCCTCCGGTCCGATCACGAGTGTTGCCTCGTGTCCCTCCAGTTTGGTGAGCTTTTGAGATAAGGTGACAGGAACTCCGTCGGTTTCGCTCAAAACGATCACAGAGTCTTGGCTTAAAATTTCTCCCAGAGATTTCACGAATTCCACGGTCGGAACATAGGGCCGAAGGCAAACTTCGCTTGCTTCCCTGGCAATCGTTCTTAGCCTCTTTAGCCTTTCTTGAACTTTGCGTTCATCCCACTTGACGATGCTCCGGTCGCTGGGGAAAATCAGAAACGAATCTACCCCAACTTCCGTGCCCATGCGAATAACTTCCTCTAGTTTCTCCGGTCTGGGAAGTCCTTGTGCGAGCGTGATTCTCCTCTTTGCCGGATTCGGGAGTAGATGACGCTCACAAACGGTCGCGGATGCACCTGGATCTAGCTGGCAAGCCCAAATTTCTCCGTTACCAGGAAGAACAGCAATCCAATCGCCCGCATTTAAACGTAAGACTTGACGGATCTTCTTCTGCTCATCTGGGGGGAGAATAACGGATTCAGCACCTAGTTCGATGCCATCAATAAAGCATCTCGGAAGCGACCTTATCGCTGGAACAGGGCCGCGATCCAATCGCCCTCCTGCCGCTCTTCTTGGTACGTGAATCCTTGAGCCTCGATGCTGGTCCGAACTTCGGGCCAATTTGCCTGAATGATTCCGCTAACGCACCATGTTCCGCCCGGCTTCACCGTCTTTGCAGCATCAGGGGCAACCCGGATGAGGGTCGCGCTGATGATGTTGCTGACGACCACGTCAAATTGTTCGCCATCCACGCCTGCAAATCCATTTGCGTTAATCACTTCGTAGGTCACGCCGTTCCTGACCGAATTTTCAAGACTCGCATCCACGCTTGGTTGGTCGTTGTCGATCCCGATCACGCGGGACGCTCCCAGTTTCTTTGCGGCGACACTCAGGATTCCGCTCCCACAGCCGATATCGGCCACGGATTTCCCGTGTAGGTCGGCGACCTCCAGAAGCTCCAAGCACATGCGCGTCGTTGGGTGATCACCAGTCCCGAAGGCTTGCCCTGGATCTAGGACAATCTCCAATTCGCCAGGTTTCAGGTCGGAGACTTCCCACTCTGGGCGAATGACAATGTGCTTCCCGATCCGGGTGGTGTGGAAAAACTTCTTCCAGGTTGCGTCCCAATCTTCTTCGGCAACCACGAAGGTCTCAACTTTTTCGGCGCCCCCACTCATGAGGGCGTTTGAAAGCTCTTCGACCCCGGTGCCTTGGTATAAATAACCTCCAAGTGTCACCGGACGGTCCGTTTGCACCGTTCCTGCGACCCCGTGGTCCTCAAAAATTTGAATGTAACTTGCCCAGTCCTCCGGAATTTCCGGATAGCTTGCCCTCACGAGAGTCCATGTTTGGTCACTCATATCGAATTACTTCTTCCGACCGAAGATTCCACCAAGGAATCCCGATCCGCCCTCACCTTTTGGCTGATCATCACCAGCGAGTTCTGCAAATTCTCTTAGAAGCTTCTCTTGAGCTGCACTGATCTTCTTCGGGATTGTGACGACGAGCTCGATATGGAGATCGCCGCGCTTTGAACCGTGGAGTCTCGGAAGCCCGGCTTCCTTGATGGTAATCACTTTCCCCGGCTGTGAGCCCGCTGGGATGTGAACAGTAATATCCTCCGCAAGACCTTTTAAGCTTCTTTCGTCACCCAATGCCGCATGGACAAAGCTGACATCGAGCGCAGTATAAAGATCGGTTCCCTCGCGTTCAAATCGGGAATCTTCCGCGACGGAAATCACGACATACAGATCGCCATTGGCACCTCCGCCAATGCCTTCCCCGCCACTATTTTGATAACGGATCGTCGCCCCGTGATCAACTCCAATCGGGACTTTGATTGTGCTTTCAACTTCATCTCGGGTCGCTCCTCTGCCATTGCACTTCTTGCACGGGTTCTTGATGATCTGGCCCGAACCTTGGCAGTTTGGACAGGTGGTTGCGGTGCGAATTTGCCCGATGAACGTATTCTGGACCCGGGAAACCTGACCAGATCCTTTGCAAGTTCCGCAAGTTTCTGGCTTTCCTCCACCTTCGACGCCTGTACCTGTACACGAAGTACAAGCTTTTGACTTCTTGTATTTGACCGTTTTTTCGATGCCTCTTAGAACATCTTCGAGAGTAATCGCAATATCAAGGCGAACGTCTTCCCCATCTCGCCCCATTCTACGGCGCTGTTGTTGACCGCCGCCAGCTTGACCAAAGAATGCTTCAAAAAGGTCGCCAAACCCGCCTCCACCGCCACCGAAAAAGTCCCCAGCACCGCCGCCCTGCTGATCGTCGGTAATGCCATATTGGTCAAACCGAGCGCGCTTATCGGGATCGGAGAGAATCTCGTAGGCCTGCTGAACCTCCTTGAACTTCTCTTCCGCTTCCGGATTGTTAGGATTTACGTCTGGATGGTACTGACGCGCCAATTTTCTAAATGCAGACTTGATGTCGTCTGCACTCGCGCTTTTGGAGAGTCCTAATACCGCGTAAGGGTCACGCGTAGCCATGGATCGGTATTATTCTGCAGGCTCGTCAGCTTCGGCAGCCGCACTCTCTTCCTGCTCAGCAACTTCAGAGAGAGAAAGCGTATCGTCATCGGCTTCAACGACAACAGATTCTTCTTCGGCAAGAAGATCGCTCAGACTACCGACGTCTCCGTCCTCATCGTGATGCTCATCGGTTTCATCAGCCACAAGGGCAGCAACACCGAGGAGCTCAGCGGTGTCTTCGTCAAGGGCAGGAAGAAGAATTCCAAGTTCACTACCTGGAGTACCCTCAACTGGGATACCAAGGTCGGCTTCGATTGAGATATCTGGCTCTACAATCGGGCCTGGCTTGATCTTGCCGGCGGCAATTTCAGCGAGAGCGATACTCAAAGGGTGATTGCTATCAATCTTGACCAAGGGTGGCGCACCGTCTCGAAGCTGCTTTGCACGCTTAGCGGCGAGGTTCGAGAGGACAAATTTGCCGTATTCCAGGTCATTCAAGATATCTGGTGAAGGCAGAATGCTACCGTTTTGGGAAGTCATGCGAACATACAATATAGCCTTTTTTGCCTGGAAAATGCAAGGGCAATTGACAAATCTTTAGAGTTCCTTCCTGAAAATCGTTGGGTCCTCGGGTTCTGAAGCGTTCCCTCGTGAATTATGCCTCTTAGGAATAAGGCGGCAGTGGAATCATAATGAACATTAGTCATGGCTCATCCGAAACTGATTGCGATTATGGGACCCACCGCTAGCGGGAAATCGGATGTCGCCGAGTGCATCGCTGCGCAGCTTGACGCAGAGTTGATCAGCGCGGACGCCTTCCAAATTTACCGAGGGTTCGATATCGGCACGAATAAGCCAACCAATCCCGACCGATACCATCTCATCAACATTCGCGATCCCAATGAAGGATATGGAGTAGGCGAATTTGCGCTGGAAGCATCAAGGATCCTATTTGATGCGGATCGGAGGGGAAAGAATGTGGTTATCGTGGGTGGAACGGGGTTTTATATTCGCGCCTTACTGGAGAAGTTCGACAATCTCTTACCCGAGCCTTCACCTGAGTTGCGAAAAAAAATCGGCAATTTGGATTTGAACGATGCCTTAAGGGAATTGGATGCACTTGCCCCAGAAGCAAAGATTGACCGACAAAATCCAGTTCGCGTCCGGCGCGCACTGGAGAGGGCGCTCACGCTGGGCGAGCCTGTCAGAATCACATACCCGCCCTTCGAGATAGAAAAGTTTGCAATTTCTGTCGAGACTCCAACAATTGACGCCAAAATTCGCGTAAGAACCCTTGAGCTATTAGAATCTGGTTGGATTTCCGAGGTTGAAAACCTGCTGAATCAGGGAGTGACGACAGATACTCCCGCATTCAGGGCCATTGGGTATTCTGAGGTGGTTCAGTTCCTTCATGAGGAGCTGACTTTTGACATTATGCTGGAGAAGATCGTGCTGGAAACGCGCCGATACGCCAAAAGACAACGCGCTTGGTTGCGATCCGAACCTAGCTTAAATTGGTTGCTCTCCGACGGGACTCCCGGTTCGGTGAGCGTGATGGCAGAGCAAGTCATCAAGCAAAAAAATAAGTAAAAAAACAAAGGTAAAAAAATGGGAAAGACAATTAATTTACAAGACATGTTCTTGAATCAAGTCCGGAAAGAGGGCGTTGGAGTAACAATTTACTTGATGGGTGGAGTTCAATTGCGTGGCCAAGTGCGTGGATTCGACGCGTTTACAGTGATGCTGGACTCTCCGGGCAAGCCTACGCAGCTGGTTTATAAGCACGCGATCACAAGCATCGTCCCGGCCCGAATGGTCGGTCAGAACGAGCGTCGGATTGACGACGAAGAAGCTCCTGTTCAAAATACGGAAGAGTGATTTCGTTCCTCAAAGGTAACGGGACAGGAAATGACTTCGTCATCGTCCGAGATCAAGACATTGCTGGTTTAAACCGGTCAATACTCGCCCAAATTGTATGCCATCGTCACTTTGGAATAGGTGCCGATGGCTTACTTATTCTAAGTCGTCCAACAATACCGGGAGCAGAATTCCTATACGAGATGATAAATCCGGACGGATCACCATCTGGCCGCTGTGGAAACGGGATGCGGGTTGCGGTACTCGCTTGGGAAAGAATCACCCAACAGCGGCGAGCGACTGGACTGATTCAAATCGGAGATCAGTGCCACCACTTCGATCATCATGATGGTCTGGTTTCAGTGGAATTGGGACGATGCTTTTCGCGAGAGCCAGGACCTTCGGAAGTCAGTTCTCTACTGCCGACCACGATTACATCGACTCACTTTATTGATGTCGGAAACCCCCATCTCATACTTTTTACGCGAACTTTGCCGGATAACTGGGCGGTGATCTCAAAGGACCTAGAAGTTCACCCGGTCTTTCCATATCGAACAAACGTCCATTGGGTCATTCCGGGAGGCGAGGTTGCGAAAGTATCCACGTGGGAGCGCGGAGCGGGCGAAACTCTCGCCTGTGGATCAGGAGCGAGTGCAATCGCGTTTGCAATACCGGAACTCAATTCGTTCAAATTTCCTGGTGGATTGCTCCACGTCAAAGTTTCTACCGATGGTATGGCTATTCTGACTGGCGATGCCGAGATCAGCTTTGCTGGGGATTTTCCTACCCCTGCTGAGTTCTGAGCGACGCGAGTCGCGATCCTTGTTGTTGCGACCGTGCAATTGCCTCTTCCATTTTTGCAAACCGCATCTTCAGCTCTTGTGTTCGTTCTGCGGCCCTCTTTTGAATTCGCTCGATCCGAGAGGTCATGTCCTCAATCTGAGTATCCAAGGCACTGGAACTTGTGCTGATCAGACCCGTCGTGCTGTTTAACAAAGAGTCCAAACTCTGGAGGACGCGTTGACCAAGACCAGTATTAAACTTGATATTTCCAACACGCCCCGTTGAGCTACCGGTGTACTGTATTTGAAGCCCCGACGTATTCGTGTTGTCGGAATTGCCGAGCAAGAACTGTCCCGATCCAGTTGCTGATTCACCATTGATCGTCCCAGCAACATCACGCCCAACGCTGACTTTCGATTCCCCAGCCGTACCGATTCCGGAGTTGCTGGAAGATGCGGCTAAATCACTCAATACTTGAAAGCTTGATGCCGTGCCGTAAGTTTTGGATTCAAGGAACAATTCTCCTCCAACTGAAGACGCCCTGATGGAATCCTTTAGCTTCGAATCAGAATTGATCAAGTTAATGATGTCTGCCTGGGAGGAACCTACGGGGATAGTGAGACCGTATCCCGAACTCCCAAATCCATTACCGGTAAAAGTCAAAACTTCTTGAACCGTAGAATCAGCGGCTTGCGCCATGGCTGAGGTCAAAGTTGTTTTTGTGGCGACTTGGGTGATATTGACTTCGTATCCAGTCGCACTCGATTGTTTTGACTTCGATGAACTGAAAACGTACTTTAAATCTGGTGAGGTTGCCTCGCCGTTTGACCTGAAAACATTCCCAACCGCAGCAGAATTCGCAGAAAGTGCCTCCTTAAGGACGGACTCATCCATCTTGAGGTCTCCCTCCTCATCTAGCGAGAATCCGAGCTGAGTTAAATTCTTGTACGGTGCATTTGCATCTCCAACATTGTTAAAAACCAATGTGTTTAACATACTCTGCGCTTGACTTGCTAGAGAGTCACCAAACAGAATTCCGCTTTGGAATGTCTCTGCATCGAACTTTGAATTTTGTCGGATAAAGTTGTTCACCCGGTTGTAAGCCTGCATAAAGCTTTTAACCGAACTCACCACAGAATCAGCATCTTGGGTTACGTTAATGGAGACGGTTTTTGCCGGATCTGCGGACTTAAAGTTGAGGGTAACCCCGGGAATGACATCCGTAGCCGTATTCGTTTCGGATTCTAGGTCAATGCCGTCCACTTTATACTCTGCATTCTGAGCAGCGACGAGTTGATTGACTGTATTCCCTGGAGACGGAATGAGTCGAAGTCGTTCCAAAACCGCCCCAGTTCCTGCAGGATCCACCCTTGGGCTGATGTCTTCCAGTGTCATCGCGTTCGCTGCCCCAGTTTTGTCTGATGTCAGCGTGAGGTAAGCATTTCCAGTTCCCCCGTTCACCACCGTTGCGGTGACGCCGGACTTTACCGCGTTAATTTTCGTGGCAATTCCTGATAGAGAGTCAGTGGCCTCAACGGTCACCTCTTTACCATTAACTTTAAATACACCGGAAAGGGTCGCGGGGTCGGAAACCGACGCCCTCGGAGCCGAAGCGATCTTTTGAGCTGTTGCAAGTTTTTTGACGACGACCTCTCGAATCCCTGTAATTGCTCCGGTCGCGGCAGTGACGCCAAGGATATCTGTATTAGAGCTCGTCGCCTTCATTGTCTCGAAGGCAGTCGGACTAGAAAACGATGCGATGGATGATTGGAGTGATTGTAACTGAGATCGGAACTCCCCATAGGCACCCTTTTTGTTCGCCAATGCTTGACGCTGCGATTGAATCCTCTGGGCACCGATAGACTCAAGTTGCACCAACTGACGAATAATCGAGTCAGTGTCCAAACCACTGCTCAATCCGCCAAAACTGATTCCTGCGCTATTTCCAATCGCCATTTTCTTACTCCCAAGGGACTATTCCACGGATTCCCGCGGAATCATTGCTTAATTTCGAAGACTAGTGATAAGTGCCTTGATGGCGTCCATTTTATCGGCAACCCGGTCATAAAGATCTACCCAGTCTGCCTCCTCAAATGCCAACCATTCGGAAACTTTAGGGTTAAGGTTGAGTGCTTCCATAGTGAAGGGGGTGCCCCTCACAACCAGTTCCGCAAGCTTTTCTCCCGCATTTACTAAGTAAAGTGAAGGGATTGCCTCCCCACCGAATGGCCCCTCATGGCGTTGTACCAATAGAATCATCTGCTCAGGTAGCTTCCACTTTTTAACCAAATCGCCTCCAACCTCAGCGTGGTTTGTTCCGAGCCTTAACATCTCCACATCAGCGAGCCAACCACCGGAACTGTCCGCCTCTTCAAGGACAGCCATATAAGTCCGAGCAAGCGAGCTTAACATGAAGAGTGCTCCGATGTTTTGTAGCAAACCACCGACAAAAACGATTTCAAGCTCCTTTGTTTCAACCTTTTTTCGACGTCCAATCAGCTGAGCAGCGGAAGCAGTTGCAAAGGATCTCTCCCACAGCTTTTCTTGTCCGTCTTTTGCCCTAGGACCAATTGCACTAAAGCCGGAGAGCATGCTAACTCCAAGAACAAGATTACGGACCTGCTGAAAACCAAGGATAGTTACAGCCTGGTTGACCGTTCCTACCTGCCCGCTAAAGCCGAAGTAAGCAGAGTTGACCACCCGAAGAATCTTGCTTGAAATCGCCTGATCAGAGCGAATCAGCTGCTCGATCTCGCCTACCGAGCCGGAATTTGAGTTCTCCGTAAGCTTAAGAACCTTGACTAAAACACTAGGAAGGGGCGGCAATTCTTGGGTTGCTCTTTCTAACGTTTGCTTTATGAGTTGTGGATTAATTTGAAATGCCATTTGACTACGATGCCTTTTGAAGATTCACAATACTGTTCACATCCATGATCAGGGCCACATTGCCATCACCTAGGATAGTCGCGCCACTGATACCTCCCACTTCGCCACAGTACTGGCTTAGGGATTTTATCACGACTTCTCGCTCACCGATCAAACCATCGACCACAAGGCCGACGCGTTGCTCCGCAAGTCCGACAATTACAACATATAGTTGGTTGTTGATGTCTTGTTTTTTAGAACTTTTCTTCTTTGGAAATACTTCTCGCAACCTTACGAGGGGGGTTGTGACACCCCGGATCACGATGACCTCGCGCCTATTAATGGTCTGAATTTGTGACCGATCAATCAGGAGGGTTTCGATAACGCTTCCCAATGGCGTCACGTAAACTGTCTCTTCGACTTTGACTAGAAGCCCCCTAATGATGGTGAGAGTCAGGGGCAATCGGAGAATAAACTTCGTTCCTTGACCAAGCGTGCTCTCAAGATCAATGATTCCGCCTAGCTTCTCGACGTTGCAGCGCACGATGTCCATTCCGACCCCACGTCCACTGAGTTCAGTGATTTCGGCCGCGGTACTAAGTCCGCTAGCAAAA
Source organism: Chthonomonas sp. (assembly GCA_040383535.1). Lineage (GTDB taxonomy): Bacteria > Armatimonadota > Fimbriimonadia > Fimbriimonadales > Fimbriimonadaceae > JAFLBD01. The sequence continues at coordinate 41,651 of JBEIDH010000013.1, forward strand.
ATCAACTGAAGACCTTCCTTTTCGGTCAATCGGTCTGCTTGATCCTTTGTCAACTGACCCTTTTCGATGGCCTTTGCCTTTACACAGTCAACATCAATTCCCTTTCCATCATCTTCGATTTCGATGACGATATGGTTTTCCTGATGCCTCGCGCTGAGGGTAACAAACCCTTGCTCCGGTTTTCCGACTTTAACTCGATCTTGCGGTGTTTCTAGACCGTGATCAATCGAGTTTCGAAGGATGTGCAATAACGGGTCGCCGATAACCTCAATAATGCTGCGGTCAAGCTCCGTTTCACTACCTATCAAGTTCAGCTTAACATCTTTGTTGAGCTTCTGAGCCAAGTCCCGAACGACGCGAGGGAAACGATTGAAAACGTTTTCGATCGGGAGCATTCGCGCCTTGATAAGTTGATCTTGAAGATCGCTCGTGATGCGGTGAATGTGACCGACAGTTTCTGCTAGAGCGTCGATGTTTCCATCGTCATGCTTTGCGGCAAGCTCCGCGCCGATCTGGGCGATGCGCGTGCGGTCAATGACAAGCTCACCAACCAAGTTCATTAAGGTGTCAAGGCGAGAAACATCAACACGAACAGTCTGACCGGTTTCAGCTTTCTTACCGGAAGTGCTCGGGGCTTGACCCGGCGCGGGTTCGGTCCTTTTCTCTGGTTTTTTTTCTTCTACACGGGCTGCGACAGACGAAATCTCATTCGGACTTGCCTGTGCCTCCGTGGTCTCTGGACACTTCCATGGGTTCAACGTGAAGGAAGCAACTTCGCTGATTTCACCCAACTTGGTAATAAGGTCGGAGAGAGCTGCGGTGGATTGAAAAACAAACTCAAACTCGGTCTCAAATTTCTCTTCCTCCAGATCCTCTATCGAAGGATAGCTCGCCAAAATTTCGCCGCTTTCTTGTGCGGTACTGATTGCCATGAATGCCCGCACAAACTTCATCGCGCAGTCGTCGGCGAGTTTCATTTGGAGATGGTAAACAGATTGAGCTTTGCTCGCGACGTTAAGGTTCTCAAAGTGATCAGCAGTGATCAGTGTCTTGAACTCGTTCGAGGAAACCGCTTCGCTTAGTAAGGACGGTGCTACCGCAGGCTTGGAGGTCTCTTTCCATCCAACAAAACCTTGCAACGACTTGACTAGGGATGCGCATTCCACCTTGTCTCCATTTCCGCCCTCAATGCTATCAATCATTTTGCCAAGAATGTCCTGGCACTGAAGAAGGGCGTTAGCGATCGGCATCGTTACCTGGATCACACCGTTCCGCAGGTTGTCCAGAACGTTTTCCATTTCATGAGTCAACTCCGCCATGTGGGGGTAGTCCATGGCCAGTGCGGATCCTTTAAGCGTATGCGCTAATCGGAAAATCACCTGCAACCGTTCTGTCGAAGGATCTTGCTCCAGCTTGAGAGTCTCCTGCTCAAGAATTTCTAGCTGTTCCCTGCCTTCCTGTAAAAACAGTTCGATATATTGCGACATATCAAGCTCGTAACTCATGAAAATTTTATGATCCGATGAACGTAATGTTTAAAAATGTGAAATCAAGCGGCAAGTGCCTGATCGAGATGCAGAAGCGTAATCAGGGCATCACCAACCTTTGCCACGCCTCGAACGAAGTCATTCTCGGTATCGCTGACTAGAGGTGGCGCCTGGTTTACCTGGTATGGCTGTAGCCTGATCACTTCACGTACAGCATCCACAACGACTCCGATGTTTCCGAACTCTGCGTCCACTACGATGATGCGGGTAGATTCCGTATCTTCCGCAGAACCCAAGTTCAGCTTTATTCTGAGATCGACGACAGGAATTGTCTTTCCACGTAAGTTGACAAGTCCACGAATGTAGTCCTCCGACTTTGGAATCGGCGTGATCTCGCGTAGTCGAATGATCTCATTAACTCGAAAAATGTCGATCCCGTAGGATTCTGGACCGAGTTGGAATACGACCATTTGTTCTTCTTGCTCTAAAACTGTGTTTTCTGCCACGCGCTTCCTCAAATGACATCGCACAGTAAGACCTTTGGGACTTCGGATGCAATGAACTATATAAATCGTTGGAGTAAAGTGCTCGTAACTTTACGTGTCTCGCCGCATTTTGGACAAAGAATTTCACTTTAAATCGCTGGATGGTCTGGAACGCAGGTACTTTTGTCAGGTCTGCGCATCATTCTTTCTAGATGGACCGTCCATTCACCCGATATAATCGTCTAAAATAGGAAAACAACTCGCAAGAGAATTTCGGAACGATAGTCATGAACCGCAACAGAACTTTCTTGACCCTTTTGGTAGGAGCACTGAGCTGCTTCTCACTCGCTGGTACCTTCACGGTCACCGCGCCACGGACTGGTGACTACCTCGGTCGAAGCAACACCCTGAAGTTCACAGTAACTGGAGGTGTGGTTCAAGCCCGCGTCATCGCACGTGCAACGAAAGTTCCCGCGACCTTCCCACCAACGACGTTCTCTACTCAGCGTGACTTTACTCCGAACGCGGACGGAAATATTGACGGTAGCTTGCCTCTTACCTTTGACCGATCCACTCCCGAAGGCACCTATCGTTTAGATGTCGAAATTATTGAACCAGGCAATACTTACACCCCGAACCCGGTTGTACTCAACGGCATCATCATTGACGTCGTCGAACCAAAGTTCCTTGACTCGAACCCCGTCAGCGGCGGGTATGTTCGCGGCCTGGTTCCGATCATCGCCCAGGTGCAAGAAAATCCTACTAGCTTGGAAGAATGGCGAGTTCAGATCAACGGACAAGATATTCAGAACAACACCGGAACGACCCAAAACATTGCCGTCAACTGGGATACGAGCTCAATTGAGAGAGATGGCGTCCAATCTATTTCGATCACCGCCAAGGACCGAGCCCAAAATAATGCGGTTCCGCTCTCGATCAGCGTTACACTTGACCGAGTGCCACCAAGCACAAGCATTTCCAGCCCTCCTACCTCGTTCCCGTTCCGACGCGGAACCATTATCCCTGTTTCGGTTGACTTCGTTGATCAATTCAGCGGCTCCGTAAATGCGCTCGGTATTGACATGCAGATTATCAATATGGCCGGAAACGTCCTCGGGCGAGTTACTCGAGTTTCGACGACAAATAATGGCGGAACCCTCCGCTACATCGGTCGCATTTTGAATACTCAAAACCTTCCCTCACCGTTCAAAATTCGAATTGACGCTACAGACCGTGCAGGTAATCCAGCCGTCCGACAAGAGACCGTCGTAAACCTGAGATAATTTTTTAGTAAGAAATCCATTAGGAACCCAATGATTCACATGAACCGAACTCTGTTTGCTACTCTCGCTCTAGGTCTTGTCGTAGGATCTCAAGCCCAAATCCCTGATCTTCTTTCGGCATTTGATGCCGGGGGAAGATCGCTAGGGATGGGCACCAGCATTGGCGTGACAAGCGCAAATACCACGAGTGCTCTGAATAATCCGGCCGGTTTGGGTTTTGTGAATTCCTCTCAGCTCTCGCTTACGTTTAAGAATCTGAACGAATCGAAAACCAGCATTGCACGACGACTACTCCCGAACGGTGACTTCGAGAGTTCTGCAACCTCCGGAAAGAGATCCCTTACTCATGTTGGCTTCACAAAGCCTTTGGGTAAACGAAGCACTCTCGGAATCAGCTACACCGTTGGTGGCTTTATCCGCGATCTGCAGACGGGTACCAACCTTGTTGAAGGCGGCACAACCTTCAACGACTATCGACGAACACTCAAAGCAAAGACTGACTTCTTCACGTTGAGTGTTGGAAGGTCTAACTCTGATTTCACCCGGTCCTTTGGGATTGGGATTGTTCTGGCGAACAGCTACGCCGCTGAGAACATCATTTCAAACGTGTCTAACGGTTCCAACTTCTCAGTTTTGAGATCGGACACCGAGGGGTCAACCTATGGGATTGGCTTCGTGGTGGGTACTCAACTTAACCTCAGTGGAGATCTAACTCTTGGCCTCAGCGCACGAACTCCGATCAGCCTAAGCGGTGACGACGAGTCGGAAGCGATCTACGACAAGATTCCAGGACGAGTCAGTGCTGGTTTAGCGAAGAGAATTCAAAATCCACGCCGAGCAGAGGACTTTATTATCGCAGGGGTTCAAGGCGATTACTATTTTGGTGGTTCCGATAAAAGGATCATCGAACGAGGCGATTCCCAATTCTCTGGCGGGTTTGGCTTTGAGTATAATTACAGACTGCGAAATGCCTATATCCCCTTCCGAATCGGGTTCCGAACGATTCAAAAGGGCGGAGCAGGTTTCTCGAATCTCAGTGGTTTCAATTATGGAATCGGCTTCAATCCAGATTCCTCGAATCTTGGTATTGAGCTTGACTTTGGAAACTACTCTGGTGGCGGACGCGATATGTCGCTTTCACTCAGTTATCGCTTCAAAAATTAATTTACGTGTTGGCAAATAAGATGAAATTTTCAAGGACGATTCTTGGCGCGTTTGCGCTTGTACTGTGCTCCCTTGCTCATGCGCAGGCATGGGCGGATAGCTATAACGATGGTCTTCGCCTCAGCAAAGAAGCGAAGTGGACCGAGGCACGCGAAGCATTCCTCAAAGCCGTCGCTAACCGAGCAGATGACTTTTCCAATCCAACCCGACTACCCGGGCCAGTAACAGAGCGACGCACTTGGCGAAACGGTTCTCCATATTCAGCAAACTTTGCGGCTGCTTACACTGGAATCAAGGCCGCGAATGGTCTAGAAGATGCGGCGAAGAAGTCGCTACTGATGACCGTGAGTGATGAATTCGAAACGATCCTCAAGAAGGATCAGCATAGCCCAGAGGCGTACTACTTCCTGGCTCAAACATACGCTAGCCTCCGAGATGTTGCCAAACAGCAAGACCTCCAGACGCGATACCAATCGATGAGCGATAAGCTCAACTGGAAGATTGATGGAGAGATTCTAACCCCAGAAGATAAGGCTGCCATGGGACAAATGGCTGGATCCTCTTCAACTGCTGGTCAGGCCAACCCATTACAAGGCGGCGGGTCTGGTCCGATGGTTCCACCAGTTTCTCTTCAAAACAAGTTCGGGCTCCTTATTGGTAACTCCGAAACAAAGCTTGAAAATCTTAAAGTGCCTTTTGCGGCGAGCGACGCGCTCTTGCTTCGTGAGAAGCTGGTTCAGTTCTCCGGATATCAAGAAACCAATATTGATGTCGTGCAAAATGCGTCCTCTGCACAGGTTCGAGCTACAGCCCAAGCCCTCGCTGAGCGAGTTCCAGTGGGTTCAACAATCTTCCTCTACTTCAGCGGACCTGGCGTCAACCTGGATGGCAAGGACTTCCTTGCTGGCATCGAAGCAAAGAACGAAACCGACTCCGCAAGCATGGTTTCAAAGTCTGAGATTTACACGATGTTCATGAAGAAGGGATGTAAGATCTTCACCTTCTATCAGTGCCACCGACCGATCGTAAGTGGACGCTACTTTGGGCAAGAGACTCCGATGGTGGGCGCAATTGCTCAAACCCAAGCGACGATTCCAAACGGCAAAGTCAGCGGAATCGTGCGTAACGGCTCAGAAGTTGGGCTCTTTACCGACGCACTTGCTGGCGTCCTGGGTGAGTTCCGATCCAACCAAGTTCCTCTCACAGAATTCGCTTGGCGAGTGTTCAACTGGATGCGCGGCGGTAAAGAAGGCGAGTCCGGTTCAGGATCTGAGCAAACAATGACCCTTCCGGTCATCGTGAACATGCTGTCCGACGAAAGATTCTAACTTCCATCGCGATCAAAAGCGCATGAAACCAACTCAAGTTGAAGTCGCTCCCGAGGCCCTGTCATTGATGCAGTCAATGACGGGGTCTTTTGCTGACCGATATCTGAATGACCATGTGATTCATCCGCTAATCGCGGGTCTCCGCACAGACTCCGCAAGTTTGGACGAGATTCGAACAAAGTTATCGGATCCGTTTTGGTGCCTCCATGGACTCTTCAGTCATTACGTCTTCAGCCGTCGTGGCAAGGAACGGACCGAACTCAGTCAAATCGCTTGCACGGCGTTGAGAAGATTTTCGAAGCCAGACGAGTTTAACTTAATCCTGGTAACGGCAGACCCTGTGAGTATCTGGGATTCCTTTGTTGAAGTCTGTAAAGAACGCAAGACAAAGGAAAACGAGCAGCAGAATCGCGCAATTATCCAAGGCATGTTTGAACTAGCCCAGGAGATTTATACGGAACAGGCTGGGTTATCTGTCGCGGGCAAAATTGTAAAATCCGTTCAATCCACTCACCGGATTGAGCAGGACTTTGAACGAATCGTTGATATTCGAGGGATGGGTCCCAAGTCGTCTTCTCTCATTTTGAGAGACATGATTTGGGTTTTTAATCTCGAAGATCAGGTGGATTTTGCTGACCGGCTTTACTTGCAACCAGTGGACCGCTGGCTAAGGGCGATGGTTGGACATTTCATTCCAGAACTCACCGATGAGCCAGATGCGGCAGATTGGGTCATTGCCGGAAAGGTATCAAAGTATGCGCGTCACTTGGGGCTTAGCGGAATTCGCTTGAACATGGGCATGACCCAGTACGGAGCATCCGAGATCACTTCAATCGAGCAGATCCCGTTTGTCCTCCGCAAGAGGTTCGCCGCGATTCGAGAGAATCTAGTCCCCTAGCGCGTGGGTCAGGTCAACGCGGGAGTAGATTGAACCACCCAACTCGGCGATGAGGGCGTTCGCGACGAGATCAACAGCGGCCTGCGTCTGCGGCATGTCTGGTGATTCTCCCATAACCCTGATCATCGGCTGGGTTCCGCTGGCTCTTACGTTCAATCGCCCTGCCGGCGCCAATAGATTCTGAGCTTCAGCAATTGCGCTCACGATTGCTTCCCTAGTGTCCCAACCCGTTTTATCTCCGACCGTGACATTGACCAATAGCTGAGGAAAGTTCTCAAACTCGTCATAGAAGCTACTCGCATCACGGCCAGAAAGCTTCAGCACTCGCAACAACTCAAGGGCGGTAATCAATCCGTCCCCGGTCGGACCACGCTCGCTGAAAATAATATGCCCGCTTTGCTCCCCACCGATCTTTGCACCAAGTTCATCCATCATGCGGCTGACGTACTTGTCCCCGACGTCGGCTCGGGCCAATGTGATGCCGTTTGACGCGGTATACGCTGCAAAACCACCATTACTCATCACCGTGCCAACTATGATTGAAGGGGTGAACCGTTCGGTGTTTCTCCAATGCGATGCCCAAATCGCCATGGTTCGGTCACCATTAATGAGGCGAGCTTTGCTATCGCTAAACACGGCTCGATCTGCATCCCCATCGAAGGCAATGCCAATCACGGCCCCCGATTCTTGAGTGAGATTTTGGATCGTGTCCGGGTTTGTCGCTCCGCCATCGGAGTTAATATTCATCCCGTTTGGAGAATCTCCGACAATGGTCAAATCGGCTCCTAAACGCCTTAAGATTTCGGGACCTAGCCCATAAGCGGCGCCATTTGCGCAATCGACGGCGACTTTCATCCCGACGAGTCGCTCCGGAACCAGAGTTTCGAGGAAACTCAAGTACCGATCCACATCAGCGCGGCTTGAATCAATGGACCCAACGGCTCCACCTGTTGGCCGAACAATGTCGTCCTTAGCAACGAGTGCGACGATTGTAGCTTCATCGGCATCTGATATCTTCTTACCATCGGAGGCGATCAACTTGATCCCATTGTCTGGGGCAGGATTATGGCTCGCACTGATCACCACGCCCATGCTGAAATCCCCTGTGCGCGTGACGAAGCTGATCCCACCAGTAGGCACATGCCCCATCGCAACGACATCCAACCCCGCCGAACAGAATCCAGCCGCCAGAGCAGCACCGAGCATGGAGCCAGATTTTCGCGTGTCCCGCCCCATCACAACTCGAGGGAGAGCATCCTTTTGCTTGATTAGCGTTCCCGCCGCAAGCCCAATGCGAAACGCAATCTCTGGAGAAAGAGCCTCATTCGCAACCCCACGGATTCCGTCCGTACCAAATTTAATATTCATTTCGCTGGAGTTGGGTACTTGGTGACCCTTACCTTCGCTGGTCGCAGAACACGTTCGCCCAACTTAAAGCCTTTTTCAAGCTCTTCGATGATCGTTCCATCGGGAAACTCATTGGTCTCTACCACTGCAATTGCTTCATGAATCTCTGGATCAAAATACGCGCCGACAGATTGAATCGCGACCAATCCTTGCTGGTCTAGCACGGATCGAAGCTGTCGCTCAACCATCCCAACGCCTTCCAGAACGGACTCAACGGTTGCTCCATTTTGAAGCGAAGAAATGGTCCGATTGAAATTATCGAGAACCGGAAAGAGTGAGTTGAGAATTTCTTCTTTCGCGTAACGCTGGCTGTCAAGTCGATCCTGAGCGGAACGCTTTCTAAAATTTTGCAAATCCGCCAATGTGCGGAGCATCTGATCGCGAAGCTGATCCCTCTCAGTCGTCAGATTCATGATCTGGGCGTCACGGTCGTCGAAGGCAGATTCCTCCTCCGTTACTTCCTCGTCTTCGTCGTCGGTAAGACTACTTTCAAACAACGTATCGTCTTCCAATGGGTTTTCGATATCGGAAGACAACATCTCTTCAGGAGTTTGCATAATTGAACCTATATGGTACCCAAAAGGGCACATTTGAACCTAGTCCTGGGACTAAAATTTAGTCTCGATCTCGCTCATGGCTCGAGCGAAGAATGATTCTGATAGGCGTTCCTGGGAGTGGGTAAATCTTCCGGAGCTGATTCTCCAAGTATCGCTTATAGCTAAAGTGCATAATCTCGGGATCATTGCAGAACAGCACGAAGGTCGGCGGTCTTGCGGAGACTTGGGTGGAGTAGTAAACCTTCAGGACCTTGCCCTTGGTGGACATTGGTCGTGAGAAGATTGCGTCCTGAATCGTACGGTTAAGCTGACCGGTCGAGATGCGGAAGTTCCAGCTATCTACGGCTCGCATGACGCTATCAAGTACAGGTTCAAGTCCTGCTCCTTCCTTTGCGCTGGTAAACGCGATTTCAGCGTAGCTGATTTCTGGGTCTTCGTCGCGAATGGTCTTTTCGATAGCCCGTTTTTGGTCGGACTTCATTCGCGGCATTCCGTTTGGTGGTTCTTTGACGTCCCACTTATTCACGGCGATCACGAGTGATCTACCGAGATCGTGACTAATCTTCCCAACACGCTTGTCCTGGTCGGTCAATCCTTCGTCGCCGTCAATCACTAGGAGCGAGCAATCCGCCCGTTCCACCGCTCGAGTCGAGCGCAGAGCCATGTAGTACTCAACTGTCCCCTGAATCTTGCCTCGACGACGAATACCAGCGGTATCAATCAGACGGAAAGTTTCTCCGCCGTATTCCAACATCGTATCAATCGCATCGCGGGTGGTGCCTGGGATGTTTGAAACAATCGCACGTTGCTCCCCGGTAAACGCGTTGATCATGCTCGACTTTCCAACGTTCGGACGACCAATGATCGCAAGCTTGATCTCCTCTCGTTTTTCGGGGAGGGTATCTGTAGCCGGGATTACCTCTGCGATTGCGTCAAGAAGATCGGCGACGCCGGAGCCATGCAATCCAGAAATTGCCATGACGTTCTCGAATCCAAGCTCATAGAACTCGGTTGCCATACTGATCCGGCTGGGGTTATCAGCCTTATTGGCGGCAACATAAACCGGGACTTTGACGCCTCGAAGGCGATCAGCAAGGTCACGGTCTCCCATGCTGAGGCCATCGACACAATCACATAGGAAGACGATAACGTCGGCCTCTTGGAGCGCAATCTCGGCTTGGAGCCTAATTTGTTCAACGAGGGGATCATCGTCACCGAACAAAATACCGCCGGTATCAACGACTAAAAATCTCTTACGTCGCCATTCGCCTTCGGCATACAAACGGTCGCGCGTGATGCCTGGATTGTCTTCAACGACAGCTTCGCGACGACCGATAATGCGGTTAAATAAGGTGCTTTTGCCGACATTAGGACGGCCCACGATCACGACGGTAGGGAGTTTCTTGGCCATGGGCTGAACCTACAGGATACCCGTTTTGACCTTAATAGTTATAAGCCATATAGGCCTGACTAGACCTATATGGCTTATGAGAGTTCAATTAAGAAAGTAATCGAGTTGGATTTTCGAGATAATCCTTGACCACATTCAGGAACTTCGCACCTACAGCACCGTCAACCACTCGGTGGTCGAACGATGCAGTGATGTTCATGCGCCATCGGATATCAATTTCGTCCGTTTCTTGATCAACAACTGCTTTCTTTCGAGCTGTTCCAATCGCGATGATCGCCGCATTGGGTTCATTGATGATCGCACTGAACACATCCACGTTCAACATTCCCATGTTGCTGATGCTGAAAGTACTGCCTGACATCTGATCTGGATGCAGTTTCCCTTCTCGCGCCTTCTTTACAAGGTCCTTGGCTTCGACACTGAGTTCTCGAATGGACTTGGACTGCGCATTCTTGATCACAGGAACGACGAGACCGTCGTCAATTGCGGCAGCGATTCCAACGTGGACCGAACCGTATTGAAGGATGTGATCGCCCTGGAACGTTGCGTTGACTTCTGGCATGTCGGCAAGAGCCTTCGCACTTGCCTTTACAACGAAGTCATTCACGCTGACCTTACCGGACTCTTCGGCTTCGAACATTTCACGGAGCAGGTGGATCGCTTCCAAATCAACTTCCAATGTGACGTAGAAGTGAGGCACCGTTGACTTGGAGTGTCCCGTGCGCTGGGCAATAATTTGCCGGAGCCTGTTCAACGGAACTTTCTTGTCTTCGGCGGCAGCAACAATCTGAGCTGGTGCATCAGGTGTGGAGACCGCTGGAGCCGATGGCTTCGCGCCCCGAACATCTTTCTCAACGATTCGTCCCCCGGGACCAGTGCCTGAGACCGTAGCAAGATCAATTCCCATTTCAGCGGCAATTTTCTTTGCGAGCGGGCTAGCCTTGATCCTTGTATTGGAAGGCATCGAAATCTGGGCTTGAATCGCTTCACTTACGCCAGCCGCAACTGGTGCCAATTCCTGCGGAGCTTCTGGATTTTCGGCCGCAGCGGTTCGTTCACCCGATCCCCAATTCGCAGGGACCTTCTCGCCGTCCTTGAGCAAAATTGCAATTGGAACCCCAACTGGTACGGTTTGACCAGGCTCCAGAAGGAATCCGGTGATTGCCCCTGATCCAGGAGATTCAAGTTCAAGTGTGGCCTTATCGGTCTGGATGGTGCCGATGACTTCGCCCATCTTCACCTTTTCGCCATCTTTCTTCAGCCATTCGAGAAGAGTTCCCTCTTCCATTCCGTCGCCCATTTTGGGCATGATCACTTCGGTCATACGCTCAGTTCAGCCTTAAGTTTGTTTGAAAAGGGCGGCGCGCCATTGCACTGCACTTGCATCAGTTTAGGATACCTATTCCGGTTCGATTCTTTTGGTACTTACGACGCAGATGGTGCAAAAGTTTGGAAAGCGAGCGCGGCGGCGCCCTTGATTCCGGCATCGTCCAGAAGTTCCGCAGCGACAATCTTGCAATCCTGCATCAGACTCGGGATCGCGACATTGCGTGCAGAGGCTCGAATGGAGTCCATCAATACATCGCCCGTTTTTGCGATCTGCCCACCGATTGCTACAACCTCAGGAGCGAAGACGTTGATAAACGATCCAACTCCGACGCCCATGAACGAGCCAATTTCTTGGTAGACCTCGACCCCAACCGGATCGCTTTGACTCGCTGCTTCCGCAACGATCTGAGGCGTAATGCGGCTGAGATTTCCCTCTACCAGGTCCCAAATTTTTGACTTAGTCCGTTGAACCTTAAACTGCGCTCTTTGCACGATCGAGTCACGCTGGCAATAGGCTTCTAGGGTGCCGTAAGTTCCAGCATTCGCGGCGAGACCCCCTTGTTGAATCACTGTGTGACCCAGTTCCCCCCCACCAGAGTTGCCGCCGATCAGCAGTAGAGGTCCACTCGCTTGACCCATAACCGCGTTCTGCCCAAGCACAACGCCACCGCCGATGCCGGTCCCGATCGTCAGCAAAACTAAGCAGGAAGCCGAGTTTTTTCCAGAACCATAGCGATATTCCCCAAGCGCGGCAAGGTTTGCATCGTTGCCCATGGTGACCTTGAAATCTAGCTGTTCTTCGAGCATCTTCTTAAGCGGAACATCTCGCCAGCTTAAAAATACGCCATCAACTTCTCTTCCTAGGTTTGGAGCCCAGCGGATGATTCCAGCACGGTCATCGGTATGCCCCGGGACGGCGAGCCCAACGCCGATTACCTCTGCTTCAAGATGAGTTGCTGCTTCCCGAATCGTGTTGACCACAGCATCCACAATCGCCTCGGTACCTTGCTGCGCAAAGCTGGAATTCTTTTTGAATTCGCCAGCAATGGTGCCGTCCTCAAAAATTGCTTGCGCCCGGACATTCGTCCCGCCCAAATCCACGCCGATAACACACTTGCGACTCACCGCTCAATTATGACCGTCCGAGAATAATTCCCGCATCAAAAAGTTAAAATTCTCGCACGAAATAGGGTGCGTTCTTGCTCATTAATGGCAAGCTATCGCACAAACTTCGACTTATCTCACGTAAACTCTAGGACAGCATCTTATGACCATCCAAGACGTCGCTAACCTCACCGATTCCTTAACTGCAAAACTTGACGGCGTGATCGCCGGGAAAAGCGTTGCGACACGGAAGGCAGTCACTGTTCTCCTTTGCCAAGGACACTTACTCATTGAGGACGTTCCTGGCGTCGGAAAGACGACGCTTGCCAAAGCGCTTGCTCGGCTTATTGGTGGTACCTTTAGCCGAATCCAGTTCACCAGCGACTTGATGCCGAGTGACGTATCTGGAGCTTCGATCTATAATCAGAAGGAACAAAAATTTGAATTCCTCCCCGGCCCAATCTTTGCGAACGTGATGCTCGCGGATGAAGTGAACCGAGCCACACCCAAAACTCAAAGCGCACTACTGGAAGCGATGGAAGAGCGAACGGTCACGGTTGACGGAGTTCAACGAGGCTTGCCGGACCCGTTTCTTGTCATTGCAACTCAAAATAACATCGAGATGGCGGGGACTTTTCCGCTTCCCGAAGCACAAATGGACCGCTTTTTTGGTCGGATCACCCTGGGATACCCCGATCGTGATGCGGAACAGCGAATGCTTGAGGATCAGCAAGTCAATCGGGCGGATGAGGCACTCGTACCAATTGCGACCTTGGAAGAACTTCGAGCGGCGCAATTGCTCATTCGCCAAGTGCGCGTGGATTCAACAGTTCGCCAATATATGGTGGATATCACCCGCGCGTCCCGCGAACATCCGCTCGTATCGCTTGGGGCTTCACCTCGTGCAACATTGCATCTTCAGCACGGAGCACAGGCAATTGCAGCTGGACTTCTACGTGACTTCGTTACTCCAGACGACGTGAAGGCGGTTGCTGAACTTGTGCTATCTCACCGGATCGTGCCTCGAAGCGAAGCTCGGCTCCGTGGACAGGCTGGCACTGAGATCATCCAGAGCATCATCCAAAGCGTCCCAACTCCCGTACCCGTTTAACTCCCATGAGAAATGCCGCCGGCCTTACGCTTACTGTCGCAAGTTCATTCTTAGCGGTCGTTGCGTTGCTGGTTAACTCACCGGCCCTCTTCTACATGGGAACCGCCCTTGTCGCGACGATTTTCGCTTCCCGAGCCCAGGCCAAGTGGGCGGTTCGCGATCTGGCTATCGAAAGGACGGTCCCGGAGCGAACCGAAGTCGGAGAGACGATTTCTGTGACCTTAGAGGTGAAATCTGCAAGAAGATTCGCGCGCCCGCTTGTGACGATCCAAGACCGAATTCCCAAGTCCATGCCCCATGAAATCGTTCGGGCATCCATTCCGCTCGCCCCATCATTCGGTCAGCCGATCCAAATTCAGTACCGCATCCGACCTCTACGGAGAGGGGTCTTCAAATGGGATGAAGCTCAAGTCTGGGGATCAGATGCGCTTGGACTGGTCCTTACCGATTCAAAGGTTCAGACTAACCTTAGCCAGCTCAAGGTGATTCCGAAGCCGATTCCATTTGAGCTCAATCTACTCTACCGAGTTCAAGCTGGATTTACTGACACGCGAAATCGTCCCCTGGCAGGACAAGGGATGGACCACCGGGGGATTCGCGAGTATGCTCCGGGAGATTCCCTTCGCTCTATTCACTGGAAAGCAACCGCCCGGGCGACAAAGATTCTGGTGAAAGAATTCGATTCTCCCAGCAGCGCAAACGCTCTTGTCCTGATTCAGAATCACCTCGGGTCCAATGTCGGCACTCGCGAGGGGTTTTCGCTCGACCTCATGTGTGGTCATGCGGCATTTTTGATTGGCGAACTTGTGAAGAGTGCCGAGGAGGTCTTTCTGGAACAAATACAATTTGACGGCCCGGATCTGACTATTCCGATGGACTACCTTGCCGGAATTTCGGCTGACGGATCTAACACCTTGGCCGAGAAACTGAGCCAGCACCTGAGTCAAGAAAAGCCGTTTGGTCACCACTTCTTGTTTTTGCTCAGGATGGATCACGCCCTTGTTGATGTTCTTTCCGGAGACTTGGGAGCGGCAGCGACCCTCTACATATATAACCCTAGCGACTTTCAACCGGGAAGGCTTGCAACCCTTGACGATGCGATTCACCCCGAAAACATCCGCAAACTAGAGCGAACCGGAGCACGGATCCAGATCATGACCGGCTGGCAGGAGGGTATTCGTGCGGCGGTTTGAATCCGAACTACAGCCCCTTGACTACCTGCTTAGTTTCATCGCCACTTCAATGGCGATCTTGGCAACGGGTTACTCGCTTCGGATTGAAAACACGGGTTGGTTGTTCGTTTTGACCTCCGCGATCGGGCATTTCATAAGTGCGAAGGTTTTTCGGCCCGATGTTCGGTGGGGCAAGTTCACCCTCGACGGCTTCCTCGTGATGCTTGTGGTCATCGGCTCGTTCATGTTCGCCGACGAACTGAACCTTCTTTTGCCAGACGGTGGTTTCCCGCCTGCGCTTCTGACGAACGGGATTCTTGTAATGATTATCTCGTTTAGCAGTTTTGTGGTCTGGCGCGATTCCTCGCTCGTGTTTCTTGGAGTGCCGGCGATCGCCATTTTTGGACTTGTCGGAGCCTATGACACGATCATTGCTGCTCCTGCGATGTTCTTTGTGTTCTTGATTTGCGCGGGGATTGTATATTCCCGGGCGAACCTGAGAGTACTTTATGGACTTGCTAGGACAGCGGGTGAACCGGATGTCGAGCGCCTTCGAAAGTATGCCTGGAAAGGCATGGCAGGTCCAGAATGGGCCTTTGCTTCTGCGGTCGCAGTCATCGCACTGAGCGCGCTTGGGGCACCTGTGATTCGTGAGACCGTGCAAGTGGCGACGGAACCGATACGCGTTCAGGTACGGAACATCGCGAGCCAGAACAACCGTGGACCTCAGCGCATACAAGAGGGAGAAACAGCGGTTCAGGTAGGGCGCGGTCCAATCGGGACCCCAAGCGAGATCCCGGTGATCTACGCGACGATGGATGAGCCACATTACCTTCGCACCGATGCGTTCTATGTTTACGAGGGGGCGAGGTGGGTGAGCCTTCCATTGAATGGTTCTAGGGTCGGATCAGACGGGCCTAAGTATGACCTTTCGCGGAGAAACACCGAAGCCATCGAGATCAGTTCCAAAGAGAAGTTCAACTTTGAGGTTCAGGTTTTACGAGGCATTGGCGATCGAATTCCAATACCAGGCGTTCCGGAGGTACTGAACGGACCGCTCGGACGCTTGCGCATCCGCGACGACGGCAGCGTGCGCCCAGGAATCGCCCTCAACCGCGGATATACCGTCACCGGAACGTCCATCAAGCCGAGCATCACTAGCTCAAGAAGCGCTCCGATTCCAGGTTACTTTCGTGACACATTCTTTCAATCCCGCGCCTCAGAACGGGTGAGAAACTTCGCATTGGACGCGACCGAGGGTGCAGAAACGGAATGGGAAATGGCCGAGGCCCTTAGATTTGCGGTTAGTCGGCAGATCAAATACAATCTTCAGGCTCCGGAAATTTCCCCGGACTCCGATGCGGTAGAGGCAGTTCTCTTTCAGACTCGTGAAGGGTACTGCGATTTGTTTGCGACTTCCCTCGCAATCCTTGCCAGAGAACTCAACCTCCCAAGCCGGGTTGCAACGGGCTTTTTGGTCAGACCCCAAGACCGAGATCGAGGCAGATTTGTCGTCCGCGAAAAGGACTACCACATGTGGACCGAGATCTACTTTGAGGGCATGGGTTGGGTGATCTTTGACGCAACTGATGGAGCAGACGAGGTACCTGGAGCCGGTAGGGGTGACACGGTTCAGGAACGTGAGAGTCTCGGCAGTACTCTAATGGCTCAACTCGTTCCGATCTTGATCGGGCTTGGGCTTGCAGGACTAGCCGTTGCAATCTTCTGGGAAAAGATTCGGGATTTCCTGGTCAGCGCGCGAATCCAGAAGACATCCGAAAAAGTCGTGAAGGCGAGAACCTTCGAATTCATTGGAGATGGCATTGCCGACCTCGAACGAGCGAGCAAAATTCCCCGCGAATTCGGCTGGACGATCCAGGAATACTGCGCTGTGATTCGCGGTAAGTACCCCACTAGTGAAGATTCCCTCAGACTCATTCCGAACCAAGTAGATGCGATACTCTATGGTGCGCAGCCGTTGACTCCTGAACTCCGCGAGCAACTTGAAACTTCGTTCAAGCAAAGCGCGAACGAGATACGCCAAGATCGTAAATCCAATGAAGCTTGATCTGACAAAAGCGAAAGAAGCGAGGATAGTGCTGATTTCTGGGTCGGAGGAGACTCTCCGCAGGTCTGCGCTCAAGGGTCTTTTGGAGTCAGTTGGACCGGTCGAAGACGACTTTGACTCGGAGGTAATTCTCGCTGATCAAAAGCCAGTTGCCGAGTGGATAGGATCCGTATCTACGGTGCCGTTCATGAGTGATCGCCGGACGATGGTCGTCCGTAATGTCCTTCGGGTTGATCCAAAGGAGTTAAAGGGAAATCCATTGACTGGTGTCCCCGAAACGGGATGGCTAATCTTGGTCGCCGACGATGAAGCCGCTGGCGGAGAGCGAAAATCCCAGCACACCGCCAATGAAAAGCTCTGGACAAAGCTTGTTCAGGCCGCTGATGGCGTGATTTTGACGTGCACCATTGACGAGAAGACCCTCGTTCCGCTGCTCATGGAAGCGTTCAAAGAACGTGGGAAGAAGCTGAGTAAGCCAGCCGCCGACCTCATGGTGGAAATGGTCGGAGGAAGCTACAGCCGGGCGTTCAGTGAAATTGACAAACTTGTGGTGTATGTCGGCGATGCCCCGGAGATTCGGCTCGAAGACATTCGAGCCTTGGTGTCGGCAAGCCGAGAGTGGAACATTTGGGCGATGGTCGACGCGGTGCGCGATGGCAGAGTCACAGAAGCGGTCAAGCAAATTCGAATTCTAGTGGGATCCAACACCAAAATTGACGAAGCCGCTCAAAAGAACATTCTTCCCCAGGTTTCCCGGTACGTGCGCCTGGTGATGCAAGCCAGAATTCTTCACGAGAATCGTTGCAATCCGGGCAATGCTCCCGCGCGCATCGCAGAAATGATGCCGAGCAAGCCGAACATCATCACCGAAAAAGGGTTCGTCCAGCAACGCATCATGCAACAAGCCCCAAAGGTCACGATCCCCCAATGCGTCAAGGCACTCCGATTAATCGCCGATACTGACGCCCAGTTGAAGGGAGCCCTCCCAGCCGCTAATCCGCTCGACACCTTAGAGCGTATGTTAATTGGGCTTTCTGAAACCCTGCGATCAAACCAAATTAGGTAATTCTGGCAGCATCACCTTCGTTAGGTTTGAATATTTTTATTTTTGCCAATTATTCATAGCTAATCAGCGATTTTCGCCTAAAATAGTAATAACACTATGAGTACAGATCGTCCGATGAATCCTGAAAGCCTAATGATGAGCTACGGCTACAAACCGGAACTGAGCGAGGGCTCGCTCAAATGCCCCATTTTTGCGACTTCCACGTTCGTTTTCAAATCGGCCCAAGATGGTAAGAGATTTTTTGAGCTTGCGTACGGACTCCGCGATGCGGATGCCGGTGAAGAGCTTGGGCTAATCTACTCTCGCCTAAACAATCCAGATCTAGAAATCCTAGAAAACCGCTTAAAACTCTGGGACAATGCCGAAGATTGTGCGGTTTTTGAATCCGGAATGGCAGCGATCAGCACATTGATGCTTGAGTTCCTGAAACCCGGAATGGTTTTACTTCACTCTGCGCCCCTCTACGGCGGGACGCACCACTTTATCCGGAAGGTACTTCCCTCTTTTGGGATCACAAACATCGAATTTGAATCCCACGAGACGGAGGAGGAGATCATGGCTAAGGTTGAATCCGCAGATGCGAAGGGCAAAATTGGCCTAGTCTACATCGAAACTCCATGTAACCCGACGAATGCAATCATTGACCTAGAGATGGTCGCGAACCTCGGTCGCAGGCTGAGTTCAGAAGACTTGAGAGTCTTCACGGCTTGTGACAACACCTACATGGGTCCGATGTGGCAACGACCTTTGAGATTTGGAATCGACATTGCAGTTTATTCCGCCACGAAGTTCATCGGAGGTCACAGCGATGTCATTGCAGGCTCCGTGAGCGGCAGCAAGGAGGCAATCGGGCGCCTAAAGGTCATGCGCACTTTTCTCGGCAACATGGCAGGTCCGTGGACGGGGTGGCTCCTCATGCGCTCTCTCGAGACCCTGAAAGTGCGAACCGACTGCATGGCCCGAAACGCCGAGAAAGTTGCGCATTTTCTTCTCAATCACCCAAAGGTCACGTTGGTTCGCTATCTGGGATTCGCGGAGCCTGGGTCTCGTCA
>JBEIDH010000014.1:0-56124 GCA_040383535.1 Chthonomonas sp.
CACCTACATGGGTCCGATGTGGCAACGACCTTTGAGATTTGGAATCGACATTGCAGTTTATTCCGCCACGAAGTTCATCGGAGGTCACAGCGATGTCATCGCAGGTTCGGTCAGCGGCAGCAAGGAGGCAATCGGGCGCCTAAAGGTGATGCGCACTTTTCTCGGTAACATGGCCGGACCGTGGACCGGATGGCTGCTCATGCGGTCGCTCGAAACTCTGAAAGTGCGAACCGACTGCATGGCCCGAAACGCCGAGAAAGTTGCGCATTTTCTTCTCAATCACCCAAAGGTCACGTTGGTTCGCTATCTGGGATTCGCGGAGCCTGGGTCTCGTCAAGCCATGCTTCGGGACAAGCAGTGCGATTGTAACGGGTCTATGATCTCGTTTGAAATCGATGGCAAGGAAGCGGATGTGTTCAGATTCTTAGACTCGTTAAAGCTCGTTCATCTTGCGGTGAGTTTAGGTGGGACCGAATCCTTAGTCGAGCATCCTGCTTCGATGACTCACTGCGATGTCAGCCCCGAGGATCGACTTCGCACGGGGATTTCTGAAAGCCTTGTTCGGCTGAGCGTTGGCGTAGAAAATGCCGACGACCTCATCTGGGACCTGAATCAGGCCCTCGAGGCGGTCTGAGGGTCCGGAGTCCATTCTCGGGAAGACATTTTGGCCCTTAAAGAGATCCGCGTGACTTAGGGCTTAATGAAGACGCCGACCCCTTTCTCGTCCTTACCGTTCGAGATCTCACTGTAAAAGGTTTCGTCCATGACGGTTTCGTACTTGTCGGTGGTCATGTAGCGCGCGTTGATTTCGACTTTTTGATCCTCGAAAATCCGCACCCGGACGTAGTTGTAGACGTAGCCATACTTTCGGCTCGTGATTAGGTGAGTTTCGCTACTCACCACGTAAGCCTTTTCGTTGTTGATCACGCCCTTTGCAAAGTATTCCCAAGGTGTAAAAGCCATTCCACCAATTGCCTTTGGGGATTCCACAAACTCCTCGCCGACCTTAAGTTTCATCTTGCCGTAGTCCAGCACGAGGTTAACCGTGTTTCCCATATTGAGTGCCTTCATAAGGCCATCGAAGTTCGTTAACCTCTTTGGTGTAGCCAAAGCGATGGATACGAGGATGAGAGAAGCGGTGAGTGTAGCAATTGTCTTGTTCATAGCTGGGATGATATCTCAATCCTCCGTAATTTTTTGGTTGACGTTTACGCAGAGATAAACGAAATCCTCTTGCAACAAAACGTTGCAAGAGGATAATTACCGGAAGAACCCCTCGGACTGAGACTAACTACTGCCAGTTTCTGGACCAGAACTTGTTGTTGGTCAGAGCACCACGCCAAGTGACGTTGGTGTTGTTACAGGTTGTTCCAGAGGTCGCATATACATCTCTTGGCATGATTGTCGAGAGCGGCACCGCCTTCGCAGACGTATCAGCTCTGGTGATGACCGACTTTTGTCCGGTCATCAAGCGAATACGGACAGCGGTTTGGGTAGACGCGGTCGTATTGTTGCAAATCATCGAGCTACCACCCATTGCATGAGGACCCCACACGCCAATGAACCAAGGATCACTACCTGGAAACGCGATCAAATATTGCGGTGGTCGGCTTAGTTGTGCGCCATCAGAAAACGCGATCAACTCAGAAGGAGATTCGATGACCGAACTTGTTGCAGGAAGATTGTAGGAAGCGTCTGCAATTTCAGCATATAGAGCGGTGGTGCGAGTGCAGGATCCGGGCAATGCAGCTAAATTCACCGTTCTCGCGCATGAGGAAAAACCTCCCAAGGTCCAGTGATTGTAGGCAAATGTGTTGCTAATTGAGGACAGAAGGCCCTTAGAATTTGGACTTGCCCAAACATCTCCTAGTGCTCCTGTCGAAGCGTTGACTCCATTCTTGATATATGGATTCACAAGGTTTGGATACATCGCAGCTAACCTAAAAACATCCTGCCCCGGAGTACATCCCGTGCCAGGACAACCCATCTCGTTGGACCAAAGCGGCCAAGTATCATCATTGTCGCCGAGGTACATTGCTGTCCCGGTACTGATCTGCTTGAGGTTCGAGATCGTTTGCGTGACGCGCGCAGCATTGCGTGCCTGTGCGAACACTGGGAAGAGGATCGCCGCCAGGATGGCGATAATTGCGATCACGACCAGAAGCTCAATTAAAGTGAAGCCTCGCCGCGCTCGTGGTAAAAATTTCATCATTGAATCCTTTAGAATGTTGCGATGACCTTCTCGGACACCACCTCTATTATAGAGCGTATTTATGGCTTTAGTGATATATCCAGGCACTTTTTGAGAATTTTATTCTCGGTTCAAAGTGATGGTCGCTAAGTTCAAGTGGGTAACGAGGGTTCGGGTGGTTCGGAAGTTCGGTGTGCTCAGGTTTGTCTGGGTTAGCGAGTTGTTCTCCGGGGAGTCACAGCTCGTTCCTAGCGTGAGGAGGGACCCACACTCTATCACCTTGAAAGTAGACGGAATCATGTTTGCACACGAACGCCCATGAAAATGTCTGCGCAAAATCCGTTCCTGTAGTTCGAACCAATCCGAACCACCCGAACAAACCGCCCCCCATCACCCCGGAACTCCCGCTCCTTCCAGACGGTAAACTCACCCCATGTTGAACGCTCGGCGACTCAAGGATTTGGACTTCTCTGGCAAGCGCGTGCTTGTGCGATGCGACTTTAACGTGCCGCTTGAAGATGGCGTCATCACGGACGACCGACGAATCGAAGAGAGCCTACCGACCATCAAGTATTTGATTGAGAAGGGAGCAAAGGTCATTCTCTGCAGTCACCTGGGACGACCGAAGGGAGTTACCCCAGAATTTTCCCTCGCCCCAGTCGCTGCAAGTCTCACTCGTTTTCTTGCTAAAAACGTACACCTCACCGGGGACTGCATCGGACCAGAGGTTGCAGAGGTTGTTTCAAACATGGCCGCTGGTGATGTGATCCTTCTGGAAAATGTGCGCTTCCACCCGGAAGAAGAAAAGAATGACCCCGAATTTGCAAAGGCTCTTGCCGCAAACGCCGACCTTTACGTCAACGACGCATTTGGCACTGCCCACCGTGCTCACGCCAGCACCGAGGGCGTTGCTCACATTCTCACCGGGGCAGTCGGTTTCCTAATCGAAAAGGAGCTTGAGTACCTTGGCAAAGCAATGGACAATCCGAAGCGACCGATGGTTGCCATCCTCGGCGGCGCAAAAGTAAAGGACAAGATTCCCGTCATCGAGAGCCTGATCGGAAAGGTTGACAAGCTGATTATCGGCGGCGGAATGGCATATACGTTTTATAAGGCTCAAGGTTACGAAATCGGAAAATCGCTGGTGGATGACACCAACATCGAATTCTGCAAACGAATGCTCTCCGAACACGGCGATAAGATCGTCTTGCCAACGGACTGCATCATTACCTCCGAATTCAGTGATCAAACACCGGTGAAGTCCGTTAAGGTCACGGCGATCCCGGCTGAAATGATGGGTCTGGACATTGGTCCAATGAGCATCGTGAACTTCACCCGAATCATCATGGACGCCGGGACTGTCATCTGGAATGGTCCGATGGGAGTGTTTGAAATGAAGCCATTTGAGCGAGGAACCCTGGGTGTTGCCGACGCGATGGCAAATTGTCCAGGAATCACAGTGATTGGTGGCGGTGACAGTGCGGCTGCGGTCGAGAAGTTTGGGCTTGCCGGAAAGATGGATCACGTCAGTACCGGTGGCGGCGCTTCTCTCGAATTCCTTGAAGGTAAGGTCCTACCGGGGATCGCAGCTCTCCAGGCGTAAAGCATGTACCTCACGGTGCGGGTTGATCTGGATTACGTTCCTTGGGACATGCCAGACGCGAAAGAGTTTGGTCATGGCGAGCCCGCCATGACAATTCTCCTGTTAGAAATGGCCCGGGCTAAGGGTTTGAAGCTCCACTTTTTTGCGAGTGAACGCGTGTTGCGTGCCTTCCCCACCATTTCCGAATCCGTGCTCAACGAGGGGCATCATCTAGACTGGTTGTGTAAGCATCCAGAGGACTTCGTGAATCGCTATGACGAAGCAAAGAAGAGCTTTTCGACCCTTGGGTTGACTCCGATGGGGGTCGCGCTTCGAGGGTCGTTTCCGCACTTGGAATCACCGATCAAATTTGGCGCAGAGACAAAGTTCATCTCCTGCGCCGGCGAAGATCCCGAAGTTGGATTAAAGCACTATCCCGTAGAAACGCGTCCCGAGCGTGACGCCCTGAGAGCTGGACAAACGGTCCGTGCTTGGTCTGAGGCGGTCCGGGGTTCATTGCGTGACCATGCAAATGGCGAGGGCTCAACTTTTGTTGTTCGGCCGCAGGTCCTGAGTAAGGTTGATCCAAAACTCCAGCATGTGGGAGATCTGATTGATTTTGGACTTTCGCTTGGACTAAAGCTTCGTACCCTGCGTGAACGATACAAGCTAGAAACCGAACCTGCAACCAAATGAACAAGAAAAAAGCTCCGAGACCGAAGTCCCGGAGCTTTTGAGCTAACCGAAAGTAGCCTTACTTTTGCTTGCGTCGTCGTGCGACTGCGGCAAGACCGAGAGCGAGCGCAGTCATTGTCGCTGGCTCTGGAACGACGGTGACGTTGAAGGCTTGAATGCCATCGTTAGCGTTCATTGCATAGAGCGTTGCATTTTTCCCAGAAATGTTGCCCCAAGCAACTGCGGACAACCCGTTGTTTCCTGCAATAGTGCTACCGGAAGTGAGATCGAGAGAAGCCAACGAAACCGGAGCAGACGGGTTGGTCATGTTGTAGATTCGGACTGAACTGGTAACCGTATCAATCGTAGCGAGTACTGGGACTCCATCTATAACGGTGTAATCCATCCCACGTTCGGAATTCGTGGTGAGAGCAGAGGTTCCAAGCAGACCGCCTGTCAGCGATGTTAACCTAGCAGCCGCGCCACCTTGAGTACCAAGGACTGTGTTTGAATCCAAGAAGGTAATCCCTAGACGGAAGTCTCCAGCGGCAACCGGTGCACCAAAAGCATAGTTTGCGGACGTGAATACGCCCGTCGTAGGGTCAGAACTCAAAATCGAGTATCCTGCGCTACCAGCTGGAGCAGATGGGCCAGTATTATTGATGCCCAAAGCGATTTTGACGTTGTTCCCCGATCCAATGACATCCATGTTATCGCCGAGCCTGTATGCACCAGGGATAGATGAATTGAAAACAACCGTCGGAGTCGAAGCTTCAGTGTCCCATCGGTAAATCTTAACAGCAGTTGTCGTCGCATTAGTCGTAACGTTGCTAAGATAAATTCTGCCATCTGCGTCGGTTCTGAGGGCAGAGACCACCACTGCTCCGCCTATTACTCCTGCCATGCTCAAGGTTCCAGTTTTCTTTCCCGTATCCTTATCGTGAATGGAGACAGCATTTCCACCTTCTCGAGTTGCGACGTAAAGTTTATTGTTTCCGAAGGCAATCCCTCGGGTATTCACGGCCGTCGAGTTGCCGAGGCTCGGCCAATCTGATGCTGGCGCGCCAAGAGGTTGATACCAGCCCGTCCCAATGTTTCCAAAAGTGGTCATTGCGGACATTGATCCTGTAACTACAGCTTGGGCGGACATTACGCCTGCCAGCAACGCTGCCGAAATTGCGATTCGATTCATCATTGTTTTATATTCTCCTTCCAAACTCACATAAAAGGATGAGCTCGGGCTTATTCTAGCCGATGAAGAATAATTCTCATATAGAATGAATACCAGGATTTAGAAGACCTAGTACAAATACAAGGAGATATTGGTTTTTCGTTTACTTTTGGGCGTTCTTTCGTTCGATTTTTCGGTTTGAGAGGCGGTCAAAAAGACTGTTCACACGAATGCGAACTCCAAATTCTGTTTCCTTTGGATTCTGGCGAAAACGGAAGTAGGGCTCGAATGAACCCGCGATCAGGCTCAATTGGTACTCAATCGAAGACCACTCTTTGCGATCCAGGTCGTATTTCACTAAACCCGAACCAAGCAGCGGGCCGAGAATAAAGTCGGCACGACCGTGTACTCCATTCCTCGTGTAGAGCCGATCCCATTCATAACGAGCCCGCCCCACTTCGAAAGCTCGAACGTACCCGCCCGTTACGGTCAGATTTTTGGAGGGTTTGATCATCAGCCCGCTCCCAAACCGCAAGTACGAGAATTGACTGCCGCGGTCAAGGAAGGTGTTACTATCAATTCGAACGAATGCATCAACTCTTTTTGTCATGCCGATCATGCCCGAATGCCCCACGAGTTGTATAACACCCCGGTCTTTCCAAGACTCGTTGTTATCGCCGCGAATCCGTTGAATTCTTCCTTGGGCTAGAAAAGCTCCCTTTCCAACCGGACCTCCAACCTCGTAAGCTGCTTCAAATAGTTTTGACAGAGATTTGGCATCCTTGAACCGACCATTCGTCCCCTGGTTCCAGTACGTGCCGATGCTGCCAGTCTCTGCAGATCGCCGCAATCCGCCGAGTTCACGCTGCGCAGATTTAATACTGACGTTATCAAGGTAAGAATCATTTAACCTGTCACCATTATCCGGTCGGGTCGAAAGCTTACCAATCTGGGAATCGGGAATCTTAGGAGAATATGTAATTTCCAGGACCGTAGAGGGTAATGCACCTGGAATGGAACCAATTCGCCCAAAAATCCCGGTGTTGTCATTCAACAGAAATGCGCTGTTCCAAGCGACCCCGATCCCCGATCCACGAACAAAGGTAGGAGCCGGTAATCTGAATCCGCTAACCCGTCGGTCGAGAGAAAAATTGTAGTACGGAATCGTGCCCAATTTGACGCCAAAAAATTCGATTCCAGGCTTATCCACTTTTCCGCTTTTGCCTGGGACGATTCGGGCTTTTCTAGCCGTCATCACGTACTCAGGGGGATTAGTTCTGCTCGGCGTTGCCCGCACGTTGTACAGCACCCAATGACCGGGATCACTTGCTGGATTAATTTCTACCCTGCTTACAGTGAGCGTTGATCCCTCAACCCTCATTACAACCGAATTAGCGACTCCTCGCTTGTTTTCCCAATCAAATTCTAGGTCTTGGGCAACAAGAGTTCCGTCTGGATCGGTGACAATTACTTTTCCAACTGCCCTGCCTAGCTTCGTTTTGTAGTTTACGACTAGGCTTTCAGCTACAAGTTCGGTCGGGCCATATTTTGCAGTGACGCCTCCCGTAAACTTGGCTTCTCCTGTCTCGGCATCAAACTCTTGTTTCCGAAACGTGACCTGCAGACCATCCCGATCCAACTGCTTAATTTCGAGCGGCGGAACCTTAAATGCGTCGGGTGGTAATTGGTTGAGATCAACCGGAATCAACGGCATAGGAGCTTAGACGATTCTACCGGGATAACATTTTGTTGCGCATTTTATTTTTTTCGAACGTCCAAAAGACCTATTTGTGTCGTATCATTGAGGTATTGACATGATCCCTATCGGAATTTCCCAAAACACTGTACGCCGTGGACAAGAGGACGCGATCTTCTTGGAGAGGTGTCGTGCAGGCGATGAATCGGCCCTTACCGCACTGGTTGGTCGTCATCGGAACCGATTGATCCGCGTGGCTGCAAATATTTTGCGAGACTCTAATGAAGCCGAAGACGTCGCCCAAGACGCGTTTTTGAAGGCTTTTCGGGAACTGAGTTCTCTTCGCGATGATCGTGCCTTTAGTGGATACCTTTATCGAATCTGCGTTCGCCTATGCATGGATCGTCTCCGTCAGCGACGCGCAGAGCCAGCAGAATTTGACTTTGTAGACAACGGCAGCGAGGCTTATGTTGAAAACAAAGTCGTTGTCGAAAAATTATTGAACCTCCTTCCTAGTGATCTGCGTACTACCCTCGTACTCAGAGAGATGGAGCAACTGAGCTACGACGAGATTGCCGAAGTCATGAATGTGCCAGTAGGTACTGTTCGTTCCCGGCTCCACGTCGCTCGAGAAAAATTCCGCAAACTCTGGCAAAACGCGACCCGTGAGACCCCATGAAAGCCTGGCTTGAACGCAGAAGATTTATAAAAAAGGCAATGGACGTCGAGGAAGCACGGTTGTTCCTTGGCGATGAAGGCGCGGTTCTGCCTGATTCAAAGTTTAGTGAAGACTGGGCGGAAATGCAATCGGTGATTGGAGTTCTACGGGAATGTTCTCTTGATGAGCCTATTGACACGGAGCGATTCGACACGAGGCTAATTCGCCGGTGGCAGGTCGCCTCGGCAAAGAGTACGTTCCGATACTGGTCACCAGCCGTGTTTGGAGCGGCGATCGCGTCAGTTGCAGTTCTCGCGCTCTTACAAATGCTTTTAAGTTCCAGCTCCATGCGCCCAATTCGTGTGCTAGATTCTAATGATTCTGTGAGCAACACCGCCGATACCGTGATCATTTCTGACATGGACCGCGGGGCGAAAATTCGACTCAAATGAGTTCCTGGGTTAGGCTATGGCTGGGGTGCATTTTTGGTGCACTCCTTGTTTTGTTTATCCATCCAGTTTCTAGGGGATTTCTGCTTGCCGGACTTTTCCCATTGCGCGATAGTCGGGTACTCCGAACGACGCAATACTTTCCCAAAAATATTGCCCAGATCGCCATCTCTGAGGATTCTCTTCAGCTCAGCTACCTAATCCAAGTTCTCTCGGGACAACTTCTGAACCGAGAAGCTTTAGGCGGTGATCAACAGGCAAAGCTGACTGAAGTCATCTCAAAAAAAAATGCCCTAGATCCTCGAAACAGCCTGTGGTCACAGTTCTTGGCGACCCAAATGATCGAATCGGCACCAGAAACGGCAGCAAGAATCTGGATCGATGGCTCAGAGCGAGGTGCCTGGAACGACTTTCAAAGCGCACGTTTTGAAAAAGTGAACCAAGAGCTTCAGGGTGAGTTTGGAGCCAGAATGGCTTGGCAGGCATCGGCGATTAGTCTGCGCCGGTCTATTGTTATCCAACAGCTTGTTCAGCGAACCGCAAGGGAATTGGTCTCTCGAAATCCAAGTCTCTTGGTCCGTCTTGCCACCGTGAAGCATGGAATCATGCTTACAAACAGTAGTCGAAGTGTGGATGGGGGGGCAATCGGAATTGCAGTCATTTACATCGGAGCTTCAGGGGACAGCACCCCCATCATCGGTAGCCCTGGAGCAAGAGCTGACTATCGGAAATCCTTCCTAGCTGAGCTTACTGAAGCCGACATGACCGAGGAAAGAGATCGGTTGGTCCGTGAGTTCCGAGAAATAGAGTCTTGGTCAAATCTTGTGCAAAGCGAAAGCAATCGCGAATGGCGCTGGACGCACCACTTTTCTACCGTGCTCACAAGCGCGCTCCCCGGTGCGTTCATTCTAAGTTCTCTTTTCGGATTTGCCCTCTTTGGACTAGGATTGATGTTTACAAAGCTCGAGGTCACGACGGATAAGGCCCTCAGCTTGCCGATTGCACCGATTCTCGGCCTGACCTTAGGGCTCAGCGTTTATGCGCTCACTGGACTATTTTGGTTGACGATGTGGAGTGTTCTTTCCATCTCTTTCTTCATTTTTCGATCCAATAAACTCAGGTCGAGTCCTCCCGACGGACTAAGCGGATGGCACCGAGCATTAATCATCCTGCTTGGAGGTCTCCTGATTCTCCCGACCACTGCTTTTATGATCGGATTAAGTCCATCGGGACGAGCACTTCTGCCAGCACTGGGAATCCCAGATCAATTTTGTTCAGGATCAGCCTTCTTCCTGGGACTCGTTCTCTTCCTAATGAGTTTTGCGGCATTCAGCGCGGCTCTTTGGGGACTCATTGACCGCAGATCGCCAATCCCCCTGCTTCAGATTATCCATAAGGAACTTGGGCTCGCCTTTGCTGGCGTGATGATCACGTTAGCAGTTCTCGTGACACCATTTTGTATCTATGCTGATCGGGCGGGCGCAGAATTATCTTCCCGATTCATGCAAAATGAGCCAAACATTTACTTTACGCGCTAATGGAAAATCTCAACGACCTCCGATCCGCCCGCGAAACCCTTTGGCAGGAGTTGGCTTCTCGCCCCTCTGGGCTAGGTTGGTGTGACCGATGGACAGAGGTTGCGGATAAGCAAGTCAGGAGAATCCTCGCGCGGGTGGAACAAAGTTTTCCAAGCTTGGACTCAATGGCGATCATTGCCGTCGGAGGATATGGACGCAGAGAGCTTTCTCCATATAGCGACATTGATCTCTGCCTCGTTGCCCAAGATGAATCCCATCCGGATCTTGACCCAGCCGCGCGGATGATCTCGCGCCTTCTGACCGAGTCCTTTTCCGACGGCCTGGGAATAAAAGTTGATTACGCACTACGATTTCCAAGCGACGTCGCTGGGATGGACCACATTACTCGGGCTGGGTTTCTTGATGCTCGCTTGGTTGCCGGGTCTGACCAACCTCTTGATCACCTCCTCGACGAATTTTGGAACTCCTTCCCGGTCGCCGCATTTCTCATCGAAAAACTGGAGGAGCGAGCAAGGCAATACCACCGGACACACGATACTCCCCTCGTTGTCACTCCGGACCTCAAAGAAGGATGTGGTGGATTGCGAGATGCTCAGTGCAGCAGCTGGATTTGCCAGGCGATAGGCGAACGCGCCAGGCGGCATTCCTCAGAATACGATACGGTTCTTACTCTTCGGAATACCCTTCATCTGTTGCGGGAGAAAAAAACAGACCTACTCACCCATCAGGCTCAAGCCGAGGTCGCGAACCGCTTAAACCAAGACCCAAGAAGGATGATGCGAGAGGCGCATGAAGCGATGCAAATCCTGCACTTGCAATTCGAAGAGGCAAAAGAGAGACTCAAAGAAGCTCGGTACAGGCTTAGCGATGGGGTCACCGCGATACGGGGCGAGGCTAGAATCGCTCCGGGAACCAAACCAAGCGCGGCAGCATTTGGCATCGCTCATGCGGTGAAGTTGGGATTGGCGATTCCCGCTGGACCAGCAGCAATCACGGACCAAGTTGACGGCAGCCAAGCCGTCCGTGCCCTTGCCCAAGGAGAGCGCGTGATCCGAGCGATTGACCACAGTGGCGTCCTTCAACACCTGATCCCAGAATTCGATCAGTGCCGCACCCTCCTCCCGGACGACACGAGCCATCAATTCACCGTCTTTGAGCACTCCTTACAAGCGGTCCGAAATCTGGATTCTCTACGCGAAGAGAGCGAGGAAAACCGTTCCAGCAAGTATGCAGAGTGGTATCGGCAAGTCAATGATCGTGGAGTTCTTTACACCGCCGTTGTCCTCCACGATATCGGGAAAAGTGACCCATCGGATCGGCACGAGATTACCGGAGCCAAGCTGTGCCAGGACATCCTTTCCAGATGGGGACTCGAAAAGAACCGGATTGAAAATGTTGTCTGGCTTGTGCGAAATCACCTCGAGCTTGCTCGAATATTGCGCATTAAGGACCCAAACCACCCCGATACTGCCTTAGAACTCGTCCAGTTGGTTAGTTCTAAAGAAAGGCTCTTCAGCCTCGCGCTGTTGACATGGGCAGATTCACTCGCCGTAGGCCCAGGAGTCTGGACCCAAACCCAAGATGCTTTCCTGAGCACCCTACTGAGCAATACTCTCGCTCTGCTCACGGTCGAAGGCGAAGTCGAGATTAATCCGGAAAATTACCGCCGGGAAGCTAGACGGGCCCTCAAAAATGAAGCCGGATCGGTAGAGGCAATTGCTGCATTCATCGACTCTTTGCCGGCGTACTACCTGCTTTCAACTCCACCAGAGCGGATCCCAAACCACTTCCAGCTTGCCCAAATTGCTTTGAAGGGATCCATCGCCTGCGAATTTCAAGCGATTTCGGAGATGGGTGTGACCGAGATGACCGTTGCGGTAAAGGACGCACCTGGTTTGCTCAGCAGAATATTGGGGCTCATCTATGCTGAAGGTCTCTCGCTTATTGCAGTGAGAGCAAGCACTAGCCGTACCGAGGAGCCGATCGCATTGGACGTTTTTACTCTGAGTATGGAAGGCGAACCCGTACCAGCCGCCACCTGTAAATCACTGATGTCCAAACTCAAAGCGCACTACGCAAATGACGCTGGTGTGCTTGACTTACTCACTTCCTTAGGAAAGGATAGCGAGGTCGCGCTCGGAGAACTAAAGATCACATATCATAAGGGAAGCCCGGGAATTTTGGAAATCCAAGGAAAGCGCGGTAGGGGGCTTGCATACCGGATTTCCAGGCAAATTTCTCAGCAGAATTGGAATATTTTAGGCGCGAGAGTTGGACAATGGGCGGGTCGAGGGTCGGCTAGTTTCACGATTTCTACCCCAGATGGAAGCGATCTCAGTCCGGAAGCGGTGTACGATTTGTTTGCCCCACGGGTATAACTTGCCAGTAGACACGCATTATGAATGTTCTCATTTTCGGCTGTGGTCGCACTGGTGCCGCGCTTGCTTTACAAATCTCGCAGAAGCATCAGGTCACGATCATCGAACAAAACCCAGAGGCAGTGCGCCGACTTGGCGTGCGGCACAATTGCAAGGTCGTCATAGGCTCTGGAATTGACGAGGACACCCTGATTCGGGCAGGAATCGAAAAGGCCGACGTCTTCTTTGCCGTGACCAGAGGGGACAACACCAACTTAATGGCGAGCCAGATCGCGGCGATGAAGTATAAGGTCGGGCGGATCTGCATTCGCGTCGCCGATCCATACCGAGCGGAGGCCTACCGCAAGCT
The DNA here is from genome assembly GCA_040383535.1 of Chthonomonas sp. Taxonomy (GTDB): domain Bacteria; phylum Armatimonadota; class Fimbriimonadia; order Fimbriimonadales; family Fimbriimonadaceae; genus JAFLBD01. The sequence goes on from JBEIDH010000014.1 coordinate 12,688, forward strand.
CGGATTCTTCTGCCTCACTCCTAGTCTAATGCTCGCAGGAATGATGCGTGATTGGATTGAGCAATCAGAATACGGAACGATTGAAAGTTACAACGTTCTTCCACCAGAAATGGAGGTGCTCTAAATGTATTTGATCATGGTTGGTGGTGGGAACGTTGGGCTTCAACTCGCGAAGCGCTTGATTACCAGCGGGCACGAAGTTCTGCTCATGGAAAAGGACCACAAGCAGGCAATGCGCCTCGCGTCGGTTCTTGGCGAAGAACATGTTTTCCTTGGCGATGGCTGCGAGATTGCGGTCCAGAAGCAAGCTGGATTTAATCGGGCTGATTGCGTCGTTGCAGTTACTGGTGAGGATGAAGACAACCTGGTGGTTTGCCAGATGGCGAAGGTTTTCTGGAACGTAGATCGCGTCCTTGCTCGGGTCAATGACCCGTCTCATGAAGAAATTTTCCAGGCAATTGGAGTGACACATACGGTGAGTGCAACAGGGATTATCTTTAATCTCCTGGAGCAGCAGATTGCAAACGACGATCTCATTCCAGTTGGAGCGCTGGCGAAAGGCAATATTGAGGTGGTTGAAGCCGTGCTCTCACTTCGCTCTCCCGTCGTCGGCAAGACCGTTCGAGAGCTCAACCTTCCAAACGGTACAAACATCGTCTGGATGATCCGAAACGACCAGGGACTTCTGGTTACCGGAGATACCCTTTTAGAAGAAAGTGACACAATCGTGGCGCTCGTACCCACCGCCCAAGCCGACATGCTCAAGAATCTCCTCCTCCCGATTAACTAAATGCTGCTGATTCCAAGTATCCCAGTATTCATTGATGCAGAAGTCGAGCGGACGATTTACATCGCCCCGTTCGCAAGTCTGCCGATTCTTGGTAGCCAGGACAAACGCGTAGGATTAACATTGGGCTTCCAAGTCGCAAAGCGTGAAAAGCGGTTTAGCTACGATAATCATCCGGTTGACTTAGTTTGGGATATCAACCTTTCCCACAACTACGGCGGGGGATGGAACCTCCGCCCGCGAGATAAATCTTGGAACGCATCTGTTTTGCTGCTCGGTCGGCGTAACTTCCCTACCAAAAATGATTCCAAATGGTTTGTCGAGCTCGGCTGGGGACTGAACCTGGCATCAATCCCAACATTTGATTTGGATGCGACATTGAACTCCTCGCCAATAATTGGCATCGGTTACGAGTTTCCATATCAGGGGAAAAAGGCCGTAGTTGCGCTGAGGCTGAATCACATCTCGAATGCTGGCTTTGTGGGTGCGAATCAAGGCCAAAATCAGCTCCAATTGATGATGGGGATTCGGTTTTGAGTCAGCCGAGCGTCTGGTATGAACTGATCTCGGTTTGTCCACACACCAAAGCCAGGCGGGGACGACTTCACACCCCGCATGGCACCGTTGAGACCCCCGCTTTCATGCCTGTCGGTACGCAGGGCTCGGTCAAAACCGTCAGCGCGGAAGATCTTGAGCTCATGGGGTTTGAGCAGATCCTGTCTAACACATATCACCTTTCGCTCAGGCCAACCGGAGATCGGCTTGAGAAACTTGGTGGGCTGCACAAATTCATGGGTTGGAAGGGTTCGATCCTAACCGATTCGGGTGGGTACCAGGTCATGTCACTCAGCAATATGCGCGACATGAAAGAAGAAGGCGTCACCTTCAAAAGCCACCTGGACGGAACGCAAATGTTCCTTTCCCCAGAAAAATCCATCCAACTTCAAAAGCAGTATGGCGTGGACATCAGCATGTGCCTGGACGAGTGCCCGCCTTATCCTTGCTCTCGCGAGGAAGCCGCTACGGCGATGGAGCGCACGCACCGCTGGGCGCACCGTAATCTTGAAGCTCGCGCAGAAGGCCAAGCCGTGTTCGGGATCGTGCAAGGGGGAGTCCACATGGACTTACGCACCGAGTCCGCTGGGTACATGAGCGCCTTGCCTTTTGAGGGTTTTGCTGTTGGTGGGGTCTCGGTTGGCGAGCCAAGTGAGATGCAGTATCCAGTAGTCACCCATACCGCTCCGCTCTTGCCAGCGGACAAGGTTCGGTACCTCATGGGTGTTGGGCATCCTACCGATATCTTGCACGCAGTTAGTGCGGGGATTGATCTTTTCGATTGTGTTTTACCGACTCGGATGGCTCGGCACCAGGCCTTATACACGCTCCAGGGGCGTGCGAACATTTCTAACAAGAAGTGGGAAGAACACGATGGCCCAGTTGACGAGGAATCAGTGTTTCCTCCTCTGGAGCGTTACTCGGCGGCTTATTTGAAGCACCTTTTCAAAGCCAACGAACCGCTTGGCCCAAGGCTGGCGTCGCTTCACAATCTTTGGTTTTACGGCAGGCTCATGCGCGAGATTCGCGAGGCTATTCTGACGCAGTCCTGGCCGGATCTCATGGCGCGCTACGCGAAGGCGTAGCAAAATGGGGCGAACTCCCATTGGAATCCACCTCAAAAACGCCTGCAAATCCCTACGAAATCAATCCGGAAGCATCGCCAGCTTGTAAATCACGTGGGCATACATCCGGCTCATCTTGTACAGGTGATCCACCTTCAAACGCTCGTCGGTTTGGTGGGCGTCGCCGTCGCCTTGGAACCCACCGCCGATGGCGACGGTGTTCGGAATCGCGCGGGCATACGTCCCGCCGCCCATAACGCCTGGCTTTTTCTTCTCGCCAGATTCAGCTTCGTAGACTTCGCAAACAGTCTTTACCAGCGGATGTTCAAGCGGGAAATACAACGGCTTAGAGTCCGTAAAACTCGCCACAAGATAAGTCCCGTTAAGGTTACTGACGAACTCCTTGGCTCGATTCTCGACCGTCGCACCGTCCCAGGTGACCGGATAACGAATATTGAACAGCAGCTCAAGCACATCGCCCGAAGTCTTCACGATCCCGAGGTTCACGGTGAGGTCACTCATCGCGTCCGCGCCCTGAATCCCGAGCCCAACGCCACCGATATGACCGGTTTCGAACAAATCCTCGAAAGCCGTTTTGCATTGAGCCGGGGCGATTTCCATCCAGAATCGCAAAATCCGTAAAGCCGCATTGTCGCCGCCCCAAGGCCAAGATCCGTGAGCCGCTTTCCCCTTCGCCGTAACTGTAAGCAAGTCCCCATCCCAAGCATACGAAAGGTTCGCGTCCCAAGATTTCGCGAGTTTCTCATCAATCTCAGCCCGGACGCTCGCATCAATCTTCGCCACACCGACAGCCGAATCAATCACGATATTATGCGCCTGACCACCGGTCAAGCTCACGATCTCCATTGGCGCACCAAACCGCTTCACGGTCACAGTCATGTTGGCAATTCCCTTTTCGGCGTGAATCAGTGGCCAAGCAGCATCCGGCGCGATGCCGTAGGTAGGAATTTCTTCAGTTTCGCAGTACCGAGTAATACACCCGAAGCCAGATTCTTCATCACAGCCAAAGACCGTGCGAATACGCGCCGAAATATCCGGGCAAATCTCCATAATCGCGCGAGCAGCGAAGAATGCCGCAATCGTAGGACCCTTGTCGTCGGTCGCACCGCGAGCGTAAACGTACCCATTATCAATCGTCGCGCTAAAAGGATCGTGCTTCCAGCCCGGACCGACCGGAACAACGTCCAAATGCCCCAAGATCGTAACCAACTTCTTCCCGGAACCAAACTCAGCGTAGCCGACCTTGCCTTCAAGATCCTCCGTCTTCATGCCCCACTTCGCGCCAAGGCCTAAAGCCAGGTCAAGAGCATCCCGATTCGCCTGACCATAAGGACCATTTGGCACCGCCGGACCTTCAACGCTCGGAATTCGGAGCATATTTTGGTATTCGGTCAGCAGTTCGGCTTCGTGCGCGCGCAACCAATCTTGGATCTTAGAAACAACCGGATCAGACATACCCACAGTTTACTTGGGAACAATCAAAGCCCGCGAAAGGCTAACCAATCGCGGGCTTTAAATGAACCTAAAACCAGCTCAAACAGCCGAGTTCTTTCGTCGGCGCTTCAAAATCGCCGCCAAACCAAGCCCAAGCCCGATCATCGTGCCAGGTTCCGGAGCAACAAGGATCGCGCCATGATAAGGAGTAAGTACAGAGCTAAAACCACCGCCAGCAGCGAACGTTGTCGAGGCCCCAGTGATTAAGCCTACATGGTAATCATAGGTTGTCAAACGCGCATTTGTCGCTACCGTAGCATCTTGTCCATAAAGATAAAGCGAGTTATGACCAGTCATAAAGGCAGGCATGGCTTTGTTTGATGCATATCCCGTCAAAGTAGTAAAACTAACAGCAATAGGATTCAATGCGCCTGTACTTAGGACGGGAGTGCTGATGTACCTTAAGAGACCACTAGAATCTATATAAGTAAAGACCGCGCTACCAGTTCCAGTCCCTGCATTAAACAGCACTGCGGCTTTACCAAAAAACGTACCCGCAGACGAAGTATCAAAAAGACTTGTTACAGTAGTTCCAAGCATAGTCGCTGCATCCACATTTCGACATATGATTCCATTAGTAGAATTAACCCCGAAAACACTCAGCTGTCCGTTTAGATATGCCATTGTCCTGTAGGTAATCCCAGAGCCGGAACTTTGAGTACCAAGTATAGCGCCGGTATGAATGTTATACTTCACGATTAATGATGGATAGCAAACAAACAAAGTATCCCCGATTAATTCAGAAGCAACAGACCCGGTTGTGCCACTAATGGCATTTTCGACCAGTCCAGTACTGTAAAAATGCTTAAAAAATGAGCTAGCGCCGGTACGCGAACTCACCGAAAGTCCACCAAGATCGGCAGAGACCATAGTGGTCCCGGTAGATGTTCGATAACTCCCGAGCTGGATATTATTGACCGGGTCATAGCGATAAATCCGACCGTCCGCGCCAGGAAGGAGCATCATTTCAAAAGAAGCGTGAGCGGCGACGACAGTACCCACAAGCAAAGCAAAAATAGCAGTTCTCAGCATAAGGGCATTTTAGCAGAAGGTTGCCAAATTTCCAAATGCTCTGGTCAGTTTTGGGGTGGGAATGGGCAAAATGCTGGTAATCCGGTGCCTATTTTGCCGTCGAATGAGGCCAACCGGCGCGGGAATTTGCCATTTGGAGCGGAAAATTTGGTTAGCCTCGAAAAAAATTTGCTCATTCTTCCCGGGAATTTGCTCAGGATTTTGAATATTGGACCCAATGGAGAGAATATTGGGCTCATTCTTGCCAGGAATTTGCTCAATATTTTGAATATTGGGCCCAATGGAGAGAATATTGGGCTCATTCTTCCCGGGAATTTGCTCAATATTTTGATGGCTGAGCCATTTTTTTAATCCCAGAAGCCCATTTTTCGCCCCCGTGAACAATTTTTTTTCGGCATTTTTGAACTTAATTACAGTCTTTTTTACAAATTCCCTCTAAAGATTTTCAGGGACCCTTCAGATAATTATTGTGACGAAGTCCGATACGGACAAGGGACAAATATAAAGATGATTAATAATGACTATATCCCTACACGGGATACTCAACTCGACGTTTGGCTTGACAATTTTGTTAAGCAATGTGAAACTTATGAATCCGAACTGGGGCTTGACTCCGGTAGCATCGGGACTATTACCACGCTTAAAACGGCGTTTCAAACTTCGCTCGGTGATGTCGTTACCGCAAAGGAAGAATTGAAGGGTTTGGTCAGTACTAAAGACGAAGATCGCGGCGATATTGTTGCTTTGGTGCGGACTTTTGCGCGACAATGGAAAAACGATCCTACAATTTCCAGCAATATTCTTAATGCCTTAGGCATCGTGACAAGTTCAACATCTGGTCCTGTTACAATGGTTACCAACTTAACTGCAAGCGGTTGCGGTGATGGTGATAACAAGCTAACTTGGAACAGAAATGGTAATTCTTCCAATACGATCTTTGTCGTCGAGTCTAGGCTCGAAGGCAGTGCAACCTGGATATTTGCGGGTACGACAACAAAGTCATCCTTTACGCATACTGGTCAAACTCCGGGACAAGCAATTTGGTATCGTGTGATCAGTAATCGAGGCAATTTCAGCGCTGGCCCAACCCAGCCGGTATTGCTATTCGGTAATCCTGGTGATACTTCGCTCAGTATTGCTGCTTAAGCGATAAAGTATTAGTTTCCAGAATAAAAGCCGTATTTCCTTCAAGGGGATATGGCTTTTTTTCTTGTCCCCCTCTCTTTCGCCCCGCTCGCCTGTAACTTCGTAGGATTTTTTGGCAAAGGAGAGGGGTTAGGGGTGAGGTTGAGTGACGATTATTGAGGAATTTCTGGGGTCCGGGAGTTCGGTTTGTTGAGGGACAAGCAAGAAAACTCACCGCCCCCTAAATCCCCCTGCTTGACCACAGAACTTTGCGAAGATTCCGATCCTCGCGGGTCAAAGAGGGGGACTTTTTCATGCCTCCATCCCGCCCTCGGGTGGAGGCTTTTGCGCATTGCGAACAATCTTCGCCAAGAGTAAACGCCCCCACTGTACAAGTTCCGCGAAATAGCCTCCATCCGAGGGCGGATTGAGGCATGGGAGCTGGCTGGTGCGCTTAACATTGAGGAGATCGGACAAAACGGGTCGGAGCGTGGGACTATTTCGGCAATTGAAGGGGTTTTTGAGCTAAAATTTGACATGACTTTCCGCGAGGGCCTTAGTTTTGACGACGTCTTGTTGGTGCCGCAGCGCACCGCTGTTCTGCCTAGCACGGTGGATACAAGCACCCAATTCCTGCCTGGAATAAGGCTCCAAAGCCCGATTGCCAGCGCGCCGATGGATACGGTTTCGGAAGCTCGGCTTGCGATTGCGATTGCTCGGGAAGGGGGCGTCGGCGTGATCCATAGGAATATGGACATCACCAGCCAAGCCGAAGAAGTCGACAAAGTCAAACGCAGCGAAAACGGTGTCATCACCGACCCATTTAAGCTGTCTCCTACCGAGACTCTTGCCGACGCGGTGAGCTTGATGGAGCGCTATCACATCAGCGGTGTGCCCGTGGTGGACGCCGATGGGAAGCTGGTTGGGATTCTTACGAACCGAGATATCCGGTTTGAGACCGATTTTTCGCGGCAGATTAAAGAGCGAATGACCACTGCCAACCTGATCACGACGCATGTGGGAACTTCTTTGGAACAGGCGCAAGCGATCTTGGCCGAGCACCGCATTGAAAAGCTCCCGATCGTAGACGACGCCGGGCATTTGATGGGGCTGATCACGATTAAGGATATTTTGAAGGTCCAGCGGCATCCGCAAGCGACAAAGGATTCTAAGGGTCGCCTGATTGTTGGTGCGGCGATCGGGGCTTTGCGCGAACCTTACGAGCGTTCGAAAGCTTTGATGGACGCTGGGGTTGATTTCATCATGATTGATGCCGCGCACGGGCACAGTGCGGGCGTGATGGAATGCCTTAAGATGCTGAAGCAGAAGCTTCCGAATCTTTTGGTCGTCGCTGGGAGCGTTGCCACGAAGCAAGCGACTAAAGATCTGATTGATTTGGGTGCGGATGCGCTGCGTGTTGGGATTGGCGCGGGTTCGATTTGTACGACGCGGGTCGTTGCTGGGATTGGCGTTCCGCAGTTAACCGCTGTCATGGAATGTGCCGAAGAAGCGAACAAGCACGGAATTCCGACGATCGCGGATGGCGGAATTCGTAGCTCTGGTGATGTCGTGAAGAGCCTCGCCGCTGGCGCGCATAGCGTGATGATGGGCAATATGTTCGCCGGTTGTGACGAATCTCCGGGCGAAACTGAAATTTATCGCAATCGTGCTTATAAGGTTTATCGCGGTATGGGCAGCATCGCCGCCATGAAGCAAGGTTCCAGCGACCGTTACTTCCAAATTAAAGATACTGCTTCAGCTTTGGTGCCGGAAGGGGTCGAGGGCCGTGTTCCTTATAAAGGGCCGATCTCGGAAACGATGATCCAGATTATCGGTGGGCTTCGGAGCGGGATGGGTTATGTTGGGGCTGGATCGCTTGAGGAACTTCGCAACAATGCTGAGTTCCTGAAGATCACCAATGCTGGCCTTCTTGAAAGCCATCCGCACGATGTTGTCATTACTAAGGAACCGCCGAATTACAGTAGCCCTTGGGGCGGCAAGAGCGGGGATTAACTTCCCTTTTTTCTGCCCAGTAAGTTCTGCTCTACGCTCGGCCATTCGGTGTCTGTGATACTGAACATCGCGGTGTCGCGTATGAAGCCGTTTTTTTGGATCCCGTGCTTGCGGAGTGTGCCCTCGTAGGTCGCGCCTAGCTTTTTTATGGCGTTCTGGGAGTGTATGTTTCTGCCGTCTGTTTTCAGTTGGACGCGGATTGCCCCCCATTGCTCGAAAGCTGTTTTCATCATCAGCCATTTCATCATCGGATTCACCCAGGTTCCACGCATTTCGTTGGCGATCCAGGTCATTCCGATCTCGAGTCCCAACGCATGAGGGCGGATATCCATGAAACTGGACTTCCCTACCCAATTTTGGGTTTCGCGGTCACGAAAAGCGAAGCTCACTGAGTTCGGAACCACGAGCATTTCGTGGATGAACTTGCTCCAATCTTCCGGGGATTCCGAATCTGGGGTTACGGTGAGCCAGAATTTGAAATCTTCCAGGCTCGCTGTACCCATGAGTTCGAAGCCGTTTTGTTCGGACAAGAGGATCATGTCCAATCCAGCGAATTCTTCCCATGCTTTTGGGACGTCTTTGAGTGTGGCGATGTCGGGATTGGGCAATGGCACGCCACGATTCTAGCACGGATGAATTTTGGGATTTACGCCTGGAATGGAAACCCAAGTCAGGCATTCAGCGTTATAATTTGATACAGGCTACTCATATCACTTGATAGCAGGAGACTAAAGTATGCGATTTGATAAACTCACCCTTCGATCTCAGGACGTATTCCAATCCGCCCAGGCACTCGCGGTGGAGGGCCAGAACTCCAGCATCGAGCCGGAGCATCTTCTCGTCGCTGTCTTGGAGCAATCTGAGGGGGTCGTTCCGAGCATTATTCAGAAGATTGGGGGCGATCTTGCCGGACTTAGGAGCAAGGCTCGCGCTGAATTGAGCAAGATTGCCTCGGTTTCTGGCGGTGCGGCTTCGTATGGTGGCTCTATGACGGGGCGTTCGCAACAGGTTTTCAACGAAGCCTTCAAACGCGCCGAGAAGATGGAAGACGAATACGTCTCTACCGAGCATATTTTGCTTGGATTACTCCTGGATTCCGGCGCTGCGGGTCGGATTTTGAAAGATGCGAAAATTCAGGTCAAAGAAGTTGAAACCGCTATCGAGTCCATTCGCGGTGGTCAAAAGATTACCGACCAAAGCGCGGACGATCGGTTCCAATCGCTTGAGAAATACGGTACGAACCTGACCGATCGGGCAAGGTCCGGAAAGCTCGATCCCGTGATCGGACGCGATGAGGAAATTCGACGTACGATCCAAGTTCTCAGCCGCCGCACAAAGAACAATCCAGTTTTGATTGGTGAACCTGGCGTGGGAAAAACCGCCGTTGTCGAAGGGCTTGCTCAGCGGATCGTCGCTGGAGATGTACCCAGTTCTCTCGCGAACAAGACGGTGATCGCCCTTGACCTCGGCGCAATGGTCGCCGGGGCTAAGTACCGTGGAGAATTTGAAGATCGGCTTAAGGCTGTGCTTGACGAAATCGTGAAGTCCGATGGCGAAATCATCCTGTTCATCGACGAGCTACATACCTTGGTTGGCGCAGGAGCGACCGAAGGCTCGCTTGATGCCGCCAACATGCTAAAGCCGATGCTTGCACGCGGCGAACTTCGCTGTGTAGGCGCGACCACGCTCAAAGAGTATCGCCAATACATCGAAAAAGACGCCGCTCTTGAGCGAAGGTTCCAAACGGTGCTGGTCGATGAGCCAACCGTAGAAGAAACGATCTCTATTTTGCGCGGTTTGAAGGAGCGATACGAAATCCACCACGGCGTTCGGATTACTGATTCTGCCCTTGTCGCCGCCGCAACCCTGAGTGATCGCTACATTACCGATCGATTTTTGCCTGATAAGGCGATTGACCTCGTTGATGAATCTGCCAGCCGGTTGAGGATGGAGATCGAAAGCGTTCCCGCCGAGATTGACGAACTTCAGCGCGCGGCAATCCAGCTCCAGATTGACCGTGAAGCACTCAAAAAAGAACCCGATGCCGCCAGCAAAGAAAGGCTCGCACAAGTGGAAAAGAAACTCTCTGATCTGAACGAAAAACTCGGAAGCCTGACCGGTCACTGGCAAAACGAAAAGGACGTCATCGGCAAAGTCAGAGGACTAAAGGAAGAACTGGAAGCCGCAAAACTCCAACTCGAACAAGCACAGCGGGATAGCGATTGGTCTAAGGCGAGTGAAATTCAATATGGGCTCATTCCCAAGCTGACCTCCCAGATTGAGGAGGCTCAAGGCAACATGACCGAGATTCAGGAGACGAGCCAAGTGCTGAAGGAGGAAGTAGATTCCCAGGACATCGCCGAGATCGTGAGCAAGTGGACCGGCGTTCCGGTTTCGAAACTTCTCCAGGGCGAACTACAGAAACTATTGCTCCTTGAAGAAGTTCTCACCGAACAAGTCGTCGGGCAAAGCGAAGCCGTGATTGCCGTCAGCGATGCGATCCGCCGCGCTAGATCCGGAATTAGCGATCCGAATCGCCCTATTGGTTCGTTCTTGTTCCTCGGTCCGACCGGGGTTGGAAAGACTGAGACTGCAAAGGCACTCGCATCATTCTTGTTCAACGACGAAAAATCGATGATTCGGATTGATATGAGCGAGTACGGCGAAAAGCATTCCGTCTCGCGCCTCATCGGAGCGCCCCCAGGATATGTAGGGTACGAGCAAGGCGGGCAACTCACCGAGGCCGTCAGGAGAAAGCCGTATAGTGTTGTGCTACTTGACGAAGTCGAAAAAGCTCACCCCGAGGTCTTCAATACCCTTCTGCAAGTCCTGGATGAAGGTCGCTTGACCGACGGTCAAGGGCGCACGATTAACTTCAAGAATGTTGTTCTGATCCTTACGAGTAACCTCGGTTCGTTCCATTACGGCGACATGATCCTAGGGAAAGATGGATTTGAGGAAGTGAAGGTGAAAGTACTGGAAGAAGTACGCCACCACTTCCGACCGGAATTCCTGAACCGGCTCGATGACCTCATCGTCTTCCAACCTCTCGGTGTTAACGAGATCAAGGCGATTGTTCGGATTCAGCTAAAGAGGCTAATCGAACGACTGGAGGAACAACGCATCACATTGGAGATTCCCGAGGAGTCGGTTGTGCACCTAGCAAGCATCAGCTACGACCCGGTGTATGGTGCTAGGCCGCTTAAGCGAGCAATTGAGCGCAATGTGATGAACCCCTTGTCCAAGGCGATTCTTTCCGGTGTCGCGAAGGAAGGCGCAACCTATCGCTTGACCTTCGGTGATGATGAAGCCCGGTTCGAAGTCGTGAGTCGTGATCAAAGCTCCCTTAAATCCGACGCTTAATGGGTCAACCTGACGGCGGTGCTCTCCCGGTATGGCTCCCGGGAAAGCGTTGAGTGTCAATCGCAATAAGCACCTCTCATCGGATCAAATAGTCGCTTGAGCTACCCATGCTAGGGTAGCTCAAGACTTTGTCCGATGGTCCTACAAAAACGAGATAGAAAACCTCTCATGGCTCGACCTTGACCAACAAATCCTTACAATTTCTGCTAAATTGTAAGGAACCAACCGCATTTTGACCGAAGTAAATAACGAGGCATTAATGCAACCAAATACTCTGGAGTCACTTAATAAATCTATGCAATCCATGAAGACATCTCTTCTCTCACTCGCCCTCATGGCGACCCTAGGCTTTGCCCTTCCGACTACGCTCAGTGCGCAAGCCGCGCCAGCCGCCGATAAGAAGGAAGAAGTAAAGAAAGAGGAGCCACCAAAACGTGATCAAAAAGCTCTTGACTACGAAAAAGCGACAAAGGATCTCAAAAAGTACGAAGGTGCCTTTACGATTTACCAACGCAAGAAAGAAATTTTGGTTGAGCTTCCAGAAGATAAAATCGGGAAGCTCTTCTATGTTCAAGCGTCCTTCAACACTGGATTTGGTGGTGACCCAATCCAAGCTGGTTCTCCGATTGGTGGCGATGCCGTCGATGTCTACATGCTCGAAAAGCGAGAGGAAGAGGTCTGGCTCGTCCGACCAAACCTCAAGTACCGATGGGACGAGAAAGATCCACTTGGGCTTTCTGCTTCCCGAAGTTTCCCGAAGGCGATCTTGAACGATTACAGAATCGAGCAATACAATCCGGAAACGAAGAAGTACCTCATCAACATGACGACCCTATTCACCGGGGAAATGCAACAGCTCACAATGATGGTGAGCTTCCTCGGTGGCGGTCAGTATGCCATTGATCGCGATAAAACCGGGATTGAAGCCGTTACCCAAACCGGAGATCTGACAAAGGTCCGCATGGATATGCATTTTGCGGGTCGTCCTGGCGGCGGAATGGAAGGCCTGGCGGCGCTATTTGGTGTTTCAAACCAAGCCGAGGATTCGAGATCCATCCCACTCAAGGTGACTTGGACACTTCAATTCCGCCCTGAGAATAACGACTTCATGCCCCGACTTGCTGATCCTCGGGTTGGCTACTTTACCGCCGACCACTTTGCGGTAGATCGTTTCTTCAAGCAAGATCGAACCAACCGATACATTTTGCGCTACGACCTCAAGAAGAAGGATCCGAAGGCTGCCATGTCCGAACCCGTTAAGCCTATTGTTTGGACGATCGATCCCTCGATCCCTGAGCGATACAGGGACGCGGTTCGCGATGGCGTGTTGCGTTGGAATAAGGCTTTCGAAGCCATCGGATATAAGAATGCTGTCGTCGTGCAGGATGCTCCGAAAGACGGTAGCTACGATCACGCAGCGGGCGGGCAAAACGTTATTCGGACAACGATGACCTCGGATTCTGCTTACATGATCGCGCTGTTCCGGCAGGATCCGTTCACAGGTCAAATCCTAAACGCCAGCGTCAACATGGATGCTAACTTTATGAGCTACTTAGGTAACGAGTACCTTATGTCGGCGGTTCCTTCCAGCCAAGGCTTCGCCCAAATGAAAGAACTCGCCACAAAAGGCTTCACGAAGTCTTTCGCTGGCACGGAGTCGCCCATGGACGTTCTTTTGGGACGTGAAGTCAAGCGAAACAAGGAAGCCGAAAAGATCATGAAGCGATTTGGCTGGACGATGTCTGACTGTAGCTACAGCGATCAGTTCCGGCGCAATGCCGCGATGACATATCGCATGATGCAAGCAAGCGGCCTTACAATCAGCCGAGAAGACTACATTAGCAAGATGATTGCCGATGTAATTGCTCACGAGGTCGGGCACTGCCTTGGACTCCGCCACAACTTTATTGCTTCAACCAACTTGACTACAGCCGAGCTTGGGGATCCTGCTTGCTGTGATGAGCATGCGACCGCAGCTTCGGTCATGGATTACACTCCAACAAACGTTGTTGCCATGCTCAATGGAACTGCAAAGAACCTTGCCAACAACTCAATCGGTGCTTACGACATGTTCGCGATTAAGTACGGCTATATGGACCGAGCAGGTGCTTCTCCTGAAGGCGAACGATTTGCACTTTCGCAAGTTGCCCGTCAGAGCGGAGCGAAGGGCCATGCCTACATGAGCGATGAAGACGCAGACGGAGTTGATCCGTATGTTGTCCGATTCGACCATGCCAAGGATCCGCTTAACTATAAGGCTAAGGAAATCGAAGCTTTCAAGAAGACACGATCTTGGGCTCTCAAAAACCTGCCTCGAAATGGCGAAAGCTACGCTGAGCGAAACATGGCCGTGTTGATGAGCTACATTCGCCAAATCCGAACTGCGATGGAAGCGACCGCTTTCATTGGAGGCGTGGTCGGTAATCGCAACTTCAAGGGTGACGTCAACGAGAAGCCAACCTTGAAACCGATTGATCCAGCCATCGCTCGACAAGCGATGCGCATGATCGCAAAGGAAGGTCTAAGCATGAGTAGCCTCGACGTTCCAGAATCGGTGCTCCAGAACATGAGCCTCGATTACAACACAGGCACCGGCAATCAATATACTGCGCCAATTCGATCATTGTTAGTCGCGAACCAGCTCATGATCCTTGGTCAGGTCCTGAGTGTAGACATGGCGACTAGCATCTTGGAAAATGAGTTCAAGTTCTCCAAGAGCAAAAAGGCTTACACACTCGACGAGCATTACACGTTCATCAGCAATGCAGTGTTCGCAGAACTTGTGAATCGCTCAAGCGTTTCGTCAATTCGAAGAGAGCTTCAAATGGTCGCGTTGACGGGCATGATCGCTCAGGCTTCGGCATTGGGTGGACAGGTTCCGGCAGATGTTCAACGCATCAGTAGTGAGAAGGTGCAGATGGTCAAGGGCTTAGCAAATGCAGCTCTAGCCAACGGAGCAAAAATCGATGCTCCGACAAAATCTCACTTGAAGGAGATGGTTCGTTTGATCCAACTCGCTGATGATCGCCTTTTGGGGCTTTAAGTCAACATCAAGCCAAAAATCGGCGTAAAATGAATGGGTCCGGTGCAATCGCTCCGGACCCTTTTACCGTCTGTTAAGAGGCTTCGGTTTGGATATGACTAGTGCAAAAGATCTCGGGAATGAACTGCGGGCGTGGCTTGACGCACGAGCAATCAAGTACAAGGGACAAAACGAACCCAAAAAACCAGATCACTACACCCCTTTTCATTGGCCGGTTCACCCGATTTCTCATGACTATGCGATCCCAAAGGGAGCTTGGAATCAGATCGTTAGTTGGGAATTTCACGGAAAAATCTTCGAAGTTCTCGTAGCCGAAACCCATCAAGGTTTCTTTGGACGTTGCGAGGGCATGAGAGCAGAAGCGATGGGTGCGAGCCTTCAGGGCATGCTGAAGGAACTCAAAAAAACCTGTGAACCACTTTACCAACGTCGGATGGAAGTCGCTAGAAGACTTGACCTTCCAGAACCATATCAAGGTTCATTAAACGATCTTGATCTTCTAAGCCTTTTCAAACTTTTCTTTGCCAATGACCGGGCGTTGGCCCATGACGCTGCGAATCGTCTCGAAACCGGATTGCCTCACGCGATGATGCCGCATGCGATGCTGGAAATCCTCCGCGAAACTCAGCACCAAAACCGGAGAGTTGCGCAATGGCTTGTACTCGACATGCTGGAACATCATGAAAGTTACGTCACGTCGGAAGTTACCGACGCCGATTTCGCATCCGCACTCAGGGATCTCATGTGGGACGCCCAAGACGACTATGCTAGAACGATTTTTAAGGCGGGTGTCGTACTTGGTGGTCACATGTGTACCCCTGCGAGTGCAAACACCATTCTAGAGCTCTTCTCGGCCCCGAGTGCTATTGCCCGCCGTTCTGCTATGCATGCCTCTTTCCATCTCCGAGAATGGATGCCAGAACAGGAGCAGTCCGTTTTAGAGAAACTCGCTCTGATCGCCGAGTCCGATCCTGAACCTCTGCTCACTGTTTATGCCAACGGACTCCGCGCAGACATCCTGTCCGGAGATACTGATCACGTTTTAGAACCAACCTTTCCTTTTGAACCCTGATGATCACTTCCGCTCTTGTCACGCTGCTTGCCTCACAGGACCCTCTCGCTACTGCGCTTGAAGAAGCAATTCAGAAGTCTTCTGTTATCCAAGGGGCGACCATTGGAATCTTTGTCGCCGAAGCTGATGGTCAAGAAATCTATGCTCACGAGGCGGACAGGCGAATGATTCCGGCGAGTAACCAAAAGCTACTCAGCGCAGCTTTTGCGGTGGAGAGCCTTGGGCTTGATTACGCACCGATAACGCGCATCTGGGAAGAGCCAACTCGGATCGTCATCGCTGCTCCCGGCGATCCAAGCATGACGCTTGCAAAAATACTTGAGATTTCCAAAAAGCTGAATTCCAAAACCAAACCGGTGTTCGTGATCCCAAATTACGCTCCTGGTCTGCCAGATTCATGGGAGCAAGACGATCTGCCAAACCGGTTCGCTGCCCCGGTGCACGCGTTCTCTTTCGACCAAGGCGCATTTGCGCTCCAATTCGACGGTAAGAGTGTGACGCCACTCCCGAGGGAATTCGGAATCCAAGTTCGTGAAGTTCCGTCAGATTCATTTCGAGTCGAATATGACTATCTCGGTCAAATCATCCGGATCTTTGGCATGCCGACTGGAGCGGCTCGGAATCTGGATACCCTAGCTTTTCGGCATCCTCACCTGGTCGCGGCGCGATTTTTGGGAACAAGCTATCAGGAAGGAATCTCACTCCCGACGAGGCCGGCGGATTACACCATGCAGGGTGATCGAATCGAAAAAATGCTTGCGAGTTGCCTCGCTCCAAGCGACAATAATTACGCCGAACAGTTGATGCTCATGGGAGCTTCCAAAGAGGGTGCATTGCCAAAGGGGTCCGAGTACATCAGAGCCCGGGTTCAAATGACAAACTTCCTGACCAAGCAAGTTGGGATTAATCCCCGCGACTTGCGCGTGTACGATGGAAGTGGGTTGAGTCGTCACAATTTGGTAACAACCCGGGCATTGGCAAAACTTCTTATTTACTCGCAGAACCAGAAGTGGGGCGCGGCCTATGAAGCTGGGATGGCCCGTGGTGGGTCTCCAGGTACGCTTCGAACAAGACTTGTCGACTCGTCCTTCCGAGGCAAGACCGGTACATTAGACTTGGTCGTAGGACTCTCTGGATTTGTGACAACAAAATCTGGGAGCAAGAAAGTGGTTTCGATTTTGATTAATCACGCCTCGGAATCCTCGGCAATAGTACGGGATTTCGCCGATAACCTTATAAGAAAAATCGAACAACAGTAGCAACTTGGCACATCTTGTGTTACTCCAAAGGTTGTGAAGAATTCGTCCCTTAAAGCCTTATTCCCGACGCGAGCATTGTTGCTGCTCTTGGCGATTGGCTGGATAGACCTCGTGACTACCGCGCTACTTCATCATCACGGGATGATCGTCGAGCTGAACCCATTGATGAAGCCGTTGATCGAAACGAGCGAGTGGCTTTTTGCACTCGTCAAGGGGATGACGCTCGTGCTTGCCTGGCTCACGATGGTGCGTTTCTATGAAACTCATGCTGACTTCATACGAAAAGCATGTATTGCAGGATCCGGCGCATACATGCTCATTTGGACGATCTGGTTTATCCGCGGTGCTTAACTCTTAACCTCTTTCAGGTCAGTAAGTTCCTTGCCCTTGTAAACTAGCGACTGATAAATCGCCTTGTGATGCTTACTAGCTTCCTTGTCCGACTCCTCATTTGCCAGGGCAAAAATGATGATCTCATTTTCGCCACCGATCAAGAGCATCGTACTGTAAACCGTTGATTCCTCGTCCTTGATCTTAAATGTTAGGACTTCGGTCTGGAAGGTGCCAAATTTGCCTCGTTCGTGGCGGAAGAGCGACTTGCCTAGTTCTTCATCTTGAAGAAGGACTTCCCCTGCTGCCTGAACCCATTCTCCCGTGAATGCTTGATACCTCGCCTGCGGCTTGTTGACAATGATTTGTCCGCCTACCCCTTCATCAGTAAAGAAGTTAAACCGTGTCGAGGAGATGAAATACTCTTTTTCGTCGTCTTCGAGCGGAGTCTGGCTTCCCCCTTCCTCAAAGAAAACTTTGTCCAGCTCAACTTCCAGATTGGTCTTTGGAACCGAAGTTTTTGATAACCCAAAGAAAGCGTTTGAACAGACAAAAAGCATAAGAGCCGTAGAAACGGCAAAGACTCGAGCACCCATACGGGGCTTATGCCGCGTTTAGATCGGACTGCATTCCCGTATTAATCTCAGAAGTTGCTCCCCGTCGTAAGGATCAAGAAGCACTTTCTTCCGGTTTGGATCACTGCGTAGTTCAGGATTGTCTTCCCGATTCATCCACTCCATTAAAGCGTAAGCAACCTGATTTTCTGGATTGAGATCACTAGCGAGCCTTGCCGCTACGATGGCGTCAGACCTACGCCCCGCTCCCCAAAAAGCAACCGCAGTGCGGAGATACAGAAAATCATCGTCAGGGGAAAGCTCAATCGCCGCCCTCAGCGAGTCAATCGCATCATCGTATCGCTTGAGATCAATCAAGAGATTTGCCGCCCAATAGTAGTAAAAACTAGAATCTGGTTGGAGAACGATCGCCTGTTCAATCACTTGCAAAGCCGCTTTTCGAAAGTGCACAGAGCTCAAGAGTTCGGCAAGTTTGTAGCGGAAGTAGGCGTTTTCTGGTTCTAATGAAATTGCAGTTCTGACCTGATCCATCGCATCGTTTGCTCTGCCATGCCTTTTGTAAAGTTCGCCGATGGCAAGGTGGGCTTCTGGATTTTCCCGATGAGAGCGCAGAGCCTTTAAATACTGAAGCAGGGCCTGCGGCGCTTGGTCGCTGATTTCATAGGCTCCCGCGAGTTCAAGACGAGCCTCTAGGCTCTTGCCCCCGGTTTGTTCAACAACTTTCCGAAACTGTTCAATTGCCTCAGCATAGCGACCCTCCATCATTCGGACTTGGCCAATCTCCTGCGAGGTCGCCGGGCGATTTAAAAGCTCGTTGACATCGGAGGGTTCATCCACTTCGCTCGGGAAATCGATCCCGAATAGCTCCGCAATTTGCTGGTATGACGGGTTCATGGCAACAACATCGCCGATGGTTGCGGCTTGGTTTGATCCACAATCCGCATCGTCAGAGTCGCTGGATAGCTAGAGCCAGAGAGCGGAATTGTCAATAAACTGAGAATTCTTGTTTCTCCTGGAGCGAGGCGGATGCTTTTCACTTGAAGCTCTTGCTTTGAAAGGATTCGAGGAAGCACCAGCTTGACGCCGTCAATCACGAACAAACCTGCAGAGTATCCGGCGCTCGCTTCAAATGCAAGCTCCACCATCTGGGATTCCACGGTTGGATTTGAAAGCCGGGTCCTTACAGAATACAGCACACCAAAATTTCCGTCCAAAGAGCTTCGGTCATCAAGACTAGGAATAGCATGCTGGCCAATCCGCACGAATGCAAATTTCCCACCCACACTGTATTCGGCCTTAACTTCCCGAAACGGCTTGGAGAATATGAGCGAATCGCGAGCGGTTGAGGGATAGCGCGAAATCGTCTTTGCCTTAACCGCTGTCCAAGGGAGACCACTCCGAGTTGCCGGTTCCCAATCTGCTATATCCGATCCCGATACAGCTTCGGTTTGTAGTCTCACACTTTTTGGACCGCCAGCCATCAGATTCATGTAGAGTAATCCGCTCGTGACGTACTCAGTTCCGAGCCTTCGGGCGTTGATCGGAAGCTTCGAAAAGGGTGGGATCGTGACTAACATCGAGTCGGATTTTAACCAAGACGACAGAAACTGCTCGGCACCCGCCAAACCTGAGCGTACGGGATCTTCATCCGGTTCCCCGTCTCCACGAATAAGCATGATTTGGGCGGGAGTTGGACTCACGTTGTAAGCAACAATTTGCACCGTCATCGGGCTGGCGGTTGCATTTTGGTGATGAAACAGCATCCGCACCGCCTTGCCAAACATCAAATCGGCACTAAACAGGGGTCCTGGTCTGCTTACACGTTCCGGCATATTGCTGTACCAAAGCTCAGATTCCTTAATGCGTTCCTGGGCAAGGTTTGTGACTGAAACGAAAACTGGTCCTTCAAAGGTCATGTGACGTGCCGCTCGGACCCGGACGTTGACCTTGATTTTTCGCACCTGCCCAACCGGGATTGATTGATATTCAACGCCTAGGACTTCAATGGTTGCATTTGGTGCAACTTTCATATCCTGAACAATCGCCTGAGTAACCGCGGAATTGACGGCGTCCGGAGAAGGAGGAGTTCCGAAGACCCTAGCTTCTAAACCCTCGGCATCCAAAACTGCAGAATCAGCAACTTTCACTACGAATCGAGTTTTTCCGTTTGGGCTTGCGACCCGAACTTCTGTATCTCCGGTCTTCAGTCCGATGACCTTGACCCCACCAAGAACCTTTTCGAGTTTGACTACTTCTGCGTTCACTGCGGAAAAAGTTGCAAGCTGAGCCTCTGATCCCACGAGGCGACCAATGACGGTTCCACCAACTCCAATAGTCAGGTAGTTATTTGCAGCCTGGAGAGGCGGAAGCCCCAGGGCGTACTCGATCTTATTTTTCCAAGAAATCGCCAAATCCATTGCAGGCAATCCTTGAAGTTTAGCTTCCTGGGTTGTGACCCGAACAACATTGATGTGTCCGTAGCGAACCCAAATTCCCCTCTGGGTCGCAGTGACGGTGAGCGGTGGCTTCAGCTCAACTCCTTGCAAGGTCTGGGTAATGAGTTCGATCCTAGTTTCCGGCGACTTTCCATCCAAAGTCGCCTTCAGGGTGAAAACTGGATACTCGTTGATGAAAAGGGTGGACGCATCGCCACGAAGTGACAATCCAAAACCCATTGCAGAGATGCAAAAGGCTAGCAATACAACCAGGAAGCGGCAACCCTTATTCAATGATCTCAGGATACCAAGAATGCTCCCCTCAGGACACCAAACTTTAACGTACAGGTTCGAAAGTTGGTCGCTTTTCTTCACCTATCCGGTGAACATCCGATCTCGCCATTGCCATGACGCTCGATTGCGCCGCCATGAGTTTTGCGATTCCTTCAAATGCCCTTGCCTGCACGGTGTCTGGATTAGATATTACGCTCGGAGCACCATTTTCGGATGCTTGACCAACGCAAGGATCAAGTGGAACAGAACCCAAAAATGGAATCTTGAGTTCCTTAGCAAGTTCTTCTCCGGGCATACCCGCGAAGATTCGGTATTCCTTGCCATTGTCCGGACAAACGAAGACGGCCATATTCTCGATCACTCCGAGCAGCGGTGCGTTCATGCGCTTGAACAATGCGGCGGACTTACCCGCGATATTCGCCGCGACACTGTGTGGGGTAGTCACGATAACAACGCCAGTCAAGGGAACAAGCTGAGCGAGGCTCATAGGAGCATCTCCGGTTCCCGGGGGAAGATCCACGAGTAGGTAGTCTAGCTCGCCCCAATCTACATCCTGAAGGAGCTGCTTCACTGTCCCGGCAACCATCGGACCACGCCACATCACAGCTTGACCTTCCTCAAGGAGAAAGCCGATGGACATTAAATGGATGCCAAATCTTTCGATGGGCACGATTTTCTTGTCTCTAGTGTAAGGCTGTTCGCCGCTACAACCCAACATCAATGGGATGCTGGGCCCATAGACATCTGCGTCCAGAATTCCAACTTTAGCACCGGTTTTGGCGAGTGCCGACGCGATGTTCACCGTTACCGTGCTCTTCCCAACTCCACCTTTCCCGCTCGCGATGGCAATGACTTGCTTGACACCTGGAATGAGATCCTCTTGCTTTGCGTCTCGACTGCGAACCTGAGCAGTCATTTCGACTTCGACGGTTTCGACACCTTCGATCGCGAGAACAGCAGCCTCAGATTCTGACTTCAGCTGCTCCTTTACCGGGCAGGCCGGGGTTGTCAACTGGACCTTAAAGGCAACATTTGAACCTGTGATAACGATGTCTTTGACAAAATTCAGGGTGACGATATCGCGGCGCAGATCAGGATCTTGAACAACACGTAAGGCGTTCAAAACATCGGCTTCAGTAATGGGCATACTCACTTCACTACGATTGTACTTGGACAATCATCACGCGATGCGACTGGCCAGAATCTCGCGCACACGATCGGCTTGCTCGGGGGTGTCAATCGCGAGCTCGGTTCCAGCAGCCTCCGCCATAAAAATGCGCAGTCCATTCTCCATGAAACGAAGCTGCTCCAGACTTTCGGCTTTTTCGCTGGCGCACATTGGCCACTTGCTGAAGTCTAGAAGTGCTTGGCGGCTATAAGCGTAAAGGCCCACATGCTTTTTGACCCGTTCAACACGTGGGTTCCGGGGGAATGGAATTGCGAACCGACTAAAGTACATTGCAAAACCGGCGAGGTCCGTGACGACTTTCACGCAAGCCGGATCATCCAAATCTGACTCTTCGCACCATGAGTGCACGCTCCCCATTTGAATGTTTGAATCCGCGATTAGAGGCTGAGCGCAGGTGAGAATGCTTTGAGGCGAAATCAGAGGCTCATCGCCTTGGACATTCACATACACATCCGCCGGAAGTAATTCGGCGACCTCAGCGATCCGGTCGGTTCCAGTCATGTGGTCGTGCCGCGTGAGAATCGCTTCGCCTCCGAATCCGTTAACGACGTCAACAATTTCTTGATCCGGGGTCGCCACGACGACCTTTTCGCCGGCTCCAGAGGCGATGGACGCCTCATACACCCACTGGACCATTGGCTTACCCAAAAGATCAACTAATGGCTTACCCGGGAAACGAGAGGCCCCCATTCGGGCCGGGATGACGATGACGCATTTCATGAGATTGAAGTCAGAGGATCAACCTTGCCCTCGATGCTGAGAAAAGCTTCGACGACAACCGGATCAAACTGCTTTCCTGATTCTAGCCGAAGAACATGGGTCGCGAGTTCCGTACCAACGGGCGGCCGGTAATGCGTTCCATACGCTAAATGATCGTATGTTTCCGCTACCGCGATAATTCTTGCCCCGATCGGGATGGCATCGCCCGCAAGACCGTCCGGATAACCGCCTCCGTCAAATCGCTCGTGGTGGTGCCGGACATAAGGAACCGCATTCTCTAGCCACGGTAGATCGATCAGAACCTCCTCGCACATCTCGGCATGCTTCCTAAGTAAGGCGAGATCCGCATCCGTCAGGTCACCCAACTTTCGGAGCAAGCTACGATCAATCGCTATCTTGCCGATATCGTGAAGAAGCGCGGCTTTCTGGACGTCTTGCAGCACTTCATCACTCAACCCCATAGCCTCTGCGGTTGCGACCGAATACACAGCAACACGATCGGCGTGTTCCGCCTCTCCTGGTCCGTGAAGATCCAGAGCCCGCAAGAGAGCGCGAATCGTATCGTTTTGCGAGTGCTTGAGCAGGACGTTGACATCTACAGGGTCATTCATAGCAATTGATTAAGAATAGACGACTTTGCCTGCACAGATGGAGCCGCTTCAACTCATGAAACCCAAGATTCGAGAATTTGCGTACAATACGTTCATGGACTACACAACTCCGGCGCCAAAATCTGGTGGAAATAAAACCCTAACTTACGTTCTTATCGGCGTAGGGGCATCTTGCGCTTTGCTTTGCGGAATCGGAGGATTTGGCATCTTCAATGCTGCAAAGGGGATTCAGCCGGTGATGGAATCCATGGGTGGCTGCGTCATGGATGGTCAAATGCTCCAGGAGTCATTCCAGGCTTATTACGACAAGAATGGCAAGTATCCCGATGCGAAAACTTGGAAGGAAGACATCAAGCCATTTTTCGCAAATGCTCGCAAGACCTCCAAAGAATTCAAAGACATTGATAAGTCGCCGATCAAATTTAAGTTCAGCGATATTGAGGGCGTCTGGGGATGCTACAGCATCTCAGAAAAGAGAATCAACCCGTTCTTCTATAATTCCGATCTCGCTGGAAAGAAGAAAGAGGATATCAAAGACTTCAATAACGCAATCTTGATCTTTGAAAAACCCGATCCGAAGAATGGTGCCGAGCCATACGTACTTGCCAAGACGAAGTCCAACGATCGTGTCTTCGGACAACTGCGGGAATGGCTCATCATTCCGGTTGTAGGTGAGATTAAAGATGGTTATGATGCCGGAGCAGGCTCCCCGGCGACTAGGTGATTCTTTTCGTCATGAACTTTTGATGACCATTCGCGTCTATTGCCCTCGCAGGGCGTATAATTAGAGTACGGACTCCACGAAAATGATGCAAGTAATGAACCTCATCCCTCTCGCCTTGATTGGTCAACAAGAAATGATCCTGATCGTTCTTGTTGTGCTGATCCTCTTTGGCGGCACAAAGATTCCTCAGCTCATGCGAGGCGTTGGTAAAGGTGTTGGAGAACTTCAGAAGGGATTAGAAGAAGGCAAGCGCATGATGGATACCAGCATCCGCGAAGAAGCCGAAAAGAAAGATTCGCCAGAATCCGCTCCTAAAGCGTAAAGTCCGCCACAACATAGGTATGGTCCGAGGGTCGCTCTAAGCCCCTCGGACCTTTGTCTATGCGACAACCCGTACATTGATCCGCGAGGTCTCCAGCGGCGTAGATGTGGTCTATGCGCCATCCAGAGTTGTTTGCAAATGCGCTCTTGACGAACATCGCCCAATAGGTGAAATGTCCGGGACCGGGTTCAAATTTTCGAAAAACGTCGGTGAGTCCGAGATCGACAATCTTTGCCAACCGTACAAATTCATCGGGGTGGTGTCCGACCTGCCCGAGAAGGCGACGGTGATCGTGAACATCAATGTCAGCAGGAGCAATGTTAATGTCCCCAAGCCAAATGAGCTTTGAGTTTGCTGCCATTTCCGCCTTTAGGAAATCAACAAAATGCTCTAGCCAGTTCATTTTGTAGAACCACTTATCCACCCCTACCTCAGTTCCATTTGGCACATAGGTATTGATGATGCGAACACCATCAATCGTCGCGCTGAGAATGCGGCAATCGTCCGGCCAAAGCGGATCACCGAATCCCATCTTCACATTTGACATCGGAGACTTGCTCAGAATCGCGACGCCGTTGTAGGATTTCTGACCATGAAAAGCGAGGTGGTAACCGGCATCGTCGAATGCCTCTCGTGGGAATTTGGCGTCCTCAACTTTGGTTTCTTGAATCGCGAGAACATCGGGATCGTTTTGGGCGAGCCAGTCAAGAATGGCATCTTGGCGCACTCGGATGCTGTTGGCGTTGAACGTCGCGATCTTCATGAAGCCAAATCGTACCCGGCAACGGAAGCCCCCGGCTAAACGAAAAAAGCCCAGCTCAAAGTGAGCTGGGCTGGGTTTTACCTCGACAATCTGGGTCCTAATCAGCGACCGTGTCGGCTCCACGAGTTAACGTGTCGCCAGCAGGAATCGGTTCAGGAAGCGGATCTTCGTTGAAAGAAGGCTCCTCCACTTCATTATCGAGGTAGCGTGAGTAATCCACGCTAGAGGTTGTGAACTTACTGGAAATTCTCTTTGCACCGACAAATCGCTGCGAGTAGTATCCCGTAAGCGCATTGATGCGGACTTGTCGTCCACCGGAACTTGCATGGATGAACTTGTTGTCACCGATGTAGATTCCAACGTGGCTGACTCGAGAACCACCACGGGTTCGGAAGAAGAGCAAATCTCCTGTCCTTAGTTCCCCACGGGAGACTGGCGTTCCTCGGCGGTACTGCTCAGCCGAAGTCCTTGGAAGGTTGATGCCGTGCGCACGGTAAACCGCGCCAACGAATGCAGAACAATCCACGCCGGAACGTGAAGTTCCACCATAAACATAGCGTGTTCCAAGCCATCCGTAAGCAGTCTTCATCAGCGCGTCACCAGAAACAGAGGCGTTTCCGGATGTTGCAACTGTTGAAGCGACTCGCTTAGGAGCTTGACTTTTTGGCTTCACAACAGCCAAGACGGTCGGTGTGACTTGCTTATCCGTGTTGGAAAGCATGTCGTATCGAACCCAACCTGAAACTCCACCGGCAAATGTGAGGTTGTACCAATCACCTTTCCGGTCCATCACTCGAGCAACCATCCCCTTCTTTGCAGTCGCAATGCGACCCCCAGAAGTTGATGCGCTTGAACGGACGATCACGTCAGACTTTGCAATCTGGGCATTAATCGTTGTGATTTCCTTCGGATTTGTCTTCGGTGCTGGTGCTTTCGCGGCGACCGTGGATTCTTTCGGTTGAGGTACGGCCTTTGGAGCTGAATCAACCTTCTTGGCAACTGCCGCTGGTTTGAGATAAACCTTAACTTTGACTCCATCGCGCAGTGGATGGAATTTCACGCCCGGATTCATGGCGTGGAGCTGAGCCACGGTGAGTCCAAACTTCCGAGCGATAGACCAATCACTATCTCCTGGCCCGACGATGTGTGTGGAATTGGGCTTTGGATGAGCGACAACAGTCTTGGTGGTCGTTTTCTTCGAATCTTTCGAACTGGATGCGGACTTCTTGTCCTTGGTTGGTACGATGACCTTCGTACCAGGTCGGAGCTTATTCCAGTTAATTTTCGGATTAGCTTTCTGGAGTTCTGAAACAGAAACCCCATACTTCTTCGCGATCTTGTAGTCGTTGTCCGACTTAGCCGCGGTATGTGTTGTTTTTGCAAAGGACACGCTTACTAGTAGCAAGCAGGCCCATAAGGTGAAGGTCTTCATAAGTAGAGCGATTTCCTGCCTCTGGTGCCTGGAACCCTCAGCCGCGCGATGTACGCGACGATCCCTGACCAAGTGATAATACCCGCCGGAGCTCGGAAAGTCAACCTTTTGTGGGGGTAACCTCCCTTCAGCGCCATGCTCAGCATTATCATCGTTAACTGGAATACGGTTGAAATGCTTAAAGAGTGCCTACTTTCTTTACAAAGTTTTCCACCGGAATGCCCGGTAGAAGTGCTAGTCGTGGACAATGCCAGCACAGACGGCTCCCCCGAGATGGTGAAAGCAAATTTTCCAAACGTCATTCTTCTGGAGCCCGGTAAAAATACGGGATATGCGGAGGGTAATAATCTTGCGGCAAAAGCCGCAAGAGGCGATTACCTGCTCCTGTTAAATCCCGATACTGAAGTTTTCCCGACCTCCCTGTCTTTAAGTATCGGTTGGTTGGAGAATAATCCTAAATTTGCGGGGCTTTGTGCACGTCTGATCGGACTCGATGGCAAGACGCAACCTAGCGTACGAGGGTTCCCCACCATCCCAGGAATCGTTGGAGACATTACCGTACTAGGTCCAAAACTGGGTGGAAAGTGGGACTCGTACCGACTTTCGAAATTTGATTATGCGAAGGAGCAACTCGCGCCTCAACCCATGGGAACTTTTCTACTGTTTCGACGGTCTGCTTTGGAGCAAATCGGAAGGATAGATCAAATTTTGGACCCAAGTTTCCCCATTTTCTTTAATGACGTTGATCTCAGCTATCGCCTCCACTTGGCAGCGTTGGAGACAAAGTATGTCCCCAGTATTCACGTCAAACATCATGGCGGCATGAGCACAAAGCAAGTGCGTAAGCCAATGATCTGGGAATCGCATCGATCACTTATTAGGTTCCTCAAAAAACATCGCATTGTTCATCCCGTCTTGCTACCACTATTGGCTTGGATCGTGTATCTTGGAGCCTTTGTGAGGGCGAAAGGCTATTCTCGTGGATTTTGAACTCAGCATCATCATTTGTAGCTGGAATACGGTGGACGATCTCCGCCGGTGCTTGGGTTGTCTGGGCGAATGTCGGGATGAGGCGCGATTCGAAGTCATCGTGATCGAGAATAACAGCCAAGACAGTTCGGCCGAGATGGTCGAAGCCGAGTTTCCCTGGGTTCGCCTGAGCCTAGAAAGAAGGAATCTTGGCTTCACTGGTGGAAACAATCGGGGGCTCATGATTCGAAGGGCAAAGCACGTCTTGATGCTCAACTCGGATGCCTTCGTTCATCCGGGCGCTATTGCTGGGTTGATGGAACACCTTCGGATCAATCCGGATTTAGGCATCATCGGACCGAAGTTGCTCAACGAAGATGGATCTCTCCAGTACTCATGCCGGAGGTTTCCGAATCCACTAGCTGCCTTGTTCCGGAACACACCCCTCGGGAGGCTGTTTCCAAAAAATCCTTGGACCCGAACCTACCTAATGCAAGACATTTCCCACGATGAGCCGGCAATCGTTGACTGGGTGAGCGGAGCGGCGATGCTTGTTCGCGGAGAAGCAATGGATAAGTTAGTCGAACTCGACCCAAGGTTTTTTATGTATTGTGAAGACATGGATCTCTGCTGGCGGAATTGGGAACTTGGCTGGAAGGTTGGCTACGCTCCACAATCGGTTATAACTCACAAAATTGGTACCAGTACCAGCAAAGTTCCAAACAGGATGGTGCTTCGATTCCACCGAAGCATGATGCTGTTTTTCCGAAAGCACTTGATTGAAAAAGTCACCTTGCCCTTACGTCCATTTGCTTTCGTCCTCGCATTCGTTGGAATTTATGGGCGGGCTGGGCTGTTTCTGGTCTCAAATCAAGTGGATAATGTGCGTAGGAAATTTAGATGGATCTAAAGAGAGCCCCGTTGATATTGCTACTTGCTGGGCTCTTTTTTGCTCCTTTGCTGGGTGGTCAGCTCGGCATTCAGGCAATGCCAGCAACCAGTTTGCTTGAGGGAATCCGTGGTGCGGAGTATCCGCAAACGGCTCGATTGATCATCTGCCTTTTGATTCTGGGTGGATGGCTCCTTAACTTTCGCGAGAGCAAAGTCTTGCAGCTCCCCACGCAGACTGTCTTTTTCCCATTTGTCATATTCACAGCGCTCATGGGTTTGACCTGTGCATTTTCGGCTTTCAGCTGGATAAGCTGGTCGGCCTGGTTGGAGTGGCTCGCTTATGGGGCAACCTTAATCGCCTGTGTGTCTATCCTCGGACGCACGACAGGACCCGTTTTAGCCATGGGGGCGATCGCGCTAGGTTGCGTTGTTCTCGGAATCGAGGGAATCCTGGAATACGCAAGCATGAGGGCAACTGACCCGACTTGGCGAATTTTCACCTCTTGGGTGAATGGAAATGCGCTCGGAGGCATGCTTTTGCTCGGGATTTTCGCTTCAATGGGGTTGATGATCGGGCGAGATCGCTTGATCCAGCTTCTCTGTGGATCGGGGATTTTGCTGATGGGATTTGCGCTCGTTTTAACCCAGAGTAAGGGATCTTATCTAGCCGCGGTTGTTGGATTAATCACCTTCGGGGTTATGCTTATCGCTTTGAAGCAGTTAAAGTCGGGGCTTCCCTCCTTCGCACCTTGGGTTTTGGTCGTTATCCTAGCGTTGGCGATGACCCGAACTCCGAATCAAAGTGCGCCTTTAGCGCGGGTCGGGGCAGCGGGAGAAACGCAACAGCAATCGGAAGGATTTCGAACATTACTCTGGCAAAGTTCAGTCGCCTTAATGAAAGCCAACCCGGTCGGATATGGACCTGGAACATTCCGATTTGAGGCAACTCGTCCGGCACTTGTTCCGCAGACGGTGATGGCGCACCAGGGTTTTCTGCAAATCGGAGTGGAGGGTGGCGTTGCCGCTCTGTCTGCCTGGCTTGCTTTTCTTGGGGCATGGGGCTTCGTGATGTTACGTGGGATTCGAAACCTTTCACCAGATCGCCAAGCTTTGCTCAGTGGAATCATCGCGGCGGTTGCGGCGTGCATGGCGCACAATTTCATTGATAGCGACTGGCAGCACTTCGGAATTGGGCTGAGTTTTTATGCTTTGCTTGGGACTGGATTGCTGGTTTGTGCGGATGGGGCGATTCCCGAGTATTTGCCCAAGTCCTGGCGAACTGGGGCGGTTGCCGTGGGATTCGTTGGGATATTGGCGTGGGGCAATCTGAGTCTAGTCGAGACGAGAAAAGCGAATGCACTTCTTGCTCTTGGCCAAGGTAATTCAAATGCTGCCAGGGAAGCACTGGAAACCGCAATACAACTCGCGCCCGGTGACGGCGACGGATATGCATTGCTTTCAAGCCTTCCTGGACCGGATCAGGCAACTAACCTCCGACGCGCGGCGGAGAATTCTCCGTCCCCTCGCAACCTCCGCATGTACGCCAGGTTTCTGATGGCAATGGGAGATCCAGAAGGGGCAAGGGCTCAGCTTCTCAAAGTCCTTACTCGCGATCCGAGCAACCTGATTACCCATAAAATCCTCATCGAAATCGCGCTCGCGAACCAACAGCAAGACCAGGCCGAGCAGCAACTTTCCAAAATGCTCGCGATCGAATCCACGCCATACTTCCTCGTAAGAGCGATTCCCCAGCGGATTCCTACCGAGACGTACGAGGCTCGTTATCTCGTCGCCAAGGGAATGCCCATGGGTCCAGAGCGAGAAAAATTACTAAAGGAAGCAATCTTGGGGTTTGCAGAATACGCAAAAGTCACGATCCCCGAAATTCGCAATGCGGCAAAGGCCAACCTGGAGTGGGCGGGTGAGAGCATCGAAGACGCCACACTCATCGTGGAAATGGGCAAGCAGGCGCTCGTGGAAATAAACATCGCCAGATCAACAGACCTCCAGAGACCCGATCTTATTGACTCCGAGCGCATTCTCAGCGCTGCGCTAGCTGAGCAGGTTCCTTAGAGGGTTTCGCATTCGGTTGTTGCTTCTCTGGAGGGAATAAGTAGAAGTCGGCAACCTTCGCCGCGATTGGGGCGGCAACTTCCCCACCGTGCCCCGCATTTTGCGCGAGCACGACAATCGCGATTTTGGGATTATCTGCTGGCGCATAGCCGACAAAGATTGAGTCGGTTTTCTTTGCTCGACTGTTTTGCGCCGAGCCGGTTTTACCTGCCATGTCAACCCGGGCGATTGCGCTCCCCCGGGCGGTTCCTGTACGGGTTACCGAAGACAGGCTCTGCTGGACAAGGTGCCAAAACTCTTGCGAAGCTTCATAGGAGTGGATCACTTCTGGCTCAATCATTCGCTTTCCGTTGATCAATTTTACAAAATGCGGACGGTAGATTTTCCCACGATTCGCAAAGAATGCCACCATATTCGCGAGTTGAATCGGCGTCGCCTCCATAGCACCTTGTCCGATCGAAATGTTTGCAGTGTCGCCGCGATACCACTGAGCTTTTTCGCCCTTTGGCATGAAAAGCTGCTTCCATTCGACGGTTGGCACCAGGCCCTTATTCTCGGCCATCAAATCGATGCCGGTTTTTTCGCCGTAACCACAGGTTCGGGCGGCCTTTCGAATTGCCTCCGGCCCGACCTTTAAACCTAGCGCAATAAAGTAGGCATTGCAAGAGCTAGCCATCGCCCGATTGTAAGTCACCGAGCCATGGAACCCCGTGCACTTAATGTGACGATTTCCAACCTTGATCCCTCGGTTGCAATAGACCGACCAGTTTGAATCGAACTTCCCTTCCATGTATGCAGCAAGGGCAGTGACCATCTTGAACGTGCTCCCTGGTGCGACTTGGATACTCGCTCCTCGATCCAGAAATGGCTTCTCGGGGTCGTCATCGATGACCTTGTACGCGGCAGTCGGGAATGGCTTGAGCCACTTATTCACGTCGTAAGATGGCGTACTGACGTAGCAAAGGACTAACCCAGTCGCAGGTTCAACGGCAACTACGGCCCCAGAGCGATCCCCGAGCAACGAAGCTGCATAATTTTGTAAGTCAATGTCTAAACCGAGGGTCAGCTTTGATCCCGGTTGGGACTTCTCTACGACTTCGATGGAGCTAATTTCATTTTCCTCGTTGAGACTTGCTGTCACCCTGCCTGGCTCACCGATGAGTTCATAGTCGTGGGCATACTCAATTCCAGACTTACCGACTAAGTCGGGTAGCCCAATATCCTTCTTAAAATAGCGCTGTTTATCGCGATCACTCGGCCGACGCGCATAGCCAAGCGCATGGGTGAAGTTAAGCGGAACTGGGTAGTAACGCATCGGTTTGAGCGAAACCTCAACTCCCTGAAGGTCGTGATGTTCCACAATTTTCGTCGCCTGGGCTTCGGTGATACCCTCAGCAATGGCTACCGGGATCCGTGATCGAACTTCTGGTCTGCGTTCAGCAAGATTTGCGAGTAAGTCCTTTTCGGCAATTCCTAGCACTGCCCCAATACGTGTCAGAAGCGTCTCGTCCTTGATGACTTCATTCGGAGGCACCGTAACAACGTATTGCGAGCGGACCCCAGCAATCAACCTACCCTTCACGTCCGTGATCAGCCCCCTTGGTGCGCTAATCTGGGTCCGCTTCGTGCGAATACCCTGAGCGCTTCTTACGGCTTCATCGTAGTTGACGATCTGGAGGTACCACAACCGAAGCGCGAACACAATGACCAAACAGATAATCCCAACTGGAAAAATCAACATTGGGAGATCTACCGGATTTTCTCGCTCGGTGTGAATGACTGACATGTCTGATTACTAAGTCCCTGGTTCGCCGGTTCCGCCTGGATCATCGGGGAGCGTTGGAACTGGCTCAACGGGATCATCGGGTGAAGGCTTAGGATCAGGTTCCCGCGCTGGTGGTGTCCGATCTGGAGTTGGGGACGGAGTGCTTCCTGGGGTCGTTCCGTCTGGCGTCCTCGTTGGAGTATCACCACCTGCAGGGGTTCCAGAAGGCGGTTCAGCGGGATCTTCCGCGCTCTCTCCAGGCCCGTCTATCCGTTCTTCCCTTGATTCGAAATTCTCGCCATCAATGTTAGTCGGAGCCGTGTTATATTCCGAGCCTCGTTGGAATTCCGAACGAGGAATCGCTGGTTCGCCAAGTTTGTCTTGAACACGCAACATGACATCACGCCAGAGCCGGATTGGAACCAAACCTCCCATTACTCTAGACGACATCGCTCGATACTTCCACGATTTGGTTTCTTCGTCGTATTGTTCGTTCCCAACCCAAGCGACAGCGATATAATTATCTGTGTAACCTACAAACCAGGCGTCCTTGTTTTCGTTCGTGGTGCCTGTTTTTCCTCTTGCCCGCTTAACCGCTCCAGCGGTTGTTCCTGAACCGCGAGTCACAACCTCTCGCAGGCATCGGTCTACATCCTCTGCCGCACCCGAACTGAGAACACCCCTGGTAATCTTGGGCTCGCTTGTCATTAGGACCTGACCTTTCGCGTCGGTGACGCGCTTAATTCCGTATGGTGTGAGGCGGTTCCCATTTTGCTGGAATACCGAATAGGCAGTGGCTAGTTCGATTGGACGAAGTTCGACGGATCCGAGAACAAGAGAAGGAACCGCCGGGATTTTTGACTTAATTCCGTAAATTGGTGCGTAGCTCCGAACGAACGTTTGTGGTCCGACGGCCTTCATTGCACGCACGGCAGGTGGGTTCATTGAGAATGCAATCGCACTCATCACCGAGACACTGCCACCTCGCCCCTCGACTTCCCACTCTTTATCGCCGTCGCGTTCGCGGTAGGTGCTGGCGTCAATGGATTCGTATGGGTTGTGGCCCTGCTCAAAGAAAGCGCCATAAACAAGTGGCTTCATCGCCGATCCCGGCTGACGTGACCCTTGAGTGACGATATTGAACTGATTCCGCTTGTAGTCGACTCCTCCAATCATGCAGAGGACTTCACCAGAGCGATTCATCAGCATGAAGGCGGTTGTTCGTACCCCGGACCGACGATACTGCTCAACAAGCTTTTTGGCACGTGATTCGGCGTATTCCTGAATTCCGATGTTGACCGTGGTCTCAATGATCAAGCCCTGATCAAGAGCATCCTCGCCCATTTCCTTCTTGACTTCGTCAAGAATAAAGCGCACAAAATAGGGTGCTGCCTTTATTGTCGGCCGCTCCAATTCTTCTTTGGGCCGCAACTTGACCTCTTCTACTTTTGCATCCTGATATTCCTGCTCGGTAATCATCTTTTCATCGCGCATCACGCCGAGAACAGCATTGCGATTCTCGATCGCTTTCTGCATATTCGCGTAAGGATTTTCGCGGCTTGGGACTCGGACACACCTTGCGAGCATCGCAGCTTCCGCGATGCTTAACTCTTTGAGGTCTTTGCCAAAATAGCGCTCGGCGGCGGCGGCAACCCCATAGGACCCGGCCCCATAAAAGACTTGATTGATGTAAAGCTCGAGAATCTGTGACTTCGTAAGTGTCCGCTCCATCTGGAGAGCAATTGCGGCGTCTTCAATCTTCCGTCTGAAGGTTTGATCGTTGCTGGTGTAAAGCCGCTTCGCAAGCTGCATAGAGAGCGTTGAGGCACCTCCAGAGATTCGCTGAGAGCGTACGTTCGTAAAAGCCTGTCGGGCAACTGCCCACGGATCAACACCATTGTGCTCATAGAACCGCTTATCTTCAGCGGCAAGGGTCGCCTGAATCACGACTTCAGGAACGTCCCTCAGAGAGACGATCTTCCGGTACTCTTTGAGGCTTTCGTAGATTAGCTTCTTGTCCGCGCTGTAAATCCGGGTGGGATTTGTCTCCAGCGTCTCCATAATCGTGGCAAGACGCGGGATTTTGTCTGCGGCCTTGTTTAGCTCCAGCCCAAAGAAAAGACCTCCCGCAAGCAGAAGAACGGCAAGCGGCAGAAAGACCAAGGATCCGATGACTTTAGCAATGCGCAAACCGGACGACTTTGCCTTTACGCGCTTGGGCGCGTTTCGGATAACTTTTGCTTTTGTTGCCACGAGTATAAAGTATAACCGTCGCGACCCCCTAAAGGTTTCGGGCAATTGGCTTTTGTTCGGATCCTAGGTTCAGGCTCAACGAATTTCGGCGAGGAGTACTTCGAGTTCCGACTTTGGCGACGCGCCGATCAGGAGTACACGAACTACTCCAACCTGCTTCATCGCGCTGTTCAGGCGCCCG
The DNA here is from genome assembly GCA_040383535.1 of Chthonomonas sp. Lineage (GTDB taxonomy): Bacteria > Armatimonadota > Fimbriimonadia > Fimbriimonadales > Fimbriimonadaceae > JAFLBD01. The sequence goes on from JBEIDH010000014.1 coordinate 47,043, forward strand.
CCCTTAGCCAAAGATAGGCGCTTTTCGTCAACGTTCTCGGGCAGGATAAATAGTGTTACGCGGGATTTGCCTTGGCGGGAATAAGCCGCACTTAATGCGAATTTTCCTTCGGGCAAGCGTACTCTTCTTACCATCTCCAGCGAAAATCCTGTTGATTCTGGTATCTGCAAATTTGGCAAACCGAGCTTCTTTGCTGTTTGTTCAAACGATTGTTCAATGGTAACAATCTTCGCTCCTTTTCGAATGATTCGAAAATCATCCGGTGCAAAAGATGTTTTAAGATTGAAGTCGGTGAATTCCATCGCTCCAACACGACGACCAGTCGGATCAAACATTTCTCGCTTAAGAATCATTCCCGTTTCGGGATCAATCCAGAGCTTAGCCATGACATTACCACGGGGGTCTGCGGCTTGGAACAGACGCGTTTGTCTCCCCGCTATCTTTGCTCCAACCGTGTCCGAAAAAACTGGTTTTTGTCCCGGGCGCATCAGCTCACCAAGACGAAACAATTCTTCGCCTCGTGACTGGCGGACTTGAATTTCATTTGCCTCAGGGAAGTAGTGAAACCTCTTCCCGTCCGCGACAACAACAACTTGACCAGCATTTGGCGATTTGCCTGAATACTCGATCCGCATTCTTCCGCGATCGAACCAAATACTCTCGTTCGAAAACTGCTCCTCCACGCCAGTACGCAAGATGAGTGTCCTGACTCCGGTGTACCGCAGTGTCTTCTGCGCCATCATTGCTTTCCGCAACAAGGGATGCTCAGGTCCTCCACCTTTCCGTGGCCCACCCTGAGCCATAGTGCTTGACAAAATGACAGCACAGCAGATTACAGCAGAGAGGATACGTTTCATAAAGCCCCTAAATCTTCCTCGGACCATGTAAAGGTCTCAGCGGCATTGGATTCTCCCACGGGTTGGGCTCCAGAAGTTGAAGCTGAATCTAGGGCAAATGAGCTGGATTCGTGCGCTGCGACCAGAACAGATTCCGTGTTGACCTGCGACTCAGTCGCAGAGTGAGAAGCAATATTTGGTCGGAGCAACATGATGTACGCTCCCATTGCACAAGCGGTTACAGCGGTGCCATATCCAAAAATTGGTAACCACTTAAACTTGGATTTCGGCTGTGGAGTCTCGGCAAGTAATCGTTCATTCAGCTTTGATCGCCAAGCCAAGCTCGGTGAATCATCTTCTAAATTTTCGATCACGCGTCGAAGACTCGCTTGCTGGTCGAGGGCATTTTCCAGACTCAAAGTTTCTGCGAGACTCAGAGGCTCTTCCGCGACCACTTTCTTTATCCACTGTTGTTCATTTTTCATGATCTTTGTCCTCCCTCTTGATAAAAATTGGTGCGTTGTGTTTCGGTTCGGTAACTTTCTACCGCCTTCATCACGGTATTTCTTGCTAAAAATAATCTGCTTTTGACGGTTCCGACGGGAATGTCCAGCATCTGGGCTAGTTCGTCATATCCCAACTCTTCACGATCGTGGAGAAGCAAGATCGACCGGAGCTTCTCGCTCATACTCATGATGGATTGTTCCACAACCTGCATAAGCTCATCATCCAAGACCAGGGTTTCGGGATTCCATCGGTAGTCAGCGACGTCGAATACCTCTTCGGAATTTGCATCAATCATTGATGCCTCCTGTACGCTTCTCCCCTTTTTCCGAGAGGCATCAACGCAAAGGTTGTATGCGATTCTGAAGAGCCAGGTCCGGAGGCTACATCTACCATCGAACCGATTGACGCTCTGATAAGCCCGAATAAAAACTTCTTGCGTGATGTCTTCCGCCTCTTCATGATTGGAGACCATTCGACGAACAAACCCGTGCACTCGGCTCTGGAAGGCATCAACGACCTTGCTGAAGGTTTCGTAGTTTTGCTGCCGAAACTGAGCGACGAGAACCGCTTCTGCGGCGGCATCGAGTCTGTCCTTATGTCCCAAATGGGTTACTCCTTGAAAAAGCGACATCAGCTTGCATTAACGCACATTCTCGGCGAGAGTTCACCAGACTTTACCAGGATTAAAAAAAGCGAACCTCAATTCGAGGTTCGCTTTTGATAGTTGCTTTACGTGCGGCTTTAGAACCGAACGCCTGCGAAGACTCCCCATCCGTGAAGACGAGAATCGGCTGCACCCATCCACTTGAGTTCTAGGAAATACGGCATGTTGCCCTTTGTGATGTCAAAACCAAGCCCGAACTGATAGCTTAAGGTCGTGAATTCTGAGCTCGACGAGCTCCCCAGCGTCTTCGCGAAGTTTACACCTGCTCCCGCTAGGTAGTACATTTTCTCTTGACGTGTCACGTAGTTCAAGTTCACTGGCAAGGATCGCTGACCTTTCTTAGTGAAAGAATCTACGCTCAGTGAAAGCATTGAGGAAGTCCCGCTTGCATTCGCATAGCGTAAGTCCTTCAGCTTGAAGTCGGCGCCAAAGCCGAGCCAAGACTTTCCAACGGATTGGGCGACATTGGAGGTTGGATAAAAATTGCCAACGCGTAGCGAAAGCCCGAGGGGCTTGATTTCTTGCGCATGAGAAGCCGATAGGCTGACGGCAAGAACCGCAGCGAAGATAGAAATGCGAGTGTTAACCATGGTGATTCTCTTGAGATAAAAATTCCAAACCATACGCGTCCGCAGGAAAGGATCACTGTTTCAGACGCCTCACGCATCAAATTTGACTCTAGGATTTCACTTTCCTTCTGCGTCTTCGACCCATGCGCGAAGCCACTCGGCAACTGACCAGGCCTGCCAAGGGCAACCACCCGGAGATCGCGGTTCGTCTCCGTCGTAGACTTCGGCGATCCCTCCAATTCCGTACTCGCTTAGCAAGTCCTTACCCGCCTTGAGAATCCGCTTTGCTTCCGCCTTATCTCCAGTCATTTTGACTAGAGCGGTAATGTATGGCCCCATCAACCAGGGCCAAACCGTTCCTTGGTGATAGCTGGCGTCAAGTTCGCTGATCGGACCTTTAAATTGTCCTCGGTAGTACGGATCGGCTGGTCCAAGAGTCCTCAATCCAACTGGAGTAAGAAGATCCCGACCAATAATTTCGAGTGCTTTTTTGCCTTTCTCAGGCGTGACAGGCCCGAATGGAAGGGCCATGGCAATGAGTTGATTCGGTCGTAGGGAGGCATCATCCGGTTCGATCGTATCCATGAAGTAGCCCAGTGATTCTTTCCAAAACTTCTTTTCAAAGCTAGCGGATGCAAGGTCGGCGGCGGCATTAAACGCGCTCACGTCCTTTCCGAGTTTTTCACTCATCCAGGCTAAAACTCGCAGGAAGTTAATCCAAAGACCGTTGATTTCAACTGGCTTGCCATGGCGAGGGGTCACGACCCAGTCGCCAAGTTTGGCGTCCATCCAAGTAAGCTGTTTTCCTTCTGCACCCTGGGTTAAAAGCCCGTCTGCCGGGTCAACTTTGATCCCGTAGTGGGTTCCCTTGATATGCCACCCAAAGGATTCTTCCAGAGCTTTGAACATCTCTTTAGCGAACTTCTCGTCCCACTCGGCGACAAGAGTCTTGTAGATTCCGTGAGCAAACCAAAGTGTGGCGTCAACGGTGTTGTATTCTGGAGCCTCGCCTTCCTCAACAAATCGATTTGGAATCAAACCCTGGTTCATCTGGCTTGCGTAATCTCGCAAAATTTTTCGCGCGATATCCACCCGACCTGTGTGCAAGCAGATCCCGGGGAGAGAAATCATCGTATCGCGTCCCCAATCGGTGAACCAAGGATAGCCAGCGATAATCGAAGTTCTACTCGGGGTTTCGACCAGGAACTTGTTTGCGGCACTTTTGAGCATCCCCGAAAAGCTTGACTCGCGAGGGGTTTCGGTCCAATCCGTCCAAGGTTCAGCATCATCATTCAGGCTAGCGACGACGACGGCTTCTTCCCCAGGCAAGAGCTCGTACTTTAGTTCGCAAGGACAGAATAAATCGTCACGAGCCGCAAGTCCGCGCTCCAGCTCCCGCATGTGCTCAAACCGGTAGTACCAACCCACGCTCGGAACACGCTGTGCCCCTTCGTGACGCAAGATCAGGGTCCGACCGTCTTGCTCAATGATCGAGCGATTCTTCGGAAATGCTTGAACTTCAGGGTAGTCCTCGCGGGACAAAAAATTCTCGTGGTAGAACTTGTGTTCGACCAGGGGTCGTAGGGAGAGCCCACACTGCCTTTCGCCAACGTTTCGGTACGATATGGTCACAGCGTTGACGCCCTGATGCATTGCGATCCGCTTTTCGATCGTGACACCTGATACTTTGTAGCGCCACATGACGAATTTCTCGAACGCAGCAAAATACTCAATAAAGTGATGCCCTTCTGGGTTCACTGCCCCCTGATATTGATTGCAAGAGATTCCGACCGGATTCCCGTCGCTCTGAACGAATGCCTCGATGTTACCAAGGAGAACCATCCGATGAACGGGAGCTGGGTCGGCGGCGACCAAATGACCATGGTATCGCCGCTGGTTCGCTCCGGAGACGGTTCCCATCGCGAATCCGCCTATCCCATTGGTCAATATCCACTCCCTTCGAGAAGAGAGATCGAAGTTCTTGCACTGCGCTGTATCAAGGGAATGGATCATCTGTTTCTACTATACTCCCGAAGATTACGGGCTTGTATCATTGCCTGATTGTCGGCACGCAACCTCAATCCCTGCACGGTTAGCAGGGTGGAAACAAGTCAAAACGGGCATTTATATATCATGCGACGCAACGGAGCGGCGCAGGAGTTTAAGGATAACATAATGCTGATTTCAGAAGCCAAAAAGCATGTTGGTCAAATCATTGACCTAGAGTACAACGACCGGACTGGAACGCCGATACTGGAAACAGTAGAAGTCTTTGACGTCAACTTCATTGCGCTCTACGGGCCTTGTTTGATCACCGACATCGGAGACATCCGACTGGATCGCATCGTTCGCGCAACTCCAAACGTAGACGAAGCCGCGGCATAGTCGCGGCAAAGCACAAAGTCTCTCTCAAAACACATGGTCTTCCCCTGCATTCTCCCGCAGGGGTATTTTTTCGTCAAGGATTCTGTTGCGCCAGTTCGAGTAACCGCGCAAATTCGTCCTGTTCCACCGGCATGACACTGAGCCTTTGCCCGCGCATACAGACTTGCATCTTGCTTAAAACCGGGTCGGATTTAATCTCGGCAAGCGGGACAATCCTGGGAAACTTGGAAACGAACTTTACATCCACAACCAACCAGCGCGGTTCATCTGGCTTGGCTTTGGGGTCGTAATATTCGCTTGTTGGATCAAATTGGGTCGGATCAGGGTAACCAGTTCTGACAATCTCCATGACCCCGGCAGCTCCGCTTGGGGTTGCGTTTGAGTGATAAAAAATCGCAAGGTCGCCGACCTTAAATGAATCGCGGAAGAAGTTCCGGACTGTATAGTTCCGGCACCCCTCCCACATATTCTCGCCTTCGCGCTCTAGATCCTCGATGCCGTAAACATCGGGCTCAGACTTCATCAACCACCAGGTCATTCCTGATTATGGAATAGTCGCCGAAGTCAAAACAGGTGAAAGGCTAATGTCACCGTTTACCGTGCTAACATCCAGACTTCCGAAGCCCTCACCAAGTCGCCCGGTGAGACTTCCTTTTGCTCGCGCTTCGTCTTGAAGAACAAGCTTACTCGTGACTTCACCTTGAATAGCAGAAAGCTTGATTCGGCAATCGGCATCCTCTGGTAGTGCAACAGAGATTTCTCCATTTACCGTGCGCAGGCTCGCATTCCCCTTCATGCCGTTTGCATAGGCAATGGTCAGATCGCCAGAGATTGTCTCAACGCTCAGGCTCTTTCCACCTGCTTCCGAAATCACAACATCACCAGAAGAGGAACGCAGGTTGATGACACCAGTTACCGATTCCAATCGAAGATCACCGGATTTGTTCGAGACTGAGAGGCTCGAGAAATCTGAATTCTTCATCGTCAGGTCGCCGCCAGTCAATCCGAGTTCCAGAGAGCCTTTGCTGTTTTCGATCACAACATCGCCAGAGATCACCGAAACCTTGCTACTGCCGATCGCGCCGATGACACTAACGTCACCCGCGTCAGTACGAATATCTACCGCCACGCTGTGTGGAACCGAAATTTCGAATACTCCTGACATGTTTCTAAACTCAGGAAGTTTCAGCAACACAAAATGCTCGCTTTCCTCGGTCATGAGCGTGAATTCTGTGGCGGCCTTTTCGGCGGCTTCCTTTGAATCTGCGTGGAAAGTCATGTTGGCGACGATCTTGCCTTCCCCTTTCGTGCAATCCACCTTTATATCTCCCTTCGGAATCTCAATTCGTAGGGTTTGCGATTCGGAGATCACCAGAGGGTGTTCATATTGCTTAGAACTTGCTTCATCAAAGCCAAAGTTGATCTTGCCGTCTTTGATGTCTTTGGCGACTTTCTTTACGGCTTCGGTGCCCTGATAAACTCCCTTGCGAACCTGGGTAGAGACTTCGTTCCAATCCACGTTGGAAGCCACATCCTTTGCAACCTTTTCGACTGCGTCCAGGAATCCAGCAAATGGATTTGAATTTGCATTTGGCGGAGGTGGAGGGGTTGTTCCTTCGGCTTTGGCTTCGTTTGCCGCTTCTTGAGTTGAGGCTTTTGGCGGCTCATCGGGGCTGGCTTGCAGAGCGTCAATCAGTTCTGCGCCGTCTTCTGGGCTAAGTTTTCCTTCCTGCACTAGGCGCATGATGCGCGTGATTTCATCTCTCATTATGATTTGCCACCTCGAATTCTGATCTTGGCTTCTTCAGCCGTAATGTCTCCGCGCTCAAGCATGTCCAGGACTTCCCGGCTTTGGTCGGCGGAGATTGCCGGATTGGGTTCCTTGGTCGGAGCCAAATCCAGTGCGGAGAGCAGGCCATCCAGCCGGTTCCGCACGGTCGGATAGCTGATCCCAAGTTCCTTTTCGACCGAACTGATTACGCCCCGGCACCGGAGAAATGTCTCCAGAAATTTGGTTTGTTCGTCGTTCAGCCTCGAAAAGAGCGGCACATCAAAATGCCCGCGAATGGTGATCTCTCCATCAGCGGATTTGAGTTCGCTAATAAAGAGTGCCTGACCCGTGATCGGGTCCCGAGCTGGAATGCGGTGAGAATGTCCTGTGCTCATAATTGAAATTTACACTAATTCTCGGGTGGGCGTTGCACTTTTCTGAGGATTTGATTAGTATTTCGTTGGAAAGTTTAAGGTTTGGGGCGTGGGTTCGGATTGTTCGGGTGGTTTGGTTCGAGCATATGGTCGCCTTTCCTAGGTCCTATGGGACCATCGCGACCTATCGGTCATTCCCTTTTTCCCGAACAATCCAAACCACCCAAACAAACCGAACCCAAACACAAAAAAAGCCCCCCGGTCCAAACGAACCGAGGAGCCTCCCAAAAGCAACAAAGATCAGCCGATCTTGCCGTCGCCGTCGAGATCCTTCTTGGTCAGATTCTCAGCAGCATCGATTGCCTTGTCCTTCAAATCCCCAAGGAAGCCCTTAGCTTTCTCTGCGGCGTCTTCCAGCTTTTCTTTACCAGCTTCAGCAAGGTCGTGAGCCTTGTCCGAAAACTTATCAGCGGTGGTTTCGACAGCGTTTTCTGTCTTTTCAGCCGCGTTATCCACGACTTCTTCTACTTTGTCATTCATTTCCATACAAGCATCCTTGAAGACCCCAATCGACCTTCCAATCCCAGTATACGGGCATATTCACAGTCATATAGCAACCGTAACGATAAACTCTTTCAAGGAATTCTAAATCCCCAACCACCGGTAAAATAAGCCATGCCTACCGCCTTAGAACAACTTAAAGCGAAACTCTACGACGTCAATGCCCTTGGTGCCGCGATCGCGATCATGGACTGGGATCAGCAGACCTATCTCCCCAAAAACTCCAGCGACGCCCGCGCAAACCACGTCAGCCTTCTCAGCCGCATGGCCCACGAAGCATTTGTCTCCGAAGAAACCCAAAAGGCCCTCGAAGGCGCAACCAAAGAAGTCCAACCCGGCACCGAAGACGCTGATTTCGTGCGAGTCACCCAGCGAAACATGGACCTGCGCACCAAGCTCCCGGCAGAATATGTCGCCCGCCGCAGCAAGCTCACCGCCGAAGCCCACGATCTATGGGTCGAAGCCAGAGCCAACAACAATTTCGTCAAGTTCGCCCCGATCATGGAGCAAATGTTCGATCTCGCCCGAGAAGAAGCCACCCTCATCGGCTACAAGGACGAAATGTACGACGCCCTCATCGATCAATCCGAAGAAGGCGCGACCCATGCCCAATGCGTGGCGATCTTTGATTCCATCCGCCAGCCGATGGTCGAGCTGATCCGCGACATCAAAAACAGCCCGTCCCAACCCGACGATTCATTCCTCCACGGCGATTGGCCCACCAACGACCAGCGAGAATTCACCGAATTCCTGCTCAAAAGCATCGGGTTTGACATGGACCGAGGCCGCATCGATACCGCCGCCCATCCGTTCTGCACCGGTTGGAGCGTCAACGATATCCGCCTGACCACCCGGTTCAAGCCGTATCTGATGTCGGCAATCTATGGCACCCTCCACGAAGCCGGACACGGAATGTACGAGCAAGGATCACCCGAAAAATGGGACCGAACCCCGCTCGCCGGCGGCGTTAGCCTGGGAATCCACGAATCCCAAAGCCGCACATGGGAAAACATCGTCGGGCGCAGCAATGCGTTCGTCTCCTGGATGCTCCCCCATGCCGTCGCAAAATTCCCACAACTCGCCGGCCGAGACGTCAAGAGCGTCTACCGAGCCATCAACAAGGTCGAACCAAGCTTCATCCGCGTCGAAGCCGACGAAGTCACCTACAACATGCACATCATGATCCGCTTTGAATGCGAAAACGCGATCCTCAAAGGCGAACTAAAAATCGCCGATTTGCCCGCATTCTGGAACAGCAAATACGAAGAATATCTAGGAATCACCCCCGCCAACGACGCCGAAGGATGCCTGCAAGACGTCCACTGGAGCGCGGGCCTCATCGGCTACTTCCCGACCTATACATTTGGGAATCTGCTCAGCTACCAATTCTGGACCTGCCTAGAAAACGACCTCGG